>CALLRP010000019.1 GCA_938014335.1 uncultured bacterium
ACAAATATGGCAAATAAGATCCTTATTCCTAAGGGAGAAAGTATCCTGATAGCAAAAGAAATCATCAAAAAAATAGGATATATTTTGGAAAAATGGGGACCACGCGAACCCGGTTCGGAAAGCGAATACAAAACACAACAGTACTTAACAGAAGAATTAAGTAAATATGCTAATACTGTAATAATGGAACCTTTTACAGTAGCCCCCATGGGATTACTCTTCTTTTTCCCTGTGACGGGCATCATCATTTTTTTCTCTTCTGCAATTCTTAATCAATATCCCTATATCGGGCTTTTAGGACTGATTGTTTCTCTCGCCATCATCTGGTTCCAATTCGGTCAATACCGTCAATTATTAGACCCTTTTCTGCCTAAAAAAAAATCCAACAATGTCTATGCAAAATGGACTCCCTCCGGGAAAAACATAACCCAAAGGATTATCCTTTGTGGACATGCAGACAGTGCCTATGAAATGCGATTTAATCAATGGGGAAAAAAATATATTAAAATCGCTCTTCTTTCCATGATTGTAAGTGTCCTTATTTTGCTTTTGTTATCAATTCTTTTCTCTTATGAAACTTTCAAAGGGCAAGAGTTCCCATTTATCCCAGAAAATCTCCGAAAAATATCTATTCTATTTGGGATACTATATGGTCTAATAGCCGTTTCCTTCATAAAATTTTCTCAAGTAGTCCCCGGTGCAAATGACAATTTAAGTGGTAGCCTTACCGCAGTAGAGGTCCTAAAATGGTTTTCTAATCATCCGTTGGAAATTCAAAACACAGAAATAGGATGTCTTATAACAGGTAGTGAAGAAGCCGGACTTCGAGGTGCTATGGCTTTTGTCCAACAACACAAAGATGAATTAAAAAATCTTCCCACGGTAGTTATTGCCATAGATACTTTAGGCGATTTTTCAGAATTAGGGGTAGTTATTCGAGACCTGAATGGTTTGCTTCCTCATCACCATGGCGTTATATCCTTATTATATCAGGCAGGTTTAGATTGTGGAATAAATTTAAAACCCGTAATTGTATTCTTAGGCTCCTCTGACGCTACTGCCTTTACCCGTAACGGCGTTCCTGCATCTGCATTAGTCGCAATGGACCCCAGCCCTGCACATTACTATCATACACGATATGATACCCCTGAATCCATGAGTGAAGAAACCATAGCCACGGGTTTAACCATTCTAATACAAACCATAAAAAACTATGATACTTACGGGCTACCAGAAAAAAGACTTATCCCCGCTACTCAAAAAAAACATCAATTAGAAAAATCTGAAGAATTAGCGGTTGGATAGAAGAAAAAAAACAATGGAATCTCTCAATAGATATGCATTTAAAATCAAGTATAAATGAAAATGGAGCTCATTATTTATGAAAAAACTACATAAGGGGTTAATTTCATAATCTCAATGGGAACTGAGGTAATAAAAAAAACAACTACGAAGCAATTGGATTTTAATAAATCACTTTTTTAGTAAAAAAATTTAGTAAAAAAACATTTACTCGCTGTCCTCATTCATGAAAAACATAGTTTATTTGTAGAACTTATATTAATATACAGTTAAATCAAACTTTACCTATATTTGATAAGCCCCTTATGTGTTTTCCCCTACCAAAATTGCAATTATTCCTGTAAAAGTAAGATAATACAATAGGTGCTTTTAAAAGTGCGGTAATCTCCATTAGAGGGATTGTTTTTTTCTAAAAATATTAATATAAAACAGATAGAATGGAGTACAACTATGAGTAGACCAATGCATACACTGGATGGAAATGAAGCGGTTGCTACTATTGCCTATCAGGTAAATGATGTCGCCGCTATTTATCCCATTACCCCTTCTTCTCCAATGGGCGAATTTATGGACCAATGGGCCGCAGAAGGCAGAAAAAATATGTGGGGAAATATCCCACAAGTGGTAGAAATGCAAAGTGAAGCAGGTGCCGCAGGCGCTGTTCACGGAGCCCTACAAGCAGGTGCCCTTACCACAACTTTTACCGCTTCCCAGGGTTTAATGTTAATGCTACCCAATATGTACAAAATTGCGGGCGAGCTCACTCCGACCGTATTTCATGTGTCCGCCCGTTCTCTGGCTATTCATGCCCTTTCTATCTTCGGAGACCATTCCGATGTAATGGCAGCACGCACCACGGGGTTTGCTCTATTAGCTTCCGCTTCCGTTCAAGAAGCTATGGACTTTGCTTTGATAGCCCAATCCGCAACATTAAAATCAAGAGTCCCCTTCTTACATTTCTTCGATGGCTTCCGCACCTCTCATGAAGTCGTGAAAATCGAAATGCTCACCGACGAAGATATAAGAACCATGATAGATGAAGAATATGTCCGTGCTCACCGCGAAAGAGCATTAAATCCTGACAAACCCGTCATTCGCGGAACTGCTCAAAACCCCGATGTGTATTTTCAGGGAAGAGAAGCCTGCAATCCCTACTATTTAGCATGTCCCACCATTGTTCAAGAATACATGGACCGTTTCGCAAGAATAACAGGAAGACAATATCATCTATTTGACTACATCGGTGCCCCCGATGCCGAACAGATACTCATCCTGATGGGCTCCGGTTGTGAAGCAGTAACAGAAACTATTGAGTATCTTGTCAATCGCGGCGAAAAAGTCGGTGCTATCAAAGTTCGGCTTTATCGTCCTTTCGATACAAAAGCACTCCTCAAAGCAATACCTACTTCTGTTAAGAAAATCGCAGTATTAGACCGTTGCAAAGAATCGGGAGCCCCCGGCGAACCGCTCTATTTAGACATAGTCAACGCATTTAACGAAGCCTACTCCAACGGTGACATTCAAGTCATGCCTAAAATTATCGGCGGGAGATACGGACTTTCCTCTAAAGAATTCACTCCCGCTATGATTAAAGGTGTTTTAGATGAATTATCCAAAGATAAACCCAAAAATCACTTCACCGTGGGAATTAAAGACGATGTCGCAAACACCAGTATTGACTATGACCCCAATTTTTCTACCGAAGACCCCAGTGTCGTTCGTGCCGTATTCTATGGATTAGGTTCCGATGGTACCGTAGGTGCCAACAAAAACTCTATCAAAATTATCGGCGAAGATACCCCAAACTACGCCCAGGGATACTTTGTATACGATTCCAAAAAATCGGGTTCTATGACTGTATCCCATCTTCGTTTCGGACCTAAAGAAATTCATTCCAACTATCTCATTACTCGTGCCAACTTTGTAGCCTGTCACCAATTCAGTTTTATTGAAAAATATGACATATTAAAACTAGCAGAAAACAATGCTATCTTCCTCCTAAATACTCCCTACGGACCTGATGAAGTATGGAATTACCTACCCAGGACAACCCAAAAACGAATCATTGACAAAAAAATTAAATTCTATGTAATTGATGCCGTCAAAGTCGCCCGTGAAGCAGGAATGGGGGGGAGAATTAACACCATTATGCAGACCTGTTTCTTTGCCATCAGCGGTATTCTACCCCGCGAAGAAGCTATACAAGCCATTAAGGAATCTATCAAAAAAACCTACGGTAAACGCGGAGAAACAATTGTCCAGAAAAACTGGCAAGCGGTTGACATGACTCTCGACCATCTTTACGAAGTCAAAGTTCCTGAGCAAGTAACAAGTTCATTCGATTTTGCTCCCCCTGTTCCAGAAGAAGCCCCTGACTTTGTTAAGAATATTTTAGGAAAAATTATCACAGGAGAAGGGGACGAACTCTCTGTAAGTCAATTGCCTGCTGATGGAACATTCCCCACAGGTACAACAAAATGGGAAAAACGCAATATCGGACTTGAAATCCCTGTCTGGGACCCCGAAGTATGTATCCAATGTGGAAAATGTGTAATGGTTTGTCCACATGCCGTTATCCGCGCAAAAATTTATGACCCAAAATACCTCGAAAAAGCACCTCCAACATTCAAATCTACGGAACCTAAATGGAAAGAATTTAAACACCTTCGCTATACGCTCCAAGTATCCCCCGAAGACTGTACCGGTTGCGGACTGTGCTATGAAGTGTGTATTGCAAAAAGCAAAAAAGAAGTCAAAAATCGTGGCGTTACTATGCAATTACAAGCACCTCTCCGTGAAACGGAACGCGAAAATTGGAACTTCTTTGAAAGCATTCCCTACTTCAATAGATCTGAAGTCAACCTTAATCTGGTAAAAGACATTCAACTATTACAACCCCTATTTGAATTTTCCGGTGCTTGTGCCGGTTGCGGTGAAACACCTTACGTAAAACTAATGTCCCAATTATTTGGTGACCGCGCATTAGTTGCTAATGCAACAGGTTGTTCCTCCATCTACGGTGGAAACCTCCCCACAACCCCATGGACTACCAATGCCGAAGGAAAAGGTCCTGCATGGTGTAATTCATTATTCGAAGATAACGCCGAATTCGGTATGGGCATGAGAGTAGCCATAGATACCCAATTGAGTTATGCCCAATACCTACTGAAACAACTTGAAACACACATCGGGACAGAATTGGTTACCTCCATCCTAACAGCCGACCAGACTACCGAAGAAGGCATTCAAAACCAAAGAAAGCGTATAAGTATACTAAAACAGAAATTAAGTAGTTTAAATAATCCTCAGGCAAAGGAATTACTCTATGTCGCCGATGTCCTCGTTAAAAGAAGCGTTTGGGTATTAGGTGGTGACGGTTGGGCTTATGACATCGGTTATGGCGGTCTTGACCACGTTATTGCCTCAAACAGAGACATCAACATATTAGTCATGGATACCGAAGTTTATTCCAATACCGGCGGACAATGCTCCAAAGCAACACCCCGTGCCGCTGTAGCAAAATTTGCCGCAGGTGGCAAACCCGCTCCCAAGAAAGATCTCGCACTCATGGCAATGACCTATGGCACTTGTTATGTAGCCAAAGTAGCCATGGGAGCCAATGACGCTCAAACTATAAAAGCCTTCCGTGAAGCAGAAGCCTACCCCGGCCCTTCCTTAATTATCGCCTATTGCCATTGTATCGCTCACGGATACAATCTTATAATGGGATTAGAACAACAAAAGAAAGCCGTTGCCACGGGACACTGGCAATTAATGCGGTTTAACCCAGCCTTATTGAATGAAGGGAAAAATCCGCTTCAATTAGATTCAAAAGCTCCTTCTCTGGCTTTACAAGAATATGTTTACAATGAGACACGCTACAAGATGCTCTCCCTGAGCAATCCTACCGTGGCAAAAATGCTTTTAGATGAAGCACAAAAGGACATTCGCATGCGTTGGAAATTATACGAATACCTCGCCTCAATGAGTTGTGATGAATTACAATCGGAAATGAAAAATATTCAATCCGCGGTAACAGAAAATCAGACCCAATAAAAATAAGGAGTCAAAAAATGGTAGAACTAACAACAAACTATCTCGGGATTAAACTAAAAAACCCGCTTGTCGTTTCACCTTCTCCCTTATGCGACAATATTGATAATATCAAACGAATGGAAGAACGGGGCGCTTCAGCGGTTGTTCTTCATTCTTTATTTGAAGAACAAATTACACTATTAAGCAATGAATTAGATAATAATCTCTCCTATGGCACAGAAAGTTTTGCAGAAGCCATTACCTATTTCCCTGAATTAAGCGATTTCCGCATGGGTCCCGAGGCGTATCTCGAACATATACATAAAGCCAAACAATCTGTCTCCATCCCTATCATGGGAAGTTTAAATGGCGTGTCTAAAGGGGGATGGATCGAGTATGCCAAAAAAATCCAACAAGCAGGAGCAGATGCACTCGAACTTAATATCTACTTTATTCCTACAGACCCCAACATGACAAGCGATTATGTATCTAATATGTATGTAGACCTCGTAAAAGAAATACGAAAAGAAGTCACCATCCCATTAGCAGTAAAAATAGGTCCTTATTTCAGTTCTCTACCTAATGTAGCTAAAAGACTCGCCGAAGCCGGTGCTAACGCACTCGTCTTCTTCAATCGTTTCTACCAACCCGATTTCGATTTAGATAATTTAGAAGTTACCCCTCACATCAACTTAAGCTCATCCAATACATTACTGCTCCGTTTACGCTGGGTTGCCATTCTTTATGGTAAAATCAACATTGACTTTGCAATTACTGGAGGAGTTCACACTGCCGAGGATGTCGTAAAATCCATGATGGCAGGGGCAAAAGTGGCAATGATGACTTCCGCCTTACTCAAATACGGAATCCCTCATTTATCAACCATCCTCAAAAAATTGGAACAATGGTTAGCCGAGCATGAATACGACTCCATCGAAGTAATGCAGGGCAGTATGAGCCAAAAATCCGTGACCGAGCCTACAGCATTCGAACGAGCAAATTATATGCATGCCCTTACACGCTATACCGCCGGTAGCTAAAGAATAAAACTTACTCAATAAAACTGTGCTATATAAATATAAAAAAATCTTTGTCGTCGAAAAAATATCTAAATGTTGAAATGTCATCAGTTGATTTTTTCACAAATATAAGTACTTCGAAATGACCTCAACAGAGGTCTTTTATTATAATCCCGAATACAAAAGGGCAGAGCAAACAAAGATAGCAAATTAATAATAAAAGTCCCCGTAAGGGGTCTAATATCACATAGCCCCTGTGTAAACTAAGGGAAAAAATAAAAAGAAAACTAACTACAAATTAATTGAATTGGTTTATAAAATATTGAAATATTAAATAAAAATTTATTCATAGGTTTCATTAGAATGGTTTCTTTAAATCCGGAGCAAATAAAGGCTGTCCATGCTTTTGAACCTGCGGTATTAGTCTTGTCAGGAGCAGGGACAGGGAAAACACGGGTTATTATCGAACATATTATCTGGCTTATAAATGAAAAAGGAATTTCACCCGAACGGATTCTCGCTGTTACCTTTACCAACAAAGCCGCAGCTGAAATGAAAAAAAGAGTCCTTACCCGAATTCAATACACTGAAAAACAACCCTGGGTGGGCACTTTCCATTCCTTCGGATTACGATTTCTCAGAAAATATGCCTCACTCTTGGATATAGATAATAATTTTATCCTTATGGATGATGATGACCAAATTTCACTCTTAAAAAAAATTTTAAAGTCCGACCCCATCCTTTTAGAACAATTTACTCCTCGCGATGCCCAACTGCAGATTAGCCAATACAAACAAACAGTCTCTGAACCTCAAAAAGATGAAAAAGATCCTAACAGTACCCACATACTTAAACTATGGAATATTTATCATGAAACATTAAAATCACAAAATAGGGTAGATTTTGATGATTTAATTTCCCTCCCCGTAAAGATTTTAGAGAAACACAACTCAATTCAAGACCAAATGCACCATTACTATACTGATATTTTAGTAGATGAATATCAGGATACCAATCACGCTCAATTCCGACTTATAAAAGCATTAAAAGGTCCTGATAATCGAGTCTTTGTAGTAGGGGATGAAGACCAATGTATCTATTCCTGGCGAGGGAGCGATATAAACAACATACTCAGCTTCGAAAAAAATTTCCCAGAAACTTCCATATATCGCTTAGAACAAAACTACCGTAGCACAAAAAATATTCTCATGTATGCAAATCAACTCGTTGAACACAATAGAAACCGTTTAGGAAAAAAATTATGGACCCAAAATGAAGAGGGTGAAAAAGTCCGATTCTATTGGGCAAAAACCGACGAAGAAGAAGCAGAGTGGATTGCAAACGATATTATAAAAAATAAGTATCCATTAGAAGAAGTTGCCATCCTATTTCGAAACAATCATCAATCCCGCTCCTTTGAAGAATCCTTTCGTAGAAGAGGAATCCCACATGTAGTAATTGGAGGTATCCGATTTTATGCCCGACGAGAAATAAAAGACATAATCGCATACCTTCGCCTGCTTGTTAATGAAGAAGACGACGATGCCTTCCGCCGAATTATAAATGTCCCCCCACGAAATTTAGGACATGTAAGTTTACAACAAATCGAAAAATATGCAAAACAGAGAGAAAAATCATTATTTCAGGTATCGCGTACTATAGATTATGACGAAACATTCCCCCTACGAACACGAAAATCCATAAAAGAATTCCTGCATCTTATAGATGAAATCAGGTTGTTTTCAATAGGAAAAACGGTAGGAGAAACTGTGAAATATCTAATAGAAAAAATAAATTATTTAGAATATATAAATAATATTGCTGAAAAAGAGGGGAAAGACCGAGAAAAAATCATACAAGAATTCATTGCTATATGTGAACAAGACACCAACAAAGATAAAGGTATCCTCCAATTCCTTCAAGAATTTGCCCTTCTTTCCGATTTAGACACACAACAACAACCCAAAAGTGCAATCCAACTCTTAACCTGCCATAGTGCTAAAGGACTCGAATTCGATTATGTATATGTGACCGGTTTAGAAGATGGATTATTCCCTTATCTCGGCGAAGACGGCTCCAAAGATATAGAAGAAGAGCGACGCCTTTGTTATGTAGCCATGACCCGCGCCCGTAAAAGCCTCGTCCTTTCAGGTGCTGAAACCCGAATATATTACGGCAGAGAAATGAAAAACAGGGAACTATCTCGTTTCTTACATGAAATAGGATTCGAAAATATAGAAATAATGGGGATAAAGATAAATCCATCGGCTTATCCCAGACCACAAGAATCTTCAACCGTAGAAAAGAAACCTGTAAAGGAAGAAAAGAAAAAAGAATATAAATTAGGGACAAAAATCCGACATGCAAAATTTGGATATGGCGTAGTTTTAAATACAGAAGGTAGTGGCGATAAAATGAAAGTAAGAGTCCGTTTCGACTCCGGACGGATTACTGTACTAATGGTAAACATGGCACCCATAGAAATTATTGAGAGGAGAAAAAATTGAATATCGAAGAACTAAGAAAAAAAATTGATGAAATTGACCAAAAAATCATCGCCCTTCTAAACGAAAGAGCTACCTGTGCTCAAGAAATCGGCAAAATCAAAAGTGGCTCACAAACCCCATTCTATGTTCCCGAACGCGAAAAAACAGTAATAGAAAAACTACTCCACTCTAATTATGGTCCCTTAGATGAACGCGCTATTCGTTCCATCTACCGTGAGATAATGAGTGCCATCCGCTCATTAGAAAAACCTACAAGTGTCGCTTTCTTGGGTCCCCGTGATACCTTTAGTCACATGGCTGCACTACGCGTATTTGGCACCTCCGCAGAATACCATCCCTTACCCTCATTTGCCGATGTCTTTACTGAAGTAGAACGGCGACGCATTGATTACGGCGTAGTCCCTATCGAAAGTTCAACAGGCGGTTCCGTTAGTGATACCTTAGACCTATTTATCAACTCCGAATTAAAAATTATCAACGAAGTCCTCCTCCAGATTTCACAAAATCTTCTCGCCAAATGTCCACTTGACCAGATTAAACGCGTTTACTCAAAAGATAATGCCTTACTCCAATGCAGAAATTGGCTTCGTGCCAACCTCCCCGGTGTCGAACTCATCGAAGTCTCCAGCACGGCCGAAGCGGCTCGTCGTGCATCACAAGAACCGAATACCTCCGCCATTGCCAGCAAATTAGCCGCTCAAACCTACAACCTCGAAATTATCGCCGAACGCATCGAAGATAATCCTAATAACTATACACGCTTCGTCGTCCTGGGACACCAAATCGTAGAACCAACCGGCGATGATAAAACTTCCTTACTCCTCTCCGCCAAAGACAAACCCGGCGCCCTATACAACCTCCTTATGCCTTTTGCCGAGTCCAACATCAATCTAACCCGCATCGAATCCCGACCCTCTCGCCAAAAACCCTGGGAATATGTGTTCTTCATCGACTTCCTCGGTCATATCAAAGACGAGAAAGTCCAACAAGTCATCGAAGATGTCAGCGATAGAGCAAGAAACCTGAAAATTTTAGGCTCCTTTCCCCGTGCCACCATCGAACTCGAAGCCTAAAACATACCCCTTTATCCTTATATCAAACAACCTTCTATTAGCCCTTCATCATAACAAATCATATCTCATAAGCAATGGGATCCTTCCTCCCAATCGATTCAAAAGCCTTCAACCGCTCCACACAAGTAGGACATTCTCCACATGCTTTTTCCTCTCCACGATAACAACTCCATGTATGAGCATAATCCACCCCTAACCGATATCCCAACTCTAATATTTCCTGCTTCGACATTTTCAAAAAGGGAGCATGTATGTTAATCTTGTGTTTTCTATTTAATTCCAAAACATGATTCATTCTCGCTACAAAGATTTCTGTACAATCCCAATATCCATATTCATCATGTGCCTGTGCAGAATAAAATACATCCCCAACACCTATTGCCTCCGCCCATGCTGATGCTATTGCTAAAAATATCATATTCCGATTAGGTACATAAGTTGGCGGTTGAATCCGTTCCTCCACGGGGATATCTTCCAATCGTGGAATATCTTGCCCACCTTTTATGAGTGTCGAACCATCTTTCAGAAGCAATTTCATAACAGATAAATCTAAAACATGATGATACTTCATCCCTAACACATTCATCTGCCATCTTGCACATTCAATCTCACGAAAGTGTTTTTGCCCATACAAAAACGAAACCCCATACACATTCTCATATTGCTTCTCCTTTACAAGATAATGTAGCAAAGTAACCGAATCCATTCCACCGCTGATTAACAATACACAATTCTCATTTTCAGCCATATTATTTTTCTCCAAAAATTTTTACAAAAAATGTTGAAATATATAATTTTATATGTTAATATACTTTTATATACAATATATTGTGGTTATACTAAAATTGTAACCAATAAATAGTATACAACATATAGGGTGCCTAAATATGAGCCAATTCATCTTCGTGTATGCCCCAGCAAACTTAAAAAATATCAAATCTTTTACACCCAAACGCTCTATCGCCGTCATGTCTCAAATCTTACAGAATAATAATGTTAATACAACTATTTATGATTTTGGTATTCCCGAAGCAATTCAATACTATTCTGATGATACAATAAATAATGATTTAATTAAAAACAATACAAATGAAAAGAAAAAAAGAATTTGGCTTTCTAAAATATTCGGAGGTGGACAACAGAAAAAAAATATAAAAAATTCTTACCTTCAATGGATATATCAAAATATTAAAATTTCCTCCCACACACATTGTGTCTTATTCTGGATAGAAAATAGGGAAGACCTAATTTCCGCCCGTATCCTTGCAAACGAAATCAAGAAAGAAGATACAGAAAATAAAATACACATTGTTGGAGCAGGTCCTTACTTTAACCATACAGGTCCCTATGTTATTGCACATATTCCTGAACTTAAGGGTATCTTAATTAATCATTATGAAGTTGCTATTATACCTTTATGGGAATGTCTTACTTCAGATAAAGACTTACAGTTTATACCTAATTATGTTTATTATGAGGGAGGTGAAATTCATATCGGTCCTGTAAACCGACTTCTAACCCTTGATGATTTACCTCGCCCCTCCTATGACAATTATGATGCTCTACAGATAGGAGGAAAATTTAACATATTTACATTAGAACAAGTACGAGATGGGAATATGAGTTATGCCGACCCTTATACACTTAAACACTATATAACTACAAGTTTAGAAAATCTTTTGGAAGAAGTAAAAAAGCTTCGTGAAAAATTTAATACATGGACCTTTCATATCGAAGGAGAAATGGTAAATCCTTCCGATGTCCAATCACTCTCCCTGGCTTTACTTAAATCCCCCTACTTTATCACCTATTCCCGTAACTTACACTGCTCGAATATTCAGGGCGAGTGGGTCCATAGTTTACATCTTTCCGGCTGTCGTGCAATATCTGTAAATGTTCCCACAGGCAGTCAACGATTATTATCCAAATACTACGGCATTATGCGTACTATCAGTTCTTTAGAAACCGCCATTTCCGCATTCGTTTCTTCTCACTTCTTCACATCAATCCAATGCCTCTATCCCTGTCCCGAAGAAGACCGACACACCTTCGCAGAAACACTCCGCTTTATCAAACGCATCAAACCCGATACTGTCCAGGTTTCTCCTGTCTTCCTCTGGCCCGATTCTATGTGGTGGGAAAACCGCGACTCATTTAATTTCAATATCAATCAATCCCGATACATCGAATGGCTCGCAGGAGAACAAGATACCACGAACTATTTAAAATGGAAACCCTTTAATATATCCACAATGACAGAAGAAATTACAAAATTAGACATAACCCCACAAAATGACACACTTATGGGCATCATTACTCATGTCCTACAAATCCCAAAAGAACAAAAATTCTTCCGCAACTTCTTTGAAAAAGTCCTCTTGGAAGGCGACGCCGACAGCCTCCAGGGTATGGTATCGCAATTCAATAACCAATTAAAGAAACGCATTCGCGAAGAAGAATGGAATGTCCGAAAATACGATCTCAAAGCAGTCGCTAATTAATCATTAAACTTCTTTTAAAATAAAAAAAGGAAAAAATATGGATATAACTGTTGTGGGTTCCGTGGCACTTGATTCCGTCGAAACTCCTTTCGGAAAGTCCGAGTTAGAACTTGGCGGTGCCGCAACCTATTTTTCTATTTCCGCTTCATTCTTCACCCGTGTGAACATGATCGGCGTTATCGGAACCGATTTCCCAAAAGAATACATTCAAATATTAAAATCCCAAAACATTAATGTAGATGGATTAAAACAAGTCGAAGGCAAAACCTTCCGCTGGTCGGGCAGATACCATAAAGACATCAACCAGCGCGACACATTAGATACCCAACTCAATGTTTTCGAGAACTTCAAACCTACTATCCCCAGAGAAATATCTCAAGTCCCTTATCTTTTCCTCGGCAATATCCATCCCTCTTTACAATTAGATGTCCTCCGCCAGGCTTTCCCTCGCTTTACGGGCATGGACACCATGAACCTCTGGATAGAAACCACCCCTGACGATTTACAGGAAGTCCTCTCCCGGGTAGATATCCTCTTCATCAACGATTCCGAAGCACGACAACTCTCCGGTGAAGATAACCTAAAAAAAGCCAGTAGAGAAATCCTCGCATTAGGTCCCGATGTCCTCGTCATCAAAAAAGGCGAACACGGCTGTATCCTCTTCTTCGAAGACGAGGAAAATTTCATGCTCCCTGCCTACCTCCTTGAAGATGTCGTTGACCCCACAGGTGCCGGCGATAGTTTTGCCGGCGGTTTTATGGGATACATTGCCTACCGAAACAGCATCGAACCCGATATCCTCCGTCAGGCAACCATCATCGGAACAGTCATCGCTTCCTTCACATGCGAATCTTTCGGACCCCACCGTCTACTTTCCCTCACCGGCGAAGAACTCAAAAACCGTTGTTACGAATTCATCCAGCAAACCCGCATCCAGGACCTCCCCCAATTCCCATTTTAATCAGATGCATTCCCATATCTAATTCATTTATCATTACAAAAAAAGGAGCCTCTTATGAATATATGTGTCCTCGGTGGATGTGGGGATATGGCAAAAGTCGCACTTGAGTTGCTTGCCAGTGAATCTGATGTCACTTCCGTTACCATTGCAGATATCCATTTAGAAAAAGCAAAACAAATAGCAGAAAAATTCGGCCTAAAATTTTCCCCGAAGTTCGTCGATGCCAAAGACACATCTTCCCTTATCGACACAATAAAAGAACATCATGTCGCTTTAGGTTTCATCGGTCCCTTTTACATGTTTGAAAAATCCATTATCGATGCTTGTATCCAAGCCCGCGTCCCCTATGTTAGCATCTGTGATGACTACGACGCCTACCTCTCTGCAATTACCCTTCACGAAAAAGCCAAAAACGCAGGTTTAACCATCATCGCAGGATTAGGTAACTCCCCGGGAATTACCAATCTGCTTGCCAAAAAAGGCTATCAATCTATGGAAAAGCCCGAACGAATCGAAATTAACTGGGCAGGTGGCTCCGACGAAGACATCGGTCCTGCCAATGTCAAACATGTCCTCCACATTTTCAGTGGCTACACCCTCCAGTGGCGCGACGGAAAAGAAGTAAAAATAAAAACCGGTACTGAGCGAAAAATAGTTGAATTTCCCGAACCTATGGGAAAACTGCCTGTTTACATTACAGGACATGCCGAATCCGTTTCTATTCCCCGGAACCTCCCCGGCTTAAAATATGTCTCGCTTCACGGCGGAATACATCCACCATATATCGCAAGATTAGCCACCTTATTAGGTAGATTAGGACTGACCAATACCGCAGAAAAAAGAGAAATCATGACAACAATACTCCTACCATTGGTAAATCTGGGCATCTTCTCCAAGGGAGGGGTTAACCAATCTGTTTTCCGCATCGATGTTTACGGCGAAAAAAATGGGCAACAAGCACATCATTACTATTCCGGTGTAGGACACATTGCAGAGATAACCAGTATTCCTGCCGTTGAAGGAGCCCTGATGATAGCCCGCAAAGAACTACACAAACCGGGCGTCCACTCTGCCGAATCCGCCATCGACAATGTCGACGCTTTCCTCAACCGCCTTCAATCCCGAGGAGTAAAACTTTACTACCACGAGGAATAATGAATTCTTTGTCTATCTCACTTCCCCAAAAAAATAGGCTTCTCTACCTCTCCAACTTCTTATGCGAAAACCACCAATCAAAACACTCATATCCACCGTCTTTGGATTTAGCTATCCGTTCTCTGGCAGTGTTTACATCAGTAGGAGGCGGAATAATCACGCGGTCTCCAATTAATTCATTATTAGGCCAGTTCTCCGGCATAGCAACTTTATACTTATCCGCTAACTGCAAAGCCTCTACAATTCGAACCACCTCATCAATATTTCTACCTACCTCTTGCGGATAATAAATAATCAACCGTATCTTTGCCCTGTCATCTACAACAAATACAGCCCGAACCGTATTTGTGCCTTTACCCGGATGAACCAGCCCTAATTTCCCCGCTATAGAACCATTGTCCGCAATAATCGGGAATTGGATCTCTACACCTAATTTCTCCCGTATCCATTCTTCCCATTTAATATGAGAAAATACCTGGTCCATACTCAAACCTATCAATTCACAATTTAACGCCCTAAATTTGTCATAACGTTTCTGAAACGCCACAAACTCTGTTGTACACACAGGTGTAAAATCCGCCGGATGACTAAAAAGCACAAACCACTTGCCAGAAAATACTTTCGGTAATTCCATCTTACCGTGTGTTGTAACGACATTCATTATTGGAAATTCATCACCCAATAATGGGATACTTTGTTTTAAATCTTCAACATTACTCATACAAATATTCCTTCTTTAAAATGTTTATGATATTCAATAAAAGTTTTAATTGCTTGATAGATGTATAAAAATAAAATATATAACTCTAAGATTTTATTGCAAATTAAATTCTTGAAAATCTCATATCCTTGGTTATGTTTATACTATCATTAAAATTATAAAAAATTATTTTGAAAAAAATACACTAAAGTCATGAATTCCTGTTTTATAACATTTAAAGAAAAAACAAGCCAAAAATATTTTGCTTTAATCTATACTTAACTTACTATTGTCCTCCTGCATCAACTTCAGCACTCAAAATGAAATGTTTTTTCTCCTTTTGACAAAACGAATATACTCCCTTATGTGTTGGGGCTCACCGTATTTTTCCAACAACCTCAAAACCGACTCTCTATCCTCATTATTTTCAAAATAATACCCAAAAGGTCTTTTCATCCTACTAAAAAACCAAATAAATAACTTAATAGTACAAACAAGGTCTATTCTATTATGTTCAATTATCTGTTTTGCATAATATGGACTTTTATATCTCCTAAAATTTTCCCAGTATAGGGGAATCTCACTACTTGGAATATCATCTCTTTCTTCATTAAATAAAAAACTACCTATCGTTTCAAGACGAAAATTGGGAACCCTTCCCTTAAAAAACCTCCGAGAAGCAACACACATATCTATACAATCCCTCCCTTTAAAATCAATGTTCAATCCATTTATAAAACTTCTCTTCTTAATAAAATTCACATCAAAATTCCTTACATTGTATCCCACTATGTAGGAGAAATATCTAAATCTCTTCTTAAAAATATAAAGTGCTAGGAGTTCGTCTTCCTTGCTTAATGTGAAAAATTGCTCTAAATGAATTTTACCCCCTCTATAAAAAGCTATTCCTATTAAAATGATATTAGAAAAACGTGGAGATAGCGAAAGCGTCTCTATATCGAGAAATAAAATATTTTTTATATTGAGGTTATCGAAATTGTTACAGGTAGAAAGCAGTGAAACCGATTCCTTTGATAAATATAATATTTCTTTTAAATGGTGTCCTTGAGTATTAATTTTAATTGGTCTATAGATATAAACAACTTTACCATACCGATTAGATATAAGTCTGCCAAAATCTAATGGGTTGAATTCACCCTGCCCTGATAAAAAATTGGGCCTCAAAAATAAGATTTTTCTTAGTCTCTCAAGTAAAGACATATATCCATATTACATTCTGTAAAATAAATTTTAATAAATATTTGTCGTATTTTCAAAAGCATCAAAACTCCCTATTATTTTACTTATTAATATCCCCTAAAAAAATTAAAACATCCTATTACTATGTCGCCCCTACGGGGCTAAATCGAGGGAATGACACAATCTCCCACCTCCCCATTAGCCCCGTAGGAGCGATATATCCTTTCGGTTAAAAACATGTATCAATTAAGTTTTTTATTTTAAATAAATGGTGGAGGCGGCGGGAATCGAACCCGCGTCCGAAGATGTTTCAGTGTGTCCCAGCTACATGCTTAGCCCATCCTTTAATGATTCGCCATTACGGAGCGCCTCAGGGCTGGCTCTCCGTAACCGCTATGCGGAAAAGTTACTGCCTTCCGAGCACCGCAACTCCCGAAAGGGCAGACCTGCGGGTTGACGCCCCAGTCCGTTAGCAGGCTATCACGGGTGGGACGCGCTGCGTTAATTAAGCAGCGAGAGCCAATTCGTGATTGGCAGTTGTTTGCGACCGGCTTTTAACGAGGCCAACCGGTCAACCTCGGCATGCGTTACACACCTCAACCATCCCCGTCGAAACCTTTTCGCCCCCACGGTTTATCCAAACATATTCAATTGTCTACCTATATTATACGATATTCACACTTAAAAAATTACAAATATTTACTCTTCTTGCCAGGATTTTTAATATTATGATATTGTCATTAAAAAAATATTCCTTATCTCCATTAAAATAAAAAAAGGAAAAGGAACAAACATACAGGAGTGTTACAATGTATCTACAAAAGAAACTAGCATTGTCCTACTTTATATTAATTGTACCTATCCTTGCCACTTTTATTCTCCTCGCTAATCCGAGCTTTACGGAAGACCTATCTGTATTTATCCATCCTATCACTCGTTATATCCACATTACCTATACCGTTCCTGCAGATGCTCCTGATGAAGTTATCATTCAATGTTTATGGTCACCTATAGAAGAGAACAACTGGCGACCCGCAAAAGTCCTGCCTTATATATCCGAAACCGCACTCAACTTCGTCTCTTCCGAAGAATGGCGAGATTGGGCCTATCAAGGACACATCCATGAACTTGCTTCCAGCGGGCTACAACGCACCGTTATCTTCAATCCCTACCCTTCTGCTCAAATTAACGGCAAAGTGCACATAAATTTCCGTATCCAGATACAAACAACCGATGGAAAACTTTTGAGCACACAACAGAGTGCGATACAGGTTGATAACTCCGATGTTATTTACCTCGAAGACTGGACACAGATATTTCAAAAAGACCAGATAGTACCCGATAGAGAGAACACCACCGACCGCAAATGGCTCTTCCAAACCGACCTCGACCCCAACACCGTTACATACAACAATGCTCTTATCGGCCCTAAATGGCGTGATGACCTCCCCTTGCCTCAATTATCCTACCCTCTGAATTTGAATGGCTGGTATGCTATCTATGTTTGCACACCGGATAGTTACGGTATCCGATTACGCCTCTCGGGCGATGAACGAACCGATGTCCTCGCCTCTCCCAGGCCCTTTCAGGAAGTCCTCTGGAAATGGTGTCCCTTAGACCGTCAGAACCTTATCATCCAGCAACATCATTCTTATCAAGGCTATGCCGAGAGCAGATTAGATTACATCAAACTCGTTCCACTTACCGCTCAACAGGTTCAAGAATTAGAAAACCAATTCGGCATCCCCGACAAAATTATCATCGGGTACTTCGAACCCTACTCCTGGGCATTCTATGAAGACATACAAACCCCACTTCAACATCGCGAACCCATCCTCGCTTATAAAGAAGCCCGCATAAACATTGTAGATGCCCAAATCGGACGATTGGGTGCCAAAGTCGTTTACGAATCACGCCTTACCGACTCCCTTCTCTACAATACCATCGGCGACCCTATCGGTGGTATAGTTCCTCATACCAGCAATGTCGGCAAAATGCAACAGTACACCAATACTCTCCAGGCAGAACTACAGTATGCTCATGAATTAGGTTTAACCCTCCATGCCAACTTCGGTGCTACCAATTGCTACCCCGGCACGCCCCTTCAGAGCGACTTTGTCCAGCAACATCCCGAATGGGTTTCCGGTCCCTTCCTTCGCTACAACATACCCGAAGTGCAAGAATACATCCTTTCCCTTATCAATGAAGCACTCCAAATCGGTGCCGATGGCATCTCCATCGATTTTTGCCGATACCCCGGAGGCATTGACACCTTGGAAACCTGCAATCAATTCCTGAGACGCCTCAAAAATCTCCGAAACGAATTCGCACAAAAGCGCAACAAACCAGTCCTATTACTTCTTCGCTTCCCGGCGCATGGCGTATCCCAATCCGAAAAATTCGATTACCCCACCTGGGTCAAAGAAGAATTAGTAGACTATCTATGCCCCAGCAATATTCAAGGTCGACATCACCATTTTGATATTACCCCTTACTTTAATGCTGTGCGTGGGACAAATTGCAAACTACTCCCCGTAGTAGATGGGCTTAGCTGGGGTCCTGACATACCCGGTCCATTCCTTTGGCGGGTTCAACAAATATTCGACGCCGGAGCCGATGGCGTCTATGTTTATCAGGCAGATGCCCGCACCTGCCTCAACAACCGACCGTCCGATCGACGCTACATGCGACTCATCTCCAGTCGTCAAGCCGTTCATAAATGGTGGCAAAACTTCGCAGAGCAAAATAAACATTACAGCCGACGCATCTGGTTACAGCCCTCTGAAGATGGCGACCTTGAATATCATAATTGGGAACGCTGTCGCATCTGGATTGAAGGTATCCAGCCCGAAGAAGTGCAAATCCTTCTTGATGGACAAATCATAAACACATACAGCCGAAATGGCTCGACTATGGATATTAATGACAATTCTCAAACCAATGACACAAAAGGTCGAAATAATAATGCAAAAGATGCAAACAAGATTAATATTACTTCCGATGAACCCACCATTTCTCCTGTATCATCTTCCTCATTACCATCGTCAACGCCACATGAATCATTTTCAATATACAATTCACGATTACCATTTACACCGGTATACATTCTTGGTGGAGAAGATTACACCTATGATAATCTAATCACTCCCGGACCTCACACCCTTACCATCCATGCCAAAGCCCGTGATATTACACTTACCCAAACCTTTACCATCTCCGGCCCAAAATAAAAAAGAAATCCCCCTTCGCCCCGTAGGGGCGGCATAATAATAGAATTTTAGAGATACCATAATCCTAGCCCCGTAAGGGGCGACATTTGTTAATATGTCGCCCTTCCAGGGCTAATTTGAGGTAGTATTTCGACAATCTATTAATATATCGCCCTTCCAGGGCTTGGATTATTTACCAATTTGAGATGGTAACTCGTCGTCACATCCCCTTCGCCCCGTTAGAGGCGACATAATAATAGATAGGAGTACCACACCTCCCCGTTGTTAGCCCCGTTAGGGGCGTCATAACAATAGCCATGAATACCACATCCCCTTCGCCCCGTAGGGGCGGCATAATAATAGCCCCGTAGGGGCGGCATAATAATAGCCCCGTAGGGGCGGCATAATAATAGCCCCGTAAGGGGCGACATATTAATAGACTAATGACCCAATATTATTATTTCTCATTTGAATTTATTCATAAAAATATTTTTCATCATATTCAATATTAAATTTTTCCAATAATTTTTTATATTCATATTTAAATTTAAACGATTGTCTCTCATGTTGTTGTTCTTGGTTATTAATATATTTAATTACATCATCTAATTGCGATTGGCCATAAGAGAATGCACCAAATCCCTCTTGCCATTCAAATCTACCCAAAATAAATCTTTTATCATTTATCCATTTTGATGAATTCGATTTGATATCTCGCACCAAATCAGAAATGGCTATACATGGTTTAACACTCAAGAGAATATGAATATGGTCGCCGGTGCCTCCAATGGCGTATACCTTTTGCTCTTTTTTATTGATAATTCCACAGATGTATTTATATAGTTCCTCTTTCCACTCTTTTTGAATGAGGTTCCGTCGCTCTTTTACGGAAAAAACGATGTGTATATATATTTGTGTATATGTGTTTGGCATTTTATTTCCCCAAATGATTCTGTTTTTTCCTATTATATCGCAACATCAAATCTTATCAAAATTTGTTGGGATAACGCCCCTATTATTATGTCGCCCCTACGGGGCTAACAACGGGGAGGTGTGGTATTCCTATCTATTATTATCCGTCCCTACGGGGCTAAGGGGGATGTGACGACGAGTTACCATCTCAAATTGGTAAATAATCCAAGCCCTATAGGGGCGACTTAACCCCTATCCTATTAATATTACGTCTCCACAGGACTAAGGTGAAGGTGTGCGATTGTGTTTCCACCTAAAATTAGCCCTGGAAGTGCGACATAGAGTAATATGATGTCGTCCCTAACGGGTCTATTAGGATGTTGCCTCTATTACTATGTCGTCACTACGTGGCTATTAATTGTTAGTTAGAATGTGAGTTTGAATACCCAGGCGTGTTGGCAGGGAATTTGAGCCGGGGATACGCAAGGTGTAGTAATCACCAGTTGTCCATATTGGTCTTCAACAATTGCTTGTATATCTGTCCCGAGTAAGGTCGCTTTTGGTAAGTTCTGTAACTCAGCTGGTTTGGGGAGGGTCCATGTCTCGGGAGGCCATTGCAAGGCAATCACATAAAGAATGTTCCCTTTGCGAGTGAAACGGAAATTGTCCATCTTGGGGGCATCTTTCCAGACATCTGTGGCATAAATCGCTTCGCCGTTTATTTCGAGCCATTTGCCCATTTCAAGCAGGCGTTCTTCCATTATCTCAGGGATGCGTCCATCGGCGGAGGGACCAATGTCGAGAAGAAGGTTACCGCCACGAGAGACATTGTCGATGAGCAGGTGAAGAAGTTCGGTTGTGCTACGATAGTTTTCTGCGGTTTCGTTGCGGTTGTATCCGAAAGATTTGCCCATGCCCTGGCATTCTTCGAACAAGCCTTTTTCCATAAGTGGGCCTTCGGAAATGTGTCCATATTCGGGAGTGGCGAAACCGCCATGATTATTCCGGCAACCTCTGCCCCAGCGGTCATTGATTGCGATGTCTTTCGGTGCGGGCGATTCGTTGAATAGCCATGCCAGAAATTCGGTGCTACGCCAGACTGAACTCGGATGGTCCCAATCCCCATCTCCCCAGAATATATCGGGTTGATAGCGAATAATTAAATCTTTCATCTGGGGGAGCATATGTTCTTCTACATAACGGTTTATATCTTGATGATATAGTGGATTGAACCATTCGTAGAGTGAGTAGTAGAAGCCTGCTTTTAGACCGGCGTTTTTAACTGCCTGAATGAGTTCGCCGGCTAAATCGCGATGGGGTCCGATGTCCATAGCGTTCCAGTTCCAGCTCTGGGTACTGGGCCACATACAAAAGCCGTCGTGATGTTTTGATGTTAGAACGACATATTTGGCACCGGAGCGTTTGAAGACATCCGCCCAGTGATTGGGGTCATATAACTCTGCTTTGAACATGGGCGCAAAGTCCTGGTATTGAAACTTTTCGCCGTATTTCTCGACATGGAACTTCCAGGTGGAACCGTCTTTGTTCTGCATGTGATTCCAATACCATTCGGAGTAAGCATCTTTGGGTGCCCATGCGGGAACGGAATAGACGCCCCAGTGAATGAAGATGCCGAATTTTGCGTCTTCGAACCATTGAGGATTAGGTCGTTGGTCTAACGATTCCCAGGAGGGTTCGTATACGGTAGCAATAGCAGTGGCAATTACGAAAGAAGTTAAGAACATAACAAAATCTCCTTGTATTTTGAATTATTTTACTTTTATCTCTGTGATAACGATACTTAATGGAGGAATTTCCATTTCAGGAAAGATTTTCTTGTTTAATTTTTCTTCCTTCAGCCAGACTTCGGGTTCTCTATCGGGTGGTATGACCCCCATTGGGTCTTTACCGGTGAGTATCCATGCTGTTTTAGGAGGGATTACATCATTACCTATCACATCCACACGCACATTAATCTCTCTGTTGAGCGGGTTTACCACTGATAGTGTCAATATTCCCGCTTGTTCATCCTTCCATGCAGAGAAAATGTCGAGGGGTATGGTCGCATTGCTGCCGGGACTACCGTCAGATATGGGTTTTGCTTCTACCATCACGGGTATAGAGCCGAATTTCTGGCGATATAACATCAGGGTTAAGCCGGTAGTGTCGAAAAAGGCGTTTGTTTTGGTGGTTTTGATAGCGCCGATGACATTAACGGTCTGGGCGTAGTTTGCCATGGTGATGATGTCGCTGTTGCGAAAGAATTCATGCAAGCCGATGGCGACTCCTAATGCGTCTTTTAAGTGGTATACACAGCCGAGTTCACCGTATATATGTTCACCATACCAATAGTTCCATTCGTCCATGGCGATGGGGATGAATTTGTTTTGCAAAGATGGAAGGGATTCGATGTATCTTTTGTGGTTTTTGACTTTTACTTTAATATGCTCTGCTAATTGATAAACATGTTTAATTACATCTTTCTTATCACCACAATAGAAATGTTCACTGATGTAATCCATGTTTTCGGTACAGTGTTCCAGCATTTTTTTGCTCCAGATGCCCATATTCTCACCGACGCCGACTAGTTTGATGGAGGAGTCGACAGCTTTCATAGCCTGGGCAAATTCATTGTGTCTTTTGACATAGTCGTCAACAGGTATGTGTCCTAATTGCCACTCGCCATACATTTCGTTTCCGATGCCCCAGTAGGTAATTTTATAGGGCTCGGGGTTGCCGTTATCTGCCCGCCATTTTCCCATAAGGGTAGAAACGGAACCGTTGGCGTATTCGACCATGTCTCGTGCTAACTGTATATCGCCCAGCCCTGTGTTGACAACGGCTAAGGGTTCGGTTCCTATTTCCCGGCAGAATTGTATGAACTCATCCAAGCCAAAATCGTTGGTATCAATGCCTCCCCAGGCGGGGTTTTTGCGGGTGGGGCGTTTGTCAGGGTCACCGATACCATCTTTCCAGTTGTATCCGCTGACGAAATTGCCCCCAGGCCAGCGATAGATAGGGGAGTTGAGTTGTTTGAGCAGGGCAAGAACATCAGCACGCATGCCTTTGATGTTGTCTGCCGGCATAAGGGATACCGCACCGATAAAAAGGTTGCCTTGACCTGTGGCAAGGATGGCGAATTGGGCGGGTTTGCCGTCGTTGGTTGCTTTCAGATGGAATGTGTATTTTTGATAGTCCTGTGATATATTTTGGATAACTGCGGGTTCGCATAGTAAAGTTTCGCCGGAGCGGAGTAGTATTTTGACCTTAATATCGGGATGTGTAGATTTTAATACGATTCTGCCCGTGTATTCTTTCCCTCTAACGATTTCTAAATTATCCTGAATTAAGCCGCGTTCTCGACGGGGGTTGAGGAGGATAACGGGGGTATACCAACTGGTGTAGGGGTGTATCTGGTCTATGGAGAGCATCATATCGGATGGATATAGTTTCCATGAGGAGTCGGTGGTGTTGATAAGGTAGAAGAACTTGCGGTCTTCGAGCATCTCTGCCCAGATGCCTCCATAGATACACCTGCCTAAATGTTCAATGAACTGACCGTAGATAAAGGGATGAATAGGCGTGCCTTTTTGGGATGGATCAATTTTTATTTGTATATCGCTGAGAGCCATTTCAGAAATTTTCTCCAATTTTATATCATCATATATTGCAGTTCCTTTTGCTAATCCCCAACCACCGAAGAGACAGTTTACCATCATTTGGGATTGGGAGCCGATAAAGAATGTAGATTCAACATATTTCCAGTCGTTGGTACCGGAAAGAGCCTCGGTACGGGTACCGTCAATGTCATGAACATTGAGCAAGGCACCGACTCCATTTTCCAGTTGTACATTTTCTGTTTTAATCCAGCCGGAGAGTTTGTAACTTGCAAAGGGTGTAACTGTGATTTCTTTGAACCATGATACATCACCTCCTTCGGAAGATGAAATTTGAACTGCATTGCCACTTCTCCCCGGGACGGGATATATAAATTCGCCTTTTCCTTGCCATACCTTTGTTTGCCAGCCGTCAGGGGTATTTGAACCCTGCTCAAAGGTTTCCTCGAAGATGACCTGAGCGAAACTGAGGGGAAAAGAAAGGGTGAGAAGGATGAGAAGGAGTGTGGTTTGTTTCATGTTTGTTTCTCCGTGTTAGGGTTCAATAGATTGTTATTGCAAAATGTGGAGGGAAAATGCAAATAAAATTGGGGGGGCGAAGATATCAGAAGGATCAGACGAGCCTGATGTTTCGAACCAGCCAGACTGGGAATTGCTATTTTTGGGGTGAAAGGGATATAATAGAGTGGTTTCGGGGCGTAGCGCAGTCCGGCTAGCGCACTTGGTTTGGGTCCAAGGGGTCGCCGGTTCAAATCCGGCCGCCCCGACCATAAATTAAAGAGGTCGGATGGGGTAGATAAATATAAGTTAGAATGGTGAGTGCAGAAGTTGCAGTGAATACTATTTTTTATTTGATACCTCAGGTGACATATTTCATATTGATTGAGGAGACAGTTGAAACGGGTAGAACAGGTGTTTTTGGAGAAGGGAGTTTTTACGGAACGAATGTATTAGGAATAGAAAGATGGAGGGACAATAAAAAAATAAAAAGAAGAAGTGGAAGTCAGACAGGTCGGGAATTATGAATAGATTTGGATAATTTGATAAGATAGATTCTTTTTAAGTATAATTTTTCCAAAATTGAGGCAAATAAAAATAAAAAAGTAAATTAAGGAGAACAACGATAGCAAAGCCGACAGAAGATGCGGTGCGAGTGAATGAAGAAATCCGGGCTCCGCAGGTTCGAGTGATAGATGACAAAGGTGTCCAGTTGGGTATCATGAGCAAAAGAGATGCTCTGAGAGAGGCAGAAATGCGAGAACTGGACCTTGTTGAAGTAGCACCGAATGCGACACCGCCAGTATGCCGTATTATGGATTACGGGAAATACCGCTATGAACAAAAAAGGCGGGCTCGTGAGGCAAAGAAGAAACAGCATGTAGTCGTGGTAAAAGAAATTAAAATGCGACCAAAAATTGATAAACATGATTTTGAATATAAATTAAAACATATACGTGAGTTTCTTGAAGAAGGAAATAAGGTAAAGGTCTCCGTAGTGTTTAGAGGTCGGGAATATGAACATCCCGAGTTTGCTTATGAAGTATTGAAAAATATTATTGAATCTACAAAAGACCTTTGCTCAGAGACTTATTCGCTTGAAAATTGTCGTCCTGAGGATAAGTCATTAACGATAACGCTCAGTCCGGGCAAGACTAACTAAATGACGAGAAGTCACAAAGGAACTTTTTAAGCCAGAGATGTATTAATTAAGATATTATTTTAAAAAAGGAGCTAAATCATGGAGAAGTTAAAGACCCATAAGAGTGCCTCGAAACGATTTAAGGTTACTAAAAACGGGAAGGTTTTGAGAAAGAAAGCGTATAATCGCCATTTGAAAACGATCAAATCGGCGAAAAAAAAGAGACACCTCCGAAAGACGACATTAGTCGCATCTGTAGAGGCAAGAAAAGTAAAAGAAATGCTTCCCTACGCATAAAACAGGAATTGTTTTTGTTCTTATAAATAAATGCTTGTTCATGTCTCCGGAAGATGCCTCCGGAACATAAATGTAACCCTTTTCAAATAGGAGAAAGAGCAATGCCACGAGCAACCAACAACCCAGCCTCCCGTGATCGTAGACGCAAAGTATTAAAGCAAGCGGAAGGATATCGAGGGAGCCATCATCGCCTTTACAAGACAGCCAAACAAGCGGTGGACCATGCAGGACAGTATGCTTATCGCGACCGCAGAGCAAAGAAAAGAGAAATTCGTGCTTTGTGGATAGCTCGTATTAATGCGGCGGCACGCAATTATGGGCTTAGTTATAACCGGCTTGTCTTTGGTTTGCATAAGGCGGGAATGAATGTAGACCGCAAAATGCTGGCAGATATTGCGGTTAAAGATGACGAAGCATTTGCAAAATTGATTGAAGTTGCCAAGTCTGCTATTGCAGGTGAACCTACTCCACAAGACGAAGAAATTTCTGAACCTGATTTAGACGATAGTTCGGAAGAAGATACATCTTTATAAAAAATAAAAACGGATAAAAAATTAAATGCGTATTGTGCCCGCAGTTGATATACGAGGGGGAAAGTGTGTCAATCTGGTTCAAGGGGATTATGACAAAGAGACAGTTTTTTCGGATGACCCTTTTGAACAGGCACAAATCTGGTGGGATGAACTTCAGGAAGGGATAATACATATTGTTGATTTGGATGGAGCCAAATCGGGGCAATGTGAAATACTCCCTTTTTTGGAACGGTTAGGTAAGGCAGGTATTCCGTATGAGGTGGGTGGGGGTATTCGGACAGTAGATACTATTGATAAAATTATTTCTGTAGGGGCAGAACGGGTTATTATTGGAACGGGTATGATAAAAAATCCGGAATTACTACAAACAGCCACTTCAAAATGGGAAGGGAAAATAGCAGTAGCTATTGATGCGAAAAATGGGAAGATCGCTCTTGAAGGTTGGACGCAGGAGACGACTCTTTCTGCTATAGAAATAGCACAAAAGGCACAGGAGGAAGGTGCTTCTCGCGTTATATATACCGATATTCTTTCGGATGGTATGATGAAAGGACCTAATTTTGTTGCTACGCAGGTAATTGCCCAATCTCTTCGTATTCCGGTGACGATGTCGGGAGGAGTTTCTTCTTTGGACGATATAATGCAAGCAAAATTATTGCAACCCCATGGTGT
The DNA here is from genome assembly GCA_938014335.1 of uncultured bacterium. Taxonomy (GTDB): domain Bacteria; phylum Hydrogenedentota; class Hydrogenedentia; order Hydrogenedentales; family Hydrogenedentaceae; genus Hydrogenedens. The sequence continues at coordinate 27,334 of CALLRP010000019.1, forward strand.
AGATGAGATTATTGTTGGAAGAGCGTTATACTTAAAAAAATTTACAATAATGGAAGCAAAACAAATACTTGATTCCGAATAGATGGAGAATATAAAAAGTGAAATTGCATTTCGGAAAGGTTGCTATTATTGGAGTTGGGCTTTTGGGAGCGTCTTTAGGTATGGCAATTCGTAAAAAGAAGTTGGCTAATGAGATTGTCGGGATAGGGAGAAATATTTCTACACTGGAAAAGGCATTACAAAAAGGTGCTGTGGATACTATTTCAACGGATGTAATTTCTTCAATTAAAGATGCGGATTTTATAATTCTTTGTACACCTGTTCAATCTGCAATACAAACATTGCATTCTATTGCAGGGCATATAAAAGTAGATACAACAATGATTACGGATGTGTGTAGTACAAAGGTGGAAATTTGTAAGAGTGCGGATACATTCTGGCGTGAAAATAGCCCATTTATAGGGAGCCATCCACTTGCAGGTTCAGAAAAGTATGGACCGGAACATGCACGAGCCGATTTCTATGAGAATGCGATTTGTCTGGTAGAAAAGGGGGATAATACGAGAATAGGAGTTAGACAAACAGTATGGGATTTTTGGACTCTTATGGGTATGAAAGTAATAGAAGTTTCTGCGGAGGAACATGACTATTTCATGGCATATACAAGCCATCTTCCGCATGTTATTGCTTCGGCTCTGGCTCAAGTAACAGGGGAAACGGATGCAAAGAGTTATTTTATTGGGGGTGGTTTTCGCGATACGACGCGCATTGCGGAAAGCCGACCTGAAATCTGGAAAGATATAATATTAACTAATCAAAAAAATATTCTTTTAGGTGTTGAAGAAATTCAGAAAAAATTAGAAGATTTTAAAATGGCTCTTCAAAAAAGTGATGTAAGTAAAATAATGGATTTCTTTAAACAAGGGAATGAATCAAGACAGAGGTTATTCGACAAATGATAGGACATTTTATTACATTTGAGGGGATTGAAGGCTCGGGTAAAACAACCCAGGCGAAAAAAGCAGAAGAATATCTGAAAACATTAGGGCATCTTGTCTTGCGAACTTACGAACCAGGAGCGACACGCGTAGGCGAATTAATTCGACAGATTCTCCTTGAGAAAAATGATAATCCTATTCTTTTACATCCTATTACAGAGTTATTATTATTTTCTGCGGATAGAACTCAACATTTGCGAGAAGTCATATTACCTGCGTTGGTACAGGGGATTACTGTTTTGTGTGATAGGTATATAGATTCAACGACAGCATATCAAGGGGGAGGTCGCGGTGTTAACTTTGAATTAATTAGTCAAGTACATAAGACGGCTACATTAGGGATTTATCCGACTCGAACTTATCTTTTAGACTTACCGGTTGAGGTAGGACTTCAGCGGATAAGTGAACGCGGAAATGCCTTAGACCGATTAGAAGAAGAAGATGTGGAATTTCATAAGCGAATCCGTGATTGTTTTCTTTATATTGCTCATCAAAACCCTCAACGAGTGATGGTTATTGATGCTACACAATCAGAAGATGAGATTGCTTTGATTATCCAAAATGATTTAAGGGAATTATGTCAGAGAGAAGATTAAATCAGATAGATGATTTTTTACCTCCTGTATTACGGAGAATTGATGACCAGCCTACCGCTATTCGAATATTGGCAAATTCTGTAAGGAATAATCGTATATCTCACGCGTATCTTTTTTGGGGACCGGAGGGGGTTGGCAAGAAATTTACAGCAAAAGCGTTTGCTCAATTTGTTTTATGTCAGGCTCCGGGTGTTAAAGGTTGTGGAGTCTGCTCGGTTTGCACTCGTATAGAAAGAGACATTCATTCAGATGTGACTATTATTCGACCTACAGGTAAAACACGACTTATCAATGTGGATACAATTGAAGAAGTTAACAAAACAGCACAATATAGACCTTATGAAAGTAATCGTCGGTTTATCATATTTGAAGATGCAGAAAGAATAGGTATTCCGGCACAAAATCATTTTTTAAAGACACTGGAAGAGCCTGTTTCTGAAACAACCTTCATTTTGCTCAGTTCTAATCCGGGGCTTATTCTCCCAACTATTCGTTCACGTTGTCAACCTATTCGGTTTCAGCGGCTTCGATTGGAAACGGTAACACAGATTATTACGAAGATAAAAGAAATACCTAAGGAAACAGCCTATCTTATTGCCTTGTTATCACAGGGGCAAATATCCAAAGGTTTGGAGATAATAGACTCGGATAAACGAACCCTGATTATGGAATTGTTTCGGCAATTGGCACAGGGTCGGGATCCCTTAATGCTTTCCGCAGAGTTTGAACAATTCCTTGCAGGTATACGAAAAAAAATTGAGAAAGAGGTAAGTAAGTTAGAGGATGTTAATAAAAAAGAATTAACTCCTGCCGAACAAAACGCTATACAACAGGTGATAAATGCAGAGATAGAAGCACAGGTTGCTAATGAGTTTGAATCGTGTTTATACCTAATAGCTTGTTTTTTAAGGGATATCCTTGTTTATATTAACACTCAAAATTCTGATATGCTATATTTCCCTGAGATGATTTCTGATTTTTTATTGTGGAATCAACAGCAGGCAGAAGTAGGACTCAATTTTGTGGAAAAAGTACGCTTGTATCTTTTAAGGAATATGAGTCGTGAGAAAGTCGTTCGCGATTTGTTTTTTGTTTTATCACCTAAAATATAGCAAAGGGTAATTATATATGCAGAATGTAGCGCGAATACGCATGAGAAAGCCGAGGCGAGTATTGTATGTGCTCTGTTCAGAGCAGATTACTATTAAGAGAGATGACCCATGTATTGTTCAGACCGACCGTGGACAGGAATGGGGGATTTGTGTTCTTCCACCAGAGCCCTGTTCAATCGAAATGGGAAAACACAACACATTTAAGGTTATTCGTAAGGCACATAATAACGACCATAAAAATCTTAACGAAATGGAACAGGAAGAAAAAAAAGCACTGGTGACATGTCAGAAATATGTTAACAAGCATAATCTACCAATGCGTTTGGTAGATGCAGAATATACTTTTGATAAGCACCGGTTGACTTTTTACTTTACTGCAGACCGTCGGGTTGATTTTCGGGAACTTGTCAAAGACCTGGCACAAGAATTTCGTACACGAATTGAGTTGAGGCATATTCAAATTCGTGATCAGTCTAAATTAGTAGGTGGAATTGGGACCTGTGGACTACAACTTTGCTGTTCCCGATGGCTGGAACAGTTCATGCCTATCTCAATGCGGATGGCGAAAAGGCAAAATCTTTCGTTAAATCCATCAAAAATTAGTGGACAGTGCGGGAGATTATTATGCTGTTTATCTTACGAAAACGAGATGTACCCTCCATTGAAATTGCAAAGAGATGGAGAAGAAATAGAGGAAGAATTAGATCAGGAAGAGATGGAATTGTTAAAGCAACTCGAAGATGAACCGTTAGACCCAGATAATAAAAATTCATAATCATTATTTCCCCTAATATTCATTATGCGAATAGAAGAAGAAATGTTACCAAGACCTATAGATAGTCATTGTCATCTTTTTGATGAAAAATTTAATGAGGATAGGAATGAAATAATACACACATCTCTTGAAAAGTTAGATGGTCTGGTGATTATTATTGAAGAGCCTTTTAATGTATCTTCCTCTGTATTCATTAAACATCCCAAAATTAGATATGCAGTAGGATTTCATCCATATTATTCGGAGCAGGTGAATTTTGAGAGTTTAAAAATATTAGAAACTTTCATAAATGATGATTCTATCTGTGCAATTGGAGAAATTGGATTGGATTATTATCACTGTAAAGTTCCGAAAGATATACAGAAAAAAGCATTTATTCAACAGATTGAGTTTGCACAGTATTGTGGACTACCCATCGTTATTCATTGTCGAGATGCAGAGAAGGATACTTATGCAATTATTCGGGAGTATTATAAATTTTTACCTGCAATAGTTCTGCATTGTTATGGAGGGGATGTAAAAAGAGTGGAACCTTTTTTGGAGTTGAATTGTTATATTTCGTTTGCAGGGAATGTTACCTATCCTAAGGCTGTAGATTTGAGAACATCTGCGGAGAAGGTTCCTCTGGAATTTTTGCTGATTGAAACGGATGCTCCCTATTTGGCACCACAACCTGTTCGCGGAAAACGATGCATTCCGGAATATGTTCTGTTTACTGCAGAAAAAATGGCGGAAATTAAAAAGGTCGATGTAGCGGAAATAATTCATTGGACAAATTACAATACAAAGAAAGTCTTTTCGTTAGAATAATTGTATTTGATTTACAATAAACAGTTAGAAATAATATCGAATATTACTTTTGTTTAGGTAGAAAAAGAGATGCGATTATGGAATGTAAGAATTCAATAATAAAGTGGGGTATTACATCGCTTTACGATATACTCCAGCGGTTTTATAGTACAGTCCCCTATAAATATCTTAAGAGTGGATATTCCTTCCCGGCGTGGCATTACTATATAGAACTTACTCGACGATGTAACCTCCGCTGTAAAATGTGCCAGTATATAGACTGGCTTGAAAATGTGCCTGTTAAACAGCAGATGGAAGGGGAACTTTCTACGGAAGAGTGGAAACATGTTATCTCTCAAATTCATTCATGGAGTTTGATTACATTTACAGGTGGGGAGCCTTTTGTTCGTAAAGATTTTATGGAGTTATTCACACTTGCGAGCAAGAGGGCGAGAACGCATTTTATTTCGAATGGAACCATGATTACTGAGGAAAGGGCGGAGGAATTAGTTAAGTTAGCACCTAAAAGGTTGGGGGGGAAAGGTTTTAATTTTGCGGGGACATCTATTGAGGCACCGGGCGAATTACATGATAATATCCGCAAAATGAAAGGTGCCTTTGGACGGACTACGATGGGAATAAGATTCCTACGGGAATATCGGGACCGAGCTAAAAAACAATGTCCGTTAATACATATTACTACGGTTATTCAGCAGGATAATGTGGATGTTCTACCTCAAATGCCTGCATTGATTAAAGAATTAGGTGCGGATGTATTGAATTTAGTAACGGAAAGTCGTTCTCTTGATTTGCCTGGTTTAGGTGATGTAGACCCTTCTGTCTATAAAGTAGAACATATAAAATATCCCAGGATTGAAAAGGATAGACTTACTAAATCTTTGACAGAAACAATAGCGGAAGCAGGGAAATTAGGGATACAATTACGACTCCCACGGATGCCTGTTTCTTCTATCATTGATTATTACACAACGGGAATAAATTTGAATGATTTTGAGTGTCGAAATGCATGGAATACACTGTTTATAGGACGGATGGGGGATGTATATCCCTGTTGGATTAAAAAGATTGGAAATATACGAGAAAATTCTTTGAAAGAATTATGGAATAATCCTATAATTCGTCAATTCCGTAATGAATGTAGAAAACACCTTTGGGCGACCTGTCCTGGGTGTTGTTTTATTGAACATAAGACAGAAAAAAAACCAATAAACCCTCGTTCATCCTTCTGAGGTAACTACTTTTTCTTCAGGATATAAACGGGACCTACATCAGGATTTAGTTTTTCTTTAGCGGGATAATCCCCCTCGTCGGATTGAGTTACAGAAAGATAAAGTGTTTTACCAAATAAAGGCAAATTAAAGCGATATATTCCTTTACGAACATACGCTATATCGGATGATATATTAACTGTAAATAAAATCTGGTTGGGGAATTTTTGGACATCTGTTACATACGACCAATGATAATTAAAACTAATGGCACCTGTATTCTGGGAAATTTTTAATGAACCATTGTTGAATTCAAAAGTCACCTGAGTATCATCTACTTCTTTACCATCTTGCCATTGAGACCCTTCCCAAACGCCGTTTAAACGACTGTCCGGATTGCAACTTACTAAACAAAAAGCACTAAGAATTAATGCTGATAATAGATAAACTCTTTGCATAACATAACTCTTTATTTTGATTTAAAGCTTTCTATTTATTATACGAATAGTAAGTAGTGATATTACATAATTTTTGGTAAGGTTGAGGTAGGGTATATAAAATTTCTGATAAATAGGTTTATTCACTAATATGTTTTATCAATTCAACTACTTCCCAATTGGTTTCTTTTTTACATATTACCCCAAGTTTCTACTGGGGCTATGATGTCGGACCTCTTACATGGTATTTTTTACAGAAAATTATGACACTAAAGTTTTTTCTCCATGACAGCAGAGGAGACTATACTATTAGACCCTATTCGGAGTCTTTTTATAAATACGAATCTACATTTTTATTTTATAACCCAATTCCAAATGAATATTTATTCGGAGGTTACATATATAAAATGTAAACAAAAAAATAGAGGAGAACCTTGGAAGATTCTCCTCTGGAGTTTTATATTTTGAATGCTTGTGTTAGTCCACGGGTATTACTACATAATATTCAGAACCTTTTTCATTCTTTATCTTAAGGAGAACGCTGTCTTTACCTTTGTTTTTCTTTAGCGCATCCTCAAATTCCTCAACATTTTTCACTGGGATACGATTGACTTCTTTAATTATGGTCCCTTCTTGAATACCTTTTAATTGTGCAGGTGAACCGGGTTCTACTTCGGTGATTAATACTCCTTCACCTTCAGTATATCCAAACTGTTTGGCGAGGTCTGCAGTAAGGTTCTGGACAGAAATTCCTAATTCTACGCGTTTTCCTTCTTCGGTGGTTACCGATATGCCACCTTCTGTAGGTTTTTTCCCTACATTTACTTCAATTTCCATTTTTTCTCCATTACGGATTAAAACCAATTTAGCACGGGAACCAGGTTTTGTAGAGGCTACACGGTTTCGTAGAGATGGTGCGTCGGTAACAGGGAAGCCATTAAATTCGACGATTACATCGTCTTTTTTAATTCCCGCTTTTTCTGCAGGTGAATCTTTCTGGACTTCGGTTACGAGTGCACCATGGGTTTCTTTAATGCCAAGCCATTCACCTAATTTCGGGTCAAGATTTTGTATGCCGACACCTAAAAATCCGCGTTCAACACCACCTGTATCCCGTAGTTGGTTGACAACATATTGCACCATGTTTATAGGAATAGCAAAACCGACGCCCATATAGCCCGGTGCCATACGGTTGGTAGAAAATATAGCCGTGTTCATCCCGATTACTTCACCATCTAAATTAATCAGGGGGCCACCGGAATTACCAGGGTTAATGGCTGCATCTGTTTGGATAAAATCTGCATAATCCACGATATTCAAGTTCCCTCTGCCTTTGGCACTAACAATGCCTGCGGTTACGGTATGTTCTAATCCAAAAGGGTTCCCAATGGCGACGACCCATTCACCGACTTTAATTTTATCGGAATTTCCTAATCGTAATGGCTTTAAGCCGGTTGCATCTATTTTTATCAGAGCGACATCAGTTTCGGGGTCTGTACCTATTTTCTTTGCGATGAATTCTTTGCCGTCACTTAGTTTAACAGTAACTTTATCTGCCTTTTCTACAACATGGTTGTTGGTTACAATATAGCCATTTTCAGAGATGATAAAGCCTGAACCTGCACCAATCGGTACATTGCGTTTCTTGTCCGCATCAGGTTTCTGGGGTTGTCTCCGTTTGGGTTGTCGCCACATGTCTTCATCATCGAAGAAGCGGAAGAAGAAGTCAAAGGGGGAATCAAAGGGTGATTGAAATGGGCTCATTGCGGTGATTTCTTTTTCTATAGAAATAGATACTACCCCTGCCGAGAATTGTTCGGCTATTTGGGCGAATGCTTCTCCTAAACTTTTTGCCGCCTCTATGCCCGGTGATACATTACTCTGTGCGGATGCCTTAGGAAAATCAAGAATAGGGGTGTTATCGGCATGGTTTCCAGCATAGTAAAATCCGAATATGAAACCGGAAATTACTAATATTGTTGCAAATAAAAATGACTTATTTGTTTTCATAAACATTCTCCTTTTTTGCTGATTTGAAATTGTAAAATTATTAACTAAAACGAAACACAGCAAAAGAGAGTTTACTGAAATATCTTCTTTTACAAATTAAATTAGCCGTAAATAATTCCTAATGGGGGATATTCCTTCCATCTTCCGCGTGTGAAGTCAGGGAAGTCTTGAGGAGCACCTCGTTGGGCTACGGAGCGTTCACTTAATTCGGAAACGGCACTCCAGCCCGCCGCATCATAGACATTCATATCGGTGGGTAAACCTTTGCGAAGGCACTCAATTAGCCTGTAATCCTCAATAAAGTCCATTCCACCATGTCCTGCACCTTTGGCAGATTCTTGCATGGCTTTCCATAAAGGATGTTCCCATTGGTTTGCATATTTTTCTAACGGTTCAAATTCTTCTTTTTCTGATAAGCCTTCAATGAAAATACGTGGCGGATAATCTGTGATGATTCCTTTTGTGCCTTGAATTGTATTAATACGACTATAAGGTCGGGGCAAGTTTGTGTCATGGACGATGTAAATGGTGCAACCATTATATGTCTTGATGATACTTAAATTGACATCACCCAGGACATATTTTTCATTTCTTCGTGGGTCATCTTCGGGAAGCGTTTTTTGATATTCTTGTAATCCTCTCGACTTGCTACTGATAGAGACAAGATATTCAAACTGGTCACCCCGATTGATATTCATATATTGTGCAATAGGTCCCAAGCCATGGGTGGGATATAGATTCCCATCCCGTTTCATGGAGTGTGCCCTTCGCCATAAACCTTCACCCCCTTTGCTGAATTTGACACCTCGTAAATCATGCATGTATCCACATTCACCATGTATTAATTCTCCAATGAGCCCTTTGCGTACCATGTGTAACATCATCAATTCGGTTCGATTATAGCAACAGTTTTCCATCATGACGCAGTGTTTTTTATATTTTTCGGCAGTTTCAACCAGTTGCCAGCATTCTTCTAATGTAACTGCGGCGGGCACTTCAGTGGCTGCATGTTTCCCGTTTTCCATGGCAGAAACACACACGGGAACATGCCATTCCCATGGGGTTGCGGTATAGACCAAATCCAGTTCTTCGGTCTCACACATTCGTTTAAAGTCCCACTCGCCTTTGGTGTAGCCGGTAGGTTCAGGTTGTCCTGCAGATACAGCCATTTTCTTTACATTTTCAACTCTTTCTGGGACAATATCACACACTGCTTTTAATTGAACCCCTTCTATTCTTAATAAATTTTTTACATGGTTGGTGCCCATTCCTCCGACACCTACGAAGCCGACACGAACGGTTTCCATTGGAGGTGCTGAGAAAAATTCTGCGGGTGCTGGTATATTTCGAATGGATTGGGTAGCGGGGTCATTTTGTGCCGAACTTTTCATCGCGAGTGCCATAGAAGCGATGCCAGAAAGTGAAAGAAATGACCTGCGGGAGAATTGAAGAAAACTTTGGTCTTTTTTCATATACCTTACCTTTTCTAATTTATTAGATTAATGGGGTTGCTTATATGACTGAAAAAATAATACTATAGTGTTATGAGTATTAAACATTATTTATTCAAAAAAAATCAAAAAAGGTGGTAACACAATGAATGCGTATTTGTTTATTTGTCTTGGGACTCGAGATGTACGGATTAAATGTCTGGACAAATTGGATGAGAAAATTAAAAATGAGTTAAATGAAAGCAAATACCCGCTTGACAATAAATATTTTCGTGAATTGAATGTTCGTAAATTTGGGCATTGGTTGGGAAAAAATTTTGATTTGATAAAAGACAACATTGAGATACCGTTGATAGAACCCTTTTTGATCTATATAGAGGGGAAAAAGCATGATATAAAAAAGATTTATCTTATTGCGACGGACCAAAAAGACAGCATAAAAGATGAAGCGAAAGAACATCTTGGCAGGGATACGTGTATCCTGGCTGAATTTCTGGAAAATAATTATCTGAAATATTACTTTAATAGTCGGAATAAAGAAGCACCGGTCATAGAGACTATAATCTTAAATAATCCCCCTAATGACTATGATTTGATGATAAAGGAGTTTGGAAAATTCTTACAGGGGACAAAAATAGAAGAAAGCAATGATTATGTGGTTTATGCAGAAATTACGGGGGGAACTCCACAAATAAATACATCTGTGATACTAAATTGCACAGCATATTATCGGGATAAGGTTACATTTTTATATAAATCTGAAAATGAAAGGGAGATAAAATCTTTAAGCGTTGCGAGATATATATTAGATTCCTATGAACATGAAAGTTTGCAACGACTTGCGGAACGATATGATTTTGATGCGATTGCACAAAATAAAGATTATTCAGATACGGTTAGGAGGTTAGCTCGGTGTGCTTGTTATAGAATGAATTTTGATTTTTTTAACTATAAATCAGAGGTAAGTGGACAATTTAATGATATATATGGGAATCCGATATTGGAAATTTTGAGGAATGATGCATTTAATCTAGTTCAGCAAATCCCTGAAGCCATATTAAATGAACTTTATTGGAATACGGTTGTTATGTGGCAGAGAGATGAGTGTGCTAATTTTTTGGGGAGGGTATGGAGAATTATGGAGGTGTCTCTACAATATGCTTTATTAGAAGTTATTAAATGTGATTGGGATAAAATAAATGAATTTAAAGAAAAATTTACAATCTGGGCAAATAAAAACGAGGATTTCAAAAACTATTTAAAGGGGAAAAAGAAAAATTATGGATTATCTGAAATAAAGAAACCTATTGTATCTAATATGCCGATACTTCATGCATGTATTGATTTCCTTGCAGAGAACGATAAAGAGGGAAAGAATAGTCTCAGGTATAATGCACTTTCCTCTTGTATAAAAAAACTTCGGGCTCTGGCTGATATGCGAAATAAGTCAATCATTGCTCATGGGTTTGAGGGGGTTTCAAAGGATATGATAAAAGATATAATAAAAAAAGAAATTCAAGATATTAAAAATAATGAAGATATATTTTTTATAATTCGGTCTCTCATAGAGAGTTTAGGAATGAACCTTTCAGAAACGAATCCTTTCGAAGAGTTTAAAGAAATAATCGTAGAAGTGAACAGGAAAAAGATAAGTGGGAGTTTGTATGTTTGAGCATATCTCTTTTACAATCCAGCGGATTCGTTTTTTGGCGGAGCAACCCTTATTGGTTCCGGAATATAAGGGTTCGATGATTCGGGGGGCTTTGGGTCATGCATTGAAGAAAGTTTCCTGTGCTTTGAAAAGATTTACCTGTCCCGAATGTCCTATTCGTGAGAAATGTGCTTATAGTGTATGTTTTGAGACACCTATTCCTAAATCGTCTGAAATCATGAAAAAATATCCTAAAGCACCCCATCCTTATATTCTTGAACCTCCGCTTGAAGCCCGAGACCGTTATGAAACCGGTGAAATTTTTGAGTGTAATCTGACGCTTGTCGGAAGAGCAAAAGAGTTCTTATCTCACTTTATTTATGCTCTTAATGTGATGGCAGAAGAAGGTTTCGGAAGAGGTCGGGGAAAATCGAAACTTGTTTGGCTTGATTATCTTTCTGCAGATAATAAATGGGTTCCTCTTTATTCATCAGAAACAAATGAGTTTGTTGGAGAGCCATATTCTTTTACGATGAAAGATATACTTAATAAAAAGTCCACCCTTTTAATTAACAAACAAATTGAAATTCAGTATCTCACACCGACACGAATTGTTATTGATGGGAATTTACATGATACGGGTGAAATATCGTATATATTTCCGGGGTTACTCCGTAGGTTAACTCTTTTACAATATTTTTTCTGTGGTGGACATTTGGAAAAGGAAGTAGCCCCTCTCCTCGAAAGTGCCAGGACTCTTCAATCTCTAAGTTCTACATTTCAATGGCAGGATTGGGTCCGGTATTCTTCTCGGCAGGACCGCAAAGTTATAATGGGAGGTTTTGTAGGTTCAGTCCTTTATGAACATATTCCTCCTGAGGTACTTGAAATACTTTGCTGGGGAGAGTGGCTTCACATAGGAAAAGGAACGGTCTTTGGGCTGGGAAAATATAATCTTATCCCTGTGAATTGAGATTATGTGTGATACGGTGGTTTTTGTTGATAATCGGAGGGTTCTTTTCGCTAAAAACTCAGACCGTGAGGTAGACGAAGCTCAGGTGTTAGTCTGGCAATCGCGGAAACATTATCCCGAAGGTGAAAAATTGAGATGCACATATATAACTATTCCGCAAGTTCGGGAGAGTTATGCCATTTTGATAAGTAAGCCTTCTTGGATGTGGGGTGGAGAAATGGGGACAAATGAGTTCGGTGTTACGATAGGGAATGAAGCGGTTTTTACGAATCAGCCTTATAGAGAAACAGGGCTTACAGGGATGGATTTGCTTCGACTTGCTTTGGAACGCTCTCCAAATGCAAAACAGGCATGTGAGCTCATCGTGCAATTGCTGGAAATGTATGGACAGGGAGGGAATTGTGGATACAGGAAGAACATATACTACCACAATAGTTTTCTTATTGCAGATACTTGTGAGGCTTATGTACTTGAGACCGCGGACAAAAAATATGAAATTGAAAGAGTTTCGTATGGATGTCGGGCTATTTCAAATGGTTTAACTATAGAAAAATTCAAAAATAGATATGGTGACCGAATAAAAAGTTACTTTACTCGATGTAGTAGGCGCAAATATTTAGTGGAACAATCCGTTCCAAAGGAACCTACCATTAAGGATATGTTTCGAACTCTGCGGTTACATAAAAATGGAGGTGTTTATCCGGTCTATCATTGGTTTTATGGTGGAATGGATGCCCCTTGTATGCATGCCGGAGGACTATTTCTTAATTATCAGACGACAGCATCCTGGGTTGCAGAACTTATGCCAGGCCGATGTTCACACTGGGTAACGGCTACTTCTACTCCCTGTATAAGTATCTTTAAGCCAGTGGATGTGTTTAAGCCCTTAAATAATAGATTTTGTAACGATAATAATGAACTCATCGATACTTTCTGGTGGGCACACGAGAAATTCCAGCGGTTGGTCATGAAGAATCCACAAAATAGGGTTCCTATAATTACTAAAGAGATAAGCCATATAGAAAATGAGTGGCTAAAAAATCCCCCTGAGACTGAGTTGGCATTTTCAAAGCATGAAAAATTAATCCGCCAATGGAGTGTGTATTTTGAGAAAATGAAAATAAGAGATACACGCCCTGTTTGGTCTCGATATTTTTGGAAGAAGTATGGTTGAGTTGGGATGCTGTTCTAAAATAAAGATAGTTCTATAATGAATTTACTTGTTATTTATGTTATTAATAATAGTTTTCTTTGTACGGGGGATATAAAAAGTTTTCTTATTTAAATTTTCTGTATGTGGTAGTGTTCTTTACCATAAAGACATGCATAGGTATACAAAGGATAGATGTATTTATCTTGTTTTTTAACTTGTTAATGATTGTGTCATTTGTGACTAATTGTTTTACTACAGATAGCATGGGAAGATGTAGGAGAGTTAGAAGGGATGTAGAGTGAAAGGATGTAATAGATATATTTATTCTTTTTTTATTATGAGTTGTATTTATTTGTATTCAGGGGGAGTAGAAATGTTTATGGGACTGTTAATAGGGTTCCAACGGATGGTGGAGCCATCGGGGAAAGTGGTGAAGTAACCTGTTTTGGGACATGCTTCGCCCGGAGGATTATCTGTGGAAATAACCTGAGCACCGCAAGAGAAAGCCCTCTCATCTTTAGTTTTTACCTGGTTGATAGTAAGATGTTTAGGGTCTCCGCCGAAAACTCGGATAAAGTAGCCTTGTTGAACCCAGGTGGGTATTTTTTCATGAAAAGGGTTATCAATAATTACAGTAGCGGAATAGGGTTCGCCGGGACGGGAATTGACGAACATGAGACTTCCCTCTAAATTCGGGTATTTTTCAAGATAGTAGTCTCGTAATTGGGCTCTGTTATGAAAAATAAACATGATTTTTCCTCTAACATGGTCGAGTAGGGGCCAACCTTTTTTTAATATGGCATCTTCGAGGGTGTTATATTTACCGCGGACAAAGTCAGGGGTAATAATTCGTTCCTTGTTCCATACTTCCAGTATGTCTTTTTCTATGCGTTCCAAATCTTCTTTTTGGGGAATCGTTATAGTTTTATCGATGGTAGGCCCTTCGGATTTCCATTCAATTAGAACTGTTATTGGGACATGTTTGGGATTTTTGTCGGACCATTCGCGTATGACACGGAGGCATTCACATAAATTAGGGCAAGTACTTTCTGCATCGAATTTGGGGGCATGCATGACTTTCCATCCTTCGGGCGTGTTATGAATGTCTAATTCAAGGCTTCGGACACCATTTTCTAACTGAATATCGAGTGGGAGATGCTCATAGTCCCAGCCTTTTGTGTATTCCACATAATCTTTTGCCCATGTGAGGTATTGGGGGCGTTTGTGGTAACTATTATGTGTGCCAATGACCTGGATTTGGTTCATTCGGGGAGAGATTGATTCTTCTCCAAATAGTGCTATAGTACTGATACATAGTAGTCCACAACAAATGATTTTGTAACGCATACCTTTACATCCCTGTAAAAGGAGATTTTTCCTTTTTGACTAAGCCAGAGAGAAAAGGTTTCTATGGTTGTAAACAAATTAAGATGTTTTTTTCCCTTTCTTTGGGAGTGACATTTATAGAATTAATATGCCCATCTTTTAAGATGCAGTGGACTGTGGTTTTATTAGGGGCGTGGAGTTTGAAATCTACATCCCAGTTTTTGTCCCATGCGGGGAATAGGAAAATTTTATCGCCGTCCCATTGCAATAACATAGATTGTAAAGTCATCATCAGGTTTCCGCCGTGACATTGGTCGGGAATCCAGTCGTAATTGGGTCCCCAAAAGGTTGGAAAACGAGAACCTTCATGTTTGTGTCGGGAATTGGCAATTAACATCTTTTGGGTTTCCGTTGTCAATCCCAGATAGGCAGATTGTATAGCATCCTGTTGCCAGCCAAAGTGTTCCTTTGCAATCCGCTTATGGAAACTATTGATTGCTATATCAATATTCGGTCTGCCGACAGCAAAGATTCGATAGGGGAAGACTGCGTATAGTTCTGGATTTTCGATATTGTCTCGTTTAGGATTGAAAATCCGTGCCGGTTGAATTTGCTCCTCTTTAATAGGAATGGGAACGATAGATTTTAATAGTTGTTCCCAGCGGGATTTTTCCTCTGTTTTAATAAGAGGAGTGTTTAGCGAGATAAGTCGTGGTAGGACAGCATGTAAACCGGCAACAGTAGGGGTGTCATCGGTTACCCCTTTTTGATAGGTCTCGACTGCCTGAGTGGGATGTATGATGAGCATTTGATTTTCATCTCTTGGGAAACGGGTTTCGAAAAAGCGTATAATTTCCCTTGCGTAGGGGAGCAATGTATTTTGTAGGAAATGGTCATCTTGTGTGAAATCGTAGTAGTCTAACATAATGAGCGTGAGTTCTAATCCACTTGCCCATATCCAGCGGATGTAGGGATTGGTAATGTCGCCTACTTTTAAGTTGGTTCGTTCAAAGCCGTAATCACGGTTGCGCAGTAGACCCCAGAAATATATCGTTTCGGGGAGATAGATTCCTTCGCAATTCCAGTAAAGGTTGCTTCGGAGTTGGCTCATGTTTATTATGCTCGTGTAAAGTTTGAATAGGGGTTGCATTAAATCGAAGTCGCCGGAAGATAACAATGGCCAGTAAGGTAATCGGGTGTTTTGCCACCAGTATCCACCTCCCCAACGACGATAATCGGGGTCGGATTTTAATTCATTGTTCTCACG
The DNA here is from genome assembly GCA_938014335.1 of uncultured bacterium. Classification (GTDB taxonomy): domain Bacteria; phylum Hydrogenedentota; class Hydrogenedentia; order Hydrogenedentales; family Hydrogenedentaceae; genus Hydrogenedens. Next base: position 43,101 of record CALLRP010000019.1, read on the forward strand.
CCATTCTACGGTAAATATGGAACCGTTGAATTTTATTGGAAACGCCCCTCGACTGGCACAGGCAGTAGTCCAGCGCTGTAATGCATACATTTTACTAACCCATTCAGCGTCATCATTCCCTTTAGCAACAATCCAGCTTCTTTGCCAGAAACTACGCCACCAATCTTTGTGTTGTTCGTAAACTGTACTCTCTGAAACTTGTAATACCTTTTTCCTTTCTTCTATCACCGTATGGAGCCATTTTTCAGGAGTTGTGGGGTGCATTGTTTTGCATAATATGTATACGGTGTAATTCTTTTTCTTGTGTCCTTCTAAAGTAACGCTATCTAATTTTTTCAGACCGTCCGACCAGATTAAACAACCAAAAATGCGATTTAGAAGAGGGTCTGTAAATCTATCTTTGTATTCGCTGAAGCCTTGCAAATCCATGGAATAGCCCCAGATAGAGTGGTTATTATGGTGATATACTGCCAAACCGTCAAAGGGTAACTGCGGTAAAA
>CALLRP010000020.1 GCA_938014335.1 uncultured bacterium
GTTTTCCCTTTTGCAGAACTGACAAGCCACCAAACTACACAACCCCATTTTTGAGGTTTAAATTCGATAGCATTTGCGGGTTTTTCATTAGACCACAATATTGCCACAGGTTCATACTTTAAAGATAGTAAATCACGAAGAATAGACTTCATAATCTCTTCTTAACTCGCTAATCCTAATTTTGCATCGAGATACTCGATACAACCTTGAGGGTCGGGAGAATAAGCATCCGCACCTATTTTGTCACAAAAATCTTGTGTTAATGGGGCACCACCTACAACGATGGTTACATTAGGAACCTCAGACTTTAGGACTTTAACTGCCTTTTCCATGTTCATCATGGTGGTAGTGAGCAATGCACTCATTCCTACTACCGCTCCCGGATTTTCTTTCAATACTTGTAAAAATTTTTCGGGTGATGTATCCACACCTAAATCAATTACCTTCCAACCCGCTCCTTCCATCATCATTCTCACTAAATTTTTACCAATGTCATGCAAGTCTCCTTGCACAGTTCCTATAATAAAAATCCCTTTATGTTTTGCTTCTCCTGTTTCAAAAGCACTCTTCAAAAAAGGCATTCCCGCATTCATAGCACGGGCAGACATAAGTACATCGGGGACGAACACTTCATTGCAACTAAATTTTTTACCGACAACGCTCATGCCTTTCATTAATCCCTCGTTGAGTATCTGGCTTGCGGGAATTCCCATGGCAAGAGCTTGTTGAACTAATTCTTCCGTTCCATCCTGACCACGCAAATCGGGAGGATAGGGAGAATTTTTGTTAATTTTACCTCGCTCAACACACATAGCAATTTGTTCTAAAACATTTTCCATAGCTATTCCCTTCTGTTTTAATTTTTTTATATCTTTCTTTAAATTATTAATAAATTATGAAATCCGTTTCCAATTGTGGCCTCCACCACTTTTACAGGGAACCCCTCCATAAGGAGTGTCTTTCGATTTTACAATTAATCCACATTTACTACATTGATAATTTTTCTCCCCTACTTCACCTAAACAACGCCAGGAATGGCCTCCTCCCGTTTGACAATTCCCCATCATCGGTTGATTAACTGCCTCAATATGGGTCCCACATTTACTACAGTAATAGTTTTTTAATGTGTTCCCTTCAGCATAAACGAAACTTTTAGAGAACAATGCAAGCAAACCACCTACAATTAAAAATAATAAGATTACGGTTTTTGTTTTCATAATTCGTTTCCTTTTTATTGTTTCCTTTCATCCATAATAACATAGTTAGTATATAAAAGTGATATAATGCTTCCAAATCCAATTAAGACTAATATTTACTCACCCTAAAATGCAATCTTTACAAGAAAAAGAGAAAAAAGATATTAAAAGTATATCCCTATTTCAATTATGTTGGGAATTTTTTAAAATAGGGACGATTGGGTTCGGAGGAGGATGGGTAATTATTTCCATGATTAAGCATCGTTTTGTGGAACAAAAACAGTTAATTACGGAAGAAGACTTTACAATAGGTATAAGTTTAAGCCAATTTTTGGGAGCTTTTGCTGTTAATACGACTTCGTTCGTGGGCAGAAAGTTAAGAGGAATTTGGGGCTCCCTTTTATCTACATTCTTTTTTTTATTACCTTCTTTTGTTATTGTTTGTATTCTTGCTGGACTTTATTTTAAGTTTAATAAAGTATTTAATTTCGAACATATATTAAAAGGTATTTCACCTGTTGTTATTGCTCTTATGTTATCTACTGCATTTGATTTGTCTATTAAGATAAAAAAAGATAGCACGTTTTTTCTCATTATATCTCTTGTAATAATAGGTGGAATGTTTAACATAAACTATGTTGTATTACTTCTCTTTTCTGGTTTATTTCAGGTTTTCTATTCCTATTTTATAAAAGGAAATGGGGAAAAATCGCTACCTATTTTTTTTCTACAGCCTAATAAAATATCCTTCGCACTACCTGCCCTCTTTTCTATGGTAGGGACGCCTTCAATGATTACAATAAGTTTCGTATTTTTTGGAATAGGTTTCATTTTTTTGGGTGGTGGGTACGCTCTTCTCCCTCTATTACAAAACATATTTGTAAACAAACTTCAATGGATTTCAAATCATGATTTTATCGTAGGCATAGCTATAAGTCAGGCTACACCGGGTCCCTTTGCTATCATTGCGACTTTTTTAGGATATTCTTTACAAGGGATTTCGGGCGCTTTTCTCGCTACTTTAATGATTTTTCTCCCTGCTTTCTTATTTTTACAAATTCTTATTAACCTTCAAAATAATTTCAGAGACAACAAAAATGTTCGCTCTTTTTTAAGGGGGATTAATATTGCCATTATAGGACAACTTCTTCTTCTGTCTTACCACTTTTTTTTAGCTACTCTCACTCCTATTTCTGTTATATCTATTATATTTTTATTATCCAGTTTTATTTCCTTTTTTATTTATAGAATTCCACCCCTTTTTTTTATTGTAATAGGAATTGTTTACGGTTTTTTCCTCATTAAATAAAAACTATTTCAGGATTTTGCGACCTTCAGAGGATTTAATGCCCGACACAATTCGTTCGAAGGCTTCTTCATTAGAACAGGCACTCATGGCTTCTTCTTTTGTAACCAGACCTTTTTGATACAATTCCACAGCGTATTGGTCAAAACTCTTCATATCCCCATCTACTTCCATAATGCCATGAAGTTTATCTAAATCGCCTTCGAGGATAGCATCGCGAACAATGGGTTTCCCACCTAATAATATTTCCAAACATGGAATTCGTCCACCTCCAACTTTTTTCAATAATCTTTGACATACAACACCTTGAAGTGAATATGCTAATTCTTGACGGATTAAGTCGCGTTCGTTCTGAGGGAAGTAGCTGATGATACGGTTTACCGTATCCACTGCGGTTGTGGTATGAAGGGTACTGAAAACAAGGTGTCCGGTTTCTGCAGCACTGAGTCCTGCACGTATTGTATCTCTATCACGCATTTCACCCACAAGGATTACATCAGGGTCTTCACGCAAGGACCCGCGTAGAGCATTGGCAAAGGAAAGAGTGTCTCTGCCTACCTGGCGCTGGGAAACAATACTTTTTTTATCTGAGTATACATATTCTATAGGGTCTTCAATAGTAATAATATTTGCAGAACGGGTCGCATTAATATAATCCACCATTGCCGCTAATGTTGTAGATTTACCGCTACCTGTAATACCACATACAAGGAAAAGTCCCCGATGTTTGTTACAAACATCACGGACCACATCAGGTATATTTAATTTTTCAAAGGGAAGGGGCTCTTCAGGAATTAAACGGATAGCAAGGGCAGGAGCACCCATTTTGATATAACCACTGCAACGAAGGTATCCAACCCCTGCCGCATGGTACTGAAAACTTGTTTCACGCTCGGTATATAACATATCTACTTCATCTTGTCCACCTAATTGATATAATAGGTCTTTCATATCTTCCGCATTAAGTGGGGGTAAATCTAACGGCATAAGGTCATTATCTACACGGATATAAGGTCTTGCACCTGCTCTCAAATGTAAGTCGGATGCATTTTTCGACCTCATCATTTCAATCATCACATTAATATTAAAACCTGTATTTACATAGGAAAGGACTTCTAATTGCCATGTTCGTGAACGAATTGGGTTTTTGCTATACTTCTCTATTATCCCATCAATCGGGTTAAGGAGAGGAAGTTGTTTCCAATTAAACCCCGGAACCAAAACTCGACATACTCCATCTTCACATTTTGAACGAACACCTAAACGGGTTTCCTCGAATGCTTTGTTTATTTCATCATGACTTGTAGATTCCCGAGTTGCAAAGGTTACTTGCATAGAATCTACTTTCTTACTCAAATCATTAGATTTTGCTATAAGACTGCATCCTTCTGTCGCAATTTTTACCTCTGCGGGAACACCCGTAGCACGGATTACTTCATGAAGCCCAATTCTTAAAATATCCATAATGGTTGATTTAGATTGACTACCTATAAACATAAATTATGCCCTTTATTAAGCCCGTTATTATTGGTGTTAAATTATATAAAAACTATAAATATTGAAAAATGTTATCATAATATAATAAATTTTTTAGACAAAAGTCAATACTTTGTGCTAAATTTTTTCAAAGATTTTTTTCGTTCTTTCATTAACAATTCCAAATTCTAGTTCATGGATTCTTGCCTCACCGGGTTGCAAATAATCCAATTCTCCACATCTTTCTGTCTCATCACGACCTAAAACACCTGCATTACAAGGTTCTAATCCCACAACATATTCCCCTGTTCCTAACATTTTCCATTGAACTAATTTCGGGAGTTGATTTTTATTATATTTGATATATGCCCCATAAAAATCTTCGGCCAGTGCTTGTTTTGGATGATAAATACCTATAATCACCTCACCATTTTTTTGGGAGTTTACATCATGGAAGTAAACTCTTTCCTGATAATTCGCAGCAGGGGGAGTGATTTCATACCAGGCATCTTTCCCTTGCATTGCTGATTCATCTCTCGGTATGGTTTTTTGAGCGGGAACATATACTTTTGCACTCTCTGAAACAACGGGCCAGCCCATATTACAATGATATAACATCATAAAAGGTGTTTTGCGGAAACCTTCATTGATTATGGTATCAGTAATTTTAAAATATTCTTCTCCTAAATATGTTTCTATCTTCCTTTCCACAACAATATTTTCTGCGAAAAGAGCAGTCTGTCTCATTTTACCTTTGATAGACAGTATATATTTGTTATTTAACCATTTTTTTTCAATACAAACATCTTCCGCAGGCACATTGCTGATTCTACCATGCAAACCATCACCCGTTAACTCACTTCGCTCACAAGGGGGGCCGACATTGGTTACACCGCAGGTGGTTAAAAGTCCACCGAAATAGCTTCGTAACCAACGGATACCTTCTGGTTCGTAATAGAAGGGTGCTACATCTCCGGGCGTAGAACGCCAACCCAGAGGAATACCTTTAAACCACGCATGGGAAATATCCATGCAACGGTCTAAATATACTGTAAATTCCAATCCTGAACCATTATAAACGAATGCAGAACGAGACGGGAAAGCTTTCCCATCCTGTAATACAGAAGTTTTAATTCCAGCAATCTGATCAATCTGTCCAACATATTTTTTCATTTCATTCGGAGATATATCATACCAATTTTTCTTATTCTTTTCTTTTCGTTTCATACCTATCTCCTCATTAATTAGTAAAATCAATTAACACTTTCAGACAATTTTTATTCTGTACTATTTCAAAGGCTTTGATTATATTTCTAAAAGGGAAAATGTGGCTAATCATATATTCAACTTCAATTTTCTTTTCTGCCAACGCCTTTAAAGCAGGTATAAAAGGTCCACAACGAGAGCCAATAATCGTAATTTCATCAACAACCAATTTAGAAAGATTAATAACATTGGGCATCTCTGTGGTGCTTTTTATTACTAATGTTCCCTGAGGTCGCAATATATCTAATGCAAACGACTGGGCTTCTGGACTGCCGGTGGCATCAATTACTATATCCACATTTCTTAATTGACAATCCCTAATCAAGCAGGTTTCTATACCTAACTTTTGGAGTAAAATCAATTTATCCTCATGTTTTCCTACACATACTAATTTTTTCACAAAGGGTTTTATTATTTGTGAAATAATCTGCCCCATTCGCCCATCACCCAAAACTACTACAAAATCATTCGGATTAAACCGCACCTGTTCAAGGATACGAAATCCCGCTGCCACAGGTTCCGTAAATACTGCTATTTTATCGGGTACATTATCCGACACAAGATGTAAATTTTTTTCAGGGAGTGTAGTATATTCTGCAAAAACTCCATTTCTATTATATATTCCCAGGACGGTTCTATTGGGACAATGATGCGTCATTCCTTTTCTGCAAAAAGAACAGTTGTAACACGGACAATTAATCTCCCCAACTACTCGTTTACCTATCAACTCCTTATTCTCCGCTTCAACCACTTCTCCCACAAACTCGTGACCTATTATTCCATTAAATCCCATATATCCTTTTATAATTTCTAAATCCGTCTTGCATATTCCCGCCATTAATATCCGAATTAATACTTCATTATCTACAATCGGGATAGCTATTTCCTTGATATGTACATTCTGTCCATCAAAATAAAGTGATTGCATAAGGCAATAAAATAAGTTAGATTTTTTAAACATTTTATTCTATTATTTAATATTTTCGGGATTGCATCAAAATCACTATCCCCATAGTTTAGTATCGGGATGCCTGAAAAAGATAAACAAAATTTTTCCTTTAAAATATTAAATTGCTATTTATTAGTAGAAATCTACATTATTGATTTTATTGTTATAGATTAGTGTTGTAATGACACACTTTTTATTTACGCAATAAGGATTTTAGAATTACAAATCTGGAAATGGAATGTTTGTTGAAGCATCCTTTTTACTTACTATTTTATTTTCTACTGATTGGGTATTAAAATATTTCAGTTACTATTATAATAATAACTGAAATGAGTTATGATTACTATTATAATAATAACTACATGAAAAGAAACAATACCCTCTTCCTTTTGTATTCTTTTATCTTTTTGCTCGAATGAATATAATTGCATAAAGTATTAACAAAACCATGTCTGGCGGTGTGTATTTGAAAAAATCCGAACCGATTTCATTAACGGGCTCGGCGGGCGGACTTCCCCTCCCCCCGAACCCCCTTTCCGCCCGCCTCGCTCGAAAGCGGAAGCGAAAAGGACGATTTCAAGTTTTTCTAACCCCGCTTTGATGGATTGTTCGGCTTCGCCGAGCTTGGCGGCAAATTCATTTATAAATTTTTTAATCTTTCAATTTCTTGTTTTATTTCGTCAATAAC
>CALLRP010000021.1 GCA_938014335.1 uncultured bacterium
AAAGTATTCAACTGTCATAGAGCGTTGTTTCTCTGCAATTATCTTGCAGGGATAAGGGAAGTATAGCAAAAAAAATGTTTAAAGTCAAGTGAAATTTTAATTTTTTTTTAATTTTTTTTAGTTATGAATTTTACGAATGGATATGAATGAAAAGAGGATAGTGTGGCCGTCTGCAATATTTGAAAGCACCTTTGTTGGTGGAAATAAGAAAAAGGGACAGGTTTGGAATTTGCATATGTTACACAATAATGAAGTTTGGGTTTTGGAGGGGTGTAAAATGTGTTATTCCATTTCTTCCGAGAATTTTTATTTTGTTGGCATCGATGTTGCAAAGGGGAACTATATGAATAACCAGTTGACGATGTTTTTCCTCAGGGTTTTCCTCATGTAGAAATTCGTGGATGGTTTTTTGGATTTTTTCTATAAGGAGTTCTTTTTCGTATTCGTCGAGATTACCCATAAATACGGAGAATTGGATTCGGGAAGTTCCGGCTTCTTCTAATAGATAGATGATTTTGTTGCGAAGTTTATCGTTTCCTATGTCGAAGAAAAAGAGTGTTTGCATATATAGGGTTCATATTTTTTTGTTATGAATTACAAGGATAAATTTGTTTTGCATTGCGCTGATGAAAGAAGGAATGGGGAGTACGTGATTTTTCTCAATACTTACATGTAGCGTAGGCATACTTGCTTGTCTATGTATTTGTAGAGAAGAATGATTATTTGTTTTCCTCCAAGGGAGGTAAGGAACTTGTCTTCTTTTTATGTAATATTCTGTTAAAATGTTGGGATTTTTATTATGTGAATAAGGTGGATACCTATATGGATATATTGAAAATAGAAGCATAATATGAACTCTCTTTTTTTATGTTTATGGGTGGTTGTATTTATTTTGCTGATTTAATATTTGAGCCAGTTTAATGGCTTCGTATAAGATGTATTTTTGATAGGTAGTGTTGGAGTCGTTGGGGATGGTTTCATAAAGGCGTTGGACATACAGGGCAGAAAGTCGTTTTTGTGTTTCTTTTTCGAGTAAGCCGTTTTTTTGCAGGTAAATATTTATTCCCTGTCTGACGGATGCAAGTAGCACGCTATCAACGAGTGTCTGTCGGAAGGGTTCTATGAAGTCAAAAACGAGAGATTGTTTATTGTTTTGGAATGTGTGTAAAAAACCGGCATAAGGGTCAAGACCTGCAAGGGTTAATGCTCGGAAGCATTCGGAGTAAAGTATTCCGTAACCATAATTAAGAGCGGAGTTGATGGGGTCTTTGGAATGACGATGTGTGCGGTGTGTGAAGTTGTAATGAGGGGGAATGAGTTCTTGAAAGAATTTCCAGTATAGGGAAGAAGCATGTGCTTCGATGGACATAATTTTTTGTTTGGCAGAGGGCACATTTTTAGGGTCTATAGATTTAATTTTTTGGAGAAGTGGGAATATGGTGTTATTCATGGTTTCTTCTATTTGGGGAATGTAGTGTTTGTATCGGGCGAGGAGTTGGAATTGGTTTTCGATTTTGGTGTGGATGTATTTTTTTGCGATTTGTATACCATAGCCATTTTGTATAGCGTTGTATTGATTCCAGCGATTTTGAACGTGAGGGTGGTTGTAAACGGGTTGAATAAAACTTATAGGTTTGCCGTATGGTTTGCAGATGGTTAAAGTGATGTTTTTTTCGCTGGCAAGGGCGAGTGCCTCCGCGGAGATGGAAAACCCTTGTGTAAATATAATGATGTGAGATAATTTGCTGGATGGAATGGTTTTGAGGATTTTGCCCTCGCTGATAATTTTGAACATGTTTTTGTATCTGCCGATACGGATGTTTTTTTCAGTCAGAATGAGATGCATAGAGACCTCTCCTCTTTCATTTTTAAGTTTTATTACCCCGAGAAATTTATATTTTCACTACAAATGATGCGAATAAAAGCAAGTTTAGGCTTTTTTAGTTCACTTCCAGTCTAACTCTAATTTAAACCACCCCATAGGAAGGGTTGGTGTTTGTGATGTTTTATCCGTTATAAGTCTCCGTGAACGCGGAAATGGTATGTCCTGTGTATAATTCTTTGCTTTACCCAGATGCAGTTTTTTTTGTATCTCAGCACGCGTTTCAGGAGGATATGCAAGTGCAATTGTTTTGCTCAGATATCCGGTACCAAAGCCAAGTTGGAGTAGTATCTCTTTTTTCTCCCTTGCTTCTTGGAAGTTTTTCTGTAATGGGTTGGTTTTCCCTGAGGATTTATAGAATTCCTCTTGCGATTCAATCAATTTATTAGAGAAATTCAAGAGTGCATTTTTTAATTTTTCTGGATTAGATAGGGTAGATTGGAGTTTTTCTATTGCAGATTTCGGGGTAGGAGATTCTACTAATTTTTCAATAGTGAATTTATCTATGTAAAAAGGAATTTCTATGGGGCTTTTTGTATTTGTGTAAAGGCATTCAGCGAGTATTATACCACCTTGAAATTCCAATCCTTTTGTTGTTTTTTTAGCTATTTGTATCTGACAGACTGCAAAGTCGTTTAAGGTGGGTAAAGTATCTTGATTTTTCATAATTTGAAATGGAGATGAATCGCGAATAACTAAGGCTTTAAATAAGTCATATTTAATATCATTTTTGGGAAAAATATAATTATTCAGGATTTCTTGAAACTTTACTTTATTATTGTCTTTTTGTTTTTGAAAAAACTCTTTTAATATTGTATCTGGTAGTGAAGGTTCATTTGATAATATACTGAAAATGATTGCTGTTCTTATACATCCCTTCAAACTGGAACCCGGAATAAAGGGTTGTCCAAAGGGGTCTTTAATAAAGGCAAAAACTTCTTCTGTTGGTTGATATTGATGTGTAGATTGAGAGGAAGGTATTTGATTTTTATGAGATTGTGCTTGCTGTTTCTCTGCTTGTTTCATAATTTTGGCAATATGGGGGTCTATCTTAGTCTGTTTTGTTGATAAATAAGCTGTAGCAGTCGGAGATTTAGGTTGAGCAACACTGGTTGTTTTTTTTGCTTTTTCAGATTCTGCGTATACGGGTAAGGTATAGCGAATGTATTCAGGTCCTGGATGGAAAGATAGGTCTTCTATAATTTTTAATGCGGTATTATAATCTTCACAATTGTCCTGAAAATACTTCATTACATCCTTAAGATAGAATATTTTTTTATCATCAATGTAATATTCGAATATTTGATATTTTTCACCATCGGAGATATGAATAGGTGTGATAGGGGTAATTTTGAATACTCCGTGGATTTTCTTATTATTCATTTTTTATTCTCCTCATTTTGTAGATAATGGAAATAGATGTTAAAAGCGAGTCCAGAACGCCAAATTTTATGAGGTTTTTCATTATAGCTGATGTCAATTACATTTCCTTTAGGTATTATCCCCTCTTTTACAGGGAATATACTTCCTTCGATGCACATGCGGACAGACATTTTAGGGAAAGAGTCGCCGGCGAGACCGTGTATCCAACCTCCTCGCATGGTACATTCGTAAGATGCAATTCCTTTTAAAATACCCACCTCGAATTCCTCTTTAGTGGGATGATAAAGGCTAAGTGTGGATACAGCGTTGTGTTTTAAAGTTTCATGCCCGTTTACAACTAAAATATCCTTATCTTTTGAATATTTTATATTATCGGATTCAAACGGGATTATGTTTTTAACCGAAAAATGTCCGAATCCGGAAGAGCGTTCTCCACCGATGCCTAATGAACCAAGAGCGGAAAGGACTTTTTTAAAGGAATCCACTTCTGATTCCTCTAATTTCACAAGGAACCAGAGTCCAACCCCTTCTTCAGTATTGATTTCGTAAAAATTCTGTGGATAGGGAGTGGCTTGATTTGTACCTCGGTCAATAACAGTGGAGATTTTATAATTCTCCGTAACAATTTTCTTTGATGGTTTTTTATCGACTTTTTCTTCTTTCAAAAACAGGGTTATTCCTTTCTCCTCATCTAAATACATATATTCTTCTTTTTCGGCATTTTTATCTGTCAGAAGTTTTACAAAAAGCCTTTCAGAAACATATTTGACTTTTTTCCACTTTTTTCGGTCATGCTCTTTCTCTGTATCTGCTGTAGATTCATGTTTTTCTTTATCATCCGTGTAGGGGGAAAAAGGCTTAGGGTAGAGGTAAAGAATGTTCCTTTCTTTATCGTTCTGTTTTGCATTTTTATCATTATGAGAGGCTTCATAATATGGATAGATGGAGGAAACGAGGAGAGTTTTTGCTCGGTCTTCTTCTAACCAGTAGGGGTCTAATGTATGTGCAACACAGAGAAAGGCAGAATGCAAAACATCAGAATGCACTATGGCAGTGGATTTCCTCGCATGACTATTTATACCTTTGAAGAAAGGTCCTTTGGGTTTAAGTTTTACTCGGTAGTAAGGCATTCGAATAACTCCTTTTAGTTTGGAGAATTATCTTTGGAAAGTATTCAGCCAGTTTTTATAAGTTTCGTTATTTTCTAAATCAGATGAAAAATTATTTAGTTTAACTTTCCTTGTAGCAAACTTGATTTGGCCATATCCACGAGAGCCCATACCACCAAGATAATCATTTTCGAGTAGGTCCATACCTTCGTTAAGTGTATTCAATAAAGAAGAAAGCCATTTATTGTCTAAATCGGGTGGATTATACAGATTTAACACCAGTTGATAATTAAATTTAACTCCAGCAGGCACACGTTCTATTTTTCTCGGAGTTGCAGCTGAAGTAATTCTATCTATGATGACTTCAGTTTTTGCTTGTGTGTAAGGCAAGTCAACATACAAAGATTCTTCTAATTTTTTTGCAGAATCGTCCGTTAGAGAACAATCACGAACTACTAATCGTGTAGGCAAGGAAAATTCAATTGGATAGGTTTCCCCCTGTGCTTTTGATTTTTTTAATTCTTCAATTTCGTTGTTTGTAGTTCCAAAAAGATGAAAAATAATACCTTTTTGGGGGTCATTATAAGTTTTCAAGTTATCACAAGTAAAGATTTTGCAATTGGCAACATTACTTAATTTTCCTGGACAGTGAACTTTTTCGAGTAGGCATCTCATCTTACCTTTTAGAGAACTACCGGGAATGTATGGTTTCCCGTCGGTCGCATTTCGGACTACAACAGTATCCACGCCACCTATTGAAAGGCCTGTTTCAGAGCCTCCTATACGTAATCCGGTAAGGAGTTCAATTTCTCCTTGAATGATTAATTGAGCAACTAATTTTGTAAGATTGATTGTTGTATTCATATTCATATCTCCTATTTATTTATGTTTATTTTTATTAATCTTTTCCACCTTTAGCTTTGTGATAAGCTAAGATTGCTTCGAAACCATTACAAAAGAGACGGAAACGTGCTAATTGTTTTTCTTTGTCATTTTGAATCTCTTCGTCTGTAACAGCATCAATCGCTTTATCTGTAATATTTTTTAAATACATTACTGGGGAGTTTCTTTTGGCGGTATATGCCAGTAGTGGTTTTAACAGGAGCAGTTGAGGTATAAATTTTTTAGGGTCTTCAAAACTTTCAATTTTTTTGACATGTCCAAATATTCGGCGTATTTGAGATGTTGTCAGTTTCTCGCGAACTAAATACTCCCCACAAATTTCAGCATCTTTTATAAACTGTGGTGTAATCCCTTTCTTTACCATTGTGGCAAAGAAATCAGTATCTGGGGTTGGTCTTGATTGCTGTTGGTTCCTGTCCACATTCTGATTGAAGTTTTTGTCTGGATACATAGATAAGCTCCTTATGTTTAATTTTTATTGTTTTTTACTCTTGTTAAGAATTCGACCCAGCGCAGGATTGCACTGAGTTTATCTTCAATTTTATAGGTAGTATCTTTATGTTCGAGTAATTCTTTCTGAATGTCTATAATAATTTCATCTGCTTGTGTTTGTTTTTTTGCATCTTTTGTAGTGTATTTCCTAAGCCCGTATACCAGGAGCCATTTCCATCGGTCGAGGATGACTTGCTTTTGGATTTCTTCTGTTGTTAACCCTTTTGCCTTGAGTTTTTTCTCTTTTTCTTTTTGTTTTTGGTAGACATTAGTAACCTCAAAAAGTTTATTTAAAACACCTTTGAAAGCCACATCTTTCTCTGGTTGTTTGGACAAATTTAATAGATTTTCCTTAATTTCAAGTAATTCTTTTTTCTCTTCATAAGCAATTTCAGTATCAAAAATAACGATAGTGTCTTTTTCTTTTTTAGGTGGTCGCACATAAGATTTTGCCTGGTTTTCTGCTTTTTCGGCCATTTTAGCAGATATTCGCACCGGGATAGAATGGTCAATAACAACAACTCCACCGGAGAATGTTAGATTACCATGTGTATAATCATCAAAATCCTCACGGAGTTGAAAAGCAAAATCAATTACTTTATCCCATGCTCCCACGATGAAGAGGTCATCGCCACCGCTATAAACGATTCCAATAGAACCTTTATAATCATTATGTTTAGCCAGAGCATTTACATATCCTTCAAAGAAATCAGATAGAGATGAACTTAACATAGCCGAACGGCATAATGTGTTGTAATATCCTAATCCTCTGCTGAAAATGTTGCCGAGATTGTCCACATCTGCCCGGAGTATAGCTATTTTTTCAGGACCTTTAGCTACTTCAGCAAAATCTTCAAATTGTGCTGGAGCAAATGTTGCATCGCGTTTATCCTTTTCTTCCTGTTTTCTACCGTTAATGTCTAAGTTTTCTTTTAAAGAGGGCCAGTAATTAGCAAAAGGACGGAGTGATAAAGAAATTTTATCGAGCTTATTCGTTAATATTTTGGTTACTGTAGTAGAAATATTAAATTTTTCTAAAAAGATAATTTCAACGACATTGTCTAAATTTACTTCTTCTCCTAAATTGTTAAGTATTTCATAGTCATAGCCTAATTCATTAATAAATTGTAGTGGTAAAGGATTGTCTTCTGTATTTACACTGCTTACTTTACGACGTACTAACCATATTGCGTTCCGAAGATTTTTTGCAATTTTTTCTAATTGCTCGTTGTTTTTTTTAGTTTCTTTATCTTCCTCCTGGTCTTCTCCGGTGATATATTGAGATACAGGATATTTTGTTTTGTCCATTTTTCCGAAAATATCATCGTAATATTCCGCTGGAAAAATGGAATATCTTTGTTTTTTTCTTTTTCCAATTTCTTGAGTTACATCTTTCCATACAGAACTGAACCCACCCACACAGAAATGAGATAGTTTTACTGGGGTTGTGGCAAGTAAAAGGTGTAGTTCACCATGCATATATTTGAGTAATTTGAGCGATATATCCTGATTAAGTTTTTCTACTTCGTCCTTTACGCATTTTGGAAGTAATATAAAGAATCTCCCACCACCGGAATAGATAATGTTACATGGGGGGAGATTAAACTGCTCACAAATATAAATAGCAATGAATTCACAAAGGAGTTGCAAAAGGAAAGAACGTGCTTTGAGTTGTTTTGCTGCGCCCTTAGAAGGGATAGAATAAATATATTCCTGGATACCCGACACATCCCCACATAAGAATGTAAAAAGTTCTAGTTCATCTTTCGTAATAAAATCTTCTACCTGTTTTTCGAGCTTACTTTTTCTTTCTGAGAGGCTCTGTATCTTATTTATATCTTTTACATCTTTTTTTGTTTCTTCATCTAGTTCCTTTTTAATAGATCTTAGTTCATCCAGAGTATGCCCTAATTCCTCATTGTAGGATTTCCATTTTACCAGGCAAGTATCAATGTATTTTTCATCAATTGAGATATTTATATTTTTATTTACATAGTTATAAGTGAGGCAAGATGCAATTGCAGAGGTAATTCTCAGATGCTGGTATAAACTAATATCAGGGAAAATTTTTTGTTTTTCTGTGGGCGTTGCAGAAGGAATTCTACTTGTATATTTTTTTAATAAGGATAGCCATGTGGCATACGGTAAATTGAGTTTGTTAATATCGGTCCAGCCTAAATATTTTAAATCCTCAATGAATTTTTCCCATAGTTTTCTGTAATCCTCTTTATCTCCCTCATTAGCAGGTGTAGGGAAGAATACATCGGAGTAATCGGGATACTGACTCAGTTGGAAATATGTTTTTCCTTTTTCTTCTCCCGGTTTTTTAGTATATAGGAGGTTATCAAAAATATTTTCTAATCGTGCGGTAGGGGGAGTAAGTGTAGGAGGCTCTTCAGTAATCTGGTCATCCTTCCCGTGTTCATATACATTTCTTTCGCCGGAGGAGAGCCAATCGGCTAATTTTATAACTTTTGACTGCCACTCATCCAAATCTTTAATGTGATGATTAAGTGCCCAACGATGTATATCTTTATCATTTATGTATTTATCTATAAAACTACAACTCCAATGAGCATGTTCATAAGTATTAAAATAATCTTTTTCCTGCCTGGTAAAAGGTTTTGCTTCCCCTGTCCTCTGCCAAAATTTTCCAATATCATGCAATAGAGCAGAAAGGGCAACTTTTTCGATGATTTGTTTTATGTCGTTATTATTTTCTGTCATATTTTGTCCTTTCTTTTGTTTGTCTTTTCTATAACAAGAAAGATGCCAGGTTTATTGACTTAATGATTTTTGTTGTTATGTAATTAGAACATAAAGAGTTAAGAAAAGAAACGATAGTTTCTCCCCTGTTGTATTGTTTAAATTTCACTTGATTTTTTTCAATCTTCATTTAATTTTTCTTCCTCTTTAAGGTATTGGCTTACCGCTTGTGCGGACACTCCTAAAAGTTTAGCAGCTTCAGATTGTTTTCCATTTGTTATTTCTAATGCTCTTTTATAGTAACACATACGAATTTCATCTAACAGCATATTCAGATTAAAACCTTTATAGGGATTAGGTAGAAGCTGAAGATATTCTTTTGAAGTTGGTTTCAGATTTGTAAAAGAGATTATTTTGGGAGTAATTATACGCCTATCCCCACAGTCAATAATTGCTTTCTCAATTGTATTTTTCAATTCGCGTATGTTTCCAGGCCAGTTATGTCGAGTTAACTTTTGCATGGCCTCAGGAGTGATTTGGACTTTGGGGCTTTTATTATCAAATTTTGTAACGAAGTATTCAATGAGTAAATGAATATCTGTAATTCTTTCTCTCAATGGAGGTATTTCAATTTTGAAGCGAGCAATACGATGATAAAAATCTTCTCTCATTTTTCCTTGCTCAACCCGTTTTTCTAAATTATGATTCGTTGCAAATACAAATTGGACATGGGCTTCCTCTTCTATATCACTTCCTACGGGTCTATATTTTTTATTTTCAAGGAAGCGAAGGAGTTTAACCTGTAAACTTTGAGAAATATCTCCTATTTCATCAAGGAAAAGAGTTCCACATTGAGCGCTTTTACAAAGTCCGTCTCGGTCATTTATTGCTCCTGTATAGGCACCTCTTTTGTGTCCGAACAATGTACTATCAAAAATTGTTTCTGTTGTTTCAACACAATTAAATGGGACGAAATTTCCCTTTCGCCCGCTTACTTTATGTATCATCTCAGCAAAGAGTTCTTTGCCGGTCCCCGTTTCTCCAATTAAAAGGATGTCCACATTCTTTTTGGCATATGTATATGCATTTTGGCAAGCTTTGATAAATGGCTCTGATTGTCCAATTAAACCGTAGTCAGTGAATGAAGTGGGAGTCGTTTCTTCTTCTTTCCATTCTCGGGTAATTTTAGGCGATACGACGGGAAACTCTGGGCGGGTAAGGTCAATTTGTGTTATTTCAGGTTTCCCTGATGGAGTAAATCTTGCTTCTTTAACATAAATTATCTTGGCAGGAATTTTTCCACTTGCAGTGACTAATAACCAGCATGCGTGTATCGCAGGGGTCCCGGATGTTATTGCAATAAAAATCTCATAATTTTTTTTTAACAATAATTCATTTTCTTGTTCTACAAACTTATTGATTGCTTTCATCACCTCTCCGTGGTTTGTAGGGTCATTTATTGCTGTATAATGAATTTGTACTTCTTTTTTTGGATAAAGATCTTCAATTAGTTTTTTGGTTTCTTCTGTCCTATTAACCATAGGAGGGGTTGTTAACAAAATAATAATATCAAAATTACCTGTGTTAACCGCTGATATAATAGGTCCATAGGGTTTTCCCCCTGTGGGTGCCTTTTCCTCTTTTCCAAAAGGATCATTTGCCCCTACAAAACTTATTAGGAGTGAAGTTCTTTGTCCCATCTTTTCGACTCTACATTTTATTTAATTTTATATATTAATATTAGACTACTATAAGCAAAGAAATATTTAAAAGTCAAGTATTTTTTTTGTTTTTTTAGGAAATTTTATTTTTCAGGAAAAGAAGATGGGTGGGAACCGATGGCCATAATGCTACACGCATAGATGGGTTTTAAGCCGAGTTCAGATGCTTTTTGCATAAGTTTCTCATCTTCTGCACCGGGGTTGATGTAGAGTTCGTTATGTTTTCTTTTAGCAATAGAAGGTAACAGTATCTTACCTATTTGGGGTGGGACATAAACACTAATTCGGTCTATGGGGTCGGGGACATCTTCGATAGATTTATAGCAAGGGATACCTTCAATTTCAGTGAGGTTCGGATTTACAGGATAGACAGTCCATCCTTTGGCAAGATATGCTCGAATCGCTTTATTGCTATACTTATTCCGGTCTGCAGAAGCACCAATAATAACAACCGTTTTAGACATGATGTTATTTTTCTTTTTTGGTTTTGGAGCGTTGAAGGACTTCGTCTATGAGCCCATAGTTTTTTGCTTCGTCTGCACTAAGGAAGAGGTCGCGGTCAGTATCTCTACGGATAACTTCGATGGGTTGTCCTGTGTGTTTGGCGAGGATTTGGTCAATGGTTTCACCGATACGAACAATTTCCTGTGCTTGTATGGCGATATCTGTTGCCTGCCCACGAACACCACCCATTAATTGGTGGAGTAAAAAGCGAGAATAGGGGAGAGCATATCGTTTTCCGGGGGTACCTGCGGACATGAGAACCGCCGCCATACTCGCTGCCTGACCAAGACAAATGGTTGTTATTTCAGGGCGGATAAACTGCATTGTGTCATATATTGCCAGACCTGCAGTTACGCTACCCCCGGGACTATTAATATAAAGGTTAATATCTTTATCGGGGTCTTCTGCCTCTAAATATAGCAATTGAGCGATAATATAATTGGCAACATAATCGTCAATGGGCATACCTAAGAAGATAATTCGGTCTTCTAATAGTCGTGAATAAATATCATATGCCCGTTCACCCCGACTGGTTTGTTGGTATATCGTTACTGCTTGTGGGTTGATAGGTGTTTCGGAATAAGGATTAATACCGTGTCTGACTAATTTTTCTATTGCTTCATGCATAGTTTTAAGTTCTCTTATTTAGATTCTTTTTCCCATTCTTCACGGGAAATGGTTTTTGTCTCGATTTTTGCATTATCTAAAATGAGTTTTACTACTTTTCTTCGAATAATAGTATCCGTTACATCATCTTTTCCCTGTTCCTGAATATAGGAACGAATTGTTTCGATATCTATGCCGGTTCTTCCCTGTATGCTCTGTGCTTCATCCTCATAATCGTTTTCGGAAATTTCAATTCCTTCTGCTGAAGCTATTTCATTAGCAGCGGTATACCATTTAATTGTTTTTTCTGCTTTTTCTCTGGCATCTTTTTCTAATTCTTCTCGTTGTTTTTCAATTTCCGACATGGGCATTCGCATTTGTATCATCCGCTGGATTTGTTCCTCAACCTGATTCCTTGCCACTTCTTCGATGAGGGATTTGGGAATTTCAAATGTACTATTTGCAATAATTTTTTCAATTGCAGATGTCTCCAATTGATAATGGGTTTCTTCGGAGATGGCTGCTTCTAACTCTTTCTTAATCTTCTGTTTTAAGTCTTCAACATTTTCGGCTCCTGCCTGTTTTGCGAATTCATCGTCTAAAGCAGGAAGTTCTTTCCTTTTAATGTCTTTTACTTTAATTTCAAAGATTGCTTTTTTCCCAGCCAAACTTTTATTGGTATAATCTTCAGGAAATTCTACTTCACAAGTTTTTGTATCGCCGATTTTTGCCCCGATGAGTGCTTCTTCAAATTTTCCGAAGAATCGTTTAGACCCCACAATGTAAGGATAATTATTAGCACTTCCTCCCGGGAAACTTTCTCCATCTATAGTTCCATTGAAATCAATGATTGCCTGGTCACCATTTGTAATTTCTGCGTCAGGCGCGGATTGATAAATAGCGAAACGATTTCGTAGGAGTTCTAATCGTTCTGTAATCATATTTTCATCGGGTTCAAACACTTTCCGTTCTAATTCAAGTTCTCGATATTTCCCTAATTCGCATCTCGGTGCTACTTCAAATGATATTTGAAAAGATATATCTGTGTCTTCAGGAAGTTTATCAAGTTCTTCTAAACCTTCAAATTGGGGCGTTGAAAAGGCTCTTAACTGTTTTTCTTCCATGAGTTTTTTTACCGATTCAGAAATAACTTTGTCGAAAGCCTCTTTCCGTGCTATTTTCCCAAATTTATTTTCTATTAACCACATAGGTGCTTTCCCGCGACGGAAACCGGGCAATTCTGCATGTTCTTTTAATTCTTCTAAATTTTTGCTGGTCTGTGTTTTTGCATTTACTGCTGGTATAGTAATTTTTACCGAATACAAACAATCTCCTTTATAGTCCATTTCATATTCGGGGTCTTTTTCAAATTTAAATTCTTCCTCTTCATGAGTATGGTGATGATGTTTATGCTCATGTGTTTCTACGATTGTAGTCTTTTGTTCTGGAGTTTCTGAAATGTTTTCTTTTTGCTCTGGTTCAGATGTGTTGAGGTTCTTTTCTTGTTCTGTCATGACCTTTGACCTATATTTAAGTTTTTTTTATTGTTTGTTCGTAAATAGAGTTATTTATAATGTGGGCGAGGCGGGAGTTGAACCCGCACACCTTGCGGTACTGGATCCTAAGTCCAGCGCGTCTGCCAATTCCGCCACTCGCCCCCTCATGCTAAAAAACATTGGGGTTTAAAAGATTATCATAAATCCATATTTTTTTACAACTTTTGAAGTGAATGGGAATTATCAGTAATATTTAATTCCTGTGATATGTTTAGTGTGGGGAAGGTGGGATTTTGTTCAAAAATCTCAAGAATTTTGCAAGTTAATTCATCCACGGTAAGTCCGAACATTTTCAGTTGTTCTTCGCGTGTTGCATGTTCACAGAAGATATCGGGAACACCAAATCTGTATATTTTTATATCTTCTGATGGACGATTATCATTAAAGTATTCAAGGATAGCACTTCCAAATCCACCTATGAGCGTATTTTCTTCTATAGTGAAGATTCGAGGTGTAGAAAGGTCTTTTAATACTTGTGTATCTAAGGGTTTAATCCATCTCATATCAATAACACCGATGTATAACCCTGCTTTTTGGAGTTTTTCAGCAACTTTCAAACAGGTATTCACTTTTGACCCAACTGCCAATAGGTAGCCATCTGTGCCTGATAAAAGGATATCCGCACCCGAAAGGTTTCGTTCGTCTATAAGACCTGTGGGTATAGCCTGTGCTTTGGGGTAACGGATGGCGATAGGGCTCTCTTGTGAAAGGGCTAATTCCAGTAGCATTTTAAGGTCGTGACCATCCCGAGGGGCACAAATTTTTAAATTAGGTATAAGTCGTAGGAAGGATATATCAAAAGTACCCATGTGGGTAGGCCCATCTTCACCTACGAGTCCTGCACGGTCAATGGCGAAGATAACAGGCAAGTTTTGTAAACATATATCATGAATAATCTGGTCATAAGCCCGTTGTAGAAATGTGGAGTAGATAGCAACAACAGGTCGTAACCCTTTACAAGCAAATCCTCCTGCAAGAGTTACAGCATGCTGTTCACAAATTCCTACATCAAAAAAGCGTTCGGGGAATTTTTCTGCGAAGGTGGTCAATCCTGTCCCTGCGGGCATTGCGGCGGTTATAGCCACAATTCTTTTATCTTTTTCCGCAAGTTTGCATATTGTTTCGCCAAAATATTCTGTGAAACTTTTCACTGTTTCTTCAATATCTTGTGTTAATAAAATACCATCGCCTTCTTCATCCGATTTCAAAATTTTTTTAGGTTTAACGCCATGGTATTTTTGAGGGTCTTCCTCTGCTTGTTTAAAACCTTTCCCTTTTTCGGTTCGACAATGGAATAATATAGGACCCGAAAAATGTCTTAAATTCTGGAAGCATTCGATTAATAAGGGTAAATCATGTCCGTCCACAGGACCAATATAGTTAAAACCTAATTCCTGAAATAATGAACCTTTTGTTATAAAACCTTTAACTGATTTTTCCAGATCCTGGATAGTTCGTGTTACGCGTTCACCAACAATTCGTTTTACAAAACTTCCGACATCTTCTTTTGCCCGTTTGTAGGGGTATGCCATAATCAAACGATTAAAGTATTTTGCCAGAGCCCCTGTATTTGGAGCTATGGACATTTCGTTATCATTCAATATTACAAGCAAGTTTGTTCCAAGGTGCCCGGCATGGCTTAATGCTTCCATTGCCATGCCTCCTGTCATAGCCCCGTCTCCAATCACAGTGATAACATTATAATTGGCACCTTCCATATTACGGGCAATAGCCATTCCTAATGCGGAAGAGATGGATGTAGAACTATGCCCTGTTCCAAAAAAATCAAGTGGGCTTTCCTCTCGACGTGGATAGCCACTAATCCCACCTTTTTTTCTCAAGGTGTCAAAGTTGTGATGTCTTCCCGTGAGTATTTTATGAGCGTAAGATTGATGCCCGACATCCCAAATAAGAACATCATTACCAATATCAAAAACATAATGTAGTGCAATTGTTAATTCTACCACTCCTAATGGAGATGCAAGATGCCCCCCATTGATTAGAACTGTAGAAACGATTTTTTCACGAATTTCCTTTGCTAACAGTTCTAATTGCTCTAATGAAAGGCTTTTAATATCTTTAGGAGAATTAATATTATCAAGAATAGCCATAACTACAAAGTTCCAGAGAAGATACATTTATTATTGTTAAATATAATAACATAGTTATCTTATAAATGTCCTACTGTAAGAATTTTATAAAGTTATGTTATAATCAAACACAATTTATGTTTAATTTAATTCATTATTTAACGAATGAGAGTAAAAACTATTATGAAGTATATAAAGTTTAGTAAAATTTATGTTTTTGTGTTAGGGGCAATATTCTTGGTTTACAATAGTTTTTCAGATGATTTGGCTGAATTGGGGAGAAAAGTTTTTGAACAAAATAGTTCTTCCGTTATAACGGTTCGCGCTAATTTACTCATTACCACATCTGATGGGGAAGAGGAATCCGTTGGACAATGTACTGCGGTTTTAGTCAAGCCTTCTGGTATGGCAATCCTTGCTCTTTCTGCTCTTGACCCTTCGATATTGATAGACCAAGAATTACGGAACACAATTAATATCCGCATCGCTTCCATAAAAATGATTTTTAAAGATGAGAAAGAGATTCCTGCGGAAGTTTTATTACAGGACAAAGAACGAGATGTAATGGTTATTCAGGCAAAGGAATCTATTCCTGAGGATTTGACAAAAATATCATTAGAAAAAGAAAATATTGTGGTTCCTCAACTCTTCGACCCGTTGGTATTAGTTATGCAACATGGTAAAGTGGCTCGTAGATCTCATAGTGCCACGATATTGAGAGTGGAAAGTATTATCGAAAAACCATTTTTATTTTTTACATTAAGTCAAAGTCGTTCTTTTGATATTTTAAGTTCTCCTTTTTTTTCAATGGATGGAAAGTTTGTGGGGATAGGAACATTACGGGTTGTTCAGGAGTGGAAAGATGAAGTTGAGAGCAATTCTTTAATTATCCTTTTGCCGGCGGAACAAATTATTCCTCTTGTGAAAGAAGCAATGAGTCTTAAACAGGGTGAAGAAACAAAACCCACAAAAACAACCGATACAAAACCAACCCAGTAATTTTATTTCTTTGAGAGAATATTTATTTTATGGATAAATGTTCTTGTTATTCTCAAATTCATTTATGACGCTATTTTTAGATAATTTTATTCCACTTTTAAATGCAGAACGGCTAATACAATGTGCAGCGACAGGGGCTGTAATGAGTGTAAATATAATAGGTAATAATGCACGTATAGTAACCTCTGTATCCCAAAAATAGAGAGCCAGTGCAATTAATGCCCCCGATACTCCCAATGTTCCACTTTTTGTCCCTGCATGCATTCGGGTATATACATCCGGGAAACGCAATATACCGAAACCTGCTAACAGCATAAAAAAACCTCCAATAAATAAAGATATAGATATGAAAATTTCTCGTATCATGATTTTCCTCCCAGTCCTAAATAGTAGGCAAAAGTAACAGTTCCTAAAAAGGAAAGAATTGTAATGGTTATAGCATCAATTAGATATGTTGAGTTAGATATGGCAATAGAGTAAACAGCGATTATACCTACAATCTGGGTTGTTATTAAATCTAATGCAACAACACGGTCTGCTAAAGTAGGTCCCACAACAAGTCGTATAAGGGCAAAGATTATCCCTAAAATTACCATTACTGTAAATATGATAATACTTACACCAAGCATATTTAATTAAAAATCTCGTTTAAAGGTTTTTCTAATTGTGTTTCTATATCCTTTTTTAGTTTTTCGGGATTATTAGCAAAAAGGGCATGAATATAGAGGATTTTATTATCTTCTGAAATTTCTACGCTAAGTGTCCCGGGCGTTAGAGAGATAAAATTGGCAAATAAGGTTATTTCAAGAGGGTTGATGGAATGAAGGGGATAAGCAATAATTCCGGGGGCTGCTTTGGGCCGAATGCGAAGTACCTCAATGGCAACCTCAATATTTGATAGGAATAATAACCCAATAAAACGAAATGCAAATAAAAAAATACGAACAATTTTCTTAAAATAATTTGCTTCTTTACCATATATGATAAACAGGATACAATATCCGATAATAAAACCTAATAGAATGTTTGCGAAAGAAAGAGTGCCTGAAATAAAAGCCCATATTAAACTCAAAAGTATGTTTGCTAGGAATAAATTTGAGTTCATATTAATACCCCATAACTTTTTCAATGTAAGTTAATGGTTGAAGTAAACTCTGGGCTGATTTATAGGATATTGTGAAAAAGGTTTCGCCCAGTATTCCCAATCCAAGTGTTAACAAAGCAAGGATAATGACAGAACAGTAAGCAAACGATAAGTTCTGGGGTGTTTCAGAGGTATCTGTTTTTTTATGATTAGGCGTTCCCCAAAAAGTGTATATCCAGATTTTAGTCATAGAGAAAAGTGTGAGGAAACTTACGACAATAGATACGAGCACTGTGATATAAGCATTTGCATTAATTCCCGCTATGATGAGGGCTAATTTTCCTACAAAACCTGAAAGGGGAGGCAACCCAGCAAGGGATAAAGCAGAACAAAGGAAGCAAAAGGAAAGAATAGGAAGTTCTTTGTATAAATTTCCTTGTGATTTTAGGTTGTAACTCCCTGTTTTTTTATGGATAATACCACTTATAAAAAATAAGTTTGATTTAGCAATAATATTGTGGGCCATAAAATAAATAGCACCGGCTATACCCGCAGGGGTCCATAAGGCGAGCCCCATTAGCATATAGCCAATCTGAGAAATAATATGAAAAGATAGGATACGTCGGATTTCATTCTGAGATACTGCTCCGAGGACACCTATTAACATAGTAAGGCTGGCAATTATCAAAAGTGCATTCTGCATTGTTGTGTCAATTTCTCTATAAAACAGAGTAAATGTGCGTATGATGGAATACATTCCTACTTTAGTGAGCAGTCCGGAGAATAGAGCAGAAATACCCGGGGGAGGGGTATGATATGATGCAGGTAACCAGAAATATAAGGGAAACAGACCCGCTTTGATACCGAAAGCGACGAGGAGTAATGAACTTACAATAAGTTTTGGATATTTATGTTCAATCATGGAAAGTTTTATTGAAAGGTCTGTTAAGTTTACTGTACCGACCATTCCATATAGGATGCCGGTGGATGCAAGAAAAATAGCTGATGACATTAGGTTAAGAATGACATATTTGATGGAACCTTCTAATTGACGCTGTTCTCCTCCAAATGCCATTAATACAAAAGAGGACATTAACATAACCTCAAACCAGACATATAAATTAAATAAGTCACCTGTCGTGAAAGCACCTGATACCCCCATAACAAGGAAAAAGGTTAGGGAGAGATAACCTAACCGGAATTCTTCTTTAGGTGTCATTGTGAGGGCATATAACAGAGAACAGAAAACAAGTATGGAGGTTATTACAAGCATTATGGAACTAAAAAGGTCAATGATGATAGTTATTCCGAAAGGAGCTTCCCAGTTTCCTATCTGAATAGAATAGTAGTTCCCGTGATAGGTAGCCCAGAGGAATGTTAAGGCGACAATAAAATAGGATATATTCCCCAACCCTACAAAGAACCATTGTAAACGAGGAGTCTTATAGCTAACAAGGCAAAAGCTCGCAGTAATCAGAGGTATAATTATAGGGAAAATTACCAATGTTTTCATTGCAAATCCGTCTTAATTAAATCGTCTATATCGTCAGTGTTAAGTGTTTTATGTGTTCGGTGAACTAAAACCAGTAAGAATGCAGTAACTCCGAAACTAATTACAATAGCGGTTAATACAAAAGCCTGAGGAAGGGGATCGGTTATTTGTGAAGTAACAGAAGTCACTTCGCTAAATATAGGGGGTAAATTCCGTGTAAGGCCACCTGCTGTGAATATTAATAAATTGGCACCATGACTAATCAAGCACATACCTAATACTAATTTAAACATGTTTCTCTGGAGCATGAGGTAAAGTCCTGCAGAGTATAAACAGCCAACTAAGATTGCAAAAAGCCATTCCATAGTAAAATCTTATACCTCTTTTAAGAGTTCAAGGATAATTAATAAAGTAGTGCCGGATACTACTAAAAAGACACCTGTGTCAAATAACATAGGTGTTCCTAACGATAATGAATTAAAAGTTATCCATACTCCTGTCATAAAGGGTTGTCCCGTGAGTATTGAGAAAAGTCCGCTTCCTATGGCTAATAACAATCCTAAGGCAATGAGGTATATCGGAGAAATTCGTATCCAGTTTTGGGTTCTTTCTACACCGTATGCGAAGGCAAGAAGTATAAAAGAAGCGGATGCAACTAATCCTCCTGAGAAGCCCCCCCCCGGCTGGTTATGCCCTGTGAGTAAAAGGTAGATGGCGAAAAGAAATAACAATGGTGCAATATATTTCCCCGCAGTTTTAAGTATTAAACTATTCATGTTTTTTTAACCTCTGATAACGAAGTAATGCATAAGTGCCTATACCGGCAATTGCTAAAACGGTTATTTCACCTAATGTATCAAATCCTCGGAAATCTACAAGGATAACATTGACAATATTTCCACCATGTGCCTCATGAAGGCTTTTCGTAGTGAAATAAGATGAAATGGAAAGATGTGTTTGTATGCTCGAAGCGGAAAGGGTCAGAAAACCCATCACAACACCAAAAATTGCACAGATAATTAAATTTTGATACTTAGTAAATCTTCTTCGATGTAAATGTTGTTCAGGTAAATGATAAAAAACAAAAACAAATAGAGATACAGTTAATGTTTCAATAATAAATTGGGTCATGGCTAAATCAGGGGCACTGAAAATGAGAAATATGACAGCCATTCCATACCCGACTAGCCCGAGACATATAACAGCAGTTAATTTCGTTTTAGCGAAGATAACACCAAATATCCCTGCAATGATAATTGAAATTAAAATGAAATCATAAGTTGTTGTTTTGTGTTCAGTGTGTAAGATATGAGATAGGATATTGCTCTGGATAATTTCCGATTCTGCGATAACAGAGATAAAAGATACAAGGAGCACTGCGAGGGTAAATGTTTGTAGATAAGAACGAAGTTTCCCATTTTGAAAGAAACGCGTAATACGATCGGACTGTATTAATAATTGATTAATAGATTGCTGATATATTCTTGTGGCAAGGGCGGTTAAATGGGGTTCTTTGCTAATGTTATTTTTAAATATAAAGTAGAGGCCGAAAGAAATTCCTGCTACCCACGTAATGAAACTTGGTAATAAGAGTAAATAAGTTTGATTGTGTTTTGTTGTAATTTCAGTGTAATTATTTTCAGTAATATTGGGTAAAAGTTCTGGAGAAAGTTTGTGAAAAATATCTGTTAAATATGGTGAAAGAGGAATGACTATACCGATGAGAGAAAAGAGTAAGGGAATGGTTATGAGTAAGTAAGAAGAAAGATTAAATTGAAAGGTTTCTTCTCGATTTTCATTTTTATATAGAGGGATAATAAGGAATCGTGTTGCAAATCCAACTAATAAAATATTGCCGATAACTATTAATAATGTGACGATGAGTGCGTTAATGGAATCCAGTTGAAATAGTGTATGTATTAACTCTTCTTTTGCATAGAAACTAAAAGTGAGTGGGACACCCGCAAGAGAAAGTATTAGAAGTAACGCTGTAATAAGGAATAGCGGTTGTTTTAGCCATAATCCCTTAATTTTTGAAAGATATTTATGATGAGTAGAAAACTCAATACTCCCGGCGAAAAGGAATAATCCTGCTTTATAGATAGCATGAGCAAAGAGCAGAAGCATAGCACTATAAATCATTTCAGGTGTCCCTATACCTATCAGGCAAGTTAGCAAACCCAGAGTGCTTACTGTGGTATATGCCAATGCTTTTTTGATGGAGTCCTCCCTTAAACTGCAAAAAGCACCCCAGAAAAAGGTAAAACCTCCACATGTGATTAGTAATGCATGCCATAAATAGATATTTGAAAAAATTGGGGATAGACGGAAGGTTAAAAATACACCTGCCTTAACCATAGTAGCGGAGTGTAGATAGGCACTTGCAGGTGCGGGTGCCGTCATAGCATCAGGTAGCCAGAAGTGAAATGGGTATTGAGCGGATTTTGTCATGATGCCCAGAAGGATAAGGGAAACGGCTGTGTTTAAGAAAAAAGAAGATTCTGATGAGTTAAATTTATCTTGAAGTTCTGGTAGATTTACCGTTCCTGTAAGTATAAATAGCATTATAAAGCCCGTTAACAAGCAAAGCCCTCCTCCTCCTGTGATAAGCAATGCTTCCCATGCACTTTTTCTGGCTTCTTCTTGCTCGTGATAATGTCCAATGAGAAAAAAGGATGCCAGACTGGTCAATTCCCAGAAAAGGAAAAGGAGGAATAAATTGGCAGAAAATACAATACCTAACATAGAACCCATAAAGGTAAAGAACCAGAAGAACCAACTGTTGAGAGAAGGGTCTTTTTGGAGATAAATGGTAGCAAAAAAGTGAATAAATATACCGATGGTTAAAATGAAAATTCCAAAGAGAAGCTGGAAATAGGAAGATTCAAAATATAAATCTATCCCTAATGTGGGTAGCCAATTTAATTGAAATATGGGGAGTTGTTTATTTAGGTAAGACATTGAAATAAAAAGTGCTAAAAAAGGGGGAATGGAAAGAATTATTGCACGCAAAATTTTATTAAGTGAAAAGACCCCTGAAAGAAGAATTACAGAGAGAAATGGTAAAAAAACTATTAATAGAATAAACATTTTCCTTATAATTTAGTTTTATATTTTTGTTATATTAAGTACGGTTGTAATATTATTTTGTAAAGTTTGTATAATAAATGATGTAAAACGATTTATTCAATGTGTTTATAAATCATTATAAGGAGGTTATAGATGAAACATACAAGGACAATAACACAAAAGGTAACTAATCCAGAAACAGCATCAGCTGCTACAATTATTTCCATAGTAGCAACAGTACTTACAGCAATAGCAGGTTTATTGTCGGCACTTGCTCCAATTATTGCGAAGAGTTAATAAAAAGGCAGACCGGTCGGACGAGTCTGACACATTGGACAAAAGAACTAATACCTCTCTATTCCAATTCAAATAGTCCGCTAATACCCATGCCACCACCTATACACATGGTGGCAATGCCTCTCTTGGATTTTCTCCTCTGCATTTCATAAATGAGTGTTGTGGTTATTCGTGCACCGGAACAGCCTATGGGGTGTCCTAATGCGATTGCTCCTCCATTAACATTAATTATATCGGATTGGATATTTAATTGTTGTATGCAGGGTATAGATTGAGCGGAAAATGCTTCGTTTATTTCCCAGAGGTCAATATTTTCTACTGATAGTTTGTTTATATCTAAAAGTTTTTGGGAGGCAAATACAGGTCCCAATCCCATATAGGCAGGGTCACAGCCCTTAGATTGAATATCAATTATCCGTACGGGGTTAAAGGCGGGTTTAAGTTTGGGAAGAACATCTTCAGAGACAAGAATGAGCGCAGAAGCTCCATCATTAATACCTGATGCGTTTCCTGCGGTAACAGTTCCATTAGGTTTAAAGGCAGGTTTCAGTTTGCTTAGTTTTTCTAATGTTGTATCGGTGCGAGGATGTTCATCTTTGTCTAAAACAAGAAGTCCTTTTTTTGTTTCTATCTGAATAGGAATAATCTCCTGATGGAATAATCCTTTTTCGAAAGCACGAGCATATTTCATCTGACTATCATAAGCAAATTGGTCTTGTGCTTCACGGGAAACTCCAAATTTTTCGGCTACATTTTCTGCGGTCATTCCCATGTGATATTGATTAAATATGTCCCAGAGACCATCGTAAATCATACTATCAATGGCTGTGGTATCGCCCATACGAGAACCGCGTCGTAAGGTTTTCAATAAATAGGGTGCTTGAGACATGTTTTCCATCCCCCCTGCAATAATAATATCTGCTCGCCCGGTGCGGATTTCCTGCCACGCCAGTTCAATGGCTTTCATACCGGAACCACATACCATATTTACTGTATAGGCGGGTGTAGAATAAGGGATTCCGCTGTGAATAGAAACCTGACGAGAAGGATTTTGTCCCAAACCTGCAGTTAGGACTTCGCCAAAAATTACCTCTTCAATTTGTTCGGGAGAAAGTTCGGAATGTCGGTTGAAGAGTTCCTTAACGAGGTGAGTTCCTAATTGGACAGCAGAGATTTCAGCAAATATACCGTTAAGGCTACCGATAGGTGTTCTTATTGCGTCAATGATGAATACATTTTTCATAAGATGTTCCTTTCTTTTTATTTTGAATATTATATTATGAAAATAATGTTAAATTATATTTATTTTAACTTGACAATAGGTAATTTTATTTTTTAATATAGGGTTATACTTAATGGTAAGTATAAATAAAATTAACTACATAATAAAATGAAAGGGTATGTTATGTCAGAAGAATTAAAAGCAAAATTTGAACAAGCTTCAAAAGATGTAACTCAATTATCTGAAGCACCAGACGCTCAAACCAAATTGAGATTGTATGCGTTGTATAAGCAAGCATCTGAAGGAGATTGCAAAGGTTCTCGTCCGGGCATGATGGATTTTGTCGGTAGGGCAAAATATGATGCATGGAAAGCATTAGAAGGGACCTCTCAAGAGCAATCTATGCAGATGTATATTGACCTTGTAGAAGAGTTGAAAGCGAAAGACAAAAAATAATAATAGGTTGGTAAATTTTTAAAAGTAAAAACCGCTTCTGAGTAGTCAGAAGCGGTTTTTATATTTAAGTTATAAATGTAATTTTACTTTTTACGGGAGGCTTTCTTCGTTTTGCCTTTTGGGGCTGACTTGGCTGATTTGGCTGGTTTATTTCTTGGAGTTTCAATTTCTGCTTGTGCAGCGGCAAACCGAGCAATAGGGACACGGTATGGACTGCAACTTACATAATTTAAACCTACCCGATGACAGAATTTTACAGAGGAAGGTTCTCCACCATGTTCACCACAGATACCGCATTTAAGGTCAGGACGGGTGGCTCTTCCTTTTTCTACGGCCATTTGAATAAGTTGTCCAATACCTTCTTGGTCTAAAACTTCAAATGGGTCTGCGGGAAGGATTTTGTTTTCTAAGTAAATAGGTAAGAAACTACCAATATCATCGCGAGAGAAGCCAAAGCCCATCTGGGTAAGGTCATTGGTTCCAAAACTGAAAAATTCCGCTGTTTCTGCAATCTTGTTAGCGGTTAATGCAGCACGGGGAACTTCTATCATGGTTCCGACCATATAGTTGATTTTAACACCCATTTCTTTCATGACATCTTTTGCTACTTTGTGGATGATAGCAACCTGATTGTCCAATTCTTGTTTTGTTCCTACGAGTGGGACCATGATTTCCGGAAGAACCTTCATTTTTTGTTTAATGAGAGTTCCTGCTGCTTCGAGGATAGCACGGGCTTGCATTTCAGTAATTTCAGGATAAGTGATACCTAAACGACAACCTCGATGTCCTAACATGGGATTCATTTCATGAAGTTTTTCGACGCGTGCTTTGATTTCGTCCACAGTTACATTACAAACCTTAGCCAGATTTTGTAATTCTTCAGGATCTTCTAATAAACTGCCTACGAATTCATGTAAGGGCGGGTCAAGTAATCGAACAGTTACAGGTCTGCCATTCATTGCTTTGAAAATACCGATGAAATCTTCTTTTTGGAATGGCAACAGTTTCATGACTGCGGAACGTCGCTCTTCTTGATTTTTTGCTAAAATCATTTCACGCATGTGAATGATTCTTTCGGGTTGGAAGAACATGTGTTCTGTTCTTGCTAAGCCGATACCTTCGGCGCCAAATTCTACCGCTTTAGCGGCATCGTCGGGGCGTTCTGCATTAGTGCGAACTTTCAATACACGAATTTCATCTGCCCATTTCATGATAGAAGCGAATGTCTTGTTCTTTTCGGGTTGAGCGGGAATAACCTTGAGGGCACCTTTGTAAACTTTTCCAGTGCTACCGTTCATGGAAATCCAATCCCCTTCTTTGATGACTTCGCCTGCTACATGGATTTCTTTCTTTTCGAGGTCAATATGTAAACTACCACATCCGACGATACAGCATTTACCCCAACCACGAGCGACCAATGCGGCGTGAGAAGTCATACCCCCTCTTGCAGTTAGGATGGCTTCTGCTGCGTGCATACCGTGGACATCTTCAGGAGAGGTTTCTTCACGGACGAGGATAACTTTTTCACCTTTCTTTGCCCATGCTTCCGCATCGTCAGCAGTTAATACAACTTTTCCGACGGCACCACCGGGACCTGCAGGTAAGCCTTTAGCGAGAATTTTTGCTTTTTGTTCATCTGCAGGGTCTAACATCGGGTGTAGAAATTCATCGAGTTGGGTTGGTTTCACACGCATGATAGCTGTTTTTTTATCAATCAGTTTTTCGTTGACCATGTCCACAGCAATTCGAACCGCGGCCATCCCTGTTCGTTTACCGGTGCGTGTTTGTAACATATAAAGTTTTTCATTCTCGATGGTAAATTCAATATCTTGCATGTCTCTGAAATGTTTTTCTAACTTATTTCGAATGCCTACCAATTCTTTATAAGTTTTGGGCATGAGTTTTTCTAAGGAAGGGAGATGTTGATTTTCTTGATTCTTTGTGGCTTCATTTAATGGATAAGGTGTGCGGATACCGGCTACGACATCTTCTCCCTGTGCATTGATAAGCCATTCACCATAGAATTTATTTTCGCCTGTAGCGGGGTTACGAGTGAAAGCGACACCTGTGGCGGATGTTTCGCCTAAGTTTCCGAAAACCATGGATTGGACATTTACTGCTGTTCCCCATTCATCGGGAATTTTCTCGATACGACGGTAGGCAATAGCGCGTTTACCGTTCCAGGATTGAAATACTGCTTTAATGGCGCCCCAGAGTTGTTCATTGGGGTCATCGGGGAAATCTTTCTTCAAAGTATTTCTTACAATTTGTTTAAACTTTTCACTCAATTCTTTAAGATCATCTACTGTGAGTTCTGTGTCCAGTTTGACACCTTTTTGTTTTTTTATTTCGTCCATTACCGCTTCCATTTGTCTGCGGACGGCTAAATCTTCTCTTTCCGGCTCAATGCCTGCTGCTTTTTCCATCACTACATCTGCATACATCATGATGAGGCGACGATAAGAGTCATATACGAAGCGTTCATTCTTTGTCTTTTCGATTAATCCGGGGATTGTTTTAGAGCACAAGCCGACATTGAGGACGGTTTCCATCATTCCGGGCATGGAAATACGAGCACCGGAACGGACCGATACTAACAAAGGATTTTTGGGATCTCCGAATTTTTTACCCATTACCTTTTCTACTTTTTGCATAGCTTTATTCACTTCTTCCACAAGGGAAGCAGGGAGTTTTCCTTTATTGGCATAGTATTCGGTGCACATTTCTGTTGAGATAGTAAAGCCCGCAGGGACAGGAATACCTAAATTTGCCATTTCAGCAAGGTTGGCTCCTTTTCCTCCGAGAGTTTCTTTCATATCGGCACGGCCTTCTGCCTTGCCTCCACCAAAGAAGTAGACAAACTTTTTACTCATACATTTTTTCTCCTTTGTTAATTGTTTTATTTACAAAGATTTTTGGGTTAAAACTATTTCTAAAAACTAAAACCCCCTTTGTTATTAGGGAATTGATTAGAAGTGCTACGGCTAACTATTTAGGTGATAAAAATAGGAATGTGATATTATAATACTTCCGCGATGAGTTTATCAAAATTAATTTATTTTTTTGATTATTTAAAATCTATGAATTTAGAAAATGTGTTTAGGTAAGAGGAAAAATGTCAATAAGTAAAAATGAGCATACGAATAATGAAATCTCCAACAGGAAAGAAGCAGGGTATAAGAATCCGGCATTACAGTTTGTTCTGATTTTCATTATTGTAGTAGTTAGTTTTCTAACAGCGTATCGTTATTTAATTCAAACAACTTTAAACGACTATTATCTTTATACATTAGCGAAAAATACATCGTGGGTATTAAATAGGATAGGGGAGAAAGCAATATTAGAAGGACTCCCCAAAAGTTTACCGCCCCAAGAATGTAGAGCTTGGTTATCGGCATGGGCAAGGGGTTTAGAACAGCCTACATCTGATGATTACTTGAATGTAAGTAAAGAGCCATTAACTCCATGGGAACAGTGGTCGTATCGAGCACAGAAGTCGAGGAAACAAGGTGCCCAGACGAAGATGGGGCCGAGGGTGGTATTTATTTTAAGAGAAGGTTTGTTACAGAAGATAACCAATCTTGAAGTCAAAATTAAAGAAGTGCAAAATAATAACACTTTGTCCGAACCTGAAAAAGCAAGTTTAATAGCGAAATATAATGAAGAATTGCAATCTTTAAGAGTGGAATATGCAGAAGCACAAAAAAATCCTGAGGAGAGCCGTAAAGTAAGTGGTTATATATTCCCATTTATCATCATTTCAGAATGTGGAGCCATAGAGATAATGGCTATTTTTTTTGCAGCGGTAATTGCATATCCTACGCTTTTACGAAAGAAATTATTAGGGGTTATCGTTGGGATACCATTGATGTATTTTGTTAATATTTTTCGTTTGTCTTTTCTGGCAGTGGTAGGTGCATTAAATGCAGGAGGAAAATGGTTTGAATTTTTGCATTACTATGTATGGCAGGCGGTATATATCGTTTTTGTAGTAGCGGTATGGCTTGCATGGATAGAGTTTGTTGTATATGCGGAAGCAAAGGAAGGAATGACTTTTCGTGAACGGTTAAGGCAGATTTTTCAAAGGAAAACACTATTACCCCTTTTACAAACTTTAGTATTCTGTATGAAATTCATTATTGTCGTTGTTCCACTGGTTTGTCTATGGTGGGTATTGATTCCGGTATATGGGTGGATACTTGTTCAAATATCGGGTTCTATCTTGAGGTTTGTGATGGGTGTCCCAATTGTAGCAGGAGGAATACGAGCTTCTGGATTTTTGAATACTTCCTCTACAATATATTTTGTAATTCAGGGATATGAGTTTGAAAAAGCATCTCCGATTGCTTTGTTAATTACCAATCTGCCCCCATTTATTTCATTGATATTAATAACACGAATACCATGGTTTAGTCGATTGAAAAAAATGTTATGGGGTTCGGGTATAATCATATTAGGTCATATTTTGTTTATTGTTATAGTGCTACGCTACCAGGAAATATTGAAGGCATATAGCGAATTACCCATGGCAGTAATTCAGTTTTATCTCACGATGCCGTTTATGTTATGGATAGCTATGGTATTTCGGGAACAATTTTTAAAGCGTTCAATAGAAATAAAGAGCCCCGCTCAAAATAAAAGTTAGTTCGGGTAACTTAATTTCTTTATAACATTCCTTTCGATTAAAGAAAAATCCTTTTTTGCCGAAAATATTAATGTATAAAATGTTGGAAAAGGAACCCGACGAATAAGGAGACTGATAATGAATACAAATTCTATCGCATCGGTCGGCATCGTCGGGGCCGGACTAAGCCAGTTTCGACTGCAGTCCCAACCTGTAAATGGTGAAGCGTTGAAGGAGCAATCTTCGCCGTCTATAGATTTGGGGACAGCGACTCTGGAACTTATACTTCGGACTCTGTCGCTTAATGAGTCGGAGGGGCACGACCTCGATGTGCTGGCTTAGCACTTTTACTCCCCTTTTCCGGGAGAGGCAGGACATGGATGTGTATGCCTCTCCTTTTTCTTTTTTGGGATTGAATTATACTTTTGTAAGGGAACTTTGTTTTTTTGACACGGATTTTCACTAGCAAAGTAGCATGGGTATTCTTATTTGTGATTCAAGTAGTGTCAGCATCTTTCCAACGAATGAAAAGAAGGAGCAAGATGCTTCCCAATACGAATGTCAATGTCACACCGACAAAAAAGTCACACAGGTATTTTGCCTGTGTGTAAAGTAGTGTGTCCTCCCACTGGAAAAATAAAAATTAGTAAGTCCTTGCCTGCTTTAAATATATCCTATCCTAGAATATCAGGGGTTTTATAGAAAGAAAAGTAGAAAATATGATATTCTAATGGAAAAATCTTGATAGATATTAGAGGGAAAAATATGGCTGATAAAAAAATAAGTCGGGATGAGATATACCATATTGCTGATCTGGCGTATTTATATCTTGATAATGAACAAGCAGAGAAGTTAGCATCCGATCTGTCGGAAATTGTTAGTTATGTAGAGAAATTGAATGGATTGTCCACAGAGAATGTTGAGCCGATGATGCATGCTGTTACAATGGAGAATATTTTGCGGGAGGATGAGATACATGCATCTATCACGAAGGATGATGCTTTGCGGTGTGCCCCTCTGCATGATGGTGAATATTTCTTAGTTCCGAAAATACTGGAGGTGGATTAAGATGTCAGACCATTGGTGGCAAAAGAGTGCGTTAGAAATAAGTGAATGTGTAAAGAAGAAGGAAGTATCGCCGGTTGAGGTTGTTGAAAGTTTTCTTGACCGTATTCAGCAGGTGGATACCAAAGTAGATGCGTTTACGCAGGTATGGAGTGATTATGCTGTTCAACAGGCGAAGACATTGGAAAAAAAGATTATAAAGGATGAGGGGGAGGTTGGGATGTTAGCAGGGGTTCCTGTGTCTATTAAAGAAGTAATTTGCACTAAGGAAGGGTTTACGACCTGTGCTTCTAAAATCCTTGCGGGGTATCGAAGTCCTTATGATGCGACGGTTGTTGAGAAACTTTACAATGCAGATGCTATTTTGATTGGCAAGGTGAATATGGATGAGTTTGCTATGGGTTCTTCAACGGAGAATAGTTCCATAAAATTGACACGAAATCCATGGAATTTAGAATGTGTTCCGGGTGGGTCAAGTGGGGGGTCGGCTGCATCTGTTTCTGCGGGGGAATGTGTTATATCTTTGGGGAGTGATACGGGTGGGTCCATTCGCCAGCCTGCGTCTTTTTGTGGTTGTGTGGGGTTGAAGCCTACTTATGGTCGAGTGTCGCGTTATGGACTTGTAGCCTTTGCATCTTCATTAGACCAGATAGGACCGTTTAGTAAGAATGCGATGGATAGTGCGATAACGCTGTCTGTTATTGGTGGAAAGGACCCGAGAGATACCACATCAGTTGATTTACCCTTGCCAAACTATGCTGAACAGATTAAGAGGGGAATGGATAAAGTATCTATTCGTATCGGATTGCCCAAAGAGTATTTTACAGAGGATTTGAATAAAGAAGTAAAAGACATTATTATGAATGCGGTCAAGGACCTTGAAAAGCAAGGTGCTGAGATTGTGGAAGTTTCTTTACCCCATACAGAATTTGCGGTGGCTACTTATTACATTATTTGCACAGCGGAAGCCAGTGCCAATTTAGCCCGTTTTGATGGGGTGCGTTATGGTTTTCGTCATGCGGATTCGAAGAATATTATTGAGATGTATAAACGCACTCGCAGTGAAGGATTTGGACCGGAGGTACGGAGAAGAATATTGTTGGGAACTTATGTTTTATCCACTGGTTATTATGATGCCTATTATTTGAAGGCACAGAAAGTCCGTAAACTAATTACACAGGATTTTGAGAAGGCATTTCAGAAGTGTGATGTTATTTTGGGACCTACCTCACCGACGCCTGCCTTTCGTTTTGGAGAGAAGACCCAAAATCCGTTAGAGATGTATTTGAGTGATATTTATACGATATCGGTGAATTTGGCTGCGTTACCGGGTATCTCGGTTCCTTGCGGTTTAACACAAAGTGGTTTACCGGTAGGTTTGCAGTTTATTGGAAAGCATTTTGATGAAGAGTATTTATTAACAGTGGCACAT
Organism: uncultured bacterium; assembly: GCA_938014335.1. Taxonomy (GTDB): domain Bacteria; phylum Hydrogenedentota; class Hydrogenedentia; order Hydrogenedentales; family Hydrogenedentaceae; genus Hydrogenedens. The sequence continues at coordinate 30,693 of CALLRP010000021.1, forward strand.
TTGTATGAAATGAATCGAAGTCAGAAGTTAGGAACTCCACCTTTAATATAGTAAGGATATGGGATAAGTATATGGAATATGAATCTGTAATAGGCATGGAGGTGCATGTAGAAATTAATACGCTTTCTAAGGCATTTTGCTCTTGCAGTACGAATTTTTATGCCCCACCCAATACACAAGTATGTCCTGTTTGTTTGGGAATGCCAGGGGTGTTGCCTGTGTTGAATAAAGAATTTGTGAATAAAGCAATAGCAGTGGGATTAGCATTGAATTGTTCTATTGCAAGTTGGTCTAAGATGGACCGAAAGAATTATTTTTATCCGGATTTGCCCAAAAACTATCAGATTAGTCAGTATGACTTACCTTTGTGTCAGGATGGGTATATCAATATTGAGGTAAAAGGAGAAACCAAACGAATACGGATATTACGGGCACATCTGGAAGAAGATACGGCTCGGAATACGCACGATTTAGGTGGAGGATATAGCGGTGTTGATTTTAATCGTAGTGGTGTGCCTTTGTTAGAAATTGTGACTTATCCTGATTTGAGGTCGTCGGAAGAGGTTTTTGTTTTTTTAACGGAATTAAAACAATTGCTTGAGTATTTAGAGGTGAGTGATTGTAATATGGAAGAGGGTTCGCTTCGGGCAGAGGCGAATGTGAGTGTTCGTGAAAAGGGTTCTGAGCAGTTGGGAGTTAAGACAGAGATAAAGAATGTGGCTTCATTTAGTGGTGTTATAAAGGCTATTGAGTATGAAGTAGCGCGACAGATCGAAATCCTACAATCAGGAGGAAAGGTAATACAAGAAACGAGGGGTTGGGACCCTGACCGCGGAATAACTTTTTCGCAAAGACATAAAGAGTCTGCCCATGATTATCGTTATTTCCCGGAACCGGATCTTGTTCCGCTTGCTGTTTCTGAAGAGTGGGTTGAGAAAATTAAACAGACCATGCCTGAGTTGCCTCAGGTACGAAGGAAACGGTTTCAGGAAGTGTATGGTTTATCGCCTTATGATGCGAATGTGTTAACTTCCACAAAGGTAATGGCAGATTATTATGAGAAGACAGTGAAATTAGGTGCAGATCCGAAACAATCTGCTAACTGGATACAGGTGGAATTGCTGTCGGTTCTTGGTTATGAAAATACGACAATTGAAAATTCACCTGTGAAACCCGAACATATTGCCCAATTAATATCGTTGGTTAAAGATGATATAATTAATGGTAAAATTGCAAAAGATGTTTTGCGGAAGGTTTTTAAAACAGGGAAGTCGCCGGAGGAGATTATTAAAGAAGAAGGTTTGGTGCAAATTACGGATGTGGAAGCAATACAAAAGATTGTGAAAGAAATCATAAAAAAGAATCCATCTCAGGTGGAACAATATCGGAGCGGAAAAGATAAACTTTTTGGCTTCTTTGTGGGTCAAGTAATGCGTGAGACACAAGGAAAAGCCAATCCTAAAATGGTAAATGACATTTTGAAAGAAGAATTAAATAAATAGAAGGTGGATAGCATTGAGAAAGAAGACATCAACAATAACAGGTGTAAGGAAAAGAAGGAGTTCTTCGCTTACGGTAGCAAGAACAATAGCCCGAATCGCATCCGAGAAAAAAGCGAAGGATATAAAAGCATATAATTTAGAAGGCTTAACTCTTTTAGCAGATAGTTTTATCCTTTGTACTGTAACGAGTGAACCCCAGCAGAAGGCTGTATTTAATGCCGTGTATGAAGGTTTGAAGTCAAAGGGTATCGTTCCTCTCTCTACCGAAGGAGGTTTTCATGATAATTGGATGGTAATGGATTATGGTTCTGTGGTGTTTCATATTTTTAAACAGAAGGCTCGGGATTATTACGACCTTGATGGGATGTGGGGAGATGCCCCAAAAATAGAGTTGAAATTAAAGGAAGAGAAAGAAAAGAAGGATGAGTGACATGTCGGATTCTTCCTATGTTCCCGATCGTTCACAGTTGTATCATATTCGACTTGTGAAAATTTTAGGTCAAGGAGGAACGGGGATTGTTTATCAGGGAATTGATACAAAAAAGGGAGATGCAATTGCAGTTAAATTATTCCGAGAGAATTTTATCAGGAATCGTCTTCATTTGATGGATCTTGTTCAAAATGTCAAGAAATTTAAAAAATTAAAGCACCAGAACCTTGTCCAAATATTTGATTTTATAGATGGGGATGAAGGGCGGTGTATGTTAATGGAGTTTGTGGATGGACCTAATCTTCGTTGGTATCTTGCGAATCGCCCCTGGAACTTGCAGGAGCGAGTGAATATCGTTATTCAAATTTGTGTTGGTTTACAATACTTACATGATCATGGGTTTGTTCATCATGATTTTAAACCTGCGAATGTGCTTTTTACACGGAGGGGAGTTGTTAAAATTGCGGACTACTCGTTATTCGGAAATAATTTTATATTGGAATTATTAGACAGAAATATTAGTCAGCAAATTACGCCTATGTTTGTTGCACCTGAGGTGATACGCGGAGAGAGGGTAAATCCTCGGTCGGATTTGTATTCTTTGGGAATTACGATGTATATGATGTTTACAGAAAAATTGCCTTTTCCTGTGGATAATTTACAACAGTTATATTATTGTCATTTGAATTTAATGCCGGAACACCCTACGAATGTGAATCCCAAATGTCCTTTCGCCCTGGGCAATGTGATTATGAAACTTCTTTCTAAAAAACCTGAAAATCGTTACCGCGATTGTGATGAATTAAGAATTGCATTGACAAATGTAACACAGAGTAGAATTTAATTACACTCCTGTTATCCCACCTGTTATCGTCCCTGTATCTACATTGGTATTTGTGTCCGTAGTTTCTTCTGTGGGTCCTGTAGCTTTCCATGGAGCTTGTCTGGGAACAAGAAGGAGCCGGTCTATAATATCTGATGTTGCTTGCAGTTTGATTTGGAAGTTACTTAACTGGGCGGATGCAGGTATTTGTGTTAGTGGTGAAATGTGTTTAATTTTTTTCATATACTTGAATCCTTTTTTTAGGATGTTTTTATAAAAACAAATTCAATGATTTGATCTGTTAATTTTACTAGGAAATCTTTCCATGCCTGGAAATTACTTACCTGCATTTTTGCAGGTTTTTTAGTTAAAATTTGAACATGCTTCATTTTTAATTTGCTCCTTTTATTTCAATAATAATACTACTATTTTTATCAAAATATTACTAAAATGTCAAGTTTTTATTTATATTAACTTTTATAGATTTATTCTATCAATTTTTCCCATCGAGAGTAAAGCGAAAGGAGTAATTCCTTCTTATTTTTTAAGTCATGAGAAAGTGTTTGAATTTTTTGAAAATCTTTAGGGTCTATTTGGGAAAAAGAAAGTTCTAAATTTTCTATTTCACTTTCAAGTGATTCGATTTGTTTTTCTACATTTTCTCTTTCTCTTTCTTTTTTTCTTTGCTCGCGTTTTATCTGTTTTGCTTCTTCAAAGGAATTTGTTTTTTGGTTTCGGGAAGAAGAAATAAATTCTGTATTTTCTTCTTTATTTTTTTCTCGCCACAAGTAATGAGAATAATTACCCCACACCAGTTCTGCATTCCCGTCTTTTAATACAATAAGACGTTCAACAATTTCGTCTAAAAGTTCGCGGTCATGAGTTACGAGAATAATGGAGCCATCAAAATTAAGGAGTGCATTTTCTAAAGCTTCTCGTGAAGCGAGGTCCATGTGATTGGTAGGTTCATCAAGGAATAAGAGGTTAGGCTTTTGTAAAATAAGTTTGGCTAATGCCAGACGGCTTTGTTCCCCACCACTTAGGACTTTAACCTTTTTGAAGACATCATCTCCCTGGAACAGAAAGGCTCCCAAAAAGGTTCGAAGAGAGGTGGGTATTATATCAGGTCGGACGGATTGAAGTTCCTGGAGAATTTCATTTTCTTGATTTAAATCATTATGGTGTTGGTCGTAATAAGCAATTTTAATGTTGTGCCCAAATCGGATGATTCCATGGGTTCCTTTATGATGACCTAATAGATGTTTCAATAATGTTGTTTTCCCCGAACCGTTGGGTCCAATAATTCCTAATCGTTCTCCATGATATAGTTGGAAAGACAAATCTTTATACAAAATTTGATTGTTGTATTGCATGCTCAAATTTTCAGCATATAAAACTAATGAACGACTTCGTCCTTCTGATTCGATAATAAAATTGAGTTTGGGATTATATTTTTGGGGTTCGTCTATTAAAGCCATTTTGCTCATTTGTTTGATACGGCTCTGTACTTGTCTTGCCCGCGTTTTTTTATAGCGGAATCTCTCTATCCATTCTTCTTGTTTCTTTAATTCTTTTTCCTGTTGTTCGTATAATTCCTGTTGTTTTTCATATTGTTGTTCTTTGATTTCTCTATAATCAAGATATGAGCCTGTATAGGAGGTAATTTTACCATTCTCTAATTCGAGAATACGATGGGGGAAACGCGTTAATAAACGCTGGTCATGAGAGATAATAACGATCGTTTTAGGAGATGAGATAAGAAATTCTTCAAGATATTCTTTCCCTTCGAGATCGAGATAATTATCCGGTTCGTCCAGAAGCAATACATCAGCATCTTGTAAGAGAGATAGAACGAGGAGTAATCGTGTTTGTTGTCCTCCGCTAAGTTCCTGGAATTTTTTGGACCAACTATCATGCATAAAGCCCAAACCTGACAATACTTTTTTTGTTATAGAGGAATAATGATAGCCTCCATGAACTTGATAGTAAGATTGTAGTTTTGAATATTCATTTAATAATTGGGTGTTCCCCTCCGCAATTTGAATTTCATATTCTTTTAGTTTTTTTTCAATTTGTTTAAGTTCAGCAAAAGCAGTTTCTGCAATTTCGAGTAGTGTCAAGTGGGGAGGGAAATACGGAATTTGTTCGAGATACGAAATCCGTATATTGCGTTGTCGTTCAATAGTGCCGTGGTCGGGTTCCATCCGACTGGCAATTAATTGGAAGATAGTTGTTTTGCCACAGCCATTTCTACCTACAAGTGCGATGTGTTCTCCTTCTTCTATCTGGAAATTGATTTTATCCAGCACGACTTTACTTGTATAGGATTTGGAAATATTTTCAAATCGGATTAGGCTCATAATAGATTATAGTGAAGTATTGGGCGGGTTTGAAGAATCGGATTTTTTTCTCTGTAAGTCCCAGAGTTTAGCATATTTCAAATAGACAGAGAAAGCGGATAATCCGCAGAGGATTAATCCGTGATAACCATCTAAAAAACCGTGTCGAAGTACATACATTTTAATAAATCGTAGGACAGGACGCAGAGTTAAGTCATACCAATGAGTGCGTTTCCCATGTTCATAAGCGTCTTCTGCTCCCCATGTTGTAAACCGATGGGCTGTTGTTAAGAATTCATCGAAGTTTCGATAGGTATCATGATACATAACTTCATGAATATAACCTACAGAGCCCTCTACGACGATGTGACTATGAACTCGTTTCTTTTTATATCGTCCTTTCTGGGTTCGAAATAATCGCAAATTATAATCTTTGTGCCAACCACAGTGTTTAATTCGTTTCCCAAAAAAGTAGGACATTCTTCGGATACGATAGCCGTCAAGGCTATTCGGGTCTGTTATTATTCCCTGTATTTTTTTTGCGAGTTCAGGGGATACCCATTCATCCGCATCCAGAACAAGTGTCCATTCTGTCGTAATTTGTGGAATTGCCCAATTCCGTTGTTCTGCCGCATTGATGTATTCATGGACAACCACATGATTTGTGTATTTTTTGACTAGTTCTTCAGAACCGTCGTTAGTGTTGGGGTCTACAACACAAAAGATGTCATCTGCCCATGATACACTTTCGAGACAGCGAGATAAGCGGTCTCCTGCATTAGGAATTAATGTTAATACAGTAATGCCGGGTTTCATATTCATCTTTTTCTTTTCTTCAATTATTTTGAACCTTTATTGTATCAATTTTTGGTAAACGGATATTGTTTCTTCAACCATTCTCTGAACGGTAAAATTATCTTCCACATGTTTTCTGCCTTTTTTAGCCATAGTTTTGGCTTCTTCTGGATGAGAAAGCATGTATATGATGGCTTCTGCAAGCACATGAGGATTTTTGTGGGGAACTAATAATCCTGTTTCATGAGATATAACCATTTCAGATACCCCTCCTGCTTCTGTAGCCACAACAGGCTTTTCGCATGCTAATGCTTCAAGAACGGATGTCCCTAATCCTTCTGACCAGCTGGATGAAACATACACATCTGCCATTTTTGTAAGTCGGGGGACATCATTTCGGTGTCCTAATAAACGAACATGTTGTGTTAAGTTAAGTTTCTCTATTTCTGATTGGATATTCGTGAAGAGAGGGCCTGAACCTGCAATGAGTAGCAGGGTATCGGGAAAAAATTCTCTAACCTTTGCAAAAGCATTTAATAGTGTTATGTGGTCTTTGTGGGGGACAAGGGCACCTGCATTAAAAAGTACCTGAGTGTTTTCATTTATCCCAAGTTCGTTTTTGGTATAGGGAGAGACATTAATATGAGATAGGTCAATAGAACTTCGGACAACTTTAATTTTATTTTCAGGAATGCCAGCCTCTTTTAGAATTTTTGCGACATAATACGAAACGGGAATAATAAGGTCAATTTTATTATATTTCCATTTGGAGAAAAAATTTTTAGCAGGTGGAAAACTTACCCTTCGGGAAACAATAGTTTTAGGTATGGAATGAAAGAGAGTAGAAAGAAGTGCTAAAGAATGTGCATGACTGGTATGGGCATGGATGATATCTATTTTGTTCTCTTTTGTTATTTGTGCAATTTTCCATGCGGAGTATAAATCAAACTCAGATTTAAGGGGTAGCGAAAATGTTCTTATATTGTGTATTTGTCGTAGTCGGTCAATAAATTCACTGGTTTCCCTTCCAATAGCATATACTTCGAAGCCATTAGAGCAAAGTCCCTGCATGAGCCAGCAAGATTGTTGTTCACCGCCTCTCCATGTTATTTGTTCGTCAATGTGTAGTATTCTCAAGATGTAACTCCAATGCCTGTATGTATGTTTCTAAAGTTTTGTTAACGAATTGTTGGGTACTAAACATTTGAACAGCCCGTTTCCGTGCTTTTTCCCCCATTTTTATTCTTATATCTGGATTTTTAGCAAGCTCTTTGATTGCCTGTGCTAAAGGTTCAATCGTTGCCGCAGGGACAATCCTTCCTTCCACTCCGTTGTCAATGATTTCAGGGAGTCCACCATAGTTTGAAGCAATTACGGGTATTCCTTCTGACATGGCTTCTTTCAAACTGAATGATGATGTATCACAATCAATAGAGGGTAGAACTGCAATATCAAAAGATTGGGTGCAATATGCCATATCTTTCCGATAGCCTGCAAAGATAATTTTGTTGGAAAGACCTAATTCGTTGGCTAAATTTTTAAGTTCATTTTCGAGTGCACCGGTTCCTAATACGAGTATTTTTACCTCAGGACATTCATTAGAAATCATTTGCAGGGCTTTGAATAGGAACACATGTCCTTTTGCGGGGGATAATCGTGCAGATATACCGCATACGACATCGGTATCCTTAAAACCAAATTCCTGGCGGGCTTTTTTTCGTAATTCTTCATTAGGTTGAAACTCCGTAGTATCTACACCATTATGAATAGCACATATTCGATTTTCTGGGAAGTAATTGTTTTTAATTAAATTGTGTCGGACTAATTCGCATACAGATATATGAAAATCTGTATATTTTAAATTTAACCACTGGTTGAAAATGTGATTACTTAATGTATATGTATTATGCCTTGTTCGAATGAGACAAAAACGGTGATGAAGTAATTGATTGGCAATAACAGCGGTCCAATGGTCTTGTGAGCCATTTACATGAACAATATCGGGTTCTATATCTGCTAATATTTGCTTAAAAATTTTAATATCTTCCATCCATTTTTGGGGACGCAATCCTCCGACAAAATGGAACTTATTTATAGGGATATATTGAAATTGTTCTGCATATTCAACAAAGACACTCTTTTTTCTGCAACCCACATATACTTCATGTCCCAATTCTTTTAATCCTTTTGCAAGTCGGCAAACATATGTAATCTGTCCTCCCCCTTTTATATGGGGATCGGTAATAAGAATCTTTAATTTTTTTTCAGATAAGAAGTCCATTTTTTTAATTGAATATATCCAGTGAGTAAAGGAAATTTTAGTGAAAATTTTCAAATGAGGATGTAAATATTATACTTAATTATTACGAATTGAGTTCAGAATTGATTTGATTGATATGGGGATTTTCTGGTGCTATCTTTTTGGGTTCTTCTTCCACTTTTTGAGAATCTTTTAATGTTTCAAGAACTTTTTGATTGACCGTATCAAGAAGTTGAATAGCGTTATTAAGTTCTTGTTCAATAGATTCTAATGCGGAGTCTTTACTCAATTTTATACCTTTTTTCTTGCTCATCTTGAAACCCTTTTTTATATTATTACAATAGATTATCAAAATCTACTTTGGTTTGAAGAAGGATATTTTGTTTTGATTGTATTATTTCTTCCCAGATGTTTTTGTAATTTTCAAGGTTATTTTTAATGATTTGAAAGGATTTTTGTATGGTTGTTTCGTGAAATGTGGATTCTTGAATTTCGATTAGAGCATATCGAGCTAAATGAAGTAATGCAGACAATTTTGGGTCAATGGCATTATCTATAGGTGAGTATTCTTGACCATATTGGCAAGAAATTGAGTTATAGAGAATAGGAGGGATATCCCAATTTTTTAAGAAGGCTGTTCCTAAATCCGATTGTGTAAAACCGAATTGTTCCAGTTCCAATTCTAATTGTTTCTGGTGGTTATTATGGGCTTTATTGATGAGTTCAGAATACTCCTGAGGCATTTCGTTAAGAAGAATAGAAGAACCGATATTAGCGAGCAGTCCGACGAGGAAATCTTCGCCCTCATAGGGTAGTTTTAATGTTCGAGATAACTCTCGGCTAAAAGAAGCCATAAACAAACTTTCTTTCCAAAATTTCTGATAAAGTTCTTGATATTGTAAGTTCTTAAATTTTATTAGGTCGAGAACAGCAGACCCTATTAGAATACATCGGAACTCACGAATACCAAGTATAACCAGAGCCAGTTGCAAAGTAGTAACACGATGTTTTAGTCCATAGTAAGGGGAATTGGCTATCCGAAGTAATCGCCCAGATAAATTAGGGTCCTGAGATATAACTTTGATTACTTTATCATAGCTTACAGAGGTGTCCGAGGTGATTCGTAATGCTTCTGACAGGACCGTGGGCATGGATGGTAGCCCTTTGAATTTTTTTATGGTTTCTTCTGCCTTGATTAGATTGGTATTAATTTCCATGAGGCTCCCTCTTAGCTCAATCTTGTTAATAGTATAGGACATGTGGAAGTGTGTATAACAGAATTTGTATTGCTTCCCAGAAGCCATTCATGAACTCGATTTTTCCCGAAAGCCCCCATGACAATTAATTCAGCAGGAATCTCACGAGCGGTATTAAGTATCCCAACTGTAGGAGAATTTTCATTGACAATATGGATTGAGTAAAGAACCTCATTGGTTTTCAAGTAACTTGTGGCTTCGTTAGCTATCTCTTCTTCAGGTTTAGTGGCGACATAGACGACATGACAAGTAGTATTCCAGATTTTTGCAAGTTCAACAGACACACGAAGAGCCTCTCGTGCTGATGGAGAACCATCGTAAGCAAGTAAAAATGGGCCACAACGAAATTCATCCTGGTTTGTTATTAGAACAGGGCGTTTAGAACGACGAGTAACTGCTTGAGTGGTTCCCCCTAAAAAACCTTCTGACCAGCGGGAATGTTCTCCTGACTTCCCTATGATAATGATATCGCATAACTCACTTTGTTCTAAAATAGTTCGTGTTATAATTCCAATTTTTAATATTTTTTCACAGGGAATATCATTTTGCTGGCATTCATTTTCACAAAGGTGTAATATTCGTTTCCCTCGTTCTTCTAACACTATGCGAATTTGGTTTTGATAATTTGTCCAGGGGGTTACACCGAGAATACTACTTACATCGCGTAAGAGGGGACCTTCTAAAAGTTTGATATCTATTACATGAAGTAGTGTTATACTCCCTTTTATATTTTTTGCCCAATGAATGGCATATTTTAGTCCCTTTAATGCCTGTTCACTTCCATCAACGGGGACTAATAGTCTACGGAACATTAGGATTTTTCCCTCTTAATGAATTCACCAAAATTTTTTAGGATTTGTAAACCGAATTGTTGGCTTTTTTCAGGATGAAATTGAACCCCCCAAACGTTCCCTTTTCCAACCATACAAGGAAAAGATATCCCATAATTACAAGTAGCGAGAATAATATCTTCATCTGTAGGTTGTGGATAATAGCTATGAACAAAATAGGCATAACCGGTTTGACCTGCAGGAAGTAAAGGATTTTCTTTATTGGGTACGGGTTGAACTAAATTCCATCCCATGTGAGGTACTTTTAATCCTGTTTTTTCTGGAGATGGGAAACGGATTACTTTTCCTTTAAAGATTCCCAATCCTTCCGAACCTCCCCCTTCTTCACCATATTCAAAAAGGAGTTGTAAACCGATACAGATACCTAATAAAGGTTTTCCAGATTGGACAAATTCTTGTATAGGTTCGATAAATCCTTTTTGTTTTAATCCTTCATAGCAATCGCGGAAAGCCCCTACTCCGGGAAGTATGCTGGCAGATGCATTTTTAAGGTCTTTGGGATTTTCAGTAATAACCGCCTCACAGCCGACTTTTTCGAGGGCTTTTTGTGCACTGCGGAGGTTTCCCATCCCGTAATCTATAATCGTAATCATGAGTCAATTATTCCTTTTGTCGAAGAACCATAACGAGCATAGTTTGGATTTTCTTCAAGAGATTGAGCAAGTGCACGAGCACATGCTTTAAAAATGGCTTCTATGCAATGATGGGTGTTTTTCCCATATCGTAGTAAAATATGTAATGTGATCTTAAAATGGTTTGAAAAGGCTCTAAAAAATTCTTCTGTAAGTTCTATATCAAATGAACCTAACTTGACATGAGGTAATTCAGCGGAGAAGTATAGAAAAGGTCTTCCACATAAGTCTATAACCACTTCAGAGAGAGCTTCATCCATAGGAATAACAGCATGTCCATATCGGTTTCTTTTTTCTATATCTGTAAAGAGCTGAGCACAGGCTTTGCCTAAGCAGATACCCACATCTTCTACTGTATGATGAGCATCTACTTCGAGGTCCCCCTTAGCTTGTAGTTCTATATCTATTCCTGAATGTTTTGAGAAAAGGGTTAACATGTGGTCTAAGAAACCCACCCCTGTATTTATAGATGATTGGCCTTTTCCGGGGAAACGAACAAGTATCTGTATATCTGTTTCTTTTGATTTGCGACTCACTTTGGTTTCTGACATATTCTGAGGACCTTACCGCTTAAGTTTTAGAAATTAAAAATTATCTTCCATGTTGTAACCGTTCTGCGAGGAAAGGATGTAAACTGGCTTCAAGGACTTTTCTCGCTGTTACTTCTATATTATACTCTACACGGACCTGTTTGTAAGTATTTGTTTCTGTATCTAATAATCCAAAAGCGGCACGTGAATCGCCATCACGAGGTTGTCCTACAGAACCCGGATTGATGAAATAAGTTTTTCCTTTTTTCATTTTAAAAGTTCCATCTTCATCAGGACTATAGGTTCCATCTGATGATAGGATTACAGGTATGTGGGTATGTCCATGAAAACACAGAGTGGTATTTTGTTCTTCAAAGAAATATAAGTAGGGATGGACATCTTCCCATGTGAAGATGTATGTGTTATGATTTTTGGGGGCACCATGAACACCTGCAAAATCACCAAAATTAAGTGTATCGGGAAGTCGTTGTAACCATTCTTTGTTATCTTCGGTTAGTTCTTTGCGTGTCCATAGAATAGCAGGGAGAGCCACAGCATTAAATCCCCATGGCTCCTCTAATTCGCAGGCTACTGCATCGTGATTTCCTAATATTGTAGGTATATTTTGTTGCCTTATGATGTTAATACATTCATTGGGCTCTGCATTATAACCTACAACATCACCCAAACAAATAATTTGTTCGATTTTTTCTCTGTCTATCGTGTCTAATACGACTTTGAGTGCTTCCGCATTTGCATGTATATCTGAAATAATTGCGTATAACAAAAGACCTACTCCATATAAGGATATAAAATAGTTTACACTTTAATATTTTAATCATTTTAGGACCACAAGTTCTAATTCTAATATTTTGTGATAAATCTCATATAATTTGCAAACTTTTAGGAAAGGGAACTTTAAATAAATCAGGGTGTTTACAAGTAATGAAGTCTCATGTAGAGACGATAGATAATCCAAACAATTAAATAGAAGGAGTTGCAAGATGCGAAACAAAGTTATTTTAACGGTTTTTGTTGCTTTATGTGTTATTTTTATAACACATTGGGTTCTGGCACAACTACCCGCCCCACAGGGACCACCACCCCCTTCCGGTGCTATGTATAATGATAAACCAGGACCTCCGCCGGGGCCTCCTCCCAATAGGCCTGCTTTGGAAGAGAGATTTAAAAGAGCCGATAAGAATGCTGATGGGCAACTTACATTAGAGGAGTTCATGGGAATGCATAAGAATCGTCCACCAAGACCTCAAGGTTCTCCTCCTGATGATATGCGTTTCGATAAACCTCCAAGAGGAAGTGAATCTCCAGAGGGAAAAATGGGTTATCCCAAAATACAGGGACCTCCGCCAGAAGAGATGAAGATGAGGGCAGAAGAAGTCTTTAAAGAAGCCGATAAAGATGGAGATGGAAAATTAACGCTGGAAGAGTTTAAAACAATTAAACCTCTGCGGGGTCCTAGACCTCCCATGCCACCTGATAGGCCGGGTCCTCCTGATACTCGCCCAGGTCGAGCAGGAGAAGAGCCTCGTGGGAAGAAAATAGTGGAATGGTTGAGAGAAGCCGATAAAAATGGTGATGGCAAGGTCTCGTATGAAGAAATAAAGTCGGTTCGTCCTCACATGACAGAAGAACGATTTAAGTGGGCGGATACAAATAATGATGGTTTTATCACTAAAGAAGATGTCCGTGATTGGGCAGAACATGCTCAAGCAAAATTTAAAGAAGCCGATACAGATAATGATGGTAAATTGTCTCGTGAGGAAATGAGGAAGATTTTTCCTAATATGAAGGATGAAGCGTTCAATCGTAAGGATGAGAATGGGGATGGGTTCTTGACGATTAATGAACTAAATCCGAAATTCAGGAAAAACTAATTTCTTTTATGTATTCTGTTGACATAGGTTTCCCATCGGGGGTAGACATACCTCCGATGGTTTATTTTTGTGTATTTTCTTCGATTGCAATGCTACTGGAGAGTTGTTCGATATAAATACAGATTAATCCAACAGCGATAACACTAATAAAGTTTGCTCCGTGTGCTAATATGGAAATAGCACGTGCTACATTAATGTCAACAGTGGGGGCGGTTAAGACAAGCCCTCCAATAACTCCTGCATGGAATTGTCCTATAAAGCCCGGTGCCCCTGGGACACTAATCATGATGGATATTAATGTGATGCTTACAGGAGGTGTATACCAGGGGTATTGGATGTTAAATGCTTTAAATAAACAAATATAAGATAACCAAAAAGTTCCCCATGTTAAACAAGAAAAAAGTCCTGCACCTATTATGGCTTTTGGGCTTTTAATCATACTAATAGCATCGCGTATATTCTCTGAAATTTGTGTGATAAAGTGGACTACTTTCTTTCCCCAAATTTTTTCGCTTTTTTTGATAAGTGAGACTAATCGGAGAGAATAAAGATAAAAGAAGACGCAAGAGATAGAAATAAGAAAAATAATAGTCATTGTTAGTAAAACTGTTTTTTGGATTAAGTCAGCCGGAATGGTAACATCAAGAACATCGGGGGGGAGTGTAATATTTTCTTTAGGATGAAAACCAATTAAAGCGAAGCATAATATCATAAGCAAGCCTAATAGGTCTGAGGTTCTGTCTAATCCCACATAAGTAAGACTCTTAGATAGGGGTACTCGGGTAAATTTGGTTAACATACCTGCACGGATTGCTTCTCCAATTCTGCCGGGGAGTAAGAAATTAGCCATAAAACCTATTTGAGTAGAAGTAAATAGATGACGAAATGAAACATTTTCATTGCTGTTTACAATGAAATGCCATCGAATTACGCGTGTGATGAAACTCAGTAATATTGTTAATATACATAAAATAAGCCACCTTATATTGCAGGTTTTTATCGCTTCCCAAAGTGCGATAAGGTCTGTGGTGCGAAATACAAGCCATAATAAAAAAACACCTATTCCTGTGGCTATTAAAAATCGAAGGATTTTTTTCATCGTTTCCCTGTTGTGATTTTTTTGTTAAAGAATAACGAAAATAAGAGATTAATGCAAGTTATAACCTTTAATCCATGTAAGCCCCTGAGTTCGCACTCTCCGAAAAGGTTCCATCCTTCTTTGTGAGGTATATGCCAGTCGATTCTTTTGAAAAGAGGATTCTTTTTTTTCTTCTAAGATTTCTTTTACTGCTTCTTTAAAACCTTTATACATATCCAATGTGCAATTCAGACACAAATCGCGACCGGGAAGTGTATGATGTTTTCCACATACTGAGCAAAGTTTTACTTGTAATTGATTCTCTGCTGTTTCTTCTTTATCAGTTATTAAATCAGTTTCTGTTTTCTCTGGAGGAGTAATGATTATTTTAGGTTGTGTATCTTCTTTTTGAGATGTCGGCTTGGATAATTTCTGTTGTTTTAGACAGCGAGAACAAAGTGTTGCCCCTTCTTTTCTCGATATTAACCGACCACACTCGGAGCATGGGACTAAAGTAGATCTCTCAAACGACATTACGAATTTCCTCTATAATTTTTTTTGTTTGTTCTTCCAATGTTTTTAAATCACCTACATTGTTAATTACCCATTGTGCTATGGTAGATTTTTCTTCGGGTTTTCGTTGGGACTGTATGCGTAATCTGGCTTCTTCGTATGAAAGTCCGCGTGAGTTCACAAGTCGTTGTATCCTTATTTCCTCTGGACAAACTACTAAAATAAGTCCGTTAAGCCAATGGGGCAATCGGTCTTCATCTTCAGCGATGAGTGCTGATTCAATAATTACAATTTCATGCCCTTTTTCTTGGGCTTGTTGTATCCTATTTATTATATCGGCAATAACAAGAGGATGTATAAGTGTGTTAATGCGTTTTTTTTCTTCATTATTTGAAAAAACAATTTTGCCTAATTTATTACGGTCAATCTGTCCATTAGTTAGTATATCTTTTCCATATATGTCAATAATTTTTTCTTTCATTTCAGGATGGGATAAATAATTATGTCCTATTTCATCTGTATGGATTACTTCAATTCCATACCTTTTAAATATGTTAGCAACTTCTGTCTTTCCACTGGCAATGCCACCCGTTAGACCTATAATTTTCATCACTTACACCTATGTAAAGGATAACACATTTTTTTAAGGATTCATTCGCAGGAAATATTAATGAATAAACCTGCTTAAGGAAAATATAAAAAGACTATAATTGAAAATATAGTATAATAAAATGAAAATATTGAAGGAAAAGACATGATTCGTCTATCCGCTTTGTTTTCATATGAATCGGTTCCGTTCGTTAATGCTATTCAAAGAATTTCTTCAGTCCAGTTTGAATGGTTAACCTATCCTATTTTGTGTGATAGTTTTAGTCGAGGACAAGTGGACGGGATTTTGTGTCCTCCTTTGATGGCACTTTCCTTCCCTGAAAGTTTAATAGTCCCCGGTGTAGGTATTGCTACTATGGGAGGAATTCCTTCGCCTCTGTTGCAATCTAAAAAACTGATTAGTGAGGTGAGAACTGTTTTTATTAATGAACAGTATGTTCATTGGGAAGACTGGTTGAAAACAGTGTTGAGTCTTTTAAATTCAAGTTCCGATACAACATCATTAAGTATTACTAAGAAAGAAGTAGGGAACGAAGATGGTTTTCTTATAGATGGGCTTATGGAAAAAGAGAAACAAGAAGGTATGTACGAGTATAACCTCGGGGAATTATGGAAACAGGTAAGTATTTATCCTATGGTATGCTGGGTATGGCTATGTCGTGGGGATTCAGATTATAAACAGATTCGAAGTATTTTGGGACATGTATGGGATGAAGCAAAAGAAAATTTAATACATTTGAAACGGGGTACTTTGAAAAGCGATGAAATACCTAAGGAATTTGTCCAACGGATAGAAGATGTAAAAGATGTGTATTATAATCTTGCTTCATTAGAGTTTGAGGGAATTCATTGGTTGTTAGAACAGGCAAAAAAGTGGGGTGTAGTTCCTAAAGATATAGATATTCATATTTGTTAATGAAATTTGAAAGTAAAATAATTTTAAGATTAGTAAAAATGATTATTCTAAATTTCTAATAAAGTTAATTACATTTTTCCCCACTACATTCAATAGCATTGCTCCTAACACGGCCCCAAGGACCGTAAATATCTTTACAATCAATTTGTACAGGACAGAAATAGCCATCGATACCGTATTTAAATCCACTAATCTGTGTGTCTTCGACTGTAAGCATTACGAGATCGAACTGAACGGGCTTTCCTTCTATCATACAATTGGAATTTGTAGAGTCACATCCACTAATATAAATTCCTGTGGTTCCCACCTGGAGAGGGTAGGGATGGGTAGTAATATTACATCCTATTATAGTGAAGAAATATCGGCTATAACTTCTAGTGGTAATAAAATTATATTTAGGGCGGAAGTATACTCCATAAAAAAGTGGGTCAACATCATCCACAACTTTTACATTACATATAGAAAAGTCAGGGACCTCTATTATATCAAAAGGGTCTCTTGAAGTTCCTCGGATAGTTAGATCTCGTAAACTTGCTTTCTCTCCACCTCGAACGGTTATCCAGTAGGCTTCAAGTATCGTTTCATCACGACCTGCTCCTACGAGGACTTGCCCATTTACCCATAAAGAAACACTAAACCCTAATGCGGGAACATTATGATATTCTAATGAGTAAGTTCCGGGTGCAATGCGAATAGTATTTCCCGGCCCTAATGATTCTGTTGCATTAATGAGTTCCTCTGCTGTCGATACCTCAATTACTTCACCGGGAAGTCCACCACAGGGGTTACTAATCCAGACTTTACCGGTGGCAGAATTGAGTGTATGTGCCAAATCAATATCCCAACGGGGGTCATCAATAATAATGACGAGATAATCACCTGGTTTGAAAGATGTTATGTATTCATCGTGTTCTACAGATAGGTCATTAAATTCTGCAAAATATTCCTTATCCTCCGAAATATAAACAATTTGGCAATTTGTTTTTACTCCCGTATCGAACTGGGGTATTTTGAAATGTAATAAACCTGTTAAATTTTCAGTGTGAATTATCTTTGTATCGATGGTTAAGAATTGCTTTAATGCAAAGTTTATATCTGCTGGATTGGACTCAGAATCACCGGGTTCTCCTTGGCGAAGTTTTATCCAATCCGTTTTTTCTACTAAAACGGATTTAGGTGTTCCTAAATGATCTTGTGTCCATATATCACCTGTCAAAGTTTCGTGGGTGTCGAAATTTTTTGAGTATTTCACATCAAATGCAAACTGCGAAAAATTAACAGGGGAAGCAAGAGATAAGAAAGTATCTTGGAAGGTATATTTATTCGTATTTTCTATTAAAGATTTCCCTGATACGGTATGTGTGCGTGTTTGATGTGTTATAAGAGTGTCTCGAATGATATAAGGTTTTCTATCTTCTATCCATTTCCAGAAACTAACGGTTTCGTACTCTGTTAAACCGTCGTAACCTTCTTTATTAAGAGGATTATCAAAGCGATTCCATGATGTTGAATGGTATTTCCCTGGAATATCATCATACACTTCGTCCATTGCCCATGAAGCGGTCCCTTCGTAGAACCATGAATTCAAATTATGATATGCCACTATAGATTCTCTGTTATTGGAGTATCCTTGTATCGTGTGGAAATATTCATGGGCAAAAACTTTTTTAATTTCATCGGGGTCTGTTATGTCTGCATTAAGGTATATGGACCAGGGGTCAGTTTGATAAACATATCCATTCCAATTAGCATTTTGCATACTACCGACGAAAACTTTAAGAACGCCTTTGGGGACAGGCATGCCCAATGTAGTGGAAAATAAGTCATAACTCTTGTTAAAACTCTCAATAACGGATGCTTTGTATACAGAGGGGTTAGAAACTTTTTGGTTATAAATAAACATTAATCGAGGAGGAGCCTCTTCCTTTTCAATAGATAAAGAAACCGTTTCTGTTATGATGGGTTCTGACATGGCTACTAATTGTAGCATTGTTCTTCCATATAAAAAGACTTGAACGGTTTCTGATGATTTATTGTTTTCTACCGAAATAGGGAGGTAGCAGACAACAGGAGAACGACCGGGAGGGTCTTTAAATCCACTTCGTATGACAGGCATCCCAATTTCGCGAATTAATACACCCCAATAAGGATATTCAGGGGGTATGGTTTTCCCTGTGTAGGATAGAGATACTATAAACGGCTCCGAAGATTTTAAGGGCGTTTCTATTTCATAGCCAGAACCCAATGGGAGAAATGTAGTTTTATCAGTATTCTTTAAAGCCATATCTCCCATCCAGGGGTGTTCTGTTATAGAAAATAGAACTTTAGATGAAGTTAGCCCTGAAGGGACTATTACTTTACAACTCCCCAAAATTACATTTCCACCTTCAGGACCTATTTCTGTATTTTCTTGGGTTACTTTTCCAACAGAGATGATGAATGTTTCTAACACTTGATGTTGCCCATCACTAACCATGACTTTGGCAGAATAATCACCATCTGAAGTGTATACATGGAGAATAGATGATTGTCCCAATGTAGAATCTCCATCACCAAAATCCCAAGAGTATGTTAAATTATCATTATCAGGGTCTGATGCATTAACCGTGAGAAGTACTTGAAGAGGTGCTGAACCCATAGGGGGGTCAGCAATTAAAGAAACAATAGGAGGTTTATTTTCTCCTGAGAACCCCTCAGAGTTCCCTTCAACTTCAGACGTTCCCTCGGGAATTCCCTCTACTGTTCCTTCATGGTTTCCTTCAATTTCCCCTTCCTTCATAATTTCTCCTTCCCCTTCCTTTATAGTTTCTCCTTCTCCTTCCCCTTCTGTTGTAATTTCTCCTTCAGTAGGTTTACAACCATTACAACCATGGAAACTTTTATTGATGATTTTTTCAATAAATTGTTTGGGTAATTCTTTGTTATTTGGACATCCCATATTTAGGGTAAGAGCGAAGAAGAAAAATAAAATAAAAATTGTTAGGATTTGGATTTTTTTAATCATAAGAAATGGAACCTTATTCAAAATTAATAGTGTTAGTATTTATATTTGGAATAAATAAAT
>CALLRP010000022.1 GCA_938014335.1 uncultured bacterium
ACCGCCACCGCTCGCGGGTGGGCTCGCTGATATATTTACAGATGAACCCAGTGACAATAGTCCCCGTGCGGATATGACAATAACACCGCCTCCATCTCCACCTTTACCGCCATTGCTGGCTTTAGGTGCTGTTCCGCCGGAGCCTCCGTTCCCGCCTCCACCACCGGCACCGCCATAACCACCTGCTCCACCAAATCCATCCAAATACCCGCATGCATTACACCATCCATTCCAGGCAGCACCTCCTCCTCCCCCGCCTCCACCTGAACCGCCCCCGCCACCTTTTCCACCACCCTGACCTCCACCGCCTCCACCACCTCCGCCACCGCCACCACCACCCGAACCCCCTGCCAGGGTTAAATCATTTGCTGGAGCTATAAATGAGGCATTCCCTCCTGTAGTTCCGGTTCCTCCATTGTTCCCGGGAGCCCCGACTGTTCCGTTTCCTCCATTATAACCATCACCACCTGCTCCGCCCGGCGGTGGAGTAGCACATTGAGCTACACCTGTTCCACCTCCAGGGCTTCCACCTGCTCCTCCTCCGCCGCCATTCCCCCATATAGCCGAAGCACTACCACCTGCACCACCATTTCCACCAGAACCTGGCGAACCCATACCGCCAAAGCCAACAGTGCCAGCAGAACCAGCAGTACCTGTAGAACCAGCAGTACCTTGCCCTCCTGAACCTCCACTACTTCCATAATAACTGGCTCCCCATTGTCCATTTCCACCATTAGTGTAATTTCCACCGTCGCCACCCGGGGCAGTAGGAGCGCCCCCACCGCCTGATGTGCCTCCACCACCACCTGCTCCACCATTACCGCCTGTTCCACCTCCACCACCGATACCACCACCTGCTCTACCTGGCACATAGCCCGATACATCCACTGCTGAATTCCATGTAATGTTATGCGTCGCCGATATGACCAGCGGGTTCGTACCTGACACTGTAATCGTTACTCCTGATGGGACATTTATATTCCTGAAATTAAATTTACCTACATAATTTCCGCCACCGATATTTAAGAGTTGTCCCTGTGTGTTGGGTCCAGAATTAATACGGTAATAGGGTTGTAAGGTATTTGTACCGGTGTATATTGTTAAAGTATCTCCTGAATTGAGGGATAAATCTCCCAGCGTGCCGTTGCTCAGATAAACATCTGTTGAGGAGAAAGGCGGAAGTTTGAAATAGTAGTTGGGATAGTTCCCACCTTGATTGGGATTACCTACCAAATCGGTGCATGCATTGTTCGGAATGGTAATGGTAACAAAGATATCCGAAGCGCGTGCGACAGTGATACCGAAGTTATAAGTTGTTCCACTCCCGGAGAAATTGGTCACCTGTGCATTCCCCTGGCCGGCGACCGAAAGTTGAATATCACTGGCGGTGAAACCGGTTACGGATTCGCTGAAAGTAACTGTGAATGTTGCGTATGTTGTTTCATTGGGCTGTGGTGTATCTGCAGTGATAATAAGAGTTGGGGAAATGGTATCGATTGTGTATGCTTCACCTGCCGTGTAGTTCCCATTTCCTGCTCCGAAGTTTTCACCTAAAGCATTACCTAAAACACGCCAGTTTAAATCGTAAACGGTATCGCGGTCGATGAAATCGATACTGATGTTTCCATTTCCGGTGCCACGATTGATTGTGACTGTTCGAGTATTTCCACTACCGGCTACCGAAACGATAGTTGCTCCTGTGAAGCCGGGTCCATCGATAACGAAGTCGTCCGTTGTAACATTTACCACTGCTTCTGTGAAGGTTACAATGAACTCTAATGTTTGTGCGTTGGTCGGATTGGGAGCGGAAGGGTTTCGTGAAATGGAAGCGACAAAAGGTGGTGTTGTATCTACCAGCCAATTGGCAAAAAACTGGTATAGGGTATGACCGCATAGGTCTCTATATCCTGTTGTATTTAGGTGGATGGGGTCATTTCCGTTGTTAGCAAGGGCATTTCGTGAGGAAGGATATTCGACGAAACCTCCCGGGTATGGGATATAATTGGGCGGGTCACCTGGAATCGGACTGATATTACTGGCGAATGGGGGACGATAAACAGGTCCCTTATCCCAGAAACCGCCATGCCCATGACGATAATGCTGTAGACCAAAGTTGTGTATGTAAGCCACGCGATTTCGGGTACTGGCAATGTTCCGTTTACGCCAGCCTAATTCGACAAAGGCGGAATTGAGTTCACTTGGGGAAGGGTTATTTAGAAATGCCTGCATGGCTATTGCTCCCTGGTTCCCCGCCAGAGCTAATTCCCATATATTTACAAAATCATAATCAACCAGACCAACTTTAATATCAGGACGAAGCGATAAAATATAATCTACAACTACTGCTAAATCGGTTTCTATGTCATCAAAAACATCATTATTGGGGCCGGGTTGAGAAGTCATTCCCGTTTTCCATTTTCCTAAAACGTCGTTACCTCCCAAACTCAAATGAACCATATCAATTGTAGGATTGTTTAGGATAGCATTGCGAAGGGAATAGGTTCGCACAGGGTTGTTATTGTCCCGCGGGTTAGGCCAGTCATCTGCCCATGCTTCCGCGGTAGAACCCCCAATAGCCACTTTATCGCCCAGAACGCTCCACTGTCCTAACCCATAATAGTTCAATACATAGGGCCAGATACTATCATTCCAAACAATTTCTGCCCAACTATCACCTACAATTAAAATTCGAAGTGTAGCGGGGTAAGCAAAGGAAGTAAGCCCCACTATAAAAATAAAAATACATAATAACCACAGGTTTTTTTTAGCCTTTTGCATACTGTCTCTCCTGAAGACCAAAATTGTGTTTATTATTTTAGCATAAAAAATAATTCCTAATGTAAAACAAAAATATAATTTTTTGAATTTCAACTAAAAAAAAATTTTTTTTAATTTTTTTTCAAAAACGTTGATTTTTCAAAAAATATTTCATATAATTTAGCATCTGGTACTCTATAGTGGTACATATAAAACATATACAAAGATGTGCAAAAATATGGTTTACAAGGAATTGGAGGAAGGCAAATGAAAAAGCATTATTCTCACCAATGTATTGTTTTATTGTCCCTTATTTTTGTAGTGTCTATTGTTGCTAATGTTCATGCACAGACAGCCCGTATTCTCTTAGTTGGAGATGATTGGGCTGAGAGAATTTTAGATCATAGTATCTGGGAAAATGTTTTAAGTTATTATGGCTTTAGTGATGTTTCAGTTATTGGCGACACAACTGCAGTAAGTGGCACAAGTGCACAAGATTGGGCTAATGATATACCCAATCCTAAAGATAATAATATGCCTCTTCGGTCATATTCTCTTTACAATGCATTAATGAATACCCCCACTGCTGATGTAGTATATCTGTCGCTTGGTTTGAATGATATTTTGAATAATTGGAAAAAAGGGATGCTTCCTATTCCGGGCGGGAATAATGATATTTTTGATACTATACAGCAAAACATTCAGACAGTTGTAGATTATATATTAACACTTCGTCCCGATGTTAAGATTGCGTTAGTAGATTATGATTATTTGAATATTTATGAGATGGTTTTTCAGGGCGTTCCCTATGCACAAGAGTTGCATGTAAAAATGGCTTATCCCTCTCCGACCAATTTAAACAACGCCTTCAAAGAAATGGCAATTAGAAAGATACTCATTGCATCATCTCGATTTCGAACGGAGTATGTTCATAGTTTCGGTCTACAACAGTATTGGTATGGGCATAATGGATACTACTTAAAAACATCCACTCAAAACGGGCAGAATTTTACAGATATCTTTTTCCCACCCATACCGATGAATACAGTTCCCTACCCCGGATATCCTCCATCTTATGCGCCTTTCCCGGGAGGAAATATTGATTATCCATCCCCGATGTCGGCTATGGGGGACAATGGCATGGACCCAATTCATTTAAATGATGATGGATATAGGATATTGTTTGAGAATGCTTTGTATCAGTACATCTTTAACTGGCTGATAGATGTAACTGCACCGATAGTTGTCTCGATAAAGAGAGACCCGTCCGCACCCAATCCTACTCGAAACAATACATTGAGTTTCATCGTGACCTTTAGCGAGCCTGTTTCAAATGTTACCGTTTCCGATTTTATTATAGATGCGCCGGGCTTCACAGGGGCTTCTATTGTTTCTGTAACAGGGAGTGGGTCTACACGGACGGTAACCGTTAATCGTGGAACGGGGAATGGCAACTTCAGTATCGACTTTATTGATAGAGATACTATCGTGGGAGAAAATTGGCGAATTTTGGGAAATGACCTGGGGATTATCAATGGAAGTGGCAATGGTAATTTTAATACAGGAGAAGCGTATACAGTCGATACTGTTCGCCCCTTTGTTCAAATAACGCCCTCCACTTCCTCTCCCACGACTAATGATTATGCTATTTTTTCTATTGAATTTTCGGAGCCTGTAGTAGGTTTTACTTCGAGCGATATACAAATTTTTACTCAAGGGGAGGGTGTTGCACAAATAACCAACTTTTCGGGAAGCGGTGCAAACTATGTTTTTCATGTTAATGTCAATCGAAGTTCTGAAATCAATATGTTGGTAACTATACCATCCAATGTGTGCACTGACCTCGTGGGAAATCCTAACTATGGAGATACTTACTCAAATTATATATTCCAAGAACCTGCCTTCACTATTTCTGAATTGTATCGTAGTAATGGTAAACTTGGAAATTTAATTTTACAAACAGGGGATATTCTTACTATCTTTACAGGAGACCAAATCTATCAGCCCTACTACAGAATCAATTCGGGAGCGTTAAAAGCAGGTCGTGTTGTGGATATTGGTAGCGGGAACATTGTAAGCAAATTAGATTTCCAGGATATTTATGTGCCTGCGGGGGTCACAGTAAATGTTACAGGAACAAATCCATTAGTCATAACAGCAACGAAGGATATAAACTGGTTTTCTACTTTGGATGTTTCGGGAACCGTTCCAGGTAGATGTGGAGGTGGAATTGGGGGGGGAGGAGGTGAAGGTGGAGTAGGAGGAATTGGCGGTTCAGGAGGCACTATTGGAGGGGTAGGTGGTGCTCAATCCGCAGGTGGTGCCGGTGGGAATCTATCGAATGGTGGAGATGGTCAAACTGGCACATCAAATCCGGGAACTGCAGGGAGTCCTGGTGGTCCGGGGGAGGCCGGTCTCACAGGTATAAATGGGATTCCTGGACAATTAGGCTTTAGAGGACAAGGCACTGCAGGTTCCGGAGGTAATGGAGGAGCGGGAGGGAATCAATCGGCACAAAATGCAAATGGTGGAGTGGGTGGCAGTGGAGGCTCGGGAGGAACGGGAGGGACTCTTCAAAATTGTAACGATGGAAACATGGGAAACTCAGGGGGAAATGGGTCCATCGGGGGATATGCAGGAAATGGAGCAAATGGTAATAATGGTAGCAACGGAGGAGTAGGTGGTAATGCAGAATTTACTGCTCCTGCAAGTGACTTATTACTCGCAGCTGGAAATGGTGGAGGAGGCGGTGGAGGAGGCGGTGGAGGAGGTGGTGGCCAGGGTGGTGGAAAAGGCGGTGGAGGAGGAAGTGGAGGAGGAGGAGGAGGAGGAGGTATGGCAAGAACTTCCACATGTAATCAATGCGGGCCCTTCACGAATGGTTTAGGTGGCAATGGAGGATATGGTGGTGCGGGTGGAGCGGGTGGAGATGGAGGAAAAGGTGGAGCAGGACCCAAAGGGGGGCAAGGAGGTAGAGGTGGTGATGGAGGGGGATGCGTTATTCTATCTGCTCGTGGGATATTGAATTTTGGCGGCATAATAGATATCTCTTCTGGCGCTTTCCAGGATGGAGGAGGTGGTGGAAGCGCATCTGCCGGTTCTCCTGGATTATATCCAGGTAATAATGGGCAAGACGGAGGCATGGGTTCTCCAGGGCTACAGGGTTCTTATGGGTATTGGATTGATTCATGTCTTACACAGTATGTGGTGGGCGGTACGGGTGGTAACGGTGGCAGAGGTGGACGAGGAGGAGTCGGCGGAAATGGAGGTATGAGTGGAACTTCTGGGGCAGGTGGTAATGGTGGACGAGGGACACCCGGTATGGCTAAATTACACGGAACGATTGTAATTACAAGAGGGGGTACCTGGACAGGACAAATAGCATGTAATAATTTCACAACAGACACGAGTGATATATATCGGGGTCGGTTTACACTTATTTCTTCAATGTCTAATACAAAAATTCCACAACAATATCCCGTCTTTACGGACAATATTGTAAATGCGAGTGTGAGGAATGATAATATACTCAAGGCTCCGGCACCTTATTATACATCTTCTTCAATGCCTTTAATCCCTCAAATCGTAGGAGGCCCTGCTACAGGTGGTTTTACCGAATCTAATTTCTGGAATAAATCGCAAGTAGTTCCACCGGGGAATGATTTGGTTGAATTGGTTACTATTGACACAACAGATTCATGGTTTAGTAGTGCCAAACAAATATTTATCGTTAATAATGGCGGAGCAGATGCTCATGATGTCGTATTGCAAGTTTCGGGTTATCCGAATTATATGATTGGGACCATCCCAAATGGTTCCATCTGGACGACTACTATTGGTTCTAGCCGGACGGCTTCTATTCAGGTCGGTATGGATATTACCATTTCTGCATCGAAGACGGAAACCTATTCGGGAGATAATCTCGTTTTGAATGCACAGGTCATTGGTGGGACAGGAAATAAATCGTACCGCTGGTTAAGAGATGGACAGCAAATAACAACTACAACCGTTCCCACATTGAATTTGAATAATATCACAATCGGACATACAGGCACTTATACAGTTGAGGTAACCGACAGTAAACACACGGAGTCCAGTGATAATTCTGTTTATGTAAAGGTACATCCCGCGATTACAATCGTCCAACCACCATTAGGTGGAAGTTATATGAAAGGAGATAGAGTTGTGCTTTATGTAGGAGCAACAGGAGGAAAAGGAACTTTGCATTATAACTGGAAACGAAACAACATAAGCCTATCTGCTCCGGATATGCCTTATTTACTACTATCCCCTGCAGGACCTGAAGATAACGGTGTTTACACGGTAGAGGTTTATGATGAGATTGGCACTGCACCTTGGGGTCGTGTAGAAACAGGATTTTTGGAAATAGTTGTATTGAACACATTGAGTGTGCACGGTCCTTGCTCCGTGTCCGCATATGAAGGCACTATATCTGTTCCGTTGGTTGTTTTACCCAGTGGCGGTTCGCCGGGTTATATTTATCAGTGGTTCAGAGATGAGAACAATGATGGTGTGTTTGATACCGGAGAAGAATTAAATAACCCCGGAAAATATAGTGGTGTCGATACAAATACATTAACAATCTACAATATTGAAAAAACCGATGAAGGGGTCTATCGTTGCTTAGTAACCGATAATAATGGAAGTGGAAGTTCTATTGTTTCTTCACCGAGTTACTTCCGTGTATATGAGGTGCCACAATTAATATCCATTACGCCTCAGTTAGCTTTTCGTAATCCGGGACAATCAGTCCGCTTTTTAGCAGAGGTAATTGGAGGGATACCTCCTCTACAATTTACCTGGGAGAGTATGTTAGGGAGGCATCCCAATTTGCCGATGGAACCTGAATTTATTCTTGAAAATTTACAATGGGACGAAGACGACTCGTTTCGTGTTAGTGTAATGGATGCAAACCTTAGAAATGTTTATAGACCTGATCTCATCGCATACTTAAATGTAATTGATGCGCCTCTCCAGATTGAAACCCACCCGGTAGGGATACATGCGTATGTAGACGAACTTACTGAGTATACAATTTCTGTAGAAAAGAGTGGAGGAGGTTTTGCCTTTTACTATCTCTGGTTGAAAAACGGCGAACCGGCTCCGGGTGTAAATAATGAACCAAGTTACACTTTCTCCCCTATTGACCCGTCTCAATCCGGTATTTATACATGTCAGGTCTGGGATGATGTGCCTGATAATGTCCAGGTATCAGAGCCGGCTGAGATTTTGTTTGCAGAACATATGAACCTTGTTCGAGACCTTGACACCATTATTTTCGCCCCCTATGATGAACAACTATCTCTTAATGTTTCAGTAACAGGAGGATTGGGAACGGTTAACTACCAGTGGTGGTTTAATAATGGAAATGAACTCATAACAGTCGGAGAGAATACCTCGGTTCTTAGTTTAGGATACCCGACAAGGGAACAAGATGGAATATATTATGTAATTGCTCAGGATGAAAGAGAAAGTATAACATCCCAGCAATGCAGAGTATATGTGGGTGAAGATTTATCTATTACTCGCGACCCGTTAGATGTAATTCTGTATACTGACGAGACAGAGCATTTCGAATTAGATGTATTGACAACGGATGGTTTCGGGACAAAATTATATACATGGTATAAAGACGGAGAAATAGTGATGGAGGAAAATATTTCTCCTGTTTATGTCTCTCCAGCATTAGAGGAATCTTTGTCCGGTGAATATTATGTTAAGGTGCGTGATGCCAAGGATGAAGTAACCTCAAACATCGCTGTTGTCCGGATAGGACCGCGGTTGCTTATCACAAAACAGCCAACATGTGAAATAATAACCGAAGGACAACCCTGGACCTTCTCAGTGGAAACCACGGGTGGACTGGGTAATGTGCATTATCAATGGAAATTCAAACCGAAAGATAGCAATGAGGTGTTTAATATTGGCCAAGATGGCCCGGTTCTGATTTTAGAAGACACCACCACAGAGGACTCAGGGGATTATTGGGTGGAGGTAAGTGACGATAAAGGGTCTGTGGAATCTACATCATGCTTACTTACAGTAACAGAGAAGATTCCAGCATATAATATAGTTTCTTTGGCACTCATTGCCATTATATTAGGAGCCATATCATATATAGTTATTTCTAAGGAACAAGCTCGGAAACATGTAAAATAGACATAAACTAAGGTATTGAGGAGCGGGCAAGATATTTATCTTGCCCGCTCTGTTTCAAGGCTTTGGATTTCTATGGTCTTTTCATTAAATTTAATTTTTCCGTTCGGCCAGGTTTGTGAGCATAATCATTTCGAATAGTTTCCTCGACAACATTCGATGGGAAATAAGGTTTGGACAGAAGGTAGCTAAATAATAGATGTGCGAGTGTGGCAAGAGACAGTTCATGTGTCTTACCGGTTTGTTCCCAAATATAATCGCTAAATGAAGAAAAAGCATCAAAAGGGGTATTTCCCGTTTTCCATAATAATCCGAGTGATTGCGGAAAATTTCCCTGATTGTAATAAAGTTCCAGATAACGAGCCATTTTTTTTAATTTCTGTAATTGTTCGAAAGATAGGGTATTGGTTTGCAAAATTTCGTATGGGGGGAAAGGAGCAAAAGCCATCTGGTATGATGATATATGTCGTGAAATACAAGCACCACGAAGTCGTTTTAATATGCCTAATTGAATTTCTTGGGGGGCAAGTTCAATAAGGAAGTTAAATCCGTCACGGAAACTTTCCCAAGTTTCCGCAGGCATACCTGCGACAAGGTCTGCATGTATTTGGGCTCCAGTTTGTTCCTTTAGAAACCTTAATACTTTGTAAGTCTTTTCTATATTTTGTCTTCGGGAGATTAATTCTTGTGTTTTCACATTAACGGTTTGTAAACCGACCTCTAAATGTAAAACTCCCTCTGGAAATTTTTTGAATTCTTCTAATATTTTGTTGCTCAGTTTATCGGGCACAATTTCAAAATGAATGCGCATATTTTCTTTTGCATAGTTTAAGAAAAATTGGATAATTTCAAGGGCGTGTTCTTCATGAATATTAAAGGTACGGTCAACAAAGGTAAAATTTTTCGCTCCACGTTGTATTAATTTTTTCATCTCATTTAAAAACCGTTCCCTATCGAAAAAACGGACACCGGGTTTGATTGCAGAAAGACAGAATTCACAATGAAATGGGCATCCTCGTGAACTTTCCACATAAATAATCCGATGTTCAATATCTTCTGCGGAGTATTCGTCATAAGGCAATGTTAGAGAATTTAGAGTATCAATATTCCCTTCCCACACTTTTTGCTTTGGAACTTCCCCGGACATAATATTTTCGACAAGAAAGGGGAAGACCAGCTCCCCCTCTCCGCATATTAGATAATCCGCTTCATGGAATACCGGCATGTCTTCATACTCATAACTTACCTCAGGACCCCCAATTATAATAATTGTTTGGGGAGAAACCCTCTTAATAATTTGAACCACTTCTGTAATTTCGTTAACATTCCAAATATACACACTCAATCCGACAATTTGAGGATTTTCCTGTAAGATATTCTCAGCAATCATCAGTGGAATCTGTTTCAAGTGAAATTCTTTTATGAGAGTTTGCTCTCTCCATTTACCCAGATTGGCTCGCAGATAACGCAAGCCAAATGCACAATGAGAATATCTCGCTGTAATGGTGGAGAGGACTATTGGAACCATAAAACGCCTTTCACTTATGCATGATATAATTGTGCATATATTGTAATAAGTTTTAATACATAGAGGGAAACCTATAAAAGATGTTAACATCAGCCAATTTCGTTTTTCGACACTCTGTGGGGACAATTTATGGATATATATCCTCACAGGGATTACAGAAACTAATGTTGTATAATGAAAGAGCACCTAAACCCTACTTACTTCATGAAACACCTAATATCTTACTGGGTAGACTTCTAACAACACTTTTAGACAGATATTTTTCAGGAATCCCTGAACAATTTGAGCAAGTCCCTCTTGATATTTCTTGTGGAACCCATTTTCAAAAGAAAGTGTGGAATGCTCTCCAACAAGTACCCTGGGGTAGAACATATACCTATGCCGAATTAGCAATGTTAGCGGGATTATCAAGTAAATATGCAAGAGCGGTAGGGAAGGCAGTAGGCAATAATCCTATTCCTATTATCATTCCGTGCCACCGAATTTTAAACTCAGACCATTCGTTAGGTGGATTTTCAGCGGGCTTGGAGTGGAAAAAGAAACTTCTGCAAATCGAACGGATTGTGTTAACGAAGGAGGGTATTATAGACAGAAAATAAAAAGAACAAATTATTCTTAATCCCTTCTATTTTTGTTAAAATATATACAATAATTCCCATGAGTGTGTTATTAAATGGAGTGCTAGTGCATGGAAAAACATATGTTAAAAGGGATTGAAAACATTAATGTTCTTTCTTTTACCCCGTTGATTTCTCCACGGGAGATAAAAGAATTGTATCCTGTTTCGGATAAGATTAAAGAACATATCGCCCAATCACGGGAAACGGTTCGGGATATATTAAAAGGGGAAGATGCGCGGTTCATGATTATTGTGGGACCTTGCTCGATTCATAATAAAGAGGTAGCTATGGATTATGCTCAGCGATTGTTGGGACTTCAGCATCGGGTTAACGATGTGTGTTTTGTTATTATGCGGACCTATTTTGAAAAGCCGAGGACAACTTTGGGGTGGAAAGGGCTTATATATGACCCGGATTTGGACAATACGCATAATATCATTAAAGGGCTTAAACTGGCCCGTGAGATATTAACAAGTATCGCAGAGATGGGGTTGCCTACAGGGACCGAGTTATTAGACCCGATTGTGCCCCAATATATATCTGACCTTGTGTGCTGGGCCTCGATAGGTGCACGAACAACTGAGTCGCAAACCCACCGCGAAATGGCAAGTGGTTTTTCGATGCCTATCGGTTTTAAGAATAGCACCGATGGCAATTTGCAGGTTGCTATTGATGCGATGATTTCTGCCCGTGGCAGTCATCATTTTCTGGGGATTGATGAAGAAGGGCGTTCCTGTGTAATCGAAACGGCGGGCAACTCTATGTCTCATATTATACTTCGTGGAGGGAGAGGAAGACCGAATTATGACCCCGTTAGCGTGATTGATGCGGTAGAGCAGATGCAAAAAGCCGGCTTACCTCCACGAATTGTTGTGGATTGCAGTCATGCAAATTGTGGCAAGCGGTATGCATTACAAGCCCATGTCCTTCGGGATGTTGTTCAACAAAGAATGGAGGGGAATCCATATCTTTTAGGGGCTATGTTGGAAAGCAATATTAAATCTGGTAATCAGCCGTTTCCTCCAGCGGGTAAGATTCCTGAATACG
Source organism: uncultured bacterium (assembly GCA_938014335.1). Taxonomy (GTDB): domain Bacteria; phylum Hydrogenedentota; class Hydrogenedentia; order Hydrogenedentales; family Hydrogenedentaceae; genus Hydrogenedens. The sequence goes on from CALLRP010000022.1 coordinate 12,130, forward strand.
GAGTAAGTATCACAGATCCTTGTCTTGGTTGGGAAGAAACGGAGACTCTTATCCTCGAGTCAGCGGAGAAATTAAGGAAACAAAAGAAGTAATACGATTTGTAAAATAAAAATTTAGTATTTATGTATTTATTATAGTCTGCTCTAATTATGTTCCCCTTGCGTAGTTTTGCTTTTTTATATAAACCGATTAACTTCGTCTGTATATATAACACATTAGAGAGAAAATAGGGAAAAGGTGAAAGGCTCAAACCTTCTTGTTTATATTCTTTTCTTTGGGTATCTCTGTGTTTTCTATGGTTAAAGTATTCCCTTATCACAGAAGATACAGAAGCACAAATAGGTATATGTAATAGAATATCCCGACCTTATTTTGATATTTTCTTGAACTCCCAGAACACGAATAGGAGCGGAGTCGAATGACTTCTGGATATATGTCTTTTCGGTTTTTTTAAGTTTCCATCTATTTAAGTTAAAAATTATCTTATTTTTCTGTGCCGACAAGGCTTGTTAGGGCGTTGCTGAAGGGGATGTAGGTATCGTTGCCAAACATAACGAAGCGAACGAGGGTGATACCACAATTGGGATGAGTTTCTAAAAACTCCTTTACGGCGCCGATAGCAATTTGGGCTGCGTCGGGGATAGGATAACCATATACACCACAACTGATAGCCGGGAAAGCAATCGTCTTGATGCCATTTTCAACTGCAACTTCCAGAGAGCGAATATGACAACTTTTCAGGAGTTCAGGTTCATTATGTTTCCCATCACGATATATCGGTCCCACAGTGTGGATGACATACCTGGCCGGTAGTTTACCTCCTTTCGTTATTTTTGCATCTCCGGTGTCACACCCCCCTAATTTTTTGCATTCTTCGAGGATGGCCGGTCCCCCTGCACGGTGAATGGCTCCATCTACCCCTCCACCCCCTAATAATGTTTTATTTGCCGCATTGACAATGGCATCGGTTGTCTCTTTTGTGATGTCACCCTGAACGACCTGTATTAAACTATTACCCACTTTAAGTTCTGGCATAGGCTATCTCCTAATTTTTAAGATGGGAATCTTTCTACTATTGTAACTCAATGACTCCAATTTCATAAATATGTACCTGTGGGACGACGATTCTGTATTGGTTTTGCTCTTCCATAATATTAAGCGGGATTTGCATTGGAGCAGAATAAGCCCTTGTAGGTTTTTTCCCTTCGGGGATGCATACCTTAGGGATACGAATGATGATTCCCTGAACTATGGGAATACCTTCAACTATGTGTCGTTCTGGGCTTAAATAACCTTCTACTCCACGATTGACAAGGTTGAGTAGTATCTGATTTTCGCGTTGTCGTGTAGATAACTCGATATACCATGGACCTTCATGCTGAATTAAATTTTCTGTGCCTAATTCGTTAAGCCAGTATTTTAGGATGTGACGATATGCAGGGACTGGATGCGAGTCGTAGTATTGGAAAAAAGGACCGTGTATTGCCAGAATAATACCTTCTCCATCTTTGGTCAATGTTGCCGGAGGAAATTCGGTTTCATCTCTACCTTGTTCTTGATTTCTTAAAATAGTAAAGAGTCCTTGTGCGTTTATAGGACGCACTTTTTTATATTCTCCTGCGGTGGGGACAGCACTTCCACCGGGGACAGGAAGCCATCCTTTAATGGTTCCTTCAGCAGGTTCTATCCCTAACCATTCACCATATTTTTCAGCAACGAAATTACCGGAGAGGATGAGTTTTCCACCTTTCTGGACATACTCTTTCATTACCGATATGACCGAAGCGGGCACGGCAGAACGCTCAGGAACAACGACCATAGGATATTGTGATATGACTTTTATTAATGTATCTTCATTCAAAATATCTACGGAATAGCCTGCTTCGAGGAGTAAAGTTACCGCTCCTTCTACAGGCTGAATAACAGCCCCATGTTTACCATATAACGGCTCATTCTCTTTATAAAATGTGGTTTCGCTATGAAGAACTGCTATCTGCGGAAGTGTTTTTGTTTTAAAGCACCATTCCTTCCGTTCACGGCAAAATTCACCTGCTTTCGCTAATAAGTCGGTGTGCCAGTCTACCAATCTACCGGATCGTTTCGGGTTATCATAAATAAATACGGAACCGCCCTGTGCCAATACTTCAGAGAGTTCCTGACAGAGGTGAGGAACGGTTTTCATTACTTTTCCAATACTGGACGAATGAATGAAACTCCATGCCATTAAATCCCACGGTTTTCCCCGTGATGCCAGGAAACGAGCTTCAAAACAGGCTTCGTTAGCCCCGAAGGATGGGGTGAAATCACCACTCAAATAATCCACCTGTGCTACGATGGGTTCGGGTTGTCGCATGGTATATAGCCAATTGCTACAAACCATGCATGTGGGTTTGACTTTATGGACAGCCTCGACAATCTGCTGGACATGTTTTGTGAATAAATCTCTGTGGAAAGCGGTCCACTCTTCCCAGTGGGGGTCATCTTTTTTCAGTGGAACTTCCTTAATTCCTGTGGTTTCTATGAATTTTTGTTTACAACGGTCGCACCAACAGGGATAACTTGCCCAATTTTCCCCATCAATCCACATTCCGTCAATATCATATTCCTGTATTACTTCCAACAGTTGTGGTATCATTAATTTTGTGTCGTAATCACTCGTTCGGCAGGTGTTGTCTTTATCTAATGAGCCATCGGCTTTTTTCCTGCCCCAATCGGGATTTAATTCAATTGCCCGTGTATCCCAGACCCCTGAATAATGGATGGAGAGAGGTATATTCATTTCTTTGGTAATATCCCTCCAAACACGCAGAGCGTCATTAACAATTCCGGGAGAAGGAGACCCGATTTTCGTTGGATAGCCTGTATAGCCGGGGTGTCCCTTACAGTCATACTGAACAAAATCAGGTTTAACTCTTTGAAGAAATTGACGAATTTGCTCTGCATCTACTTCTTTCCCTAATTCCGTATCATGGGCGTTGGGATGCAGGTCAAAATGGATACCGAAAAAACTATCTTCATGCCAATTTGGAGTTTGAGCAAAGGTGGAAGGAACCGATACAAGAATCAATAGGAATAAAACATGCTTCATAGTACCATACTCCTCTGTTTATTTATGGTTAATATTGTATTCCATATTTTGTCTGCACGAATATAGATTTTTTTGTATTTTATTTGTTCTTTTTATATTCGTGAATATGTAGTTTTTAATAAGAATAGTATTGTTATTGACAGATTTTTATTATTCAAGATGGTTAAAAGATACGTTCGATATTGTTGGGAGAATTGGCTTCTTTACTGTTCGGTTTATCATTGTTTAGTTCACGGTAGAGACCCATTTCCAGGTCCTCTTTACCGGATTCATATTCCTCTATCGAAACACTGCCGATAACCTGAACTTTAAGTTTTGTTTCACAACAGATAAACTCTACACCCGTTCCCTGAGGTAATAGATTAGGGTATTCAAAAGATTTCCATTTTTTTGCGGGTCTTCCACCTGACCACATAGTAACAACGTATACAGTTCGCATAGCAGTAGTCCCTATAAGCCTATGGTTCGGTCTAATTCATCTAAAAAATTATACAATATTTTGGAATCCTCAGAGCTTATCTTTTGGAATTTTATACCCGAAGCGTATCCCCCCTTTTCCGGAAGCTGTTTTGTCCAGCGAACGACTCCGGATGCTTTAATATGTTTTCCATTACTTACCTCGATATTTAAATGAATGGTTTGTCCCATATCGAAACTATGATGAGTAAATACCGCACACCCTTCTGCACTTAAATCCAACAATCTGCCTTTTATGGGTAATTGTTCAACTGTCCACATATCATCTCTATCGGAGCGAAAGCCGATGGGTAGACCAATTCGCACATGGCATTGATGTCTTATATTTCTCCGTCGCTTATGGCGAAGTTCCCGATTTTCTTCTACATTTGCCATGCTTTCTAATTGTTGTATTCGTGTTAGCAACGCATTATAGCGTTGTAACAGGTCTCTATCTGCCTGTCTTCGTATGAATTTTCTTCGTTCTTCCACAGTTGTCTCTTCAATGTAAAATGTTTTTGTTTTTAGATTAATTTACCATAATAAACAAGAAAGAGCAAGTTTTTATTTAGTTATCGATTTCTTTTCCCTTTTGAATGGGAAGATATATTGCTTTGGATAATTTTTTCTGCCTGTTCGATTACCAACTGAGGGGTGATTAATTTCATACAGCGATGGTCGGTGGGGCACTCCGCTAATTGACAAGGACCGCATTCCACGGGAACTCGCACAACAGCCCCTCGTTCCCAGGGACTATTCGTATACTCCGGTTTTGTAGGGCCCATGATACACACCACCGGCACGCCAAAAGCTACTGCGATATGACGCGGACCACTATCGTTACATATCAGAAGGTCCAGATTTTTTATTACTGCCTTTAAACGAGAGAGGGTGTGTGTCCGAGAAAATGGATTGATGACATTTAAGGGACATTTCTTTAAAAAGTGTTCTTGTAAATCTTTCTCATCGGGTCCTGTAAGGAGAATAGGGACGGCATTGTATTCTTTTTCTAATTGTATAGCCACTTTAACAAATCGTTCTATGTCCCATCGTTTGCTCGGTCCGAAGGAAGCCCCCGGAGCGATACCTATGAGGGGTCCCTTGACTCTTTTATCCGTCAGTTCTTGTTTCCATGTATCCTCCTCTTGTTGAGAGACCGCCAGTTCTAAGCCTTCATTATCCGGATGGAAATTAAGCATTTCCCCTAATTTCAAATATTCATAGGTCATATATTGAATTTTTCGATTACCTTTTTCATCTTGCGGAAATGGAATTCTATGGGTGAGTAAGAGTTGGCGAGAGTTACAGTCATAGCCGATTCGTATCTTTGCACGGGTCAGGAAAGAGAGTAAAGCGGAACGAAAAGAATGAGGTAAAATAATTGCTGTAGAATAGTTTCTCTTCCGTAATTGAAAACAGGTATACATCTGTAGAATAGATTTTTCGGGTAGTGGAATCAATTCATCAATGTATTTTAATCCCTGGAGCAGATCACAGATTGATGTTCTGGCTATCACAGTTAGAAATATCTGGGGTAATTGTTTCTTTATGCTCCGAAATAGAGGTGTTGCCATGACAGCATCACCTATCCAATTAGGAGCGAAAATTAGCATGGAAAATGACATAATTTTCCAATCGTTTTTTTCATGAAGTTTTATTATTGTTCAAATGAACACGATAGAAATACCAGGCTAAATATGCGGTAGATAGGGTCATAGCGATACTGATAAATAAAGCCAAATAGTTAGACTTTGTGATACCCATTTGTAAATTGTCTGATCGCATTAATTTACCTATTACCAATTCTTGTATAATAGGACCGACACTTCCAATTCCATTGATGATACCGGTAACGGCTACCGCATTTGCTTTACCTGCTACCGCCACCGCAGCGGCCCCTGTTAAGATGCTGTCCGGTCCGTACAACATAAAACCGACCAGACCGAAACAAATGGCAATCATAATAGGATTGATCCCCGCATATATTACGGCAAGATACCCTAAAACTGTGCCTATTGCACAAACAAAACAAAGTCCCGCCCAATTCCCCCGAAACCAGCGGTCAAGAACGTATCCTGCAAAAATCGTCCCAAAAACACCGGCAATATCAAATGACATTGAATAATAACTCGCCTGATCCACGGGTAACCCTTGAATATTTAAGAAAGAGGGGAGCCATGAGTCCAGGGCATAGCGTAAGAACTTTACAGAAAAATAAGCTACACCCATAATAAAAATCAACGGATTAAACGCAACGCGTAGATATTCAGAGAAGGAAATATGGTCTTCCTGTGAGGCTTTTATCGCCATACCGTAATCTTCATCCTGGTCCTCCAGGGATTGTAATCCGACATCTTCGGGGCGGTCTCTTTGCCATAATAAGATTAAAGCCCAAACAAGGAGCGTCAGAACAGTCATCCCGAAGAAAGCCCATCGCCAACCAAAAGAGGCTAAAAGTACTCCCCCGATAGATTTATAGGCGATATTTCCTATGATGTGATTTGTGGTCCATATCCCCATAATACTTCCCCGTTCTTGACTGCGGAGCCATTTTGAAATTCCACCGATACACCCCGGCCAACCGGATGCTTGTGCCAATCCATTGATAAACATAAATAAGATAAAAGTAGCATATGAATTGGTAATGCCAAAAATAGTATTACACACGATAGTAATTCCTAATCCCCACAGCAGAATCACACGAGGTCCCCATTTCCTGCCAATATAGCTGTTTAAGAACTGGCCTACTACATAAGCTAACAGAAGAGAAGCATAGATATAAGCGGTATCCCCCAACTCCCAGCCCAGGTCATTTGCGATACTTGTCTTGCAAATCGTGAAAATTTTTCGCGTCATGTAATATCCGATATATGCAACATAAGTAGAGGTCAGAATTTTCCAACGCCATGCTCGATATTCGGGGCCTAAAGGTTTGAGTTCGATGGCCATCATAATTCTCCTTAAATATTTTATTTTCAATTTATAATGCTTAAATGAGATAGTTGGGAACTACTTCCTTTTCCCCATTTCATGTAACATTTGCAATGCAATATCTGGTTTGTTGGTAATAATGGCGTCCACACCCCATTCTGCAAATTTTTTCATTTCTTCCACATCGTCTACGGTCCACACCGCCACAGTTTGACCATTTGCATGGAATTGGTCTATTCGCTCTTTTGTTAAATGTTTCCGATTTACATTCATCCCCGCCACATTAAGCAACTTGCCAAATAGCACATAATAATTCCACCATTCAGGATGTTCTTCCGATTCTTCGCCTAAAAACTCTGTTCTTAAATCAGGTGCTTCATTGATTAGAACGAAGCAAATCACAGGGGAGAAGGTTTGTAGGACGACTTGTTTATCCATTTTCATATTACGAACGGTTTTAATAGTCTCACGGGCTAATATCACATTTCGAGACTGACTTCCGTAAATCACCTCTTCTAATTGTTTCTTTAATTCAGGGGTCATTTTGTTCTTACCGACAATATTCATAATAATCAGGGGAATAATAGGGTCATCATTATCGCTACTTTTTATCTCTATGTATACCCCAATTTTATTTTTGGCTACTTTGAGAGCGTCTTCTAAAGAGGGCAATTTTTCACCTTTATATTCTGGAGAAAACCAGGAACCCGCATCTAAATTTTTAATTTCATTCCACTTTTTCTGGGTTACTTTTCCTTCTGCTCCTGTAACCCTTTTTAGTTCATCGTCATGGATTACTACTAATTTGTTATCAGCGGTTAGATGCACATCCAATTCGAACCAATCTGCCTTTAGATCTATAGCTTTTCGAAATGAAGCAATCGTATTTTCCGGGGCATACGCACTGGCACCCCGATGGGCAATTACATCAATACTCCCTTCAGGGGCTCCCGGAACGAAGCCTGTTGCACACCCGAAACACAACATCGGCGTCAGCAAAATCCAATAACGCATTTCACACATAAAAATCCCTTTCCTATCCTATAAAGAATGTTTTTGGTAAGAAATATAGCAATCGGCCAAGAATAATGCTATAACATACCTAATAATATACTAAATTGGGTGATTTTATACAAAATAAAGATTTTATATATTTACAGGCCTGGAAAGAAACCGGAGAAATAGCCCCAGTAAGGTAATAACAAATCCTAAACCGGAACAGATCACACCCCCCCAATAAGCACCTACAGCAACCTGTCCTGTTCCTAAAAGAAAATCGAAAATTACACAAATCAAGCCCATAATAACGAGAAAAACGCCTGTAAATACGAAGTCCACGGGATATCTTTCTATGACTTCTTTATTTTCATCATCAAACAATTCTCGTATTTGAGGGACTTCATCCACAAGGTCGGGAGAATTCTCCAGCCGTTCTAATAAAGCCAATCGAACGCGATAATTAATCCAGACACGTCCAATTGCCCGAAAAGCCATATAGAATGCAGTTACAACCACAAATAGTAAAGGCAAACTCATAAGTATTTCTCGCACTCTTTTTGCCTCCTATATGACAGATTTGTTGAAAAAAGAGTTTCACATCATCATACTTATTTTATACCTTCTTTTACAAAAATGTTTTGCAATCTTTTATTTATTTCGTTAAAATAGAAAAAACAAAAGGTGAAAGGAGCGAAAATATGCAATATAGGACATTAGGAACCACAAACATAAAATTGCCGGTGGTATCGTTTGGTGCATGGGCAATCGGTGGATGGCTCTGGGGTGGCACGGATGATGAGGATGCAAAACGTGCTATTCAGAGAGGAATCGATTTAGGCGTAACCTGTATTGATACTGCACCTGTTTACGGCTTTGGACATAGTGAGACTATTGTAGGCGAAGCCATTCAGGGTCGACGGGATAAGGTTATTATTGCGACAAAATGTGGTTTACGGTGGGATACTGATGAGGGCGAATTTTTCTTTGATACATTTGATCGTAATGGGGAGCCTTTGAAGGTATATAAGAATTTGCGTCCGATGTCTATTCGAAAAGAATGTGAAAATAGTTTGCGTCGGTTAAAAGTAGATGTGATTGACCTATACCAGTGTCATTGGCCTGATAAGACAACTCCATTAGATTATACGATGGATGCTTTGCTCTCATTACAGGAGGAAGGGAAGATACGGTATATAGGGGTTAGTAATTTTACGGTGGAGATGATAAGGACCTGCCTGAAAAAGGGTAAAATAGAAAGTAATCAGCCTAAATATAATGCTTTAGAACGGGAGATAGAGGAAGAAATACTTCCATTCTGTCGCGAAAATAATATTTCGGTTCTGGCGTATAGTCCTATTGCTCAGGGACTGCTTACGGGTAAGGTAACATTGGATAGGGAATTCCCTCATGGGGATTTGCGGCGGGATAAAGCCATGTTTTCACCTGTAAATCGCCGAAGAGTTTTGAATATGTTAGAACGAGTGAAACCTATTGCGGATAAGTATGGGATTACTTTAGGACAACTCTTTATTGCGTGGACGGTTCATCAACCTGGAATTACCACAGCGTTAGTAGGGGCAAGAAATGAACAACAAATCGAAGAGAATGCAAAAGCAGGTTCTGTTGTTCTGGATGGAAAGGACCTTCAGGATATACGCTCCGCACTGAATGAAATGGAACCGCTACAACTTTAATGTAAGAAGTCAGACATTTACCATTCATCGTCGTCTTTCATTTCCCAGTCGTAGGGTTCTTGTGTGAGGTGTTCCCATGGGACTGTTCGTATCCCTAATTGTTCATCTTCTCCCTCTTCTTTTTCCCATTCTTTCATCTTTTGTTGATTTCTTCGCCATATCCATAGAAACACAAAAATTGCCAGCAAAGCTATGGGTGTAAAAATAGACCCTGTTGCTAAAGCTCCCATGAAAGTAACTATCCACATAGACCTGCGGTAACCATGCCAGAATTCATCTAAACTTAATCCCCCTATATCTCCTAATGCTTGAACAAATCGTTTGTTTTTACAACCTCGAACCATTTCCCAGAATTTTTCACTGCCTAATTTCTTATATAAATATTGCACCATTGAGAGAGATTGGATATAAGCACTGCTTGTCGTATCAGGTGATGTAGTTAACATAAGTTCACGGTCTAAATTGCGGTAATCAATAAGACGATTGGTAAGAACGATGTGGGACATTCGAAGGCCCGTTCCCCAATGGTATTCATTAGCAAGCAACATAGATAACCCTTCGTTAAACCAGAGAGGAATTTGCTCGTCCAATCCTGCTCGATTTAAAAACACATGCACCAATTCATGCCGTAATGTCCCCGCAAAATCTTCGTTCCATTTCCGTAACCGAGGAGATTTAACCACAATGATTCCGGAGCCTGGTCTTGCTACTCCACCATATAGAAAAGAAGAACGACCTGAGGTCATTCTTGAGAAATCCTCGGGTGTGCGAACTATCCAGATTTGAACGGGTTCTTTATTTTGTATCGAAAAATATAGGGAGAATTCATTCCATGCGGATTCAATAATTTTTTGTGCTTTTTCCGCTTCGGATTTATCTGCTTCTACATAGGAAATAGTTGCATGGTTACTTTCCAACTGCTTAAATGAATTTTGGTTATCGGATAAATCTCCGGAAGAGGTGAACAAAATGAAGATATACAAGATAAACATTAAGTCTGTCCTAACAAAATTTTATTAAAAACCTAAAGGAATGTTATCTCCGTTTTCAAAAAGGCATTAAATACTTAATATTAAATAAACGCTCGGTGTCTTCTCTTAAGAACATATAATAGAACAATTTTATTTGTCTTTATCAATAAATCCATAATATCGACCGAGCCAATAGCCCAAAAGGTAGTCGTGTCCGTTGTATTCGACAGGTGAATCTTTCATAGGGTTGCCCGCGGAAAGGTAAGGGTCTTGTACCCATGCGGACCATGTATTTTCACGTCTATCAATAGGTATAGGTTTCCCTTTCTCGGGTTCGGGGCTCTGCACATCCCAAATTAATGGTGTACCATGTTGCTGTTCATATTTTGCAAGGGTATCTTTATTCCACTTAATTGTAAAAGGAAACCAAACAAGGGTAAGGATTGCGTTTTCTACTTCGGATGTGTCGCCTAAATACTTCGCTGAAAGAAACGAATACAACGGATTGGCTTCGGGTTTCAATCCCGGGAAAGGAGGTGAGCCTTCCCATGCATGTTTCAAAGATTTAACATACAATTCTCGTATTTGTGGGTCTTGTTCTAATCGCAATAAAGGTTCTATCCCTAAAAAGAAAAGCACATCATCGGAATGATTGACAAAACCTTTTCGAGTTGGATCTAAATTTCTGCGTGCTTGTATAGCCCGTTCGGCATATTTCATTTCAATAGCATATTTTTTATATAACTCTGCATATTTGTTATCACCAGAAACTTGATGTGCTATTTTTAATGCCTGGAGCCATAGTAAGGCGTTTAAGGGTTCAATCATTGTATATTGAGGAAAGTACTTACCCCATGTGGTTGGTTTACCATCTGCATCAACGATTCGCAAATCATTTCTTAAAATATGCTCTACAATCGCAGTAACATCCTTTGCAATTTCCCTACGAACTGTTTCGTCATGGACAGATTGATAAGCCCATGAGAAGCCAAACATTACTCCGTCTACCTGGTCGCTACTTACATCACCTCGCCACTTATACTTACCGTCTGGAGTGGGTCTCCATATCCCATCATCTTTCCAGGGCGAATCGGCAGGAATGACTGCACGAGCAGGGAGTCCTTCGATACCACTGGCACGGCAAAGGTGATGAAGCGACTTGATGGATTGTAATAGCTTTTCCTTATCTTTATTATCTTTTGTGATGGCATATTTCATACTCAAAGTAGCGACATAAATGCCTGTCATATAAGCATTGTCCGGCATGTTGTAGGATAATCCATGGTTTTGCTGAGGAAGAATAAGCTTGCATAAAGCCTGTCCATCAAGTAGAAACCTTTCTTCCATGTCTTGCTGGAAGATTTCTGCTTTTTTCCATAGGGAAGGAGGTTCTGCTGTATCAGAAACATTGGCTTGTGTAAGAGAGCATAGAAGAATAATGGCTATGCCGATAAACATAGCCATCTTAAAATAGGAGAGTTTTTTGTTGTTCATAGTATTTACTCTAAATTTTCAAGGGGTGGGTCAAAGTTGCCGCGAAAGACACCGTTAATAGGTTTTGTCGGGGTACACCATAAAACGCCGTTATAAATAACTTTTAAGATATTTTCATTATAGTAAATCGGTAAAGTTTCGTGACCTGGACTAAAATAAAAGATTTTTCCCATCCCTCGATGCCAGCAACAACCACTGCGGAATACTTCTCCTCCCTGATACCAACTCACGAAAACCAACTGGTCAGGCTGGGGTATATCAAAATGTTCTCCATACATTTCCGAGCGTTCCAATTCAATATACTCGGGAATGCCATTAGCGATGGGATGTGCCGGGTCTACAACCCAAACACGTTCACGTTCGCCTTCCCCTTTCCATTCGCGCCATTTCAACATACATCCTGTGCCCATAAGCCGACGGAACGGTTTGGACATATGCCCGGAATGCAACACAACCAGTCCCATCCCATTCAAGACACGATTCTGCACTTTCTCTGCATTTTCTTCCGTTACCTTATCATGCGCCAGATGCCCCCACCATGTCATCACATCTGTATTATCTAAAATTTCATCTGACAATCCCTGGTCAGGGTCATCTAACTGCACCGAACGAACAGAAGCAATCCCCGGCTGTTTTTCTAAATATTGAGCAAGTTGCCCACCAATTGAATTCGGATATACCTTTTGCACCTTCTCACTGATTTTCTCATGTACCCCCTCATTCCAAACAGTAACACGCACTCCTGACATGACGAGCTCCTTTCATGGTTTAATTAATTGTGGTATGTAATTACTTAATGCTTGTACTTTTTTCCTTGTTTGCATCGTTTATTTTATAATTTATCCTACCACTCACTCTGGTTTCAAAATAATATTTAAGAGGAGATATATTTTTATGTTGCAAGTGGCGTTGACGGTGTCTGCGTGTAAACGACTTATTGCGAAAGGGATTGTTCTCCATCCTGAAATACAAAAGGCAATACAGTCGCATATCATAGTTATCGTAGCAGGGACCACAAACGGATACATTGCAGAGGAAATATTAAAATATCTGGGATATGAGGAGCCTTTCCCTAAAAATCGATTTTTTCGTGGAGTAACTTTACCCCCTTGGTGTTCGACAACAGAGATAGGGAGAATCCCTGATGAAACGAATTTTCCGGGTGATGTGGTTCTTGTCAAAGGGCATTGGGAAAAAGGTAAAAATCTTTTTGATGTGGTTCAGCAACTAACCCAGAATGATATTATCTTAAAAGGGGCCAATGCACTGGATGTTAAAAATAGGCGTGCAGGAATCTTCGTTGCTCATCCTCAAGGAGGGACTATTGGTGCAATCATTCCTGCGGTTATAGGTAGACGTGTCCGACTTATCATCCCGGTTGGGCTTGAAAAACGCATCTATGGGAATCTTGACAATATTGCAATGAAAATAAATGCAACAAATGCAACTGGTCCTCGGTTTTTTCCGGTTCCGGGAGAGATTTTTACTGAGATAGATGCAATAAAACTACTTACCGGTGCGGATGCGGAGTTAATTGGTGCAGGGGGCGTAAATGGTGCAGAAGGGGCTCTATGGTTTGCCATTACTGGGGATGCCGGTCAAGAACATAAATCTGATGAATTAATCAAAGGTATACAAGATGAACCCATATTCACAATATAAAGGAATATAAAGGAATTACCGGATGCGTATATCTTTTCTATTCAAGTTTTTACTTTTGTTTGTAGTTACTGTCTTTTTACTTATATCTCTCTCTGCGGTTACCGAGGAAGTTATCGCCTCTACCTCCGAGGAAGATGATGTCTGGGAAACAGTTCCCCTATTGTTCAATGGAAGTTTTGAACCCATAGAAAAAGATACACAACAGGATACTTCCCCTTTAGCAGAATGGAGATATTTCCCTAAAATTTCTGATAATAAAATTTCATTGGATTCGGAGAAATACCTTTCCGGTAAAAGTTCACTTCGTGTCGATGGGGAAAAAATCATTAATGTTGTTAACAAAAATATCCCAATCCCTGCCGGAATGATCTCGGTTACCGGGAGCATCTTTTATTTAGGGACATTTCCATCAAAAGTCACCATTGAGTTTCTAAAAGAGGAAGAAGTGTTACAAAAACGAGAATTGCGATTGATAGAAAATGAACACTCAGAATGGAAGCGGTTTTCATTATCCGAAACTCCGATACCTTCAGGAGCAAGTGCTATCCGACTATTTTTAATTACAGAGTTTGATACGAAAGGCTCTGTCTGGTGGGATGAAGCCCATTTTACAGGTGTTGTAGAACAGGCAAAAACGGTAGATATATTTGTTAATCAGGTGGGTTATGATTTGCTTTATCCAAAAACTTGTGTTCTGGCGACAAACTTCAAACCGGAAGAAATGAAATCTTACCTTTTGGGTGATTCTGACCGTGAAGTAATAGAAATAAAGTTTGACGATGCTATGCGAATTTTTGGAGCACATAAATCCGATTGGGGTAAATGGTTCTATCGGGGCGATTTTACAGATTGGAATGAGGAGGGAAGTTATCGTATCGTGGTTATTATTGATAAGAAAAAATACTACAGTCCTCCCTTCTTAATAGGCAAAGACCTTCTATGGGAGAAAACTATCCCTAAGGTATTAGAAGGAATTCGAATACATCGTTGTGGGACAAAAGTGGAAGGGATTCACGAGCCCTGCCACTTGGATGATGTTTTTGAGACAATACCTTTAACAAAAGGATGGCATGACGGGGAAACATATAGTAAGACAAAATCTGCTCTATGCCTGAATCTCCTTGCAGAGAGTTATAACATTTGTATGTGGCGATTACTAAAAGATAACGATTTGGCTACAAAAATGAGGGAAGAAGTTGAGTGGGGTGCAGAATATATTGCCAATCGTACTAAGGAAGATGGAAGTTTAATAGGAAATGTGGTTTCCAAACCCGAAAGTGAAACAAAGAAGCCCGAAGAAGAAACAGATAATCAACAAAACACGGGGGATGAAAGGACGATTCAACAAGAGGTGTCTGATGAAGAGTCGGTTATAGGTGGTCTTGGAAATAGTGCCTACTTGTTTTCAAAGATAAAACCTGAAAATTCATATATAACTAAAACGGAGATACTAACTCGTTCTGGGTTACAGCAAGGAAAGAAGAGTGCAGGGCTTTTTACTGCACTTGTTTACCTTGAAGAAATAAAGTCAACAGGGGAATATATATCTAGCTTAAAATCTATTATCCCCGATAATATCATTTTTTCTTCTGAAGTTATTCCGAGATACGACTCCTTTACTTACGAGAATAAAACTTATGATTTGGTGCAAGCATTAAAAGATGGTTTACAACTGTATTCGGAACAAGCGAACCGGAACCCGTTTGGAATTTGTCCGATGAAGTGGACACCGGAAGTAGATTTCTTTGGGACAACTGCGAAAACGGATGGTAATGTAAAAGGAAATAATTTACATCTTCTCCAAATAGCACAATTAGCTGGAAAGGCGTTCCGTTTTATGCCAGAAGACATGGCAAAAAAATTATTTTTTGACCATATCAATTGGATATTAGGTGTAAACCCTTATGGAGTTTGTTTTATTGAAGGTTTAGGGACGAAAAACGTGCCTGTGTATGCGCACCCTTATGTAAATAGCGGAATAGACTCGCGAAAATTAGTAGGAGTTATTCCCCACGGAATTCATGCTAATTCTCCCACTCACGACACACCGTATCTCGATGCGTTCTCTTCATCAAACCCAAATATAAACTCTGCGGGGATTTCCATTGAAACTATGGCTTTATACATTAATGCTCTTGCCCAGTTTTACCGTGTTCGTGTTCATGCGGAAACCCCTACCACTCCTCCTCCTCTTTAATTATCTAACAACAGTCTTATCATTCATATTTGTTAAAACTCAAAGTTTTATTTTTTATCTATTCACATAAAAATATCTTATAATAGTTATAGATAAATAAAGTGGGATGTTTCCATGAGTATCCAGTTTGATAAAGTAAGAAAATCTAATTTGCCCCCGGATAGTGAATTGCTATTTTTAGAGACGCAAAAATTTATACAGTTGTGGATGTGGGTACTTTTAATTGTTCTCTTTGGAACGCAGTTTGTTTGGATAGGTTTTGCTATTTACCAACAGCTCTTTCTTAATGAACCCTGGGGAAATAAGCCCATGTCCAATATAGGGCTTATTTTTACTGTACTCTGGGTGAGTTTTGTAATGGTTCTTATTGTTGGTTTGTTTCTTACAACTCGTCTTGAAACGCGTGTCTATCGGGATGGGATATATTTTATTTATTTTCCATTCCATAAAAAATATCGTAAAATTTCATGGGACCAGTTAGACGAAATTTTAGGTCGAAAATACAGACCCCTTATAGAATTTGGAGGTTGGGGAATTCGGTGGGGCCATAAGAAATGGGCTTATACCGTGAGTGGGAATGAATGCATTGAACTTCGAAAAGGTGATTATAAAATTTTAGTAGGCACAAAAAAACTAAATGAATTTTTATCCGCATTAGATAGAGCACAGAATTTGTATATAGCAGAAAGTTATATCAATTCGTAAACAAATATTGGGATAACAGGCATGCATCTTCGTTTTGTTAGTTTATTAGGGTTGATAACATTCTTTTTTATTGCTTTTTTATTAAGTGAGAATAAAAAGCGTATTCAGTGGAATGTGGTTATTTGGGGAATAGGACTTCAGTTCTTTTTTGCGGTGTTACTTCTTCGTGCGGATTGGCTGGTTCTAATTCCTAATGCATGTATTAATACATTTAATAGTTTGTTAGGGTATACTTTAATTCCTCTAATTTCACCCAAGATAGGAATGTATTTTTTTGAATGGATAAAGAAAGGTTTTGATTTAATTACAGATGCGAGCACGGCAGGGGCAAAATTTTTGTTTGGGAATCTGACGGATTTCTTTATTTTGGACCGTGCCCTTATCCAGAATCCAGAGGGTCAACTCACACCTGCGGAACCTTTTGTTGTAAGTGCGGTCGTGGCATTCAAGGTGCTCCCTGTAATCATATTTGTTTCTGCATGTTCTGCTATCTTACAACATTTAGGAGTTATCCAGAGAATCGTTAAAGGTCTGGCATGGCTCATGCAAAAATCAATGAAGACATCTGGAGCGGAAACCTTTACAACGGGATTATTGGTCTTTTTAGGAATTGAATCCATGAGTGCTGTGCGAGGCTATATAGAAGCTATGACGCGTTCGGAGTTGTTTACGATTATGACTGCGTTTTTAGCTACCATTGCGGCAAGTGTAATGGTGGCGTATGCTAATTTTGGTGCAGAACCAGGGCATTTAATCACGGCTTCTCTGATGAGTGCCCCTTCTGCCATTGCTTTCGCAAAAATGCTTATTCCAGAGACCGAAACACCACGAACTACAGATATAAAGTCCGTGGACATCCCGATTGATACGCAGAATATTTTTGATTCCGCTTCGCAAGGTGCCAGTTTGGGATTAACCATGGCTTTGAATGTGGGTGCATTATTAATTGCATTTGTTGGACTTATCCATCTTTTTGATACGATTACTATTGCAATTACAGGGCAAACTTTAAGTAGTTTGTTAAGTTACCTTTTTCTTCCATTGGCTTATCTAATGGGTGTTCGCCCTGAGGATGCTGTAACATTCTCAGAATTACTAGCTATCAAATCTGTGTTCAATGAGTTTTTGGCATATCAAAAATTTCAGACCCTCATCGCAGAAAATAAGATCGATGCGAGGTCTTTGATTATCGCGACTTATGCGTTATGTGGCTTTGCCAATCCTGGGAGCATCGGAATAATGATAGGAGGTATTTCTGCTCTTGCACCGAGGAGAAGAGCAGAAATTGCCAAGATGAGTGTCAAAGCCTTTATTGCAGGGACATTAGCCTGCTTTTCAACTGCTTGTATTGCAGGATTTCTCGGAGCATATTAAAAAAGAGGATATATATTTAAATGACTGAATTTAAAAAAATGCCAAGAGTACTAACTATTGCGGGAAGTGATTCGGGTGGAGGTGCTGGTATTCAAGCGGATATTAAAACCATGTGTGCTTTAAATTGTTATGGTATGAGTGCCATCACTGCTATTACAGCCCAGAATACATTAGGGGTGTATGCCGTGCATCCTATTCCTGCGGAAATTGTTCGAAAACAAATAGAAGTCGTTTTATCCGATATAGGTGCGGATGCTATCAAAACGGGGATGCTCTGGGGGACAGAAATTATCCACGAGGTGCATAAGGTATTATTCGATTATCCCAAACCCTATCTCATTATTGATCCGGTGCTTGTTGCGAAAAGTGGAGACCCCTTACTCCAAAAAGAGGCGATTTCTGCTTTGGTAGAGTTGCTTATTCCCCGGGCATGGATTATTACCCCTAACTTGCCTGAATTGAAAGAACTCACCGAGATTGAACCTAACAACAAGGGGGCTATTCTAAAAGCAGGGAATATGCTGCTTGATAGGGGAGTTCAATATGTCCTGGTGAAGGGGGGACATGGACAAGGAGAGGATGTATATGACTACCTGATTTCAAAGGAAGGTCGAGAAATAGTTTTTACAAATAGACGAATTGATACCCCTAATACACATGGGACGGGTTGTACACTTTCAAGTGCCATTGCTTGCTACCTTGCCCACGGGTGGGAAACAGTAAATGCGGTAGAAAAAGCAATCCAATTTGTGCATAAATCTATCGAAACAGCGATGCCATTAGGGAAAGGACACGGTCCATTAAATCATCTTTGGCAAAATCAAAAATTATTTGGATAAGTATTGAAACACTTTTGACTTATTTAATTTGTAATCGTGTTGGATATTTTTTATAATTGTATTAGTGAAAATATATTCAGTATTAAATCTGAAATGAGGAAGACCCTATTATGCCTGAGCAAGAACTTACCCAAAGGCAAAAAGAAGTTTTAGAGTGTATTCATGATTTTCAAGAACAGTTACAATATGCTCCTTCTATTCTGGAAATATGTGAACGGTTGCATATCCGTTCTACCAATGGTGTTGTAGGACATATTCGTGCATTAATTCGCAAGGGATATTTGGAGCGATCATCCAAAGCTCGCAGTTTGAAGTTAACCCAGAAGGCTCATCGCATATTTCAATCATTCAATAATCATATGGTTCCTCTTTTAGGAAGAATATCAGCAGGCTCTCCTTTTTATGTAGAGGAAAATAGGGAACAAATGATACCGTTTAGTCCAAATCGAAAAACGGATGGAGTTTTTGCCTTGAAAATTCAAGGAGAAAGTATGATAGAAGCAGGGATATTTGATGGGGATATTATTTTTGTCGATTCGAAAAAACGAGCACACACGGGAGATATTGTTGTAGCTTTAGTTAACGATGAAGTTACTGTGAAGCAGTTTTATCCTAAAGAGAAGTGTGTAGAGTTAAGACCTGCGAATCGTAAAATGAAGTCTTTACGTGTTCCTGTCAATCAAGTTCTCATTCAGGGGGTAGTTATTGGGCTTCAACGGAGTTATGAGTGATTTATATTGAAA
Source organism: uncultured bacterium (assembly GCA_938014335.1). Classification (GTDB taxonomy): domain Bacteria; phylum Hydrogenedentota; class Hydrogenedentia; order Hydrogenedentales; family Hydrogenedentaceae; genus Hydrogenedens. Next base: position 31,283 of record CALLRP010000022.1, read on the forward strand.
ATTCGTAATTTTATGTGTCGCACAATCATGGATGCAGGCTAAATAGATTTTTTACAAAAAGGGATAGTAGGAAGAGCGAATTATTCTGTAAGATTATGAAACTTAAAAGATGGGTTATTTGTCCTAATGAGGAGATGTCTTAATAATTGATAATATGCTATTGGAAGGGAAGAAAATGGAACAAAAACTATCCCGAGGTGGGTTAAGACCTTTTGCAATTTTTGGAATACTTATTCTTTTTATTTGGGGTGCTTTTTCTATTTATGATTGCTGGTCTCCATCTGTAGTTCCCGAAAATGCTCCGCCTGATAAGTTTTCTGCAGAGCGAGCGATAAAACTTTTAGAATATCCGACAACAATGATACATCCGTTTGGTTCACAGGAGAATGCCAGAGTGCGAGAGTATCTCGTTCAAAAGCTTCGGTTATTGGGTGTGGAACCGCAGGTATATACTGGATATGTAAAGCACTCTTCAAAACATGGTCACAATGCTATAGAACGAGTTGATAGCGTTATGGTCGTTTTGCCGGGTTATGCTCCGACACGGTCTATTTTACTCATGGGACATTATGATTCTACGCCTTATGGGGTGGGTTGTGCAGATGATGGTTCTGCGGTGGCTACAATGTATGAAACCTTACGGGCTTTGTTACATAGAGCTCCCTTAAAAAACGATGTCATTTTCCTTTTTACAGATGGTGAAGAAGCCGGACTTTTGGGTCCCCGTGCTTTTTTAAACCATCCTCTGTTTGAAACAGTTGGATTGTGCTTAAATTTTGAAGCCCGCGGACACTACGGCCCTTCTATGATGTTCCAGATGAGCCATAATAATTCCTGGCTCATTAAAGAGTTTGCCAAAGTAGTCCCTTACCCTCGTGCCAGTTCAATGATGTTCGAAGTTGCGGGAAAAATGCCTACCAGCACTGATTATTATGTTTTAAAACCAAAAGGTGTCCCCGGTTTTGATTTCGCCTTTGTCGGAGGTATCCGCTATTATCATACCCCTAATGATAATATTGAGCATATTTCTCTTCGTTCCCTTCAGCATCATGGGGAATATGCCTTGCCTTTGGTAAGTCATTTCGGCAATCTTGACCTGTCCCACTTAAAAATAGGTTATCCCTTTGAGGAACCTATTCAGAACAGCATCTATTTCCCATTACCGGGTAACCGATTGGTCACTTATTCCTCAGCATGGGTATTTCCCCTATTAATTTTAGCAATCATTTTATATGTTGGTATGCTCTTTTCTATGCGTTTGTTCTGGGGAATTCGAATACGGGATATCTTTATAAATTTTATACGCAATGCGGTGCATATATTACTTATTTTTGGTTTATTAGCCGGGCTAATAGGGTTAACATTCCTGTTGTATAAGCACTATATTGTGTATTATGAACTTACATATTTTGCGGTGGGATTGTTAGTTACATCAGGTCTATTTCTTATCTTTTTACCTATCATTTTTGCAAAGTTTGACCCCCATATCTTTTTCGCATCTGCATTACTCCCGTGGTTGGGCTTATCTATTTATTCCAGTATAGCAACACCCACTGCAAGTTATATTTCACAGTGGATATTGATTATAGGCAGTATCTGTGGAATAATAGGTTCCTTCCCGCATATTCCCCAAAAATGGCAAAGAAATTTTGCATGGTACTCGTTCTGGACACTTATTCCTGCATTTGTCATAATTTATTTTGTATTTCCGTTTCTCATTTTAGGTGTCCAGACTCTGACACCAATTTTTATTCCTATTTTAATGATCTTCTTAATTCTTATCTTTTACCAACCTGTGGGGATTATTCAAGACATTATTCAGAATAAAAAAATATGCTACCGATGGGGAATGATTTTATTAATTGCTGGACTTATTGTGTATGCATACCCTATGTTATTCTTCCGTTTCACAAAGGAAACTCCCAAAACAAATCATCTATGTTATGGATTGGATTGGGATACAGGAAAGGCGTGGTGGATGTCACGCGATGCAGAATTAGATGAATGGACAGAACAATTTTTCAAAAGAGATGTACATTTCAAAAAACCAGAACCCTTTGCCGGAGATAATATTGCCGTTCGTTTTGGTGAGGCGCCCATTGCAAGTTTCCCTCAACCCTTGTTATCTGTATTAGAAGATAAAACCGATGGAGATATACGACATTTAAAAGTTTCTGTGGTATCACTCCGAAAATCAGCAGAAATGAATCTTACATTAAACGGAGAAATAGAAATTTTATCTGTGAAAGTAAATGGCGAAGAATTTGATAATTCAGATGGGAAAACCATTTCAAATTGGAGTTTCAATTATCGTGGTTTCCCCGCTGAAAATGGGCTTACATTTGAATGGAAACTAAAACATAAACACCCATTAACTCTCGAAGTTAAAGAAAAAAGTTATGTAATTCCTCCTATTGCAGGGATTGAAATCCCTCCGCGACCGGATTACATGATAGCGGAACCGAATACCGTAGAATGGTGGAAACATTTCCGAAGCAACGCTATTTATACGCGGAAAACCTTCTCTTTGAACTGAAAAGTCGTATACAACAATTTTGTGTGAATTTTCAGGCAAGAATGAATATAAGTCCTTTTTTGCGAATTCTGACTATATATTCCTGGCAAAATGAAAATGTAAAACAATGGGTTTTGTTATTTTTGTATTAATTAATAGGGATGATGATGTTGTAAAAAAAAGAGCACAGGCTTTCAACTTCTCAAAAATCTGTGATAGGGTCGAAGCCTGTGCTATTGTGTTTAAATTCTAATTAATTTCCTGCACCCACTCCTGTAGGGGGATGGAAGAAAAGCAAAAACGCAATGGCACATAGCACTGTTAATACACAGGGTATTAAGAAAATGGGACGCCACTTGAACTTGCCTTCATCATCTTTGAAGAAGTCCAAGATAATTCCTGTGAATTGTGTACCAATAAAGTTTCCTAATCCTAATGTGGCTACTGCGATAAGAGCCTGAGCAGATGCACGAATGTCGGGCGGTGCAACTTTATCCACAAACATCTGCCCTGCGAAGAAGAAGAAGGTATAGCCAATACCATGGAAAGATAGGGAGGCGATAATGAGCCATACAGGTTTCATCATGGCGAAAATTACATAACGCAGAGGCCAGGCAACTACACCAATTACCAAAACCCATTGAATGCCTAATTTTGCCATGGCTAACGGTAATAATACTGCCATTCCTACGATTTCAGCGATTTGGGCAATGGTCATCACTGCGGGCACATTAGAACTACGCACACCAATATCCTGTAAGAACGGAGCGGTGGGAACATAGTAAAATTGCAATTCGGTGGTTACTATGAAAGAAATAATTAGGAAGACAAGGAAATAGGGCTCTTTCATTAATTGGAAGGCTTCTAAGAAAGCGAGGGGATTTCCCGGTTTATCCGGAGGGGGAGTATGCGGTAGTGTAAAACAATACAATCCTAAAATGACAGACATAATTCCTGCAATTAATAAGCAGTCTGAAAATTTTTTATTACTTTCTGCACCGGCCATATTCCGCATCACTGTTAATAGCCAACCTGCGGCGATCCAGCCGATGGTACCCCAAACACGAATACGCGGGGCTACTACATCCGGATTTGTAATGTTGCTGAACATAAGCGAATTTACTAATGCTAATGTCGGGGCATACAATAATGAGTAGATAAACATCAAAACAAATAAAGGCCCAAACTTGCGTTGATATGCAGCATATAAAAGACAAACCCCACCAAGAAGATGAACTCCACCCAGGAAGTATTCTGTAGCGAGATAACGGTCTGCAATCTGTCCACCTAAAAATGGGGATATAATACATGCTATCCACAAGGTTGCATAGATCCATCCGGTTTGCTTTCCGGATAGTTTTAAGTCATTAATCAGATAAGATGCCAACACAGGTGCCCATGCTCCCCATACTGCAAACTCAAGAAACATCATGGCACTCAAACGCACATACAATAGAGTATCAATTCCCACGGTTCCATCTCCTTAATTTAATAGTTTGTATTTAATGTTTTATACTGTATTTGAAATTTTTGCATGTATAATATACACATTTCCCGATAAATATTTAAAATAATTTACAAAAGAAAAATATTGATAAGAAAGATAATAAAATGCCTCACTCCTTACTATTAGGTTTAACAAAAAAATGCTCCCCGCCTCGATTGGTTGCTTGTTCTGGTTACGGATTTTCAAAAAAAGATGCGAATATCGCTGAAAAATACAATGTTATTGCTTATGAATTAAGACTTGACCTATTAAAAGAAAAGTATCCCGATAGTATAGAAAAAGAAATAGATAAAAATATACAGAATCTTCAAAATAAAAATCTTATCTTTACAATTCGTTCTAAAAAAGAAGGCGGATTGTTTAAGGGAACTCTCCAAGAAAAAGAAAATATATATCACAAATATTTACAGTATGCTTTCGCTTTAGATATAGAGATTCGTGAATTACCGTTTCTAAAAAACTTTGTTAAAGAAGCAAAATTAAAAAATAAGGTAATGATTGCTTCTTATCATAATTTTTCCTGCGTTCCATCATTTCCATTTCTTCAAAACTTGGTGCGACAAGGAAAGAAATACGGTGCAGATATTGTAAAAATAGCCGTTTATGCAGATGAATTAATACAAATAACTCCATTGATGGAACTGCAAAGAAAAGAGAAGTCGGTTGCTTTATCGCTAATGACTATGGGAAAAACGGCCTTACTTTCGAGAACCATTTTTGCATTAGTGGGGTCTATATGGACTTATGCTTCTTTGGGCAAACCGACTGCTCCGAACCAACCCACATGTGCACAAATCTGTGAATTGGCTAAAATACTTTTACCTTCCATTTAGATCTTATAACCTTATTTGCCCGACGAAACTCTATTTTGATATGTTACTTATGTTATAAAAAAATAGAAAAATCTTGGGAACAATCAATAGTTGAGGATAAAAAGACATGCAAAAAGCAGTAATTATTCAATCCAATGGAACGGGAAAAAATGATCTTGAAAATTTACTTCGCCAGGGCTGGAAGGTTGTCTCCATCACTCCGAATAACGGTCCCAGCTATAATGATTTCTTGATTATTTTACAAAAAGACGAAAAAGAAGACAATGAAAATTCGTAACACCTTAAAACAAAGGTTACTCGTATATAAACATATAAAATAGTTGCGTTATGAGTAGGAGTAATTATCATTGCTTCTACTTTTTTTATTTATTACTAATAATTGGAGGAACTTTGTTATGAAACGAAGGGATTTTTTGAAGTTAAATAGTGTGGGTGTTTTTTCGTTGGTATCTTGGGGGATTATGCGGAGGGTATCGGCAGATACACAAATTCGAGTAGCAACATTCAAAACGGATGTTACCCCCCCTTTAGGCACACCCTGGTATCCCAGTTACCAACCCCTGGATACGATTGAACATCCTCTCCTTGCCAAAGGAGTGGTAATTGAAGAAGGTCAAAAACGATATGTCCTTTGTGCAATTGATTGGTGCGAGATAATTAATAATTCCTATTACAGATTGAGGGAGATGATAGCAAAAGTAGCAAATACAGACCCTAATGCAGTGTTTGTTCATACAGTTCATCAACATACCGCACCCATGTGCAACGAAAATATATATGAGATTTTGGCTCAGATAGAAAATCCACCGCCTTTCCCTGCGAAAGAAGCATTTGAACCATCATTCCAAAATATAGTCCAGGCGGTGGAGAAGGCATTATCGGTACTGGAACCTTGCGATGTGATAGAAGTAGGTTCAGCTAAGGTAGAAAAGATTGCTTCTTCCCGTCGAATTTTACAACCGGATGGAACCTGTTTGACACGATATAGCTCGTGTAAAGACCCTAAACTAATAGAAGCCCCGGAGGGGTTAATTGACCCATATTTGAGAACATTAAGTTTTAAGTCTGTTAAAGGTAAGCCTCTTGCTCGACTTCATTTCTATGCGACACATCCTCAAAGTTTTTACGGAGATACACGCTCAAGTTATGACTTCCCCGGTATGGCTCGGGAACAGATGGAAAAAGATGAAGGAGTTCCGCATATCTATTTTACAGGTTGTGCCGGAGATATTGCGGCAGGGAAGTATAATGATGGGACACCACAGGCAAGAGAACCGTTATATCAGCGTATGCTTTCTGCCATGCAGAAATCTGTGCAGTCGTTACAAAAAGAAACAATATCCGAAGTAAAATTAAAAACAGTTCCTTTGATTTTCGGACATAGGACGGATGGGGAATATGCACAAGAAGTATTAGAGAAGAATTTAAAAGATACCACGCGAGCACCTAATTATCGAATAGGACCTGCTATGGAAATGGCCTGGCAAAAACGAGCGGATACACTCCCCATTCCTATCAGTGCGATACAAATGGGCAATGTATCCATACTCCACTTGCCGGGAGAACCTATGATTGAGTTTCAACTATTCGCCCAACGCATCGCTCCGAACCGAACTGTGCTTGTTAATGCGTATGGAGATTGTGGACCTTCCTACATTTGCACGGAAGAAGCTTTTAAACAAGGTGGATATGAACCTTCTTCCGCAGGTTGTCCCCCCTCTACCGAAGGAAAACTTAAAGAAGCCATTCAGCAAGTAGTTACATAAGCAAATTACTTATGAATCGCAGAAAGTTTTTAAAAATTTAAACTGCAGGATTGCTTTCCTCTCTTTCTTTGTCTGTAATGCATAGAAGTTCCGCAGATATATATCTTAAAGTAGCCCCATTTCGATGTGATGTGACCCCTCCCTTAGGTACCCCCTGGTATCCCAGTTATAAGCCGTTAGATACAATTGAACATCCTCTTCTTGCAAAGGGAATTATTATAGACTCTGCAAAAAATCGATATGTGTTATGTGCTATTGACTGGTGTGAGATAGCAAATCGTTCCTATTCTCGTCTATGTGAGTTAATTGTGAATACAGTTAAAACAGACCTTCATGCGGTTTTTGTGCATACTGTTCATCAACACACCGCTCCCATGTGCGATGAAGATGCTTTTGATATTATTGCAACTCTTCCGAATCCCCCTCCCTGGCCTAAAAAGGAAGTATTTAAGGAAATATTTAATAGAATTGCCCATTCAGTCAAAAATGCGTTATCACAATTAACCCCATGCAATTTAATTGAAATAGGTTTTGCAAAGGTAGATAAAGTTGCTTTTAACCGACGGGTTCTTATGCCCGATGGAAACATTGTTTCTCGTTCCAGTTCCTGCAAAGACCCGAAATTAATGGAAGCAGAGGAAGGATTAATTGACCCCTATTTATGAACTTTAAGTTTTACCTCAACAGCAGGAAAACCATTGCACGGTTGCATTATTATGCCACGCATCCTCAAAGTTTCTATTGGAACCCTCGTGCCCGTTACGATTTCCCCGGTATGGCACGCGAAGAAATAGAAAAGCAAGAGGGGATACCACATATCTATTTTACAGATTGTGGCGGAGATGTTGCCGCCGATAAATATAATGATGGCACCCCCTCCGCACGCCAAAAGTTATATCAGCGATTATTAGAAGCAATGCAGAAAGTTGTACAATACTTACAAAGAGATATTCTTGCGGAGCCAGAACTCAAAGTAACTCCCATTTTATTAGAACCATCTAATGAAAATCATCATCGTAGAGAAACTTTAGAGAAAATGATGAACGATACTACTCAAAAACATCATGTCCGTATTGACTCCGCAATGGAGTTAGCATGGAAAAATCGCTCCGCACAACCTATTCCAATAGAAGTACTTCATATAGGGAATGTATCTATCTTAAGTCTGCCGGGTGAACCGATGGTAGATTTTCAACTATATAGCCAACAAATCGTTCCACAACGCCATGTTTTTGTGGCAGGTTATGGAGATTGTGGACCTGCATATATCTGCACTGAAAAATCCTTCGAAGAAGGCGGTTATGAACCCTATGCTTCTCATATTGTTCCTTCATCTGAAACAAAACTCAAGTTAGCAATTAAAGAAGTGATAAATTAAGAAAAATCAAATAGAATTGTTCATAGGAAAATAAAACCTCGACCTTATTCTATGTAACTAAGATTTTGTATAATAAAATATGACACCATTTCATTAAACTTTTTGTCTGTTATTACATCTAATTATTACAACTATCCATTATTATTTTGGAGGTATTTCTAATGAAAAATAATGAAATAACAAGAAGAGTATTTCTCACGGTTGCAACATGTACTGCAGTAGGAAGTGCTTTTGCTCAAAAGAAACCCAATACAGCGAAAGTGGTCCCTCGTAAACTTTCCCCTAATGAAAAATTGAATATGGCAGGCATTGGTATTGGCGGAAAAGGAAGAGAGGATATTCTCTCCTGTTCGCGAGAAAATATTGTAGCACTGTGTGATGTAGATTTGGATTATGCCAGCGAGACGATTAAACGCGTTCCCCAGGCAAAAGTTTATCAAGATTACCGCAAAATGTTCGATGAAATAGGTGAAGAAATTGATGCAGTTACCATCTCTACTCCTGACCATTCCCACGCGATAATAGCGTATACCGCTATGCAATTAGGGAAACATGTTTATGTTCAAAAACCTATGACTCATACCATTGCAGAAGCAAAACTGCTTCGTAAAGTAGCCCAGGAAATGAAAGTAGCCACACAAATGGGAAATCAGGGACACTCGGGTGTAGGTGCTCGCGAAGTATGTGAAATGATTTGGACAGGTGCTATAGGACAGGTTAAAGAGGCACACATCTGGACAGACCGTCCCCGTGCAGGTTGGTCTCAAGGTGTTGCAAATCCTTTTCCCGAAGAACCTATTCCTGCTTCTATGGACTGGAATTTGTGGATAGGTCCCGCCCCTATGCGTCCCTACAACCATGGTTATGCTCCCCATAATTGGCGGGGATGGATTGATTTTGGGTGTGGTGCTTTAGGAGATATGGGTTGCCATATTATGGACCCTGCATTCTGGGCTCTTAAATTGGACAAAGCCAAAGAGGTTACGATTGAAATAGTTATGATTGAAGGGCATAATACACAGACTTATCCTGTGCAGTCTATAGTCAAATATCATTTCTCCGAACGAGAGAATATGGACCCCGTAGATGTCTATTGGTATGACAAAGGAAATAAACCTCAAAAACCTATAGATATTCCTGCCGAAGAACCTATCGGTGATGGCGATAATGGCTCTCTCTTCATAGGTACAAGTGGTTATTTGACTGCGGGTGAATATGGCGGGAAAGCAAGACTATTACCGGAAGCCCGTATGAAGGATTACAAAAAGCCTGACCCGATGATTCCTCGGGTAAGCGGTTCGAACCATTACCGTAATTGGCTCGAAGCATGCAAAGGAGGAGAACCCGCATGTTCTAACTTTGACTATGCAAGTGCCCTTACAGAAGTCGTTTTATTAGGTTGTATAGCACAAAGGTTGAATAGAAAAATTACATATAACATGGTAGAAGGCAAATTTGTCGGTGATGATGAAGCCAATGCTATGTTAACAAAACCTTATAGAGAGGGGTGGGCTCTACCCGCCTAACAATCCCCGGGGATGGGGATTTTATCTATAAATCCTGCCGTATATTTGAGAAACTCAAATATACGGCTTCGTGTTTTATTCTGGGGATTGCGATTTTATATTGGACTGAGTGAGAAGGACCCATAAACATCCCGTTAGCAATACGAATGTGCCTGTCCATTGAATTATATTCAGGGATTCATTCTTCCATAGCAACAGAGCAATAAAATGTGTAATCAATGGATTTAAGGTTAGCAGGGTATTACAAAAAGCGGAACCTAAGTGCCACTGGGCATAATGAAAAGAAGAATGGGCTACTGCAATAGGCAAAAGTCCAGAAAAGATAGCAAGTAAGTGAATAGAAATATTTACTTGCGCTATCCTTCCCGGCTCACCCAATAAACAACCTAAAAGGAATAATCCAATGGTTGTATATATAGATATAACGCCGAACATAGGAATGGGATGTAATTCCCGTTCCACGGTATATTTTCCGTAAACACAATAAATACCCCATAAAAATGCAGAAATAAATAAAGATAGTACTGCCCGATAGAGATAGGGGAACTCATTCCCAGATGAAGGCTTGTAAATGAGCAGGATAGAACCAGCTATTCCTAATAAAGAACCGATTATGAATAGGGGACGTTTGATTAACGAACGCTCTTCTGCAAAAACGATGAATGAGAAAAAAGCTACAATCGGTATCTGTATTTTAACTAAAATCTGTCCCAAACTTGCAGTAGAATAATACACTCCAATTGTCCAGGTAGCCTGCATAATTACATTAATCGCAGACAAGATAATCGTAGGTATAGGGCGGGAAAAAGCTAATTGAAAAGATTTTTTGTAAAAGAAAAAACAATAAGGAACAATGAAAAGAACCGCTCCTAAATATCGTATACCTGCCTGGGTAAAGGGGTCATACGCATCCTGAAGATAGCGAATACAAATGGGTGAAAAGGACCACCCTAATATTGCCAAAGAAAGAGCTATACTCGCTTTTTGTTTTTGCGACATAATAACCTTATATCCAAAAAAGCCCCCTTTGCTATAACAATTTTATCTATTTATCAAATCTATATTTTTGCAACATAATCTGCAATGGCATCGCCAATTTTAGTTGTGGACCAGCCCGATTCTTTAATTTCTTTTGCAGAAAGGCCTGGCAATGCTTTTGATTCAAAGAACTTAATCACTGCTTGTTCAAGAATCTCTGCCCCTTTGGTTTCACCCATATGGTCTAACAACATTTGCCCGGCTAATATACAAGCCAACGGATTAATAATATTCATCCCTGTATATTTGGGAGCACTCCCTCCTATCGGTTCAAACATGGAAACGCCTTCTGGATTAATGTTTCCCCCAGCGGCAACACCCATACCTCCCTGTATCATAGCACCTAAATCCGTGATAATGTCGCCAAACATATTATCCGTAACAAGTACATCAAACCATTCTGGATTTTTCACCATCCACATGGTTGTCGCATCTACATGAGCGTAATCTCGTTTTATATCCGGGTATTCTTTTTCTCCCATCTCATGGAAAGCCCGTTCCCATAAATCAAAAACGAATGTTAATACATTTGTTTTCCCTACCAGCGTTAGTTTTTTATCTTTATTTCTTTTTCGTGTTAATTCAAAAGCATATTTCAGACAGCGGTCTACTTCAAAACGTGTATAAACACTTTCCTGAATTGCAACTTCATGAGGTGTCCCTTTCTTCTGAAAACCGCCACATCCTGTATAAAGTCCACCCGTATTTTCACGAACTACCACAAAGTCAATTTCCTTAGGTCCCTTATCTTTTATAGGTGTATAAACATTCGGATATAACTTTACCGGGCGAAGGTTAATATACTGGTCTAACTCGAAGCGCAAGCGAAGTAAAATCCCTTTTTCTAAAATGCCGGGTTTCACATCCGGATGTCCTATAGCACCTAAATAAATAGCGTCAAATTTCTTTAATTCATCCACCGCACTATCAGGAAGAATCTCCCCAGTTTTCAAATAGCGGTCCCCACCAAAATCATATAATTCTGTATCTATTGAAAAACCTAACTTCTGCGCTACTGCGTTTAATACTTTCACTCCTTCGTTTAATACTTCAGGACCCGTTCCATCACCGGGTAGTAAAGCAATACGATATTTTGCCATAAAATAATTCTCCCATAGATTAAGATTTTTGTAATAAAACTCAATAAAATCAATGATTACAGAAAATTTAAGCATTAATTATAACAAAAATATATTGTAAAAAACACCTTACTAAACTTCCTAAAATCTAACAAATAAAATTTTACTTTGTTCCTATTTTGAATGTCTTTATTTGATTTTATGGTAAAATATAATTGAAATTTATATAAACTTTTTGGGAGAATGATAAAATAATGGAAGAATATTTAAGGGAAGAGGAGGAAAAAACAGATACACATAAAAACTATTTTCCCATCCCAATTTTACTTTTTCAGATAGATAAGATTGTAAATTTTGATTTATTTTTACGGACCAATAAAAATAACGAACCTGTTTTATATCGTTCTAAAAGTTTACCTATTACTGAAAATGATATATCCCGTTTAAGAAAACAGGGCATAGAAACTTTATATGCTCGTTCTGAAAATAAAAGGGAATATAATCATTATCTTGAACAACATCTAAAAGAAATATTGTCCGATAAAAATGTCTCTCCTCAGAAAAGGACCGAAGTTTTATACTCGGTTACTACTCAAACTGTAAAGGAAATGTTAGAAGATCCTCGTTCGGGACAATTACTTCCCCGCTCACGAAATTTGATTGAACATGCTTTAGACTTTATATTTCATGAACCAACTGCCTTCCAGTGTATGCTTAAAGTTACGAATTTTGATTACTATACCCATACCCATTCTGTCAATGTCGGAATTTTTAGTATTTTCCTTGCCAAGGAAATTCATTTTTCTGAAGATGAAATACTTCGTTTCGGGATGGGAGCACTTTTACATGATATAGGTAAATGTAGGGTTGACCCTCAAATTGTAAATTTTCCTGGAAAATTGTCGGCAGAACAGTATGAACAGATGAAAAAACACCCCATATATGGATATGAAATATTAACTAAAGAACAAGGATTGAAAGACGAATTACAATTGGATGTTGTTCGACATCACCATGAGAAACTGTCAGGGAATGGATATCCAGATAAATTAAAGGGGAATGAAGTTAGTATATACGCGAGGGTATCTTCAATATGTGATATTTTTGATGCATTAACTACACGAAGAAGTTATAAAAATGCTTATTCTTCATTTGAAGCGTTAAAGCTAATAAAAGAACGGATGGCTGAGGATTTGGACCAGGAGATATTAAAAAGATTTATCCTTTTAATGAGTGAAAAAAAGCAAAAATATACAGGATAATAAAACTATTATCTAATAAAATTCTAATTATTATCGTTTTTAATAGTATATGTCTTTTATCAAAGCGGGGAAGTATAAAATTTGGACCTTATTTCTTTCTCATAAATTAGGATACCTTTATTATGATATGTTAAAATAATATTTTTATAATTTATCTATTTAATGAGCAATAACAGACAAAAATAACTCTTTCTTTACTCGATACTCTCGCTCTAACGAATAAAAAATATACGCTTTGTTTTTTTGCCTCTTTGCTATTACTTTTTGAACTTTGCGCGAACATCTCCGGCAACACGAGTAGAGATACCTAACGACCTACAGACCGCCACCAATTCTGCTAAGACATCCCCATAACCCATAACTATATGGTTGGACATGTGTGATGCCATGAGTTGGTCACGGTCATAGCCGGGGATATGGACATTGGCGATAGGCCATTGAGGAGTGGTCTTATTCAGTCGGTCTTGAAGTTCCTCTTTGGGCACTTCCACGACTTCACCGACCCCGCAGTCCATACCTAATTTGCCATTGGCTTCATAGGCACGTGCCCATGTAATAATGCCTGGTTTGGATACACCCGAGCATGTTCCCCCACCTAATGGGAAATACATCGGTGGCTGACGATACACCTTTGTATTTTTCCAACCGCCAAAGTGAGCCGGAGGGGCACCCCCCGAAATCAGGAATACCCACAGGAATTTTCCTTCAAATTCCCTCCCCCATCGGACATCATGTAAGGTAGTTTCAGGAGGCATGTTTTTACGAGTATAAATTTCATACAACAATAACTGTGGAATTCCTGCTCCCATATCCCCTTCATTAAAATGAACAATCGGCTGTCCCTCTTTAATAATTTTTTTGGTCTCGGGATCTCTTACCGGTGGACGGTCCGAATTATTGAGCATACCCTCAACTAAGTCAGAAGCAGGACAGCAACGCACGAGGCCGTACTGATATGGAATCCCAATAGCACTTAAACCGTATCTTGCTACCATACGCACTGCAGAACTATACATCTTCATTTGTGAAAGAACCTGGTCGTATACCAAATCTGTAAATTTATTGGTTCCCCAATCGAACCAAGTCCCTTTCTTAACAAGCCAATCTAAATGTTTCTGTGCTTCTTCATCACTGACAAGGTTCATCTCTGCCAATAAATCCGATTGGTTGAGATATTCAATGGGCAGTCCTACTGCACCTAATTTCGCAGGGTCTATAACTGCATTGAGCATACCCATACAACCGGGGTCGAATTGCCCCATAATACGCCGATTCCGTAAAATATCTTCTGCTAATTTCTTCCCAAATTGTTCAGCCGAAGCAGGCAAATTAAGTTTTTCTGCATCGGTGAGATGACTCAAATCATGTATGACCTTTCCAGTATCTAACCATTCCTTTAATTTCTTCATAAACACAGGGTCATCGGAGAAAGTCTCACTCCACAAGCGAGAATGTTTTACATTGAGTCGGTCTAATGTTGCGGAATGGTTGAGTAAAGCCACGAGACCCGGCCAGGTGCCATCGAAATTAGCCAATAATAGCACGGGTCCCCGATGAGTCTGTAAAGGACCTGAAACATGATGGGAATATGCCCATATATTCAGTACTACAATAACAGGCGCATCGGGTTCAATTTGTGAAAAAACCTGAACCCCTTCACATTGCCTTGTAATAAAGCCATGTTTCTTTTTTGAATCATATTTGGGTAAAACACGAGTCGTATAACCTAACTTTTTTAGGGCTTGTTGTAATAGATTTAGTGTTTTCTCTTGCATAGGCCAGCCAACACGGCATGCGGTATCACGAAAATCGCCATTATTAACGAGATATACCACTTTATTATTAGATTTAGCCATACCTTAACTCCTTATGGTTTCCTTGTTTTATACAACAATCATCATATTATCACGAATAAAAATCAACTTCAAATAGTTTTATTAACGAATAGGGATTTCTTTGTTTTTTCTGGAAGATTCATACAGAGTATCTATAATTTTCTGAACCTGTAAGGATTGTTCAGGCTGAACAATAACGGCTTTATCCTCTTCGATACATTCGGTAAAGTGGCGTATTTCTTTACGATGCCCATCTTCCGGAGATAGCCAATCCCAAGTATAACGAGTCAGCGAAGAGTGATCAGCAGAATAAATGCCAGGGGGATGAGTAGTTAATCCTGCCTTATCGCCTAAAACAGTGACATTGTAAACTTCTTCGGGGATGTTCGCTGCCCATGAGAAACTAAACTGCATGGTTACATCATTTTCAAAACGAACGAAACCTGTTGCGTAATCCTCAACATCAAATTCTTTTACATTATAATGAACACCCCAATCCGCATTGAATAAATCGGGTCTATCGCCAAACATACGATATACCTTTGCAGATGCGGATATAGGTTTCGGGCACCCCATTAGCCAAAAACACAGATCCATCATATGAACACCAATATCAATTAAAGGACCACCGCGAGACTCTTTTGCTATATGGAACTTACCCCAACTTGGGATACCTCTTTTGCGAAGCCATTTTGCCTCTGCTGTATACACTCTACCTAATACTCCCTTATCTACCATCTCCTTTAACTTCTCAGCTCCTGCTTCGAACCGCATATGTTGGGCTACCATTAATTTCTTTTTATTTTTCCGAGCGATTTCTACCATTTTCTTTGCTTCTGTGGAGTTCATGGCTATAGGTTTCTCTACCAAAACATGAGCCCCTGCATTCAAAGCAGAGATGGTCATCGGAGCATGAAGCCGATTTTGTGTGCAAACATCAATAATATCGAACTTTTCTCTTTTTAACATCTCCCCATAATCGGTGTAGACCGTTGCTTGTTTACATAGCTTCGCTTCGCTTTCGGGTCTCTCTTTTATTGTGTCGCATAACCCTGCAATAATAATTCGTCCTTCCTCCTCTAACTCCCGCCAATAGGGTAAATGCCGTTCCTGGGCTATAGCACCACAACCTATTATACCTACTTTTAAAGGGTCTTTTTTCTTAGGCATAAAAACTTCCTTTCTTCCTTTAATAATTCAAAGTGTTAATTAAAATGAATAATGAATGAAGAGAATAATAAAAAATATTGTAAAAAAATTACAAAAAGAAGCCTACTTGTTTTTTCCCATTAGAACTGTATTCTGTAATTATACTCTACCTTCTTAATATTCCGCCTCTTTGCTGACTTAATTTAATCCCTTGAAGCATCATCTTCAATTCGTCGGGATTATCAGAATTCCACATTGCATCTTCTTCTTTAATAAGTTTACGGCGAATGAGATCTTCCAAACTCATATTAAAAGTCTGCATTCCGTCATCGGCTCCGTTGATAATCGCCAATGGAATTTGTTTTACATTATTTTCACGAATGAGCTGAGATATTGCAGGATTATTTAACATAACTTCTACTGCAGGAACCCGTCCTTTCCCATCTATCGAAGGAATCAAACGTTGAGATACGCACGCCTTCAACTGTAAGGCTATTTGATTTCGCACCTGATCATGCATGTTGGACGGGAACATGTCTAAAATACGGTCAATGGTCAACATGGCATTGGTTGTGTGTAATGTGGTAAAGACCAGATGTCCCGTTTCCGCAGCGGAGATAGCCGCCTGGAATGATTCACCATCTCGCATCTCACCGATAAGTATTACATCGGGGTCTTCACGCATTGCTGCGCGCAGTGCCACATGAAAATCTCTTGTATCAATCAACACTTCTCTTTGATTAACAATACTTTTTTTATTTGTATGTAAAAATTCAATAGGGTCTTCTAAGGTTATAATATGCAATCTCTTTCGTTGATTAATATAGTCAATGATGGAAGCAAGTGTAGTAGATTTACCACTTCCTGTGGTTCCTGTAATAAGTACCAATCCCCTCGGTAAGTTGGCTATCTTTTCCATAACCGGAGGCAAATTCAATGATGCAAAATCTAAAATTTTTCCTTTTACATGCCTCATGACGATGCTGATAGATCCCCTTTGCCTCATTAAATTAACTCGGAAACGCCCCAATCCTGAAACACTGTAGGCAAGGTCGAAATCTCCTGTTTCATAAAAGATCTCTTTCTGTTTTGGGTTTAGCATTTCTTCGGCAAAGCTTTGCGTATCGGCTGGGGATAATGGATCTGCTGGAATAAACCGAATTTCTCCATCAATACGCACAGCGGGAGGGCTACCGACGGTAAGATGAATATCTGACGCCCCTCCTTTGACAGCATACCCTAAAATTTTCAATAGTTCTGGCATAATCTAATTTCCCACCTCACTGTTAAGTAATGTTGTTTAAGTAAATAGTCTATATTAAATTTTAACACAAACATAGTGAAATTTATAATATATTCAAATAGTTTATTTCATTATACAGAGATTTATATAAATAAAGGAGAATGCTATGCCGTGGATTGATGTAAGTATCCCATTACAAGTTGGAATGACTGTCTGGCCGGGTGATTTAAATTTTAGTTTTGAACCTGACCGAAGAATTACAAATGGAGCCAATGCCAATACCTCATTTATACATCTCTCAACACATACAGGAACCCATTGTGATGCTCCGTGGCATTTTGTGGATACCGGGAAGAAACTGCATGAAGTCGATCCGTCAATATATTTTGGGACGGCACAGGTGATTGAGTGGAAATACGATGAGCACATTAATGCAGAAAAATTGAAAGATATCGAAATTACTTCTTCGCGGGTGTTATTTAAAACAAAAAATTCCTCTTTTCCTACTGTGGGCGATTTTCATACAAATTTTCTTGCTTTACTTCCTGACTCGGCACAACTATTAGTTGATAAAGGCGTTCACCTCGTCGGAATTGATTATTTATCTATTGCTCCCTATAAACAATCTCGTCCTACCCATGAGATATTACTAAAAAATGATGTGTTTGTTGTGGAAGGACTTCGGCTGGAAAAAGTTCCTGAGGGGAAGTATGAATTTGTAGTGCTTCCACTTGCATTAGTCGGTTCAGATGGTTCCCCCTGCCGTGCATTTATTAACTTGCCCTAAATATCACATCTTCTTTATTCTTTAAAATATTAAATGTAATATTTGATTTTATTATATGTTTTGGTGTTATTGTAATGGAAATATTTGATGGGGGAGGAAAAGGATAACTATATGATAGAACGAAAGCCTGAACCCGAATTGATGGATGACCCGTTAGAGGCAGAAGCATATTCTATAACTGACTTTGCGGATGTGAATAAAAAATTTGTAGAGGCATTCTGTGAATTACTACCTCTGAAAGGTGATTTGTTTATGTTAGACCTGGGTTGTGGTCCCGGGGATATTACTTATCGTATTCATACATGTTGTGGAAATCATAAAGTTATTGGAATTGATGGTGCTTTACCTATGTTAAGATTTGCACAAAAACAAAGAGGGGGACGAAATTTGATATGGATTTTATCAGATGCGAAATGGTTACCGTTCCGGGATAAATCTGTAGATAGCATTTTTAGCAATAGTTTGGTTCACCATCTATTAGACCCCAAACCACTTTGGAGGGAAATACGACGAGTGATTAAATCGGGGGGATTTGTTTTTCTTCGTGATTTATTTCGTCCTGATACAGAAAAGAAGGCATGGCAAATTGTTGAGTCATATGCAGGCAATGCCTCTGACCTGTTAAAGCAGGAGTATTATCGTTCATTGTTGTCCGCGTTTACTCTGGAAGAAATTCAGGAACAGTTGATAGAATGTGGATTACAAAACTTAACCATAAGATATATAACAGACCGTCATGTAGATATATTCGGAACGATTCTATAATATAAATGATGCGAAGTGAAGTATGGTTACAACCTGATGACCCATTTCCTCTCGAAAAATATTGGCAAGGATGGGTTGTCGCTTATGGCGGGGATTTATCCCCTACACGATTGATAGATGCCTACCGCAAGGGCATTTTCCCATGGTATAGTGAGGGAGAACCTATTAGGTGGTGTTCACCTGACCCGAGAGCAGTATTGCCAGCACATTTATTACATATCCCTCAACGACTCTGGCGAGAATGGAAAAAGAAAACTTTTCTCATAACTGCGGATACATCTTTTCAACAGGTCATACAGGCATGTGCAAAAACACCCCGCAAATGGGAGGATGGAACCTGGATTACTTCCGATATTCAAGAGAGCTACATCCGTTTGCATGAGTTAGGTTATGCCCACTCTGTAGAGTGCTGGAAGGATAATACACTGGTAGGTGGGTTGTATGGTATTCAATTAGGGCCGTTATTTGTGGGTGAATCTATGTTTTATCATATATCCAACGCCTCGAAAATCGCTTTTCTTGCACTGTGTGGTTTTTCGTTGCTAAATGGAATTAAACTTATTGATTGTCAGGTTTTCTCAGAACATTTAGAACAATTTGGAGTGTTCCCTGTCCCACGAAAGAAATATTTAAGTTGGCTCAAGGTAAATATCCCTGAACATCTGTCGACGAACTACTGGTCGCTCGATATGGGCAAGGTTCATAAAGTCTTATCTAACTTAAAGAAATAAGCATTTGGGTAATATTATTGTAGAAACTGAATTGTAGATAGGTCATTAAAGGATAGTGTAATACATAAACGATGCAATATTCTTTTTTACTCTACTTTTCCTAACCAGTTGAAAGAATAGGTA
Source organism: uncultured bacterium (assembly GCA_938014335.1). Taxonomy (GTDB): domain Bacteria; phylum Hydrogenedentota; class Hydrogenedentia; order Hydrogenedentales; family Hydrogenedentaceae; genus Hydrogenedens. The sequence goes on from CALLRP010000022.1 coordinate 50,820, forward strand.
ACTTCGATATTGTTACTACGTTCGGAAACAGGAGTTAGGGTTACTTTACATAACTCAGAGAAGCCAGAATGACGATAGGGTAATGTTATACGCGGACCGGATTGAAGGGGATTCCGTATTTCATCTTCAAAATGAATTTTCTGCCTAAGTTCCGTCAGGGTTTTGGGCAAAAGGATAATATTATCTGCATAAGGTTCTCCATGAAACATCGGATTTTCAATTGCATTGATGCCCATAAGCCACGGCCCGATAAATAGGGTTATTTTTTGAGGATTTGACAATTGGTCAAGTGTGATTTCTTTTGCATCGGCATTTAATAGTTTTACTTTAGGATAAATCTTTAAAGTGACTTTGTCACCTTCGGCCCAGACGCGTTTGACGGATACTGCCCCTGAATCGGAATTGATTAATTCGGATTTGTCATTGATAATAACTTCTAGGGTTTCCGCCCAGGTAGGATATCGAAGAACAAGGGTCCATTCATTTTCCGGAGCGATGAGCCAATGGATTTGATATTCGAGATTGCCTCCTTGCCTGCCGATACGATATGTTCGTAAAGCGAGATTGTCGGTATGATATTCACCACTCAAGAACATGTTGATTTGAGTTTTTGTGGGGGCAGGATTTGTAATCACATATTGTTTTACATCATGCAGGGCCCGTAAGCCATGCATGGTGCAACACCACCAGGCACGACCCGGTCCCGGTGCGGATACATAGCCCCAGTTGTCAAATGTGTGATGCCCGAAATCGCCCGTCTCAAATTGATTGGGGAATAAACTGTTAAAAAGATTTCGTTCAGCATATTCTAAATATTTTTCATTATCAGTAGCTCTCCATAATTGCAAACACCAGCGAAGGAAATCCGCCTCGGAACAGCCCTCATCTCTTGGATAAGTCTTATCGAAATATTCTGCAATCCCACCATTTACTTGTATCCACCCTTCATCAACCAATTGGTTAAATCGTTTTTCATTTCGGTCAAGGATATTTGCATCGCGGGTAGTTTCCCAAATGAGCATATCTCCCCGCAAAGTAGTGATATACCCATGGCTATGTTGTTTTAACGGAGGTTGTAATAAAGGCTCCATTTTCAAAGCCGTTTCACGATATTTTGATTCACCCGATATTCGGGCTAATAACTCTAATCCTTCGCTCCATTGGGTAAAACAAATGAAACCATTAGCTGCTTGATGTACTAATCGTTGAATTACTTCTGGTTGGGAGCACTCATCAAATATTTTAATAAAAAAATCGCCCATCTTTTTGCAGGTCTCTAGTATAGCGGGGTCTTTCTTTACTTGATAATAACTTGTCAATCCAACAAGTAAACGGCCATTTCCCCAGAGTAAAGCCATGTGTTCTCTTCCTATTTTGTCTTTGGTAAATTCAAGTTCGGGCTCGCCAAAGCGGCCATCTTCTCGTTGATATTTAATAATTTCATGAGCAATTCGGTCTGCCCAAATTTTATGATATTCGCCACGCGGTTCTACGGATATGGCTTCTAAAAACCTGCCAGAGATGTCGCCACTAAATTCCTGAAATCTTCGCGGAGTAGCAGGGTCAAGTCGAACATCCTGTAATATAAACAGGTCTGTGAAGGCAGGCTCATGCACGAAATCAAAACGGTCCTGGACCCATAAAATTCGTTTTTCCAATTCCCCTTTTGGGAAGAAGGAAAAAGAATCTGAGTATATTACTGTTTGAGTAAAAAGAAGAAAAAGAAGGAAAAAATTTTTTATCTGTATCATAATTATTCGCTCCACTTCATTTATTTTCCAGTTCGCACTTATTATTTTTGCATATTTAATTGTTCCATTTCATAATCTATTATTAAGAATAGAAACACGATACACAGGAAAGTCAATATGAAACACGGGGAAAAAATAGGATAGGGGTGATTTATGGGATTGATAATCTTGTATGAAGACAGTTAAGAACCCAATCTTTGGGATAGGTCATCCAATTGTTGTTTAATAGTATCATCAATAGATTGAATACCTTCACAAGGAGCGATATATACGATGCCCGCTAATTTACATTTCATAAATTCAACCATATTGTTAAAAGCAATTCCTAAAAGTTCCGCATTATTTTTCACTTCACCTCCCGCGGTTACAATCAATCCTACCGTTTTCCCTTCTAACAGGGAATGGCTCTCCGTTTCGCCTTCTTTCCAGGAGATTAAACAGAACATACGGTCTAGAAGGGCTTTCATTTGTGCAGGGAATCCCCAACAGAAGGTCGGTGCAGAGAAGATAATTGCGTCTGCTTCTAACATGTCTTTCAATAGTGGGATGGCATCATCATTATTGACACACAAGTACGCTTCGTCTTGTTTACACCAATAGCATTCTTTGCAACCGGCAATGGATAAAGAGGGGACATGGACATGTTTAACTTCATGATGTTGTTGTTTGAGTTGTTCTTCAAGATAATTCAAAGCATAGGCCGTGTTGCCTTTCTTTTTAGGACTACCTAATAGACACAGAATTTTCATAGCGTTTCCATCTCTTGTTTTATGAATTGAGTTTATTAATTATTCTAATGTTCGGAATGGTCCTCATCAATTATTGTAAAATTCCAGAGGGAATGATGTTCTTTTGCCCATACATCACTCACTTTTCCACCAAAAATAGCCCGTAAACTGTGGGGTACAACGAAAGCAGCTAAGTAGATGTGTGCAATGAGTACTAATATCATTACGAGGGCAGATATATCATGAATGGTATAGTATAACTCCTGATTGGGGAAATGGTATCCGCGATTTAATCCCATAACCACACCGGTTACTCCACAGGTTCCTGAGGCAAGGATAGCCAGCCAGAAAAGTATCTTTTGTCCCGCATTGAATTTCCCCGCAGGGACATGCCCTTTCACACCGCCTAAATAACCACCCGCTTTAAGCAACCACCGCAAATCTCCTTTACCAGGGAACATAAAGGCAACCCAGGACAGGAACATAAGAATGACACCGCTACATGCGATATATCCGAACCATGTATGCCATATTCGAGCCCAGGGACCCAGCGGGTCATGCTGTCCTAATAGGAAGAAGAAGCCCGTGATACACAGGAAGGTAACGGTAATCATGGCAATTGCATGAGCGATGCGTTCATGACCACGGAACCTCAATACATTCGGCTTCCCCACCGGTGTCCCTTCTTTCCTTCCTATGAGCACATAGTGAACAAGGATAAGTATCAATTGGAGTAGCACAATCCATGGGGCATATTTCTTTAACACCCCTTCACGCCAGGCACCTAATTTTAAATTGGATACATCATACCCTAAAACACTCCAGAGTGGGACATATTTAGGCGTCCCCTCATCTGTGAATGGGTCTACGAGCATACTGCCCATAAAGAATGTAGAGTTCTCGGAGTGGCAATCGGTACAACCTTTCGCCCCATAAGCACGAGTTGCGGGTTCAACTCCATGGGATACTGTCCATTCCAGCGGTTTTGCCATCGCCATAATCGACGGGTACGCTTTCGGGTCGATTGGAACAATCTCTGCTTCATAAGGTGAACACAATCTCATTTCAACAGGTGTCCATACCTGTTTCGGTTTGTCCCAGCTAAACTCACCGGGTTCCTCTTTCTGTTCATATTTCGTTATGGCTATAAATGGTTTATTTTCCCCGATGCGTTCCATATCCAGAAATTCACAGTCATAAGGATTGTCCCCACCTTTGACATTAACCCGAAAAACAGTTGTCCCCCTTAAATAATATAATTCTTTATCGCGAAGTGCAGGAACCGTCTGTTTAAGAGCCCATGCAAATAAACCGATTTCTTCTTGGGAATTTACTTCAGGAAATGTGTCGTTATTATCATCATAGATCTTTAACGGCTTTGTATCCGAAGCAGAATACACTTTTACCTTTTCACGAATGGCTGACTTCAGGTTTTCTATCATTTCTGCCTCTTGACGAACTTCTTCTGCTGTCTTCTTGTGACCGGGTTCCGTAGGTGCGGGTACTTGTGTTTGCAATGCTCCTGTATTCTCAGGTATTGTGGTCGGTTGTACTTGTTTAAGAGGATTTTCGGGTAGGGCAGGGGCAGTTTTCCCATCTTGAGGTTGGGCAGGATAAAGTCGGAAACTATATTCAGGCAAGGTCAACCAATCGTAAGCTTTTTTCATGTCTTTTAATAATACAGGTCGTACCTCTTCTTTATCTATATAAACCCAATATGCAGAAACTTGTGTATGTTGTGCATAAATTTTTCCATCAGATTTGCTCCTTCCTAAATCGAAGGCGGACTCGATAATTGTGGCACCGGGTCGTTTGGGTTGTGGTGTTGCTTTTAATTCCCGTATTTGTCCTGCATCATAGGAATATACCTGATTTCTGAAAACGACCACAGGATACGCTTCCTTTGCAGGACGAACTAATTGAGACAATGTAATCAGCATCAATCCCCGTGCTTCTGAATTTTCAAGACCTTGTTTTTGCTGGATAAAATCGGCAACTCGAATAGATTCTTCGGGTAAATCTTTCATTAGAGTATCTTTGAATAATTTGCGAATAGCATCATCGGGAGTGATTATGTATTCTTTTGCTTGTTGTAATTGCTCTTTTGTATATGGGAAGATTAAGTTTGCATCATCTCTACTTCGTATCCAGCCCCAGAAACCGCCAAATTCGAATGCTCCCCAATAACTCATATCTTGAACCTCAGGTAAGGTCATGGCTTTGCCGGTTAATGGGTCGATAATGGATACAGGTAAGAAGGGGCGATGGGTAATATGACAGGCGGTACAGTCTATTCGTTCTAAATGGAGAGGAGGCAATCCGCGATGTTCAGGGTAAGGAGCACCTCTTTCCTGTTTATCATGGCATTCCTTGCATGATAAAGTTGTATTATCTAAATCATCACGAACAGTTTGAATTGAAGAACTGCCTTTTGCAAAATTATGTCGAATATCTCCATGATGGCAATCAATACATTTCAACCCTTGTTCCGTGTGAACATCCTGCATATACGGCGAATGCCATGATATACCCCGCTTGGAGACACTGGACATGTCATGACAGAACATACACTGGCGGTCTGTCGGACGACGGATATGCAAATGAACGGTTCCATCGGCTCTAAACAGGCTCTTGTTATAATAAACCTTAGGTTGTTGCCCATCGATTGTTGACCCCCAGACATATCCAAAACCCGCCGCCGCAGTGGATGCATACTCAAAATTCCACTTCTTAATCTGTTGAGCACGAATAGAATATTCATAATCTTCAAGATGGCAGATAAAGCAATCGGCTTCAATAACTCCTGTTCTTTCCCAGGGAGCTTCATGGTAATCTCCATCGCCAAAAGTACCGGATAAAGGATTTGTTTTTTTCACCGTAGCGTAATTTCTTCCGGAACGGTCGTATTCTGCGGGACCACCTCCGGGATGGCATACTCCACAATCAACAATCCAGTTAAAGGGGGTCATATCTACTTGTTCAGGGTCTTCAAAATGTTTGCCGACCAGTTCCCTCTGATATAAAGAAAGCCATTTGCCAAAAAAGCCGGGACTTTTGTCCTTTGGAGTTCCACTGGTAGGGTCTGTTTCCGGATAAAGTTCGTCGCGTCCCATCTGAAAGTGATAACCCTGAGTGATTCGGTCATAAGGATGACAGGCTCCGCAGGTTTGTTTTGTGCTTACCGCTCGGGGAATCCCCTGCTGTTGCACAGGAAGATTCGGGTCAACAGGTGTGCCATCGGGATTCTTCGTTGGGTCAATAATATCCCCATTCTTATCCCTCAGATGAAAGGGGGGACATGAAAGCGGTAGTGTGCGGATAATTTTTGCATTGGGAGCCCGATTATTAATTACCAGGTCTCTGCCCATATACTTATCATAACTTTCAATAATATTTTGCAAGGGTTCTGTTGTGTCCTTTGCAGATACAGAAAGAATGGGTAAGATACCCAAAACGAATACTAATAATGGAACACATCTTTTCCACGATTTACTCATGGCATCACTTTCTTTTTTATTTTGTTGATAATTTATGTATATGTATATGTATAAAGTTTATAAAAATTAACTTACCATAGAGGGGTCTGGAGTTGGGAAATCAAAGGTATATAACGCAGGGTCAATTTCAACCATGGTTCGTTCTTCAATGGCTTTATAACCCGAAAGAGCCATAATTGTAGCCCTTAGTCCGACCATCTGATTCGCCTTCGGAACACCCCCTTCTTTAATGTCTTTCGCAAAACGCATGAATTGAAGCTGGTCAACAGAGCGAGTATTATCAACAACAATAGGTTTCCCTTCTTGAAGTGCCTTATTACTGAGTTTTAATGTTCCCCCTGAAGTAATAACTGTCGCTGCTTGTTCTGCACTTCCCGATTCACCCCAAGATACTTTGGCTGTGGCTTCCGGATAGAATGTCCCTCCTTCTTCACTCAATTCAATAGTGCCTTCGTCACCTTGAATTAATTCATTACATCCCTTCTTTGCATTGGCAGTGATACTGGAATACATTAACTGAACGGTGTAAGGCTGGTTAATTGCCATTTTATCCTGGTAACTACTGCGAGCATTTATGGCACGGTAGCCACGATTTTCAGGGGTAATATCAAATTCATAAATCATATTAATACTGTCATGAATTTCGCGACCATCCCTCCAGTAATCCAAACTCCCGCAACCGTAAACCCGACGGGGCATCGCATCCAGGAACCATGCCACTATATCCAACTGATGTGTCGCTAATTCTGTCAGTAAACCACGAGAGGATTCTTTATACAAACGCCAGTTCATGTAGCGTTCTAAATCTTTAATAAAGCGTGCTTCTTGTGAATTAAGTTTGTGGTCTTTGTTTATCGGACGGCGCCAATCATTGTTCCGATGCCACTGTGCATCAATATGCACAATTCGCCCAATAGTCCCTTCTTCCCAGATCATCATCAGTGCTTTGTTATACAATGGATTATAACGGCGTTGATGCCCTACCTGAACCCATTTCCCTGTTTCATGACATTTCTTCACAATATCACGAGCCTGTTCAATCTCATAACACATGGTCTTTTCACAAAATACATATTTCCCCGCACTCAAACTATCCATAGTCATTTGATAATGCATGTGAAGGGGTGTTGCAATGACTACTGCATCTAATTCCTCTTTTTCTAACATTTCACGATAGTCATAATAACTCTTCGGTTTAAATGCAGATAATGCTTTTTGCCGTTGCTCTTCGGTCAAACCCTGTCCCGGCTCAAGTTCAATCCCTGCGTTCGAAATCTGCGCTAACTGCACCGCTAACCGTTGGTGAGGACCATACGCATCGCATACCGCAGTGATAACGATGTCCGACGCACCCATCAGTCCGTCTTTAATATGATAACTTCCCTGTCCTCCACAGCCGATACAACCGACTTTGACTTTGTCGTTAAGGGCATAGGAGAACGGAGCTTTGCCTGCCATTACCATTAGGCCTGTGGCAGTACTAGCAGTTTTAATAAAATTTCTACGAGAGACATTGGATTTCATGGCTATTCCTCGCTTGGTTTAAGGTTTATGTATTGTTTATCTAATTTATTATTACTTTCTGACACAAGAAAAACTTTCACATCCGGGAATTTTTTACAATACTCTTTTGTTTTATCAACATCAAGCACAAAAAACGATGTGCTTAAAGCATCACTTTCTGTCCCCGTTTTACAGATAACTGTTGAGGTAATAATATTGTTTCCAACAGGCATACCTGTTTTCGGGTTAAATATATGACCATATTTTCTGCCTTTTCGTTCCAGATACTGTTCGGAGACGGAAGAGGTAGAAAGAGATTCATCGTTAATTAAGAATTCTTCAATAGTTTCACTTTTATTATAAGGCGAACGAATACCTATTTTCCAACCTGCCATATAGGGGGGAGTGCCTATTGCAACAATAGAACTTGTCCCTGCGTGAAGTATGCCCGATTTTATACCCTGCTCTTTCAATATCGTTTTTGCACGGTCTAATGCTAAACCTTTTCCTATCGCTCCAAAATCAAGACGCATTCCCGGCACAGCCAACTCAACAGATTGCTCATCCATATTAATTTTCACCTTATCCATACCCACTTTTTTTAATGCCTCGTTAATCTCTCTCTCCGAAGGAATGTCCTCTCTATTTTTTCGATAAAATCCCCATAAATCTAATAAGGGACCGACACTTGGGTCAAAAGCACCGTCTGTGCATTCCCAATACTGTTTTGACCAACGGATAACCTCGAACAAGTCATTGTTTACTTTAACAGCACCCGAACCTGCTGATTGATTAAGTCGTGCAAGGTCATTATCGGGAAGGTAATGACTGATGTGCTTTTCAAGCCGATAAATTGCATTAATCGCAGGCTCACATAAATTACGAATATCCTCTTCAAGCATACCTTCCGAGGGAGGATATAAAATAAATACGAACTCTGTTCCCATCGCAGGAAAACGAACTGTTACAGCGTTGTTCGTTTCCCCATTTAATGAGCAAGATAAAACAAAAAGAATAAAAAATAAAAATATGTAATAAAAATATTTTTTCAAAAACTACAGCCTTTTCTATGAAACGAAAAAAACTAAATTTAAGAAAGCAAAAAGAATAAACTAAATCAGTAAATAAAACAATAAATTCAGTCTATATAATATTACTACGAATTATGCTTCCATTGCAAGAAATTTTATCTATTACAGTTTTGTGCCCAAAAAGTTTTGTTCCAATTTTCTGTTTTGATAACAACTGGATATGGAATCTCTTTGAAAAGTTATTGTTTTTGCCATACCTTACTTAACTTATTGTTCTTCTCCTCATCTATTAAGGTTAAATTATTTATTCACTCCGATTTTTAATTTAATATGTTCTAATAATTCAGTCAAAGAAAAATTCAAATGTTTTGCAGATACGAATGGCGAATCAATTATCTAAATTCTACTTCCCAATGGTGGAATATAGTGGATAGTTTTTTATACAAAAATTATTGAAAATCGGGCTATAAAAAATATTTTGTATGTTTATTTAAAAGGATTTGCGTTAATAATTTTGATATAATTGTGTCGTAAGATGGAGGAAAAACTATATGCCGTTGTTTGAGTATGAGTGTAAGAATTGCAAAAAAACTTTTGAATTACTTGTCAAAAATGCAGATGACCAGGTCGCCTGCCCGGAATGTGGTTCCGAAAAGATGGAACGGATGTTAAGCCATTTTGCCCCGATGGGTGCCTCAAACAAACGGATAAATATGGGTTGTGTAGAAGACCCTGGTTTTAAGTGCGATATGAAAAATTCGGGTGGTTGCTGTAGCTGTGGAATGTAATTTATCCTTTTCGTTGTGCTAGCACTGCTTGCTCATACTTTTTGACTTCATGTAACCAATTAATACCTATGGGAACATCTTTTTTAAGACAATAATAATCCCACACAGCAGACCACGGAAGATTTTTTATTTCTTCTAATAGAGCCAATCTGCTTGTAAAGTCCCCTGTATTTTCAAGACCTTTCAAAAGGGGGGTCGGTTCTAAAAGAGACTTTAAAAGTGCCCGTAAGACTGCTCGTGTACCCGTTACCCACGCAGAAATGCGGTTAATACTTGCATCAAAGAAGTCCAGCCCAATGTGGACCCGGGCAAATAGGTTACCACGGGCTATTTCATCCATGAGTGCAGACACATCATCATTTACAATGACTACATGGTCGCTATCCCAACGAACACCTCTGCTGATATGTAACAGTACTTCAGGCACATATAGTAGAACAGATGAAAGTTTATCCGCGACCCCTTCCGTAGGGTGAAAGTGTCCCATATCAAGACATAGTATTTTCTGTTTCTGCACCGCGTAGCCTAAATAAAATTCATGAGACCCAACCACATAACATTCCGAGCCTATTCCAAATAACTTGCTTTCAATGGAATCCTTATTCCATTGTTCATCTATCGGTTTCGCAAAGATTTCATCTAACGACTCTTTTAGCCTCTGACGCGGACCAAACCTATCCACAGGCAGGTCTTTATAACCATCGGGTATCCAGATATTTGTGACGCAGGTTTTTTCAAGAGTTTTACCAAAATAGGCACCAATTTCGCGACAGATGATACAATGCCGAATCCAAAATTCACGTATGGAACGGTCTGAATGAGAAAGCGTAAAACCGCTATCTGCTAAGGGATGGGCAAAACAAGTGGGATTAAAATCCACCCCTAAACCTTTTTCCTTTGCCCAATCTACCCAGCATGAAAAGTGTTCCGGTGTCAGGGCATCTCGTTCCACCTTTTTCCCCTGAGTTTCAGCATAAATGGCATGCAAGTTTATACGATGTTTCCCCGGAATTAAAGACAATGCTTTGTCAATGTCTTGTCGTAACTCATCTGCATTTCTTGCTTTACCGGGGTAGTTTCCCGTCGCTTGTATCCCACCACTTGAAGATGATTCTGTATGTTCAAAACCGCCTACATCGTCTCCCTGCCAGCAATGCAAAGAAACAGGAATGGTTTCCAGTTTTTTTAATACATCATCTGTGTCTACATGGAACGCAGAATACATCTCACGAGCAATGTCATACGATTTTTCAATTTGTTTTGTGTTATATGTCGGAAGAGTTGCCATAGTTATAACCTTTATATTTATTCATAGTTAATTTTTCATTAAAAAATATAATTTATAATTTTACTTTATTTGTAAATTCAACTTCGAAAAAGGTCTTTGTCGTAAAATTAGATTAGAAATTTCGTTATAATATAAGAATGGAATTATAAAAAGCACTCTTTTATAAGGAATTATATTTATGAATCGCAATTCAGGCTTTACATTGATTGAACTCATTCTCGTAACTATCATTATTGGTATCCTTGCGGGGATGGTAGTCATGAACTACGGTGGCAGAGTTCGTGAAACACAAATTCGTGCAGCAAAAGGTGACATTGCAACCTACAGTAATGCGGTAGACCTATATGCGTTAGACCATAATGATAAATATCCAGCATCTTTAGAAGATTTAGTAAGTGGTGAGCGTCGTTATGTACGCGAAATTCGCCCGGATCCCTGGGGTAACCCATACATTTACAAGCCAGCAACCGATCCCTTAAAAGCAGATTATCAAATCTTTTCTGCGGGACCGGATGGTGTCCCTGGAAATGAAGATGATGTAACCTCCTCGTCAAAGACAGAACTTACCTCTAAAAAATAACGGGTAGAAAGTTAAGACACAGACAGAGTGTATAGTAATTATTGTAAAGAAAAAAAGCCATACGGATTTACTCTTATTGAGTTAGTCGTTGTTGTAGCATTTATTTCCATTTTGACAGGGATGGTCATTCCGATATACAGCCGCACAATGAATTCTCTCCGTATTCGAAACACTACACAAGATATAACTTCACTTATCCGATATGCGCAGGAAAAAGCAGTTGCCGAATCTCGTGAGTTTCGAGTTATCATAGACGAGGAGAAGGGGGAATTTTCTTTACTTCGGTTAAAAAATCAAACTCGAGATGGAAATAAAGAATTCGAGTCTGTAGGGACAGGGGATGGGGGAGGAATGATAATCCTGCCCGAGACGATAAAGGTTTCCCGTATCAATGCAGGTAAAGACCGAAAAACGGGCCTGCGTTATATCTCCTGCTATCCCAATGGTGCTTCTGACCCTGGACAGATTGAGTTAGAACCGCAGGGTCGTGGACGACAGCGTATTTTAATTAAATGGACAGGGGCATTAGGGAGGTTTGAAATAAAATGAGATACTATGCCCAAAGCTCAGGTTATATTTTGTTTGAAGCGGTATTTTCGATGGCAGTATTAAGTGTCGCAGGATTGACTTTCCAGTCTGCATTACAACAAGCCATACTTACTCGTGGACAAGCCATAGATTATACTACCGCCAAATTCCTTTTAGAACAGATTAATGCAGAGATTGAACTTCAACCTCAGCATGTAGAAGGAGAAAAATCAGGAACTTTCCCAGAGCCATATAACCGTTTTTCATACCAGTATAAAATTTCCAAAGTCTCCATTCCAAAACCACAATTACCTCCAGAACTTCCTCCTCAACTTCGCGAAAATTTAGAAAAAATGTTTCGTGATTATATCGCAAAGGTAGACATCTGGATACGATGGCAAAGGGCAGGAATGAAATTTGAAGTGCATGCACAAAATCTATTCCAACCGGAAAAGTTATGGGTGCCCGAAGAATATCAACAATAAAAAATATTCATGTTATTTCTTCTCTGTCGAGAGGTTTCACCCTTATGGAACTTCTCGTTGCAACAACTTTATTGAGTATTGTCCTTTCTTCGGTATATGTCCTTTTCCACTCCTCCATCCAGACATGGAAACGATTGGAGGCCGGGGTTAATCCGCAACAGGATGCCCGCCTTGTAATGAACCTCATAGCACGAGATATAAATAATCTTATTGCTTCTGCAGGGCATTTGTTTGAGGGGGACGACCAACAAATGACATTATTTACCATTACCGAGCCTTTCGATAAAGACACAGGAGAAGGGGGACATCTTATGCGGATAGAATACCGATACAATCGGGGACAAAAACGATTAGAACGAGAAGAGGCATTAGTAGAAACGGCCTTACCTAAAATACCACCCGCAAACCGAGAGATAGACCGTTCCCGTATTAAAGTGACGAAAAAGAAAAAAGTAACCCTTGTAGAGAAGGTGCGAGGATTTGAAATAACCTATATCTGGATACCTTACGACGAAAAAAGAAACTGGAAAGAACCCCCGACCCCTGTGGAGCCTGTGCGAACGCAAAAACATAAACTTTGCTGGTGGCTACCTCAAGGTATCGAGATTAAAATGGTTCTATACGACCCCGACCAACCTGAGGAAGAGATAGTGTTTAAGGAGATTTTCCCAATTCGTGCCCCTTCTGCTCATTTGACGGATAAACAACTTGAAAAATTGCTGAGGGACGAGGTATGAAGAAAGGGTTCATATTAGTATCCGTCCTCTGGATGATCGCCTTATTAAGTTTTGTTATTTTAGGCTTCGGCAGACGAGTCATGTTAGACCGCCGAGCCTCTGCATATAGTCTGGATGTCAGCGAAGCACGCTTCTTGGCTCATTCCGCAGTCCAGAGAGGCATTTTAGAATTGCGTAATAAGGCAATAATGGATGCAGTAAATCCAGAAGATACTGGGGGAACCCATTTAGGTCAACCATGGGCTCAATCCAAAAGTTTAATTAAAGACCTTAAAATTTTAGATTGGAGTGAGGACAGAAGTGAAGACGATGTATTCTTTGTCATAACTGATGAGGAAAGCAAAATAAATTTGAATTCTACGCCGAAAGAAATACTCGAAGAAGTTCAGGGGATAAATCGGGGTATTATCCGCCAAATTATGAAACGCCGAACAGAAGCAGTGCACCAGGATGAGGGAATCTCACCTTTTCAGGTGGAAGAAGAATTGCGTTATTTGCGAGGTATCAAGGATGAAGATTGGTTTGGCACAGACCGCACACCTGCCTTAAAAGACATGTTTACCGTGCATGGTTATGGAAAAATTAATATCAACACCGCGTCGGAGCAAGTCTTAAAATGTATTCCTAAATTAGGAGAGCGTGCCATTGGTGTTATTATGAAATATCGAGCAGGAGATGATGGACAAATAGGAACAAGTGATGATAGAGGATTTAGCAATATTCAGGAACTTATGGATAAAACGGGGCTTTCCGGTGATCCGATAGAGGCTATCAAGCAATATTGCATGTTTTACTCTACATGCTATAAGATTAGAGGATACGCTACTTTGCGAAATGGTAGAATAAGAGTGGCATGCACAGCAGTGGTATACATTGAGAGCACGAATGCAAACCTCATCCGTTGGCAGGAGGAGACTTTTGGAAACTAAAAAAAACAAATATATCTTTTTAACCATTGAGGGGGGGTATTATACCCTTTTACATGTTCAAAAAACGCGTAAAACATGGGAAGTGTTGGAATATGAAACAAATTTTGACCTAACCCATACTTCAGAAGGGACACTTTCTCAACTTATTCACAAAGCGAGAGAAAACAAATGGCTCAACGAGCCATGCTATCTTGTTTTACCAAGACATGAAATCACCTCGCGTATCATTACCCTCCCTTCACAGGATATTGAGGAAATTAAAAACATGGTATCCCTCAGTGCGGAAGAGTTTGTTCCCTATTCTTTAGAAGAAATACAAATTTCTCAATGCATCCTGGAAAAATTACCTGATTCTCAGAGCAGGGTGTTTGTAGCCATAGCCCATCGCGATTTAATACAAGAAAAAATTAAAACATTACAAAATATAGGCTGGGAACCTTCGGGTATTCTCGTAAGCACAGGCTTATTGATAAACTCCGCTTCAGAAATTTTGAAAAAGTCAAAACATACGCATTCTCTCTTTGTTCATCTGACATTAGCAGGCATCGAAGTGGGTATATTTAATAATCATACCCTGTGTTTCTCAAGAGGTGTGCGAACCAATTGGGAAAGTGGAGATATCTCTCCCTCTCCTATTTCAAAAGATAAAGATGAAGAAGTAGTATTAGACCCCTTCCGCAATTCTATCGAAATTACCCCTTTGGAGGAAAATGGGGATGAGAAAGGGTATGAAAATTCTGCAGATATTACTCATGAGATACTTCGCGAAATCAGGACCTCAATAAATTCTTATCAGCGTGAAACCGAAACAGAAGTTAATATAGACACCATTTATATTAGTTCGGACTTCCCCATCAATCCACAACTAAAAGAGGAATTAAATAAATTTTTAGACATACCCTGTGTTTTCCTGGGTGTCAATGACTATCCTTTCCTTCAACCTTCCGATGATTTAACTGAACCTATTTCTGCGACCTTATTAGGTGTTGGATTGTCCTTGTATAAGGATAAACCCTTTGTAATCGACTTATTGCCCGAAGAGTTGCTTATTACTCATAAATTTCGTGAACTTTCAAAACATATCAAAAGGGTAGTCATCCTGGGTGCAGTGTTAATCCTGTCGCTTGTGGGTTGGTTCATAGAAAGTGTTTATCAGCGTAAGCAATTAATCCGTGAATTGGAAGGGAAAGTAGCGGAATTGGAGCCCAATGCACGGGGAATAGCAGAAAAAAGACAACAATTGCAAATACTACGACGTGAAGTAGCCAAAAGTGGCTCCTTTTTAAATTATTTAGCACGAATCACGGAGGCAACCCCTCCTCGCGTAAACATGAACATGGTTAGTTATCGACGAACCGAAGGAATAAATATCTGGGGACGAGCAAAAACGATAGATGATATACACACCTTTGCAGAAAATCTGCGGAGGCAAGCCATATCGAGTTCTCTGAAAGCATTCCAGCAGGCAAGGAGTGTGTATGAACAACAAACCCGCGAACAAAACGAAATTATCTTTGATTACCAGATAGCAATACCTTTTACAGAAGAGGAAGAAATAGGTGGTTCAGGTACTACTCCAAATCCATAATTTCTGGAAACGGTTTTCTCCCCGAGAGCAAAGGCTCATTTTGGGCGTTGTAGTCGTGTGCGTATTATTTTCCATAAATATGATATACCGTTCCACGATGGGATATATCCAAGAATTAGAAAATACAATAGACCGCTTACAACAGGATTTAATTAATTACACACATCAGTTGACCCTTAAACAAAGTGTAGAAACAGAATATGCGCAGGTTGCACGCCAACACTCGAGCAAATGGACCGAAGCAGAAATTCATGATCGGTTACGGCAGGAATTATATCGCCTTGCCCAGAAATATCCGCCCGAATTAAATGAAGAAGGTATTCCTATAAAGACCCTTACAAGTACAGGTGCTCTTGTGGAAATACCTTCCTTACAACAGGGAGTTCTTCGAACTACGGATAAGAACTATCGCGAATACACCTTAAATGTGAAATTGCCCCCTACCGATTTTAATTCGATGATTATGTTCCTGCAACGACTACAAAGTAGTCCTCAGTCCCTTCGGATTGACAATATAGATTTACGAAGGCATCCCTTAGAGGAAAAAGTAAGTGCAGACATGGATATTACACGAATCATTACCGCCGGTATGCCTATGGAAGGACCCCAATCTTCAACGGTAATCAATATAAGTTTAGACCCCGTTGATTGGAATTGTACAGGGGGGACAATATCCGTTCAAAAAAACCCTCAAAAATCGGATAGTTTCATTGTAGCTGAATCGAATACCGATACCATGAACCTTTCCTTTGTCCGTTCTTTCCGTCCCGGAGAAAAGTGGATACTTGAAATAGATTTAGCAACAAAAGCAGAAGCCTATTTGATACTGTCCTCCCCGGATGATGTTATATTTGAAGGGAGAGAACCCTTGAAAAACGATGAAAATATCTACCGATATAAAATAAGCATGAACTTGCCTAATTCAAAACAAGAACGACTGCGTGTTCGTATTCCACATATTGTCGTTCGAGGAAACGGAAATAAAATATATATTTATAATGGAAAACTGATGAGAGTGGGATAATGACATTTTTTAATACAGAAAAAATATGGCTTTGGAGTGAATTGACAATTGGAATACTGATTTTGTTTATTTCCTCTCAGATGGTTCTCCATTTTTCATTTGATCCGATGGAAGCACGCAGAGAAGCTCTTACTCGGGATTTAGAATCAGTTCCCCCTTCAACACGAGTATCCGATTCGTCCAATGTAGATATAGATGAATGGGGACAAAAAATTATAGATAAGAAGGAGTTATGGAAACCGTTAGTTCCCCCCCCACCCCCACCCCCTCCTCCCCCTCCGCCACCTCCCAAACGACCCGATGTGGCACAAATGCTTCAAGGAGTTAGGGCATCACGACAACAAATTGGCC
>CALLRP010000023.1 GCA_938014335.1 uncultured bacterium
CTACGCCTTCACCTTCAGGGGTACCTTCCGGAGTACCTTCAGGAGTGCCTTCCACCACGCCTTCGCCTTCAGGGGTGCCTTCCGGCGTGCCTTCTACCACGCCTTCGCCCTCAGGGGTGCCTTCCGGTGTACCTTCCACTACGCCTTCACCTTCAGGGGTACCTTCCGGAGTACCTTCAGGAGTGCCTTCCACGACGCCTTCGCCCTCAGGGGTGCCTTCCGGGGTACCTTCCACGACGCCTTCACCTTCAGGGGTACCTTCCGGAGTACCTTCCGGAGTGCCTTCTACCACGCCTTCGCCTTCAGGAGTGCCTTCCACTACTCCTTCGCCCTCTCCACTACCTTCACCTTCAGGACAGGGACCTAATGAAACTTTCAAATCTACAAAAGTATTTTGAACAACAATTTCCCCTCCAGCAGGATTCTGGAAAAATACTACACCCAAAGGATAAGCGTTATTGCACTCTTCAACAACATTTCCAACTACTAAGTGTGCTGAATTAATTTTGTTGATAGCTGTTACAAGTGTATCTCCGATTACTTCGGGAACTGTGGTGCATAAACCTAATGAAACGATAAAATTAACATTTGTAAATATAGGCATATTGACATTTGGATATGTGTTTTCTATTACCAATCCTTCTCCATATGTCCAGTCACATCGTTCGGCGTTTGATGTCAAGATTCCAGCTGATTCTAAGTTTGATTTAACTGTATTATAATTCTGTCCGGTATAGTCTTGAATAAACAGATATGGATTATCTTTAAGGAAAGGATAACTTATAGTTTCATTAATCATCCATGTATCTGTAAAATCCCATCCACTGAATGTGGATTCCGATTTCATTTCGGCAGTGGTCTTTCCTTCACCTCCATCGGATATTTCGATACCACTATATTCTTTATCCCAGTAGGAGTTTAATATAGTTCCTCCATTATTCCAACTACAAAAACCACCCATAACCGCTTTCCCAAGTGTAATTTCGGCTACCGTATAAGAACTCAAAATGTTCCCACTATTAATACCAATGAACCCTCCTACATATTGTTCTCCTGAGACAGAACCCCAGAAATAATTATTGTGATTGTTTATAAAAGTTGCGGAGGGAATGATTCCAATAAATCCACCTACTGAGTTGGTTCCCTTCACCTGAGCAACTGCAAGGGATTCGGCTATTAATCCGTTATTACTTCCCACGAATCCCCCTGTATAGAAATCTTTGCCTTCAACTTTACCATGCACTCCACAATTAACTATCAACCCATTATTTTCACCTGCCAATATACCCACCGCTCCCCCACCTGTTATATTTGCATTTTTTATGTATACATTTGAGATTCTTGCGGTACCCTCAACAAATCCGAAAAGCCCCATATAATCTTCGTTCGGGCGATTGATGTATAAATTAGAAATTATATGCCCATCGCCATTGAACAAACCTGTAAAGTTTTGTATCGGTTCGAAACCAGCGCCTCCATTCCAGTTCAATGTATCAGAAGCATCGATATCATCTGTTAAAACATAATTCCCGTCCGATGGATAAACAGGGTCTTTACCGATAAGTGCGATTTGTTCGATTGTATTTATATTTATTTGGGGACAAAGACCGGTGGAGACAAACAATACAATGGGGTCGGTACTGAAAACAGGGACCCACTCCCCTTCGTTAACTGTCTGTTCAAAAACATAATCAGCCGGGACTATATTACTACAATCGTATGCAAAATCATGTGTAATGCCATAAAATAACATCCTTTTCTTCGCATTTTCATAATGCCAATTTCTCAAATTTGACATTATCATATGGTCCTGTCGTAATAGGGGATAACTTGCAGATTCGTTGATGCCCCATATGTCAATAAAGTCCCAACCCAAAAATGTAGCCTGTTTCTTCATATTTTCGGTTGTTTCGGGAGTTCCACCACCAAACGAACTGGATACTCCGGATATATCTTTGTCCCAATAGGAATTATTTACTGTTATGGGCATCATCCCATTTCCGATAAGTCCTCCCGCCACTGAAGGATAATTAAAAATCGAAGCGGAGTATGAATTGGAGACTTCCGTATTGATATCTGCATAACCAATGAGACCGCCTATATCAAAACTTCCATTATTATTTACAATATTCGCTTGAGCATAACAATTGACTAATTGAGGCCAATTGCCAGTTAGAGGGTCGGTAGTGGTATATCCTGTAATCCCTCCGACTTTATCAATAACATCAGAGTAGATTGAACCTATATACGAAACTCGGGCTAAATAGCCTCCTTCCATTTTCCCACAAATTCCGCCAAAATATCGATATGTTATCTTAGGAATTACCAGGGGATATACATCCGCCCGTATAGAACAGTCATAAAAAGTTATTTGCCCTAAAACAGAACCAATTAACCCACCTACCGAATTTACACCTGAAACTTTTCCGCTTGTAGATACATTCTGTATGGATGGGATAATTTCGGGAGTCGATTCAATTATTCTTCCTGCCAAAATCCCAATGGAAGAACCAGTACCACTAATCTCCGCATTATCTAAAATTAAATTTTCTACCCTCCCTAAATCTCCTTTGGGTTTCTTTATTTCTCGGAATAAACCTGTCGGGTCACCCGTGATGTCATTGATATAAAGTCTTGAAATTTTATATCCATTACCGTATAAAACTCCTTCGAACTCATCGATTGGGATAAACCCTGCACCTCCATTCCAACCTCTTGTAGGAGATGCATCAATATCATTCACCAAAACGTAATCATTATCCTTTGGATAATTGGGGTCATTGCCAATAAGTTGTAGTTGCTCAATGTTATTAATTTCTATTGGTGGATTACGGCCTAAAGAATAATGTACAACAACAGTATCACCGTATGGGAAATAGCAATCCTGGTCAGGGGATGTAGAAATCACATAATTTAAGGGGATAATATTGTGATACATACCTTGTAACACGACTTCAAAACCGTGCTCATTCATTATTTTAGTGGCTTGTGTAGTGGTTTCTCCGATAACATTAGGAATCAAACCTGATAGATTACATAAGAAAGGATAGGTCTCCGTTTCGTAAATAGACCATGTTGTAGAACATTCTGAGCAAGGTAAATTGGAAATATTCCAGGTCATATCTGAGTATGTAGAGGTTCTTTTCATTTCTTCAGTTGTAAGTCCTGTGCCAGCAGCAGAAACAGTTTGTCCGCTCGTTTCTACATCCCACACACAACCAACAATAGCATTTGGGTCCTCAGCGTTACCAATAAAGCCGCCAATACCGGAAGAACCATTGGGAACATTGCCCATCGAGTAACAAAAAGTAATTAAGACTGACCCATTTGTTTGACCTATAAATCCTCCTAAATAGGACATATCTGTTATCGATGTGTAAATATTCATATGAGAATATGAATTCTGCACTATTGCAACACCACTTTCTAATTCATCTATCCGTCCGACCAAACCTCCAAAATAGTATTTTCCAATAGGGTCGAAATTTTGCCAGGTAATAGAGCCCAATGTATAGCAATTAGATATCTCTTTTACACTTGGGATATAGCATTCAAAATATCCTACCAAACCTCCACAATAAGAGGAAGCTTCTATTGTTCCCGTAACAACACACCCCTGTACAGAACCATTCTCAATGTAACCCGTTATACCTCCCACGAAAGTTTTGCCTTTTATTTCGACATTAATTAATTTTAAATTTTTCACTTGCCCTCCATTTATATCACCAAATAATCCCACAAAATTCTCTGTGGGTCTATCTATGTACAAATTGTAAATACTGTACCCCTGTCCATCAAAAGAACCTGTAAATCTACCTGTAAAAGGGTCACCAATAGGGTCAAATCCGCCCGACCATGTTCGTGTCTCCGAAGCATCAATATTCTTTGTTAATATGTAATTTCTATTTAAAGGATAGGCGGGGTCTTTACCTATTTTTGCCAACTCCTCTAAGGAACTAATATTTATAGGTGGAAGAGCGAAAGAAAAAAGGGGAACGAATAGAAAAAAAAGTAAAATAAAATATTTAAAAGTAAAAAAGTGGGATAGCTGTTTCATTTTTAACCCTTTCCTTTATTATTTAGTTATTGTACACACACAGCCCTGATGCAATAGCAAAATTTATATATATTTAGTCTTATTAATATTTAATATTATATCATAAAAATTTAAATATTGTTGTCTCCTAATCTTTAAATTTATTTATTTCTTGTATTTATCATAGAAAATTAACTATTTTTAATTATATGTTAATATTAACGAAAGATCCTGTAAACATTTAATTTTCTTCTTTTAAGCAAAAATTTAGTAATAACTGCAATAAAATCTTCGACTTCAAATAAATTATCTATTGAAAAATTATGGAATTAAAATACTTTTTTGGGATAATAAAGGCAATTTATAAAGTCATCTTTGTAATTATCAAAAAAAGAACTATATTTAAAAATTTTACAAACAATCATCAAAAGGAGTATGTTGTATGTCTAAGAAAATTAGAGTAGGCATTGTCGGTTGTGGTGCTATTTCGGAACGGGTCCATGTACCCGACTATCATGCATGTCCCCAGGCGGAATTAGTAGCTTTTTGCGATGTAGTTAAAAGTAAGGCAGAAGCGTTAGCAAAACAATTTGCCCCTTCTGCCCGCGTTTATACAGATTACAAACAAATGTTTAAGGATGGAGGGATAGATGCGGTTTCTGTGTGCACTCCTAATATTTACCATGGACCCGCAACCATCACTGCATTGAACGCAGGATGTCATGTTCTGGTGGAGAAGCCTATGGCAACCAGTCTGGAAGAAGCCCAAAAAATGATAGATACCGCAAAGAAAAAAGGTGTGCTTTTAATGGTCAATCAAAGCCAGCGTCGTTTCCCAGAACATCGGAAAGCCAAAGAGGTAGTAGAAAGTGGTATTCTTGGGAAAATACTCCATGTAACTGCCATGTTTGGACATGCAGGACCTGAGGAATGGAGTCCGACGGGGAAATGGTTCTTCAATAAAAAAGAGGCACGGTTCGGTGCGATGGCAGACTTAGGCGTTCATAAAGCAGATCTTATCCGCTATCTTACAGGGAAAGAAGTTGCAGAGATTTGTGCTTTCTATGGACGATTAGAAAAGCCAAATGCAACGGTTGAAGATAATTTTGTTTCTGCTCTGAAATTTACCGATGGGACATTAGGAACATTATCTGCATCATGGACCGTCAAGGGAATGTCCGCCGATTATGTCATTCTTCATTGTGAACGAGGTTCTTTACAGGTAGGAGTAAATCCTGAAAAACCTGTTACAGCCAATTTAGTAAAACCATTATGTGATATCGTATTTCCTCTTCCCGAGCCGTATAGCAATGTAAGTTGGGGTATAGATATTGGAGGTGCTTTTGTCCGTGCTATTTTGGGACTGGAACCACCTTACTGCACAGCGGAAGAAGGTAAAAAGGCTTTAGAAATTATACTCTCCGCAGAGAAATCTGCTCTTACGGGAAAAACTGTTAAAATTAAACATGGATAACATTCTCCCATGACAAATATATTCGAAGAATTAAAAACAGTTTGGGTTAAACTAAGTGGACATTCTTATCCCATTCATGTAGGTATAGGTGCTTTCTCCATATTAACAGACGAATTGGCCCGTCTTAATTGGAAAGGGAAAATTGGAATTATTACGGATACAAATGTTGCTAATTATTATTTGTCTGCATGTGAAGGGATAGTAAAAAAAGTATGTCCGCAAGGATATGCCGTTCATATTTTACCAGCGGGTGAAGAATATAAAAACCTACAGCAGATTGAGAATATATGCACCACCATGTTGCAGAGTGGATTAGACCGTTACGGTGGAATCATTGCTTTAGGTGGAGGTGTCGTCGGAGATACGGCAGGTTATTTCTCTGCGTCGTATATGCGAGGTATCCCTTTTATTCAGATTCCGACCACTATCGTGTCGCAGGTCGATGCAAGTATTGGTGGTAAAACGGGAGTTAATCATCCTTTAGGGAAAAATATTTTAGGTGCGTTTCATCAACCGCATTCCGTTATTATTGACCTTATCTTCTTAAAAACGCTCCCCGATAAGACATACCGAGAAGGCTTCGCAGAGATTATCAAACATGGCATTATTGCAGATGAAAACCTTTTCAATTACTGTCGTGATAATGCGGAGCGTCTTCTCAATAAGGAGTTCAATTACCTGTTATACCCTGTTGTTCGTTCCTGTGAGATTAAGGCAGATATTGTTATGAAGGATGAAAAAGAACAGAATATACGTGCTTATTTGAATTACGGACATACTTTCGGCCATGCTTTTGAGGCAGTCACCCACTATAAGACTTTCCTTCATGGTGAGGCTGTATCTTTAGGGATGGTTACGGCATCTGAAGTAGCGGTTCAGATGGGATATGTTAATGAAAACATTCCAATACTACATAGAGAAGTGCTAAATAAATATCATTTGCCTACTCATTGGCAGGGTATTCCGATTGATGAAGTCATGGAATCCATGAAACGGGATAAAAAAACAAAGGCAGGGAAACTTCGGTTTATTTTGCCTCGCCGAATTGGAGAAGTTTCCATTGTTACTGATGTATCGGAAGAATTGATCCGTCAGGCTCTGGAAAGAATAAAAACAGATTAGGATTTACATAAGGAGAAATCTCTTATATGTTGAATAGAGAAAGTGAGTTTGATGCTCTCTACGATAAAGGATTGACAGAACTAATGCGGGGAGACCTTACCACTGCGGAAAAAACACTCCTGCAATCCTTACAATTAAACCCGAACTCTCATGTAGTCCGATACCAGTTGGGAAGGTGTTATCTCCGTTTAGGGCAACTCCTCAAAGCAAAAGAAGAATTAGAAACCGCCATTAAAATCCAGTCAGCGCATATTCCATCATTAGCTGAATTAGGTTTTGTATATTTATGTCAGGACCGCGTAGCAGAAGCAAGTGGTTTATTTAAGAAATCATTAGAATTAAGGGCAAATCATGGCAAATCTTTGATGGGTCTGGCAGTATGTTATTTCTCAGATGGTAGATGGGAAGATGCGTATGAATGGGCATCTAAATCGGTGCAATTAGGGGGAAGTCATTTTATGGCATTATATATCCTTGCAAAAACGGAAAAGGTATTAGGATATTTACAGGAAGCAGAGGAACATTTCAAAAAGGCTGAAGAGTTATTAGAAAAAACAATTGAGGTGGCGCCGGAACAACCCGAGAGTTATTTCATGCGAGGAGAAATTGCGTTAGTAGGAGAGTTTTATAACAAAGCTTATGAATTGTTCCGTGAAGTAGAAAACTGTATGGACAAAAACCGTGAATACTATTTCTATCATGAAAGATTTAATTATCTCATTGTTCTAAACAAGCAGGGTATCTGCATGAAACAATTAAAGAAAAAAGAAGAAGCACGGTCTATCGGCAATAAAATTCTTCAATTAGACCCTGAAAACAAATTAGGCAAACTCCTCGTCGGAGAATAACAGAGAGGCTTTTTAGGAAATCTATTTAATAAAGTTGCGAAGTAAGTAACCAAGTGTTCCACAAAGGAATCCATAGGCAAGTAAGAAAATAAGTTTTAATATTTTTCCACCGTGTTTACGCCAGAAAAGGCGGGTTTTCATAAAGAATTGCTGGAGTGGTTTGGGTTCAATAATGGTAACAATTACAGTTATGTTATCCTTTCCACCATTTTCGTTGGCAAAATTTACGAGTTTTTGGGCAATTTCTCCAGCAGTCCCCCCTTGGCGGATAATTTCGAGGATTTGATTGTCAGAAACCATATTGGTTAATCCATCGGTGCAGAGTAGGAGAATATCTCCCGAAACAGGATGCCAGCGGTATACATCTACCTCAATATCGGCATGTGTGCCAATGCACCGCGTTACAACATGTTTCCGTGTATCTTTTTCCGCTTCAGAACGAGACATGAGTCCCTGTTTTACCTGTTCATCAATCCAAGAATGGTCTTCCGTATATTCTAAAATTTCACCATTGCGAATATGATAGGCACGGGAATCACCGACATTGGCAATATAGATTTTTCCGGGGACAATAATCGCAGCGAGAGCAGTTGTCCCCATAGGTCTACTGCCCTTGACTAAATCTTTATTTGTTTTATATATACTTTCATTAGCTTTCAGGAATGCCTCACGCAATAGCGGTAAAGGTCCTTCATCCCTTAAATCTTTAACCTCATCATTCTTATTTTCCTGCCATGGTTCCTGTTTTAATATATCCTTAATTAACGATACTGCTAATTTACTTGCCACATCTCCTGCAATATGTCCTCCCAATCCATCCGCAACAATCAAAAGAGCCCCATCCTCAAAAAGTTTTATATCCGTGGACTCTGTTCGGAATATCCCCAAAAAATCTTCATTTTTTTCTTTTTTTCTTCCTCGGTCAGATAATCCTGCTATATCTAATTTCATCTGAATAAACCTTTATATCCAATAACGTTTTTTATACCCTATAATGTTAAAATAATGATAATACAATCTTTTATGTTTTTGGAAATTGTCTTACTTAACTATATAAGTCATTCCTTTTGAGGAATTTTGGGCAAGAAAAAGAATTATACATCAGTTAGACTGAATATTCGTAATTCAAAATTCGTCTTCTATTATTGGATAAAGACACTAAAAATTGAATATATTGATACATCATTAGAAAGGATAAAGATATGAGATACAATAAGATATTTAATTTATATGCGATAGTTATTACGGCTATAGCATGTTTATTTTTGACTGAGGTTTATGCAGATAACGACTTCCCCTTGCATGGACGCGTTAGTTACGATGCGGAAAGTACACTTATTAAAGGGGTCGATGATGAAGATTGGAGCCGTGCTACCTTAAATACTCTTGTGCTCACAGGTGATACTTTATGGGTAGATAAAGGCGGTAGCACAGAAATTGAATTTCCGGAAGGTGTTTTCTTACGTATGGCAGATGCTTCCAAAGCGAAGATTGTCCAGATTTCTCCTGAATTATCTATTTATGGTATAACGGGCTCTTTTTATATTGAGCGTGTATTTCGTAGTTCAGGAGTGGTGCGTCTCACTACGCCTTCTTGCAGAATTACTTTTGACCCCAATACCTGTGCTCGTGTAGATATTGGAGAAAGTGGAACTACACGCATTTCCACTCGTTGGGGTAAAGTGTATGTCACAACAGAACGGGGAGGGAATGAAGTTGTAAGTAGTGGGAAGCAATGCTGGGTTGATGTCGGATATTTGCCTTCCGAAGTAGTATCCTTTGCAACTACAGAAATGGATACTTTCGACCGCTGGAATCAGGGTCGGTCAGAATTGCTCTCTGCCCCTATAAAAACTCCGCCTAAATATGTAGAAGTAACCAGTAAAACTATTGGATATACAGATCTGTCCGGTTATGGTGATTGGGTTCTTATCAAAGAGCGTTATTATTGGAGGCCAACCGTAGTTGTTAACTATGTCCCTTATCGCACGGGATATTGGACTTATGTCCCTGCAATTGGTTCGGTGTGGATAGAGACTTATCCTTTTGGATACATAACAACACACTACGGACGCTGGGTCTATTACGACAGTTATGGTTGGGTATGGGGCTATGATCCGGTATGGAGTCCTGCATGGGTGGCAACAATCCGGTGTGGTGATTACTTCGTGTGGAGCCCTGTAGATTTCTATTGCAGACCCGTTCGGGTTTCAACCGGTGTTAGTTTTGCTGTGGGTGGGCTAAATTTCTATGTGGGTGCTTCTTCCTATGTCCCCGCAACTTATGTCTATACTTCTCCTTATTACATTGCCCCTGTTGCTCCCACAGTTGTTAACTATATCATCACAAACCCAACAAATGTTTATATATGGAATATAGAGCGTTATCCTTCTCCAAGAGTGCGTATTCCCTATCAGACCACCATGCCAATGGTGCGGGATTATAACCCACCGAGGACTATTCGTGGAATTCCTCAATATAATAGCACAGGAATGCTCGCACGAGCCCGCGTGGATGAATTAGAAACTTATTTTACGCGGAGAACATCGACACAAGGTTTTCGCAGTCAGTCAGGAATCTCCTCTTCCGTTATGCGAACAGCCATGCTCAATGAACGTTCCAATTCTTTCCGTGAGGTAAAGTTAAACAATACCTCCCCGAGAGCAACATCCATTCGCTTTACACCGGAAGGCTTCTCACGGAGAGATATGTCCGAATCTCAAAGTTCTGTTCGAGGCAAAGAAATAGATACCGGGTTTACTCGTGCTGTTGAAAGGTCCTCTCATTCTGTTCGGGAAAATATAGGTTCTTCAATTCGTAATAATGATGTTCGTGATACGCTCCGTTCTGAATCGGCTCCTACAAGAGTAGTGAATCCCCCCACCTTTAACAGGGAGGTAAGAAACTCTTTATCTGATAATATGGGGCGTTCTGAAGGGATATCTCGAAAAGATATTGAAACGCCCTCCCTTTCACGGCTGGATATGGATGGTGAACGCAAACCTCGCGATTATAGTCCTTCGGGCAGTGGTTCAACAGGAACACGGACTACCCCCCGAAATGATTCCGGTTCGGGAACGACTAATCGTGACAGAGGGAATACAACACCGCGTTCTACACCGACAACCCCCAGTACACCAAGCAACCGAGGAAATCCGAGAGGGTCTGGACTAAATTGGGACAATATCAAACGGACACCTTCGGATATAGGGACTTTTGGTTCGGTAAGACCCCGAGAGGAAACTCCTCAACGAACAGCTGAGCCTGATTTCCCGATTCGTTCAACAGGGGATAATAGAGGAATGGATAATCATTCCATACGCCCTCTTCGAGAAGCCAATGTGAGCATCCCTAATGGAAGGACATCTATTCGTGAAGATTCCGGGATTTCTGTTCGAACCTTCCCATCCCATAAAGAAAGTTTCAGTGCGCCCAATATTCAGAGAAATAATCCCTCTGATTGGAATTCAAGGAATACAAATAGTACTTCAAGTTTTTCAGTCCCTTCCTTCAATAGAGGTGGCTTGGATGAAACAAGAGCACCTGCGATTACGCCTCCATCTCGTCCTGCAACAATTGATATGCCGAGAATAGACCGCAACCCTGTCTCATCAAGTTTTTCAATACCAAAAGTAGATACGTCTTCTTTTGCCATGCCGAGTGCCCCTTCTTTCCATAGAAACTCATCCGCTTTCTCAAGCGGTAGTCCATCTATTGGAGGTAGAGGGATACGGTAAAGAATTAAAACAAATAATTAAGGAATGATTCTATGAAACAGCAGAGAGAAAAAAATAAGATAAAAGAACTTTATGCAATTATCTTACCGTTAATTATTATTGCTTTCTCGGGCTGTCCCATTATTGTAGATGAAGCGGAATATGAACGCGGTTTTAATGACGGCTTTGCTCAAGATGATTATTATTGGGCTGGATTTTTTGATAGTTATGATACTGTAAATGGCGGAACGATTTATTACCAGGGCGATAAAATACCGCAGGTGGAAAACCCTGCTTACGATGCAGGATACTACGATGGATTATGGTTCGCTTATAACGATGGATATTTCGTGGAATATGATTATGCTTTCACAATAGGATTTAGTGAAGGTTATGATTGTGCTTATCAAGCAGATTGGCAAGCGTTTCTTATTGTGGATAAGCATGTAGAGTGGTTGGACGGCGGTTTCTCTGACGGGTATAATGATGGGTTCTCCGAAGGTCGTATTTTCGGAGCGTATGATTATGTTAACAGACGTCCTTTTGATTGGTTGGATGCCATGTTAGACTATCGCAGTGGCACCGATTTAGTAATGGCAGGCATATCAACAGGGGACAAGGGTCCTGTCATACTATATGAATGGGGAACAGACCCAAAAACACTCGTCAAGTCAAAGGAAAGTGTAGAGGGCACAGGTCGAGCTATTCGATTTGCAAGCCATGCTAAAAGTTCAAGTGCTAAATTTTCCCCACCAGACATAAGTTATAGACCAATGATTCCCGATGCCCAAAAAGAATTTCAGACAAAGCCCGCAAATTCTCCTCGCTATTCATCAAAACCTCTTACCCTTACCTCCACATGGCTTGAACGGATTAACCAATACCGTTCCACCATTGGACAGTAATAGAATATTTATTTGTTCTGGCAAGAGTAGCCCCACGAATCTTTGGCGTGGAGATAAGTTCGCCCCATAAGCCATTCATCAATGCAACGGGCTGCTTCTCTTCCTTCGGAGATTGCCCAAACGACGAGTGATTGTCCTCTCCGAGCATCACCTGCGGAGAAAAATCCAGGGTGCGTAGTCATGTATTTACTGTCTGTTTTGATAGCTTTACCAAAACGGGTTGTATAGAGTTCAATCCCCAACTTTTCAATGAATTGGTCCGCTTCGGGAGCAACGAAACCCATCGCAAGTAGGACTAATTCACAAGGTAGTTTCATATTAGAACCTGGAATTTCTCTCATTCGTTTCTGCCCATTTTCATCAGTATACCATTCAACACGGACGAGATGGATAGCTTTTACATGCCCTCGTTCGTCTCCTTCAAATGCTTTTGTGGAAACACTGAATAAGCGTTCCCCACCTTCTTCATGGCTGGAAGTGGTACGCAATATCATGGGCCACAGAGGCCAGAGATTGTCGCCCGTCCGTTCTAATGGGGGGCGAGGTAAAAGTTCTAGATTCACAACCGATTTACACCCCTGTCGTATGCTTGTCCCAATACAGTCAGAGCCTGTATCTCCCCCCCCAATTACAATTACATTTTTGTTTGTGGCTAATACCTCTTTTCCTTCGATGGGTTTCCCTAATACCCTACGTGTGCTTTGTGTGAGGAATTCCATAGCAGTGTGAATCCCTGCAAGAGATGAACCGGGTATGTTCATGCTGGTGAAGGTCCGTGCAACCGTAGAACCAATGCTAAATAAGACCGCATCATATTCCAATAATTGTTCTACAGGTATATTTTTCCCTACTTCAGATGAACAATGGAACCGAACCCCTTCATCTATGATTTGGTTTATACGCCTCCATACAACTGACTTTTCTAATTTAAATCCCGGTATGCCATACATCAATAACCCTCCAGGGTCATCCGCTCGTTCAAATACATCAACATAATGTCCAGCACGATTTAATTGTTGTGCAGAGGCAAGTCCACTGGGACCGGAACCTATTATAGCAATTCGTTTTCCAGTGCGATGTACAGGAGGCTCGGGTTTTATCCAGCCTTCTTTCCATCCGCGTTCTGCAATCTCGTATTCGATTTGTTCAATCGTTACTGGGGGTTCATTAATTCCTAAAACACAGGAGGCTTCACAGGGAGCAGGGCATACCCTTCCTGTAAATTCGGGGAAATTATTCGTGGAATGCAAAACTACTAATGCACGTTTCCAATCTGCATCTTTGACAAGGTCATTAAAGTCGGGTATTTGATTTCCTAAGGGACAGCCATGGTGACAAAATGGGACCCCACAGTTCATACAGCGATACGCCTGCTGGCGAATTTTATCCTCAGGTAATGAATGATGGAACTCGCGGAAATGCTTTATCCGCTCTTGAGGAGGGTCTTCGGGGCTTGTTTCTCTCTTGAACACCATGAAACCTTTTGTTTTTTCAGGAAACATAATAATAATTCTCCATTAACCTGTTTTTAATAAGGGAGTTTCTTGTTCATTATTCATTTTTTTCAGTGCCCGTGCGTAGTCCTTCGGCATAACACGAATGAAGTTGTTTACTTCCTTATCCCAATTCAAGAGGATTTTACTTGTAATGGTGCTTTGCGTATATTTATAATGCCGTTCTAATAGATACCGAAGTTCCGGGATACTCTTTTCATGAAGCGGTTTTAATTCTACCGTTTGTTGATTACATTTTATTTCAAATTCATTATAGGGGTCATAGACAAAGGCGATACCGCCTGTCATTCCTGCAGAAAAGTTTCTGCCCGTCTTACCAAGAATAACCACTCTCCCCCCTGTCATGTATTCACAACCGTGGTCGCCTACCCCTTCAACCACAGCCCATGCTCCAGAGTTACGAACACAGAATCGTTCTCCGGCTACTCCACGAAAATACGCTTCTCCTCCTGTTGCACCATAAAGGGCAACATTTCCGATAATAATATTTTCTTCGGGGATAATAGAACATTCTGGAGGAGGAGAAACTATAATTTTACCTCCGGATAATCCTTTCCCAATATAATCATTGGCTTCACCTATTAAATTAAGTGTAACACCTTGAATGATAAATGCCCCAAAACTCTGTCCAGCAATACCGTGGCAATCAATCCAAACCGTATCTTCAGGTAATTGTCCTGTATACATGCCTAATTTGTGTCGGCGGGTTAATTCGCTTGAGAGTATTGTGCCAACTGTTCGGTGGATATTTCGAATCTGAATAGAGAATCGAACAGGTTCTTTTTGTTCTAATGTCGGTTTTGCTTTTTCTAATAAGATATTATCAAGGGCTTTTTCGATGCTATGGTCTTGTTTTTTACTACAATATAAGGTAGTTCCTTCCCAGGGTTGTGCCTGTGCTAAAACTGCAGATAAATCTACTTTCTGTGCTTTCCTGTGTTCGGGATAGGGGTTATATTCCAATAAATCGGTACGTCCTATCATATCATTAAATTTGCGGAAGCCTAATTCTGCCATTATCCGTCTTACTTCTTCTGCAACGAAAAAGAAATAGTTCACCACATATTCCGGTTTTCCTTCAAATTTTTTGCGTAGTTCAGGGTCCTGTGTTGCTATCCCCACGGGGCAGGTGTTACTATGGCACTTCCTCATCATAATACACCCACTCACAATAAGCGGAGCGGTTGCAAAACCGAATTCATCCGCTCCTAACAATGCACCAATAACGACGTCTCTACCTGTTTTGAGTTGTCCGTCTACCTGGACCGTAATACGGTCGCGCAAATTATTTTGAACAAGGACCTGATGCGTTTCTGTTAATCCTAATTCCCAGGGCAAGCCAGCATGTTTGATAGAACTCAAAGGAGATGCCCCAGTTCCGCCATCATGCCCACTGATGAGTACTAAATCTGCTTTACCCTTGGAGACCCCTGCTGCAATGGTACCTACACCCACCTCGGACACTAATTTTACTGAGACTTTGGCATGAATATTGGCATTTTTTAAATCATAAATTAATTGTGCCAAATCTTCAATAGAGTAAATATCATGATGAGGAGGGGGTGAAATCAGTTCTACGCCCGGTGTAGAATATCGCACTTTGGCAATATTTTCATATACTTTATGTCCTGGCAGTTGTCCTCCTTCGCCCGGTTTGGCACCTTGTGCCATTTTAATCTGGAGTTCATTTGCATTGACTAAGTACTCATTGGTAACACCAAACCTTCCTGATGCAACCTGCTTAATTGAACTTCGTTTACTATCACCATTAGGTTCAGGTATAAATCGTTTCGGGTCTTCGCCACCTTCCCCTGTATTACTTCTACCACCGATACGATTCATCGCAAGGGCAAGATTTTCATGAGCCTCCTGACTAATAGAACCATAGGACATGGCACCTGTGCAAAATCGTTTTACAATTTCCGACGCAGGTTCTACCTCTTCTAATGGGATAGGATTTCCCTTCTTAAATTTAAGAAGACCGCGAAGGGTTGCAAAGGTTCGGTTACGATTATTAACTTCTTCTGCAAATTGCTGATATTTCTGCCAGCTATTTAAGCGAGTAGCATGTTGAAGAAGTGCTATCGTTTCTGGATTCCATTGATGAAATTCACCTCGCCGACGCCAGCGATAAGCTCCACCAATATCCAACTCGTTATCGCGATACTTTAAGGGATTATACGCCATATCGTGACGGGCTAATGTTTCCCGTGCTATATCTTCGAGGTCTAATCCACCAATGCGAGAAGGAGTTCCTGTAAAGCAACGGTCAATCACATTTTTGCTTAAGCCTAATGCTTCAAAAATCTGGGCACAGCGATAACTTTGGAGAGTGGAAATACCCATCTTGGACATGGTCTTTAAGAGTCCTTTTTCGATGGCTTTGATATACTTCTTGTGGGCTTTGCCGGGATATTCTTCTACAATCTTATTCTCTTCAATACCTTGCGAAATAGTTTCAAAAACAAGATAAGGATTGATAGCCCCTGCACCATATCCACATAATAAAGCGAAATGCATTACCTCACGAGGTTCACCACTTTCTACAACAATCCCACATCTTGTCCGTTTATGCACACGGACAAGATGATGATGAACGGCACCTGTGGCTAATAGACTTGGCAAGGGTGCATGATGTAAACCTACACCACGGTCTGACAAAATTAGGATTGTAGCTCCATTATCTACATGTTTTTCTGCTTCATTACAAATACGGTCTATTGCATTGAGAAAACCCTGGATACCTTCTTTGACAGAGAATAAGGTGCTTATGGATTCCGCTCGATGTCCTTTTTTCTTTAAATTGCGGATATAGGTTACCTGAGCATTGGTAAGAATAGGAGAATGCAGATGTATCATCTGACAATCTTCTGGGGTCTCATCCAGAAGATTGTATTCACGACCAATATCGGTTTCCAAAGACATGACTATCTCTTCGCGTATCGGGTCTAATGGGGGATTGGTAACCTGTGCAAAAAGTTGTTTGAAGTAATTAAACAACAACTGGGGACGCTCCGAAAGAACTGCCAGGGGTATATCGTTGCCCATAGAACCTACCGGTTCGGTTCCTGTCTCTGCCATCGGTTTGATCAACAAAGAAATATCCTCTTCCGTATAACCAAAAATTTTTTGTCTGTTATGAAGCGGAACTAATTCGTTCGTCGGTCGTGTTTCTAACACTTCCCGTGGGAAGATAATGCGATTTAAGTTAAGCCATGCACGATACGGTTTTCTATTAGTTAATGTCTCTTTTATTTCCTCATCTTCAACAATTCGTTTCTCATTCAAATCCACCAAAAACATACGACCGGGTTGAAGACGCCATTTCTTAATAATTTTTTCCTGTGGAATGTCGAGAACACCTACTTCAGAAGCCATAATAATCTGTTGGTCAGTGGTAATCCAGTAGCGGGCAGGTCGAAGTCCATTACGGTCAAGAACCGCGCCTATCTGAACACCATCCGTAAAAGCCATACATGCAGGACCGTCCCACGGTTCCATCTTGCATGCATAAAATTCATAAAAAGCCTTTTTATTGTCGGACATGCTCTCATGGTTACTCCAGGGTTCGGGTATCATCATCATCATGGAATGGGCAATGCTACGACCTCCCCGAACAAGAAGTTCGAAAGCATTATCAAAAATGGCAGAGTCACTAGCTCCTTCAGTCAAAATGGGAAACAATTTTTTCAAATCATCTCCATAAAGAGAACTTTTCAAATCGGATTCACGGGAACCCATGAGATTAATATTTCCCCGTAAAGTATTGATTTCACCATTATGGGCAAGGAAACGAAACGGTTGGGCTAATTGCCAACTCGGTAAAGTATTCGTGCTGTATCGCTGATGGATAATTGCCAATGCACTTTCGACATCTGGGTCTGCTAAATCTTCATAATATTTATCCATTACTTCCGGCAAGAATAATCCCTTATAAACAATTGTTCGTGCAGACATGCTTGTTATGTAAAAGAGATTTTTTTTGTCTCCCAAATACTGCCGAATCTTGTGAGAGGCAGACTTTCGGATAACAAACAATTTGCGTTCAAAGGATTCAATATCGGGACAGGTCACATTTTTTATAAAAACCTGTTCTATAATAGGCTCATTGGAACGCGCAAGCCATCCGATACAATCGGAATTTCTTGGAACCTCACGCCACCCTAAAAATTCTTGACCTTCTTCAACAATCGTCTGTTTGATAATTTCTTTGCATGCGATTCTCAACTCATTATCTTTTGGAAAAAAAACCATCCCTATACCATATTGTCCAAAGGATGGTAAAGAAAAACCTAATTTGTCAGATTGCTTTTCAAAAAAGTGATGGGGAATATGAAATAGGATACCACAACCATCACCCGTTTCCGGGTCACATCCACATGCCCCACGATGTGTAAGATTTACAAGAATGCGTAGAGCATCTTTTACTAATTGATGTGTTTTTTTACCATCAATGTTTACGATAAAACCTACTCCACAGGCATCATGTTCAAAGAAAGGCTCATACAAAGTTTTTTGCTGGTAAGGTTCTTTCGGCATTTTGATAACTCCAATAAAAGTTTTGCACCAATTTATATATAATAACATACTTTATTGTATAAAATAAACAAAGAAATTATATATAATAATTCTTTTATGTATTAAAATACATATCAAATAAAGTTATTTTTTAATTTTTATTGCAAAATTATTTATCGCCAATATATTTCATACATATATGTATGATTTTTATATATATTAATACTAATAATGCTAAATATTCTATATATTTTTTATTTTGCCTATTAAATTTATAGATGAAATGTACCAACGATGTCTTTTTTAATATTGATGAGGAAACAATTATGATATTCCTTAAAATTTTTATTTTTTTGAAAAAATTTTATCTTTTGCAATAAATAATATGCGTGGGATATTTATAATTTAAATTTTATATCTCTAAAAAAATTCGTTTGTGCTACGTGTTGACTTTTTTATCCATGAATTTCTGAAAGGACATAAATCAAACATAAAAGGATAGCCTTTGAATGATAAGAAACAGAAAAGTCACTTCACAATATTACTAATAAATGAGAGTAAAAATTTGAAGATATAATGGGATAAATTTTTGTGTATTCAATAATAAAATAATGGCAGAGAATAATAAAATTCTCTGCCATACTGATTTTATATGGATATTTTTTAATTTTTTTCTGCTTTTGGAGGTTGAACTACAAGTATAATGGCTCCTGCTATGAGACATGCAATACCGCAGACAATAAATGCAGTGCTGTAACTACCTAATGCAAATTCTTTAGTAATTTGTTGTCCTTTCTCAGTAATTAAGTAAGGAACTTTTTCCGCTGCGGTCATTAATTTTGCAGCGAGATAAGGACCTGCAAGCCCCCCTGCACCGTATGCTGTGAACATGAGACCGTAGTTAATACCGACATTCTTTGTCCCATAATAATCTGTAATAACAGCAGGATATAGAGCAAGGTATCCACCAAAACATAATCCAACAACGCCGGTACCTAAGATATATAGGGGATATGTTCGGAAACTATTCAACAGTAACATAGCAATACCACATAATAAAAACATAACAATCAAGGTAGATTTTCTGCCAATGTTATCTGATACTTTACCCCAGAAAATTCGACCTACTGCATTGAATATAGCAATTAGAGAAACTGCCATGGCTCCTTTGGAAACTATTCCATTGAATATTTCTTCAGGAACAGGTCTTGCGGATACGGCGGATATACTGAAGGATTGCCAAATAGGTGATGCCTTCATAATTACTTGTAAACCTGCGGCACATCCCGCAAAATAGGTTATCCACAAGAGCCAGAAGGCTGGGGTTGCCAACATTTCTGTGGGACTGTAATCAACACGACTTCCTGTTCCACCTACGGGTTGGGGGGGATTCCAACCAGCAGGTTTATATCCTGCGGGTGGATTTTTTAATAAAGAAGAGCCTAATACAACTGCAACAAGGAAAATCACACCAAGAGTAAGGAAAGTGTTGAAAACACCTATTTGAGGAAGTGTGAAAAGTTTAACAGTCATGATTTCATAAGGACCCCCTAAGATTAAAGCTTTGGCTAACGGAGCAAAGAAGAAAGCCCCTGCACCGAAACCTGCCACAGCCAAACCGGTGATAAGTCCGCGTTTATCTGGAAACCACTTTACACAGGTAGCAATAGGACAAACATAAGCGAAACCAATTCCCAATCCACCTAATATGGAAAATGTAAAGGTAAGCCAATATAAAGCCATATCCGGGGAGGATGTAAAATTCTGTGTAAATTTAGCAAGAATAAGTCCAATTCCTAATATAATTCCACCTGCAATACCTACAATTCGAGGTCCTAATTTATCTTGAATTCTTCCTCCGATGATGACCGCTAATGCGAACGCAGCAAGCACAATTTGTGATGGATAGGTTACTTGTGTTTCTGTCCATGTGGGAAAAGCCGCTTTTAAAGGTGTCTGAAATACACTCCATATATAAACAGCACCTAAACTTACTTGAACGATAAGTGCTCCAATAACGACAATCCAGCGGTTTTGTGTGGTTTGTTCACTCATAATTTAAACCCTCCATAATGTTGTTTCCTTAATTTAATAAGAGCCGTGAGCGTAATTTATTTTACAACCCACGGCTCAAAAATTTTGTTTTATCTAAAAGTACTCATTATTAATCTTTTAATAAGGCTTTTCTGCCTTGGACTAGTTCATCTAAAATAGTTGGGTCAGCCAATGTTGTTGTATCACCTAAATTGCTAAGGTCATTTTCAGCAATTTTGCGAAGGATACGACGCATGATTTTGCCAGAACGAGTCTTAGGTAAGCCACGAGCGAATTGAATAACGTCCGGTGCGGCGATAGGTCCGATTTCCTTACGAACATGCATCACCAGTTCTTTTCTTAATTCTTCACTCTCTTCTACACCTGAAACCAGGGTTACATAAGCGTACAAAGCCTGTCCTTTAATTGGGTGTGGCATAGGTGCAACAGCCGCTTCTGCAACTTTTTCATGGGATACTAAGGCACTTTCTACTTCCGCAGTTCCAATACGATGACCGGAGACATTGACTACATCATCAATACGACCCATGAGCCAGTAATCACCATCTTCATCTCGTCTGCAACCATCACCAGTGAAGTACATGTCTTTATACATACTGAAATAGGTATCAATAAAGCGGTCATGGTCGCCCCAGGTGGTTCTCATAATACCGGGCCACGGTTTGCGAATGCAAAGTTTGCCACCTTCATTGGCA
Organism: uncultured bacterium; assembly: GCA_938014335.1. GTDB lineage: Bacteria > Hydrogenedentota > Hydrogenedentia > Hydrogenedentales > Hydrogenedentaceae > Hydrogenedens. The sequence goes on from CALLRP010000023.1 coordinate 20,884, forward strand.
TCTACCTCTGTACTATCATCTCTCAAAATAACGGGGTCAACACCAAAGAAGGGTCTGGAAGCACTGCCCGGTTTTAAGGTATGAGCACCCGGAAGTGGTGTAATTAGAATACCTCCGGTTTCTGTTTGCCACCAGGTATCCACAATCGGGCAACGGCCTCTTCCAATCTTTTCATAGTACCATATCCATGCTTCAGGATTAATCGGCTCGCCTACAGAACCTAAAACACGAAGTGAACTTAAATCATACTTGGCAGGCCATTCATCACCCTTCTGGATAAGTGTGCGAATAGCTGTAGGTGCAGTGTAGATAACGGTGCATTTGAATTTATCAACAATATGCCAGAAACGACCTGCATCGGGATAGGTGGGGACACCTTCGAACATAACGGTTGTGGCACCGTTGCAAAGTGGACCATAAACGATATAACTATGACCTGTCACCCAACCAATATCTGCTGTGCACCAGTAAATATCGTCATCATGAATATCAAAGATGTATTTATGAGAGAGAGATACATGAAGGAGATAGCCGGCTGTGCTATGAACGACGCCTTTAGGTTTCCCTGTGGAACCGGAGGTATAAAGGATGAATAAATAATCTTCTGCATTCATTTTTTCAGGTTCGCATACATCTGATGATTTTGCCATCAGATCGTCATACCATAAATCTCTTCCTTCTTTAATGGCACAAGGCTCATTGTTTCTTTTCACAACGATACATTTTTCGATAGATGGCGTCTGGGTTAAGGCATTATCTGCAATTTCTTTAAGATGAATTGCTTTACCGGAACGCAATGATGTATTGGAAGTGATAAGGATTTTGCATTCAGAGTCGTTAATACGGTCACGAAGGGATTCAGCACTAAAACCGCCGAATACGACAGAATGAATCGCTCCGATACGGGCACATGCCAGCATGGCTACGGGAAGTTCGGGAATCATGGGGAGATAAATGCATACACGGTCGCCTTTCTTTACACCCAATGACTTCAGCACATTGGCAAATTTACAAACATCTTTATAAAGTTCTTCATAAGTGATGTATTTTACATCTTCTTCTGGTTCACCCTGCCAGATAATAGCCGTTTTTTTTGCTATGGGGGTGTTCAGATGACGGTCAAGGCAGTTATAAGATACATTCAATTCACCATCTGCAAACCATGTGTGGCGAATTACTCGTGCTTCGGTGTTCCAAGTATATTCTAATGCCTTTGTGGGTTTTTTGAACCAGGATAAGGTTTCAGCCTGTTCCAACCAGAAATTTTCGCAGTCATCAATAGAGCGTTTCCACATCTTGTAGTATTCGTCGAAGGATTTGATGTGTGCTCTTTTTCGGACTTCTTCGGATGGTGGAAAAGTTCGATTTTCTACCATCAACGAACTGATTGATTTTTTTTCTTCTGCCATATTGAATTCCTCCAATAAGTTTTTTGGGTTAGTTTTTTATGATTATTTTTACTTTACTGTTCTACCTACCGTTCGTTATATGACATATTCTATTATTTATCAAATCTAAAAATCAAAATGCAAATCAATTAATTTAAGAGTAAAATAGGAACTATTTCCTATATCCTTTATTTTTAATTTATAAATAAAACAAATGCTCTCTTTTATCTTTCAATTAGAGTCTTAATAATTATTTTTTATATACTATATTGATAATAATTACAGTTTGCTACTGTTTTCTCCTAATTACCCTTTAAAAATGTAAATGATAAGGTTGTATTATGACTGAATGTATGAAAAGGAAAGAGGTTATTTTATCTGGGATTCGTCCCACAGGTAGACTGCATTATGGAAATTATTTTGGGGCGATTCGTCATTTTTTAAAACTTCAGGAAGCAGATACTTCTATTTGTTATTATTTCGTTGCAGATTACCATGCCTTAACAACAATTACTACACGCGAGAATATTTACCAGAATACAATAGATATGTTGCGAACTTATGTTGCGTGCGGTTTGGACCCAAACAAATCCATTATTTATCGGCAGAGTGATTTACCCTGTACAGCAGAGTTAGCCTTATTATTGGGAATGATTACAAATATAGGTTTTTTAGAACGAGGGACCACCTATAAGGATAAACTCTCAAAATTGCAGGAAGATACAAAAATAGATGGGAATCCACTTTCGTTTGGTTTGTTAGGCTATCCTGTGCTTATGGCGGCAGATATTTTGATAGTGCGTGCGGATAAGGTTCCTGTGGGTGATGACCAACGACAACATGTCGAAATGGCTATTGATATAGCTCAGCGGTTTAATAGTCGTTTTGGAGAAACTCTTCATATACCACAGGCGGTAGGAAGAGAAGCCCTCCGCTTGCCGGGACTGGATGGTTCGTCCAAGATGGGTAAAAGTGAACACAATACTCTGGACTTGTTAGATGACCCAGATACTGTATTGAAAAAAATTCGAGCGGTAGAGACCTCTACAGATCCGTTACCTTTGCCAGTGGCGAGTAATGACCCGGATGCAATTATCCCTCACATGCCTGCGGGTGTCGGCGTTTTATATCGTCTTCTTTCCTTATTGGCTCCCGAACCTCTGTATTTAGAGTTTGTCCAAAAATATCGGAATGGTGAAAAATTTTACGGGAAATTAAAACAGGAAGTGGCACGATTGGTTTCGGATTTTAATACACCTATTATCGAAAAATTCAATCATCTGGATAATAATCAAGATTATGTAGAATCTTTTCTTCGCACAAATGCACAGAAAGTTACTCCTGTTGCATTAGAAACAGTGGAGGCAGTTCGTGAAGCGATGGGAATTGGACATTCTTTGTATCGAGCATAATCTTCATCTTCCTTGAAAAAAAATATCTCTATCCTTTTATTAAGCGTTTATGTAATACAGTATTTAATCATTAATTTTGTATACTAATATCATATTAAAAAGTGTTTTAAGGAATAATTGCTTTTGAATTTCATATAAAGGTAATATTGATGAATATAAAAAAAGTTTGTTTATCGCTTTTACTTTCTTGTTTGGGTTTTGCATGTGGTAGAGCGGAAGAATCGACTTCTACGAGTGCTTTAAATAGCAATTCTGTGTTTTCCGATATATTTCTCGTCGTAATAGATTCGCTTCGAGCAGACCATTTAGGAGTTTATGGGTATCAAAGGAATACGAGCCCTTTCATAGATGAGTTATCGAAACAAAGTCTTGTTTTCGAAAAGGCTTATTCTGCCTCGACATATACCTGTGAGAGCGTAAGTTCTATTTTGATGGGACGCTATCCTTCTTCAACACCGTGGAGTACGGGATGGCGGGCACAGGTTGACCCAACAGTTCTTACTTTACCTGAAATACTGAAAAAAAATGGATATACAACACTTCTTTTTACTGACCATCCCGCAATAGAAGAGCAAATGTTTGGGAAAGGATTTGATTATGTCCGGAGGTTAACAAAAGAATTCGGTATTAGTGGAAATGGGGTTACACTTGTAGAAGAGATTTTGAAATATGTAAATACTCTCGAAAAAGATAAACCTCTTTTTATGTATGTTCATATTTATGACCCCCATGAACCCTATGAACCTCCTCCCTCATATTACCTGCATTTTGCAGATCAAATTTATGAAAAACCTCTCCGTCTCTATGATGAAATTCGGTTCCACCTTCCTGAATTGGTTCAACAAGGGTTCGGTGCTGGAGATGTGCGATTTGAAGACCTTGTCCTTCGTTACGATGCAGAAATCGCTCTCACGGATTATTGCTTAAAGAGATTGTATTCATCATTAAATAAATTGCGAAAAGACAAGAAATCCGTTTGGCTTATTACTGCAGACCATGGCGAAGAATTTTTAGACCATGGTTTTTTAGAACACGCATGGCGGTTGTATCTGGAGACTATTCGAGTTCCATTAATCATTCATGCACCTTATATAAATACCCAAATGCAAAAGATAGAGAATGAGGTATCTCTGGTGGATATGTTTCCTACAATTTTGAAATTTATGGGAATTTCATGGACTGACCCCGGCTGGGATGGTATTGCATTGCCTTTAGCCGATTGGTATAAGGGAATAAATACCGAAATTTCCACCGAACGCATCATTATTTCCGAATTATATCTCCCTTCTCGAACGATAGGACGCTCGTTTATCAAAAATGGTTGGCAATACTTGAACTGGCAACAGTGGCTTACATGGCAACAATGTTCGGAATATGCACAGAAGCAAAAACAACTACGCGAAGAATATATGACGGGCGATCGGCAACCTCGTCCGTTTTGTGGTGAACCTGAATTTGAGGAATTACTTCTCCCCGATGAAAAGGGATTCCCGAAAAAGCCTGCGGATAAAAAGCAACACACTGAAATGTGGGATACTTTCAAAAAAGAATGGGAGCAATGGTGTTCTTCCCGCCCTATTATGAAGACAGATAAAGAGAAGACGGAATTAAATCCACCTCCTGAAGAACAGCAAAAAGAGGAAATATCACCCGAAGAAAGGGAACGAATTAATCAGGGAGGATATTTTTGATGGTGAATGAGCCTGATTCCATTGACACTCCTCAATCCACAAAAAATTTTACCTATTGTCCCCCCATTTCAAAATGGGAATTTGTGTTCCCTTTTGTATTGGGTATCATTGTTTGTGGGGTAGGCACTTTCCCTTATAAGTACGGCAAGTTTCTTGAAGAGGAAAAAGGTATTTTTATGGGAGTGGTGGGCAGAGGCACAGCAGGCTCATTTGGATATATCATGTTTCAGCGTCAGGCAAGTGAAGGGAGATGGTGGCTGACGAATCAGTGCACCCCGGAGTCCCCTAAAAATGCTTATTTTAATGTGGAATGGTGGCTGTTAGGAAGCCTTGCCCGTCTCTCCTCTCTATCTGTACTTGAATTTTTTCACATGGATAGATGTTTTTCCGCATTTTTGTTTTTGTTTGCTGTTTACTATTTTCTTTCACTGCTTCTGGATACTATTTACCAGCGAATTTTTGTATTGTTTCTTATTACTATTGGTTCGGGTTTCGGCTGGTTGCTGTGGGGTTTAAACAGTATGCTTCACCTTTCATTACCTCTTTCGTGGGATATGGAAGGTATCCAAATTTTTAGTTATCTCATATGTAAACCTCATTTTATTCGCTCCATTACATTGGGCATTTTGATGTATGCTTTTCTCATACGCGGTTTTCAAACAAAAAAAATTAAATTCTTTATCCTGTGTGGTGTGATGGCTCTTCTCCATTCTTTGATGCGTCCCTATTTAATACCTGAATCCTACATTATGTTTATATTAACACCCATTCTATTTTGTGTCATACAAAACAAATGGGATTGGGAATGGTTTTACTTATGCGTTATCCCTGCGATAATTCACATTCCTGCGATTTTATATTACCTCTGGGTATCTTATTCCGATGCATTAGGAATGTCCGGTTGGGCGGAAAATCATCAGTTTATGGGAAAACCGGGTTTTTTGATTGAATATATATTAGGAATAGGCTGGACATGGCTAATATGTATACTGTTTTTCACATATCTTATAAAGAGAAGTACAGAGCGAATAAGTTTTACGGTTATACTTACATGGATATTGGTGGCATGGGGCATTTGCAATCTTTATCCCTATTGGAAGGCAGGGCAGGAATCTGGATTATATGCTTTTATTATCGTCCCACCCATCTTAACTATTATAGGACCCTATGAATGGATAAGCACATATTTTATCCAACATCCCCCTACAACAAATAAAATTATTTGTATCTTATCTTCTTTATTTTCACACAAAATCTTACTTGCTATTCTGGTTATTCTTTTTTCAATCCCCACAACTGTATTTGTTTATTATTTCATGTTTCGTGATTTAAAGTATGGACATCCTCAATGGGCTTACTTTCTTCCTCGTGATGCAAGTTCCGCATTAGATTATCTGAAAAGAAATGGCATGGAAGAAGATGTGGTGATAGCGTCGCCTAAAACCTCTCAATTTATTTTTGCTCACACTCCATGCCGAACCATTACAGGACATTTTATGCTCACAAAAGATTATGTCAAAAAAACAGAGGATGTATATCGTTTTTATACCAGTAGTGATTTACACATTCAAGAAGAAATATTAAAAAAATACAAAGTGAAATACATTTTTCTTGGACCCTATGAGGAAGAATTTGTTCAAAACAATATAAAAATAGAAGGAAAGTATTTTCCTGTTGTTAATAAGAGAGAAGCACAATTATATCGTGTTCCAGAATGAGTAAAAAAGTTAATTTATATACAGATATTACGGTATGCTAAAAACGAAAATTTTCAATAGTTTTATTATTTTTTATTTTCTTTTATCTTTTTTTATAAGACAAGTATTTGCTGATGATAATCCGGTACCGTTGTCTTCTGGGCAGACTACAAGTGTAAATTCGGACTTACTTCTTTTCTCTTTGCCCGACCCGAATTCTCCAGAATGGGGGACCTATTGGCAAGCATTGAGAGATATATTGGTCGCAAAAGAGTTTACACTGGAAATATGGAAAAAAAAGACCGCATCTTACTTTGAAGAAAATTCCTTTAATGTGGCTCATTTGCAGCTATGGGATACTATTATTCGCCAGACTCCAGAATTCCAAAGTGATTTATTGATGTATGCAGGGGTATTTGCTTTTCAATCGCTGATAAAAGAAGTACAAAAGCCAATTCCTTCACCTATAGCAATTTCTCTATCCTCTCAGTTTTTATTGAAAAGTATAGATAATTTGAAAGAGACCCAAATTATACAATTAGCAGAAATCACTGATGCAGAGTTAAAAAACAAACCCATTCGCTTAGAGCAAATATGGAGTACTTTTTTACGGCAGATTACTTCCTCCGGAGGTATTCCTTCTCCCGACACTCAGTCTCATTTGCATGAAACAGTAATATATCTATGTATGGCATTAACCGCATATCTCCCCCCAAATAAGTTTATGAACGATGTGCAATTACCTGAACCTATGAAAAGTTTCTATAATGATTTTCATATTTTACTTTTTGATGGGGGTATTTTGACAGCACCTCATTATCATAGTTTAAGAAGTATATTTTCATGCTTCCCTCCCAAATTACACAATATCAAGATAGTCATTATTCCTGATACGGTAGGTGTTTCTGCTACTCGTTTATTTGTTCCATTACAATACGGAATTGTAACAGACTTTCCTTACCTGCCGATGGAAGTTGTAAGCGATCCTATCGAATTCCCGGTAAGGTATGGGACGCAAGTAGCTCCCGAATTTTCCATGCAAGCAGGGGTGCAGGTAGTTCGTGCAATACAATTTGTACAGTTTCGGCTTCGTCCTGAACTTTTACTCCGACGGAATGCTCTGCTAATAAATGCAAGGGGTCGGAACTATAATTATATTCGTCCTACTATTCGCCCAGAAGTTTATTTTAATAATCCTGATGAATTGTTTCCATTATCGTCATATTTGTGGATACTCAATTCGGAAAAGGTCATACAAATGGCAGGGGATTTACTAAAAATTCGTCAGCATTTTGTAACGGATGTATATCTACTTCTTGCGGATATGTTTTCTGAGGGAAAGAATACAACCTTTACATTTTTTATGGACGAAAGCGGATATTTGACTGTTCGCGAAGCACCTGTGATGCGTGCCCCAATAGATGAGGGCTATCCTGCTGTTATAACTATCTTACCGGAAAGATTTCCTCCCTCTTTTAGTATTAAAGAAACTATAAGTGGATATAGTTCAGGGACAGTAGATTTGCAAAATACATCTATTCAACAAAATAGTTCTTTCTTTTCTGGTTTTACCCCACCGGGACAAAGTACTTCATCCCATCCAGCGAATACAAGCATTTCCATAGGAACAAAAGGGAACTAAATTTGAGGAAAAAGTATTTATTTATAACAATTGTATATGCCATTTTTGTTTTCTGGCTGTCTATCCAACCCATAACCGAACCAACACCCGATCTGTTTCCATATCAGGATAAGGTCGTTCACATATTTTTATATACAATCTTATCCCTGCTTATCGCTCTGGGAATGGGAAAAAATGATGAGCCATATTTAACAAAAATCATTTTTACTTTATCCGTTATTACTTCTTTTAGTTATGGTTTTTTTATAGAAATCTGTCAGATATTTGTTCCGACACGCTCATTTGAAGTATGGGATTTACTTGCAAATCTTATAGGTTCCATAACAGGAGTTATTTTAGCAACAGGCTTTTCATTTATAATTAGCAAATTATTTTCAAAGCAAGGAATATCTCCATAGGATTTACTATAAGATGGAATATACACTTTTACCTCGACGCGGGTGTGCGTGGCTATTTTTCAGTTTTATGCTGATAATCGGAGCTTTGTGGGGCTCTGCGCTCGGGGTATTTGTTTGGATTTTAGATGATGCACAAAATGTCATTTCTTCATTAGAGACTTTCCGCCCGAAAACGGGGACAAAAGTGTATGCAGATACAGGAGAGCTTCTTTACACATTTACTATTGAAGACCGACAGTTAGTTCCTCTAAGTCAAATCCCGCTACATGTGCAAAAAGCATTTATCGCTACAGAGGATGCCCTTTTTTATACTCATAAAGGCGTCCGTCCTGACGCGATTATAAATGCTGTTCTATATGGTTTACGGACAGGCCGTTTTCGTGGTGGGAGTACAATTACTCAACAGGTGGTTCGTAATGTGGAAACATTGGGAGTGGGACAAGAACGCTCTGTAAAAAGAAAACTCCGTGAGGCTATTGTTGCTTTGCAGGTAGAACGCGAATTTACAAAAGATGAAATATTAGAACTGTATTTAAATCAGGTTTTCTTGGGAATTAATGCGTATGGTGTAGAGTCCGCATCAAGGCAGTACTTTGGGAAAAGCGTGCAGGATTTAACCCTGAGCGAAGGGGCTACACTCGCAGGTTTAACTCGTGCTCCAAATGTAAATGAGCCTATCAACCATTTGAAAAATGCCATTGAACGCAGAAATATTGTGTTAGGGCAAATGTTGGAAGAGGGATTTATCACTGAAGAAGAATATCAAAAGGCTTTAGAAGAAGATTTATCTCCTCGCATAATGACCCCTGAAAAGAGAGAACAGTTAAAAAAAGAGGGAATAGATATCTACGAACCTTATCGCATGAAAGCTCCCTATTTTGTAGAGGAAATTCGTAAAATTCTTCTCTCTAAATATTCCGTCAGCGAAGTATTCGAAGGGGGATTAAATGTATATACTCCTCTGGACTATTCTTTACAAAAAGTAGCAGAAACAACTTTAGAGGAACACTTAACCAAATTTGACAAACCGCGTCTTGAAACAAAAAACTTTATTCCTGTATCCGGAGCTTTGGTCTGTTTGGATAATCGCCCGGGATACGAAGGCTTTGTGCGTGCCTTAGTGGGGGGCAGAAATTGGGAAGAGGAAAAATATAACACTGCGACACAAGCCAAACGACAACCCGGTTCCAGTGTAAAACCTTTTGTCTGGATGTCTGCTATAGCCTCCGGAATGACTCCTTCCACACTTGTGGACGACTCTCCTTTTGTTCGAGTCATGCCCAATGGTCGTGTCTGGGCACCCAAGAATTTTGATGGTAATTTTCGTGGACCTATACCGTTACGGCAGGCTATTGAAAAATCTGTAAATATTGTCTCCATTCGATTAGTGGACATGTTAGGTTTACCTTTTGTTCGTTCCTTTTTCGAAAAATGCGAAATGAACACTGTAGTTAGCGATTCAGTGGGGTTAACATTAGGTTTAGGGACTGTTGAAGTAACGACTCTCAGTCATACTGTTGCCTATTCCGTATTTGCTCATAATGGAACAAAATATTACCCTGTGTTTATTAAAGAAATTCGTGATGCGGAAGGGTTATTACTTTATGACTATCATTTATACCAACAAAAAGAACAGGTTGTTGACCCACGCGTTGCGTATGTCACCATGCATATGCTGAAAGGGGTATGCACACCTGACCCCTCTTTAGGTTATTACCCTACGGGGCATCGTGCCAGTGCATTAAAAAGACCTGTGGCAGGAAAAACAGGCACTACTAATGATAGTAGAGATGCATGGTTCTGTGGTTTTACTACCGATTTTACAACTGTCGTATGGGTCGGTTATAAGGACAATCGTAGTTTAGGGAAAGGGATAAACTATACGGGCGGACGGTTAGCATGTCCAATATGGGTTGACTTTATGATGTTTGCTGAAAAAGACTTGCCTGTTAGGGACTTTGTTGTTCCATCGGGTGTTCAATTTTTCAAAATTAATCGTATTACAGGGACTCTCGGCGGGAACTATACGGAAGCATACATCGAAGGGACTGCCCCACCTACTTATTATGAAATCTCAAAAACTACAGAAGAAACCATTCCTGAAGAGGCTCTCTTTGAACCTATTGATGGGAAGAAATCCACATCTCCCACGACGACAGGTCCCGGTGTAACTTCTTCTGAAACTGAAGTTGCCCCTCTCTTACCTCCAGAAGAACAAAACAACCCCGACCCCGGATTTTGATAATTATGTATTATGGATTTGAAAATTGAAAAATTTTAACAAAAAATAGTATTTTATTAAATGAATCGTATTGTCATCTCGTTTAAATAATAGGAGATTATAGGAGATTACGAGCATGTATCAAATTTGGAAGAGAAAAGTGAGATTTTGGGTCGTGTTTATGGGGTTACTATTGTTTATAAATATTTATGCTACAGCACAGTTTGATAATGGTAATGGGTCAGGAAACTCTATAAATCTATATGGAGGAAAACCGCTTTTAGACGATCAAATCACAGTGGGAGGACGGAAATTTAAAGATATCCAACCCCAGTATGGTGGGAAAAGAATAGATGAGCGGGCTTTATATAATCCCCATTTGGAAGAAGCCTTTAACTATATGGGCAAACCTCTTTTTTCACCCAATCCGTATAGTTCACCAAGATTTATTAAACCGCGTATATACAATCCACAAAATATGGGTGGGAATACTTATGTTCCATTGCAAGCTTCACCGCCGGAATATTTTGTTCCTATTCAAGAAAAAAGCCCTCAACATATTTCTCAAAAACAAAAAGAGGCAACATCTGTTTCACCTATAATTCCTGCTCTTGTCAGTACTATTAATAATTTATATAAAGATAATGAGGAATTTTCTGATACAAGAAGATTAACTCTGGACGGATGGTATGGAAATATTCGAGGAATGACAGGGAAAAGTGGTAGTTTTAGTTTCCATAATACCCAAGGGGAAAATGTATCCGGAACTTATTATGTTTCAGGGTCACGGATTAATTTTAACATCAATCATTACGAGAAAGGGAAAAGTAATTATTGGTGGGGAAATAGTTCTCAATGGGGAACGGGCAGTTCATTAAACCTCAGAGGCAATTCTGTTTCTCTTACAGGTTCCTCCTCAACTTATGGAAATACCGACCGTTATCGATTTACTACACCTGACCAAAATTATGAAGTAGAAATCCGCAATACCAACCAATCATCCCAGTCCATCCGTGTGAAAGATAATGAAGACACTCTATACGGTTATATTAATTAGACTTCTTTGTGTTGGGAGTGATTGTTTTATTTATTTATTTTTGCTTAACATCAATGTCCTTGAGAGGATAGCCAAGAAAAATTAGAAATCCTATGAAAGCACTCAAGCCTCCAGCAATGGCAACAAATCTTAATCCCTGTTCTGTAACATTGCTCCCACTACCCCAATATGCCAGTACTGAAAAAACTCCACCGGAAACACCAATGAATATTTTCTGAATAGTTCCCTGAATAGCAAAAAATATAGCATCTCGTCTTGTCCCTGTTTTCTTTTCATCCTCATCAATTACATCCGTTAATATTGCAAATGGCAAAACAGCAAGTCCTGCCACGGGGATGCCCATCCACATAACTACGATTAGCAAATGGACAAAAGGATTTCCGACAGGATATAAACCCACTGTGGAAAGTAAGAATAAGCCAATACTTGCTAATAACAAAGTTAACGAAAACACCCGATATTTGCCAAATCGTTCGACTGTTGGCCCGACAAATACGAATAAACACATAGTTATCAATAACAGTGGGAACATTAAATACGTTACAAAAGCCTCCCCTTTACCTAGATATACCTTAACCCAGAAGGGTAGACTCATCACAATACAGGTAAAAGCAAGGAAGTAAAATGAAGTTCCGAAGACAAGATGTAAAAACGACCTACTTTTCAGGACCCATATAGCGGATTGGATAAAGGATACATTGTGTTCCTCCCCTTTGGGGATATTTCGTTCTTTTCCTGTTATAGCAATAGGAAGTAATGAAGAAAAAGTTAGAAAACATACCAGCAAAGACATAATTGTCCAACTGTAATTCTCTTTTACCACGCCTACCAGAGCAAAAACAACGCTCCCGAGCATCACAAAAACACCCTGGGCGGTCATCAATCGGACACGGTCCATACTTTCTTCACCTAATTCTGTCAGCAAAGATAAATAGGGGGTTAACACACCGGGGTAAAATAAAAGATAAATTTGTATAATTCCATACGCATAAATAGCCCGCAACCAGATTGGTGCCATCACCGGTGGATGCCACATCAGAAAGAAGAATATCACTAATGGCAATAATCCAAAGCGAACGAAAGGTAATCTCCGTCCCCATCTTGTTCGACAGGAATCACTCCAATGCCCGATAAGCGGTTCTGCGATGGCTCCACAAACCCTCGCTACAAGAAAGATAATGCCGAATAAACTTGCAGATAATAAAGCATCTTTTTCATTGGGCACATACCGCATAAAAATCCACTGTGTAAATACCATATCTGGTAAAGTAAGAGCAATTCCTCCCATTCCAAAAGCCACTTTTGTTTTTAATGAAACTGCCATAACTTCTTCCTATTTCATGTTTCCAAAAATTTAACATAAAACTACAAGAAAATAATCGTTAATGAACAATTATAACAAAACAAAACTCGAAAATCATGGGTTACTTTTTCAACATTTATTTGTATTTATAAGATTTGTATGCGGTATATAATAAAACCGCTCCCCGATTAAACTCTTTCCATTTTGTATCTATGAAACCGACTTCTTGCATTAGTTTGGAAAATCGGTCATGGGAAGGGAATTTGCATATTGTTTCGCTTAAATAACGATATGCAGAAGGACAGCCCGTCCAGAAACCACCTAAGTAGGGAAGTAAGTATCGCAGATAAAATAAATATATCCTTCGCCATAAACCTCGCTGGGGAAGTCCAAATTCGAGTATTAATACCTGTCCGCCGGGTTTCAAAACACGGTATATTTCTTTTAACGCTGTAGAAACATCTGAAACATTCCGTATTCCAAATGCCATCGTTACTGCATTAATCATTTCCGACTTGATACCCTGACACATTGCGTCCATTACTGCGAACAAATATTTTTGGTCGGTTTTATCAAATTTATCCATTCCTTCTCTTATCATTCCTTCAGAAAGGTCTATTCCTAACAGGTAACCATGCATCGGATAAAATTGACGAAATGTTTTCATGACTTCTCCAGTTCCAGTGGCAATATCTAATAAAAAGAATTCTTGACCTTCTTCAATCTTTATCTGGCGAATAAGTTCATTCCGCCAATAGGTATCCTGACCCAATGATAGTAACCGGTTGGTTATGTCATACTTACATGCAATTTGATTGAACAGTCGGAAAATTTCTCCCTTTTGCCGTAATTCTATTTCCAAATTAGACTTATTCCCTTTTTTATCGGACATAATTCCCTCATAAACACATAGGTTCTAATAATATTTGATTATAGATAAATCATGCTTTTTAAAATTTTGCTAACTATTTTTATATGTATCTCCCTTTGGCATAAAAAAACAATATTAACAACTTTACATCTCACTAAAAACCAATTCTTGAAATTTATAGATTTTTTTGATATAATAAAGTTGTAAAGGCGTCGCAACTGGCGATTTTAGTGGAATTAACCACAAGGGAGCGACCCAACTTTTCAATGCCGTTCGCCTGGGCATGTAATCAATCGTTCAATAATTGAATACCATAATAACATATACCTAAATGTGTTATCACTCTCAGGAGAAATTCGTTGGGATTGAAGAGAACTCCACTTTTTGAATGTTGCGAAAAATCAGGCGGACGGTTTGTGGATTTCCATGGTTGGTATTTGCCTGTCCAATTTGAGGGGATTATTGCGGAACATCTCCATGTCCGTTCTCATGCAGGTATTTTTGATTGCTCCCACATGGGAGAATTTCTGATTCATGGAAAGGACAAAATTCTCCACTTCTCTTACCTTACTTGTAGCGACTTTGTTCCTCTACCTGTAGCAAAGTGCCGATATACTGCGATTTTAAATCCGGATGGTTCTATTCTGGATGACTGTGTGGGAATGAAGTTAGATGAAGAAACTTTGTTTGTAGTGACGAATGCGGGGCCATTAGAGCAGGTTTCTTCATTACTATGCAATTCTAATGTTCAGGCAGAAGATATTACTTCACAAATTGTAAAGATAGATGTTCAGGGACCGAGAAGTTTAGATGTTCTAATGGATACGGGTTTTAGTCCTCATGTTAAAGGGTTAAAATACTGGACAGGGGGGACATTTGAATGGAAAGGGGAAAGAATTATTATAACGCGAGCAGGTTATACAGGTGAATTAGGTTATGAACTTTATTTGCCTCTTTCTGTAGGTGCAGATATGTGGAACACATTAATATCTCATCCTGATGTAAAACCGTGTGGTTTGGGTGCCCGTGATACATTACGCACTGAAATGGGCTACCCACTTAACGGACAGGACATTACCCACGGGACAACACCTTTGATGGTATGTATGGACCGTTTCATTGATTGGGACCATGATTTCATAGGAAAAGACTTTTTGATGAAACAAAAAGAGGGGGGAGATTATCGTATTTTAACAGGAATAAAAACACATACAAGACAAGCCCCACGACATAATCAGAAACTTATATATCAAGACCGTGAGGTGGGTGAAGTGACCAGTGGGACATTTGGTCCGAGTGTAGGCGTGGGTGTAGGTTTAGCCATGTTAGAGAAACAGGTTGCAACTCCCGAGACAATCCTGCAAATTGCAGGTCGTCCTTTACAGATAGAAGTTTGTAAGGTCCCCCTTTACCAAAACGGAACAGCCCGAAAAAAGGTCTCATAATAAATGTGTCATGTATATAAAAAAACAAACGCCCCAAAAAACAAATAAGGAGAACATGCTATGTATCCAGAGGATGTTCGCTATACAGAAAATCACGAATGGATTGGGGAAGAAGATGGACTGTATGTTGTTGGTATCTCGGAGTATGCTCAGGAACAATTAGGTGATGTGACCTATGTCGAATTGCCGGAGGTAGGCAGGCATGTTCGACAAAAAGAGCCTGTGGCTCAGGTGGAGTCTGTGAAAGCGGCGGAAGACATTTATGCTCCCGTCACAGGTGTAATTGTAGAAGTAAATGAAGCATTAGAAGGGGAACCGGAATTAATTAATATTGACCCTTACGGTAGAGGCTGGTGCTTCAAAATGGATGATATTGATACCGCACAATATCGCCGATTAATGAACCGTGAAGCATACGAGAAATATTTAAAATCTTTGTAATAGTTTTAATTTCTATTAAATTTTAACATTAACACTTTATTAAGTAGATTTATTTTTTTTATAAAAAAAATTGGGTCTGAGGAATTTATTATGGCTTGGATACCTGTTACACATAACGATGAACAAGAAATGCTAAAGGTAATCGGTGTCTCCTCGATAAATGCTTTATTTGAGGATATACCCCCTTCATTTCGGTTAAAAGAATGGAAAATCCCCGAAGGGCTTTCTGAAATAGATGCGTATCAACATTTGTCTGCATTAAGCCAAAGAAATAAGGTAGGCTGTGTCTCTTTTATTGGGGGTGGATTTTATGACCACTATATTCCTGCGGTAGTTGATTATCTTTCCCAGCGAGGAGAATTTTCTACTGCATATACTCCGTATCAGCCCGAGTGTGCTCAGGGAACACTCCAGGCGATATACGAATATCAGACTGCACTATGCCGTCTAACAGATATGGATGTGGCAAATGCATCTTTATACGATGGCGGAACTGCGTTATTCGAAGCCATTATGCTGGCTGTCCGAGTTACAGGCAAACGCAAAATTAGAATTATTCCGGGGTTAAATCCTATTTATGAACAGATGATTCGTACTCATTCTGCTAACCTTGATTTAGAATTAGAATATGGACAGAACCCCGAAGGTTGTGCCTGTGTTGTGGGCGCGACACCTGACTTTTTTGGTAATTTACATGATTTTACAGAAATTGCACAAAAGTGCCATTCCGCAGGGGCCTTGATGATAATTCAGTTTTATCCCATTGCGTTAGGACTAATGAAAACGCCTGGTGAAATGGGTGCAGATATTGCGGTGGGTGAGGGACAAAGTTTAGGGTTACCCTTAGGTTTTGGAGGTCCCTATTTAGGTCTGTTCACAGCACGTAAAGAGTATATTCGTAAAATGCCGGGGCGTATCTGTGCTATGACGGTAGATAAACAGGGCAATCGCGGTTTTGTTCTCACTTTGCAGGCACGAGAGCAACACATTCGACGCGAAAAAGCCATGTCTAATGTATGTTCCAATCAGGCTTTGTGTGCATTGCGTGCTTTAATCTATCTGTGCGAGGTAGGAAAACATGGACTGATTGAAATTGCTCATGACTGTTATTGTAAAACGGAATATCTAAAAAATAAATTAACTGAGTTTGTTTCAATTATTAATTCAAAACCAACATTTAACGAATTTGTTGTGCGTCTCCCTATTTCTGCAGAAAAGGTCATTCAGAAAATCAAGCAAGAAGGAGTGTTTCCAGGTATTCCGCTAAAATCGCTATTCGAGCATTGTAAGCAACAGGTCCCGTGTAAAGATTTAGAAGACAATATTTATGGAAAAGAAGGCGACTTACTTATAGCAGTAACAGAAAAAAGAACTCTAAAAGAGTTAGATATGCTCGTGGAACTTATTCGAAAAAATATTTCATAGGAGTAGTTATAGATGGATTTGATTTATGAAAAATGTAATCATCGTCAGGCTTTTTCAATTCCAAAGGGGCAAGTATCAAGTGTTTCATTCCCAAAAGAATTACAACGCCATAAACCTGCAGAACTTCCCGAAGTTTCGGAGTTAGATGTTGTTCGGCATTTTACACATCTCTCACGGCGAAATATGGGAATAGATACAAACTTTTATCCCTTAGGTTCCTGTACCATGAAGTATAATCCCAAAATTGCTGATGTCGTTTCTTCTTTTCCCGGTTTTACACAGTTACCTCCGCAATTACTCTATTCAGAAGTATACCACGATTGTATCCAAGGAGCCTTAGAACTGGTCTACCATTTGGAACAATTACTTAGTGAAATTTCGGGTATGCATGCGGTTTCCCTTCAACCGATGGCAGGGGCTCACGGAGAGTTGACAGGTGTACTTATGATTTCCGCATACCATAGGAAGAAAGGAAACACACAAAAAAAAATAATACTCATTCCTGATTCTGCTCATGGGACGAATCCTGCTAGTGCGGCTATCGCCGGTTTTCATGTTCAGGAAATCCCTTCTAATTCGCAGGGGACACTGGATATAAACCGTTTCCGTGAAGCCATGAGCGATGAAGTAGCGGGAATCATGTTGACATGTCCGAATACACACGGTTTGTTTGAAAAAGATATACAGGAAATTGCAGACCTTGCACATCGACACGATGCTCTCCTTTATTATGATGGAGCCAACCTGAATGCTATTATCGGGCAATGTCGTCCCGGAGACTTAGGTTTCGATGTAATGCATTTTAATCTTCATAAAACATTTGCTACCCCTCATGGGATGGGTGGTCCTGGCTCGGGTCCTGTCGGTGTGAACGAATGCCTGCGGGATTTCTTGCCAGGTCCGAAAGTGGTAAAAAAGGCTGATGGAACTTTTAGCCTCGAATGTCCCGAAAATTCCATAGGCAAATCAGCACCTTTTTTAGGTCATTTTTTAGTAGCGGTTCGTGCTTATGTCTATATCTTGATGCAGGGAAATGAAGGATTAAAGGAAGTCAGTCGGAAAGCCGTTCTCAATGCTAATTATGTATTATCCCGACTTCGTTCTTCATTTCCGCCTGCATACGATCGTTTATGTATGCATGAATGTGTTCTTACTGCGATGCCGTATCATGATTATGAAGTAAGGGCATTAGACTTTGCCAAAGCATTGCTCGACCGTGGATTTCACGCTCCAACGGTGTATTTCCCATTGACGGTGAAGGAAGCATTGATGATTGAACCCACTGAAACAGAGACCAAAGAAACCCTCGACCAATTTTGCGACACATTATTAGAATTGGCTGAAATGGCAAAGCAAAATCCGGAAGAACTACGAAAAGCCCCGATAACTACACCCGTTCAACGATTAGATGAAGTAAGAGCGGCGAAAGAACTCAATGTGGTTCGTCCTGTAAATACTTCAACAGCATAAATAGAGGAGGAATAAATAATGCCTGCTCAAAGAAAACCAAAATTATTGGATGGAAACAAACTGAGTGAAATAATTAAGTCGGAGTTAAAAAATAAGATAGAAGAATTAAAACAAAAAGGAGTTATCCCAGGTTTAGCCGTAGTTTTAGTAGG
Organism: uncultured bacterium; assembly: GCA_938014335.1. Classification (GTDB taxonomy): domain Bacteria; phylum Hydrogenedentota; class Hydrogenedentia; order Hydrogenedentales; family Hydrogenedentaceae; genus Hydrogenedens. The sequence goes on from CALLRP010000023.1 coordinate 39,497, forward strand.
TGATAATCCTGCGAGTCAGATTTATGTTCGGAATAAAAGGAAAACATGCGAAGAATTAGGTATTCGTTCCTTCGCTTATGACCTTCCTACACAAACATCTGAGGCAGACCTTCTGAAGTTAGTAGATGAACTAAACCGAAATCGAGAAGTGCATGGGATACTTATTCAAAGTCCTCTTCCCAAACACATCAATGAAGAAAAAGTCCTGAACGCAATTGACCCCGATAAAGACGTAGATGGCTTTCATCCGGTAAATAAAGGCAAATTACTTAATGGGCAGGACTGCTTCGTTGCGTGCACACCTGCAGGTATACAGGAACTCCTTGTTCGATATGGATACAAAATTCAGGGGAAGCATGTAGTCATCGTGGGTCGCTCGAATATTGTGGGGAAACCTCTATCTGCATTATTGGTACAAAAAGCAGAAGGGGCAGATGCTACCGTGACCGTTTGCCACTCACACACACGGAATTTAAGTAGTATCACCAAAACAGCGGATATACTTGTCGCAGCAATGGGTGTCCCCGAGTTTATTCAGGGTAGAATGGTACGAGATGGATGTATTGTAATAGATGTCGGTATGAACCGCATTCCCGACAGTACAAAAAAATCGGGCTACCGTCTTGTCGGTGATGTTCACTTTCCCAGCGTTTTCAAAAAAGCAAAAGCTATTACCCCTGTTCCCGGCGGTGTAGGTCCTATGACCATTGCCATGCTCATGAAAAATACCGTTAAATCTGCCGAAAAAAGTACACACCGCTTATAACGAAAAGAAAGTGCCGCATAATACTATATTATTGAGATACTCCTCTAATATGTCTCATAACAATATTACCCTTACTCATAATTGAAACCTAGCAACAATATCTCTAATGGATAGAAAATATCCCCACCTCCATTTCCTACGCTACCCCTGTAGAGTAATCCACAAACTCTATACAACGGTACATCTCGCCCCCGCCATTAAAATGAAGTCTACTATACCTCTGCTCCTAATTTGTGAATTCAATCATCTCTACTCCACATGTCCCTAACCACCTCAGTTTAAATCCCAAAAGAAAATGTAATATCAACAATTTATTTATTCATCCCTCTCCGTGCTCCTCAGTGAACTCTGTGGTGGGAAAGAAAGAAATTTTACCACAGAGAACACGGGGATTCACAGAGAAAAAGAACACGGAGGAAAAGACTTGAACAGGAATGTAAGGGTTATCAATTTATATATATATCACTAAGTGTGTAGAGAATCCGAAAGATAAAGAACACAAAGGCAGGGATAGGTGGCTGTTTAAGAAATCAACTAATGGGTATTTAGTGATATGCAGAAAGAGAAATGAAATAGCATGTGATTTTAATGGTTTGTAGTTGGAAAATGTTATTTTTTTCTGTGTTAGATGAATACTATTTCATGAATCTGTTTTTTGGGGGTAGTGTGTTTAATGCTTTTTGTTTTTTCACAAATGTAGATAATGTTTGTTTTATTGTTATGAATATGCTACAGGAAGAAATTAAGAGAATAAGAAGGATTTTTCCATAGATGTTGGTAATGGGTAAACCTTTTGTGTATTTTATTTCTACGGCATTGCTCACGATAGTTTCTTTTTCATCGGAGACTTCGACCCAATAAGTCCCTTCATGTTCGGGTGTCATTTTTGTAATGACAAATTCAGGGCTATCGTCGCCAATGTTTTCTCCATCTTTTTTCCATTGATATGAAAGAGAGGGAATACCTCCAGAAACGGCTACTCGTAATGTGTATGTATCTCCATCAATAACAGTAGCATTTTCGGGTTGAACTGTAAATTGCATGTGGGGATATATTCCCAGATTAGCATAGTTGGTATAAACAACCTCTTCTCTTGAATCACCGACCTGACACCGATACGAACCTGTATAGGAAGTAGTAACATTTGTAATAATCCATTCATTAGAATTAGGTCCCATAGGTGTTCCACCGTTTTTAAACCATTGGAAATTTAATCCGCCGACACCACCACTAACATTGAACGATAGTGTAACAGTATCTCCAATGTAATAATTTCCACCCACTACATACGATAAAATTTTTATTCGATTTGTTATTGTCTTACTTTTAGGTTCCACTAAACTATTTCCAGCAAGATCTGTACCTATAAGTACAGTAATTGTAATGTTCTCTCCGTTCAATAAATCTCCCGCATTCCATTTTAAGAGGTAATGTCCGTCTTCGATTTTCTGAACTGTATTTGGATTAGTGGTCAGTGTCCCTTTTCCGGGACCGGATAGGCTATATCTCGAAGTGATGGCCATCAGAGGCTCCATAGGTTCGGAGAAAAATACACGAATATTTCGAGAATCTACAATTCGAGCATCTGTCACATAGGGAGGAATTCCTATACTGGGACATACAACTGTATCAAAATTGGGGTCTATCAAGTTACCATAGGTATCGCGAACATTCGATACCTGTATCTGAACTAATGACCCCCCTTTCATTTCTCCTTCATTCCATTCTAAAATATATGCTCTTGGTTCGGTATCTTCTACAACTTGTGATGGTCGAACAGATAAAGTACCTTTTCCCGAATGTCCCGTCGGATTGCTGAGAGTATAATTCCCAATAAAAAATACAGAGGAACCCATATCTTTACTATACTTGATTTTCAGTGTTCTCTCATTTACTGCGGATAGTGACAAAACCCGGGGTAAAGTTGCTTCTAAGGTATCCGATGCTGTTTTATGTAGCGGGTCTATGAGGTTACCTGCGAGATCTTGAACATTATCAACCTGAACAGTTACTTCCTGTCCTTCTACAATACCTACACCTGTCGTCCATGAAATACTATAGGTGGGAGGAAATTCAGTTATTTTTACAACATTTGTAGGAGAATTGCCCGGAGGAGTATCTATCCACCAGTGATAATTAGAAGGATTGAGAGCACTTTCATCACCTGTTTCTCTCATAGTTTCTGAAAAGATTACATGTATTAAGCGAGGTCCTTTTATATCTATTGAAACTAACTGGGGTGGGAAACCGCCTACTCCACTAGCGGGGTGAGTACCGCTATTGGGACTACCTATAGGATTACCCTGTGCATCAGATACATTGTTTACTGTAATAGTTACATCTCCCCCATTTTTCATCTCACCCGAATTCCAATTAAGTCGGACGTGTTTATTATCAATAACAGTTACCTGAGAAGGATTATCCGATAGTGTTCCTCTCCCATCTCCCGAGATAACATAGTTAGAGGGATTATCCAGTCCTGTCAAACTCATGGGTTCGGAGAATTCTACCTCTGCCTCAAGAGGTTGAGTTACTGTTACAGAAACAACATAGGCAAGGGTTGCATCTATGACATGTACCAGAAAAGATTTATTATAATGTAATCCCATCATATCCGTTGCCCAGATTTGAACTGTAACATAAGGATTCGCTTCCCCATTTAATGCTCCCGGAAAATCCACTACCAATTGATTTCCGTCCAGGCGAAAAGCTCCGTTTCCATTTTCTACCAGGTTTAATGTGTGTAGCTCTTCAGGGTCAGGGTCTATAACATTAAATTCTGCTACAACTGTGCCTTCTGGGACATTGTCATATACTTCTATTTCTTCAGGATTAGGAATAATATCGGTCGGTCGGAAGAATGCCTCATCGGCACCGATGTCGGGCGAGGCATAGAAAGGTGGTAAGGGACGATTTTGCCCTTCAAAGTCAATATTTGTGGTATCGGCTGTACCCGACCTACCCAGGGCTCCACTTCCCGTTTGTAATTTACCGACATCATCTAATTTGGCGTCGGCATATATTATGATTTGTTCGTTAGGTGCTGTCTCAAACCCCCCTTTGCCATCTGATGCATTTCTATTCCATGCCAAATTTTTCCATTCAAATCCCATTTCCCACACCGGCATTATGTTTGAAGCATTAGGAGCGTCAAAGATGGTTCCTGCGGAATATAAGGTATCTCCTGTTCTACCATGAATAAGCCAGTTAGTTATCGGATTGGCTTCAGGAGAAGTCATGGTGGTATGTCGCAATCGGAGGATAGCATAAGCAGATGGGGCTAAGATATCACTAAAGCCGCGCGTATCTATATAGGAAGGGACACCTCCACCGTAAAATATGGTATTGATAATGGTTAATGACGGGGCATAATTGCCACCGGTAGCACCGGAACGAAATGTGCCCGCACCAAAGCCCCACCAGCAAGAATCCATTTCTACTTCAACGGGTCCTGTGAGTTCACCCCCCAAACAGGTTATTGCATAGCCTACATACGGTCGAATAATTCCTTTTGCTCGATAGAATTTTATTGCTCCACGCAGAATGCGTGCATATGTTCCCGTGCTACTCGTCATGCCATCCATATCCACCCAGTATATCGGATTGGGCGTAACATCATCAGAAGTATCAAACCAATCATCTCCCGGCTCTAAACCTAATATCTCTACACGAGCACCACTTTGTTGGATATTAAATGCTCGCTCACCACATGGCCCTGTAAATATAGGCTTATAAAGGCGATACACATTTCCCGTTATGTGTGTATCTTCACCTAACTTTTCAAATAAATTGGCATTATTACTGCGAAAGGAACAATTATAAAATACTACTTGAGACCCACCATCTGTTGCGGTTGGGCTATCTGCTTTAACCGCTATTGCACTATCAGAATATGTGCTTCCTCCTTCAGGAGCAAAAATACATTGTTCCAAAGTTATGCGAACCACATTTTTTAATGCTAACCGTGTGCCTCTCCCCTTTGCGTAACTAAAATCTATATATTTTAATTGTGCTTCCATAATTCCATTACCACTCATGGGCCCAAGCACCATTACAGGGAGAGTCTGTTCTACTTCATCTCCACCTAAAAAACGAATCATATAAAATTGATGTGTTTGAACGGGAACATTCTGTAAATATACATAACTGCCGTTAGGGGCACCGGGAATTTCCGAGGGCTCCCATGTCCGCTCCTTTTTAATAAAGTTAACTTTATTTACAATAAACACACCGTTCCCATTTACTGATGTTGATATAAGAGGAGAAGAATAAGATGAATATAGAACTATCCGATTATATACCCCTACATCATATCCCTCGATTTTTAATATTTTACCTGTTGTAGAATTGTTTGTAAAAACAGGATGGTCTCCATCGGGACGTATTTCGGGGCGGATGCCGGTATCCGCGATAAATTCAATATTCCCGCTGTTTGTTAGAATTAACTCGGGAACTTCAAAATATACCCCCTCTGTTTGCGATGGTCCCTGCCATTCAACTCGAATCGTGTGGTCACCCGGATTGGTTTGTGTGGCATGTGTCCAAGCAGAGCTTATTTGTTCAAATCCCCATTCATTCGGACCGATAGTATCATTGGGAGCCCCCTCATAGATGCGATACAAATCCGCGAAACAAGCCTTCCCCAAAGTGAAAAAGAAACAGATTATTATGAATACAGAGATGAAGTGCCGACACATAAATCTTCTCCATGATAAGAGAATTAAGAGTTAGATATTATATGATTATAATAACCTCAATATTTATAAAAAATCCACTAAATATTATACACTATTTTTGCAATATTTTATAGATTATTTGCGTAAAAATCGGAGAATTTTTTAACATTATTAACAAAAAGAGATAGAGATGGATTTTTCATAAATTTTTATAATGATATTTGGGTAAGGTTTGTATATACTACTATGATTATTTCTATACTATTAAACACTATGAGGATAAATGTATGTACATAGTTCCCGAGAAATTAGGAGAGAGTAACGTCGTATCACCGTTGTTTGTACAAACAAACACCCGTATTGTTGGGACCTCATTTATTCCTGACGATGCTTTTATACCATTGGAAATTGAGCATTATGCTAATTTTCCTGGAGAGGTTAAACAGAAATATTTTGAGAAAGCCGGTCCACGAGAAAAGATATATTTCAACTCTGAAAATACAGTTGTTGGAATCGTAACCTGTGGAGGAATTTGTCCAGGGTTAAATAATGTTATCCGTTCATTAGTGGTAGAACTTTGGTTTCATTATGGTGTGCGGAATATACTCGGTTTTAGATACGGATATGAAGGATTAAACCCGGAGAAAAATTTGCCACCTATTCAACTTGAACCCGAAGGGGTAGATGAGATACACGACGAAGGAGGAACAATATTGGGCACATCGCGGGGGCCTCAGGACCCTGAAAAGATGATAGCCTGTTTGCGTTCGACAGGGGTAAATCTTTTATTTTGTATCGGAGGTGATGGAACTCATCGAGGGGCATATCAGTTATTTCAAACGGTGCAGAACAAAAAATATCCTATTGCAATAATAGGCATCCCTAAAACAATAGATAATGATATTCTTTTTACATCACGAACTTTTGGTTTTAATACAGCTATCGAAGAAGCAAGAAAGGTACTTATCTGTGCTCATACAGAGGCAAAATCTGTTCGATACGGAATAGGCCTGGTAAAACTGATGGGCAGGGACTCAGGTTTTGTTACGGCGGATGCAGTGCTTGCCAGTCAGCTGGTTAATTATGCCATAATTCCCGAAGTGCCTGTGGATTTGTATGGGGAGAAAGGATTTTTGGCATGGTTGGAACAGCGTATCCTCACAAGAGAACATGCCCTTATCGCAATTGCAGAAGGTGCAGGAAAGGAATGGATAAAAGAAAATAAAACCCAAAGAGACGCTTCAGGAAATATTCTTCACCCAGATATAGGAATATATTTAAAAGATAAGATGGTCGAGTATTTTCATGATAAACAAATTCCCATTCAAATGAAATACTTTGACCCGAGTTATCTCATTCGTAGTGTTCCGGCCAATGCGGAAGATTCTGCGTTCTGCGATGCTCTGGCACGGAATGCAGTACATGCAGGGATGACAGGTCGAACAGGAATTACCATCGGATATATACATAATCAATTTGTTCACATTCCCATTGAGATGGTAATAACAGGTCGCAAAAAAGTAGACCCCAATGGGCACCTATGGCTATCTGTGGTTGCCAGCACCGGCCAACCTTTGTAGAAAAGCAATTGTAATTTTTTGGTAATTAATAAGGTTTATTTTAGAAATATTCTTACTATTTATATGGTTTCTTGATTAGAACAGGAGAAATTTATGAATGAATATTATCAGCAGTTGGTGAAGCCGTCGTGGGCTCCGCCCGCGTGGGTATTTGGTCCTGCGTGGACGATTCTATATACAATTATATTTATAACTTACGGTATAATTTTATATTTGGTATTAACTAAAAAAATTCCTGCTTATGTAATTGTTCCTTTTGTATTGAATCTTATTTTTAATTTTGCTTTTACACCTATTCAATTTGGGTTGAGAAATAATTTTCTTGCCAGCGTGGATGTGTTTCTCGTGTTGATAACTATAGTTGCAACGATAATTCTTATATTCCCCTATAACAAGTTAATAGCCTTTTTACAATTGCCGTATTTAATCTGGGTAAGTTTCGCGACGGTTCTGCAAATTACAATTACATATCTTAATTGGAAGTGATTGGAATCTTCTGTAGTTTAAAACTTTATTTTACTTGTTGGAATTACTGAGGATATTGTGAGGCCATTACCGATAGGATAAGGCCGGTGATAGTGGCAATACGAGGAACCATAGGAGGCTCGGAGGGATACCTCATAAACTGGACATGTCCATCCATAAATAGCACATTTGACCCTCCAGGGATATGACTGAATTCCTGAACAAATGTGCTGAAATTATCTAACATGATGAATATAGAACTTTGGGCTTTGGCACTTGCGGAAGGATTATTAATGTCAGTTATAAGAAACCTTTCAATACCTTCCCGCAATCGGTATACAGTCGTTCCACCAGCGTTTCCAAACCCCGGACTTACTGTTCCATCTTCATCGGGCTTGCCACTTTCATATGTCTGGTTCGAAAGGAGGAACCATTGAACTAATTTATCAAGCCAGTGTTCGAACATTTGTCGGGGTACTTTTGTGCCTGGAGGGATTGAAAAGCCTAATGGACCTGCAAACACTGATATATCCGGGTCGGTGGGGTCTTCATCAAATTTATCATATACCCAACCGAAGTAGGAGTAGCTATGAGCTGCCTGACAGAAGGGCCAATAAACTACAACCCATGAGGCATCGGGATACTTTGCTAATATATTTTCTCCTGTGGGGTCATCAAAAAGACATTCTCCATGGAAAAATATTTTATTATCCGGGTCTGAGGGACAAACAAGGATTTTTGCATCGTTCATGTATTCTGGATAGATAGACATGATGTCGGGTGCCAGAGCAAATTGTGAGCGTATATTTGTTCCTGGGTAATCCCGCATTTGTATTCGTGGAAATTTACCTCCCGGTGCTTCATTAGCGTACATTTTGAATACGAGTCCCATTTGTTTCAGGTTATTCTGGCAAGAGGAACGGCGGGCTGCTTCACGCGCACGAGCTAATGCAGGTAAGAGGATAGCGGCGAGAATACCAATAATAGCAATAACCACTAACAATTCAATAAGAGTAAACCCTTTGTTTCTCATAGTTTTTTC
>CALLRP010000024.1 GCA_938014335.1 uncultured bacterium
TTTTTATAAAAATATAATTTTTTTATTTATTCAAGTTACTAAATATTCTTTACTTTACAATATAAATTATCTCGTGTATTCTATACTTAAGAAAACAATTAAATTGTAAATACCATATTAAAATTTCATTTATATTTAAAGAGAATTATCTTAATATTTATTTCTTCATTTAAAATAAATTTACAATCTTGTAAAGACGAAACCATTTAAAGAAAGGTTAACACAAATTTAAACTCATCAGTCACCTTTGTGATAATATATTGAAGTGAAATTAAAATTTAATTAAGGAGTATAAAATGGCAGTATTGAGAATTCGTGGTGTGCAGATGAAAGTATCCCAAACAAAGAGAGAAAATCTTCCCAAAATACTTGAATTTATTCAAAAAGGAGATTGCGATATAATTGTTTTCCCGGAAATGAGCTTAACGGGATATAACAATAATTTTAGTGATACTCGGACGACAGAGGCATGGAAACAAATCGCTTCCGCATGTAAAAAATCATATATTTCTGCAATTATCGGGACTGGGGTACGAATGGATGGGAATACATATATTCAAGCAAGAATTTATACTGATGAGGGAAAACTTTTAGGGACACAGGAAAAACTGGTACCTACCGAGGAAGATCGTAAGTGGTGCCGTCCAGGAGAAGAATTACGATTATTTAAGTATAAGGGCGTAACTTTTGGATGCCTTTTAGGTAATGATTTATGGGTAGCACCAGGATTCGGTCCCTATCCTGATCCAAGATTATCCTATCAGTTAGGCAAGCGCGGGGCTCAGGTTATATTTCACCTTATAAACACAGGTATAGATCAGACTTACCTTCCTTACTATGATATAAATCTTCGGCTTAGGGCTCGGGAAAGCAAATGTTATATAGTAACTGTAAATTCTGCATCTGAACATGGAGTAATAAATTGTCCATCAGGTATAATGTCCCCTGAAGGCAGATGGTTGGTACAATGTCCCTTACAGGGAGAACACATATTTGTATATGACCTCGAAATAGATACCGAAACATAATCTTTTTTTATGTCATTCAAGAATATTATTTTTATAGCGTCACTAATTATTATTGGATTTACTTTTATCTTTTTGGGATATTATTTCCAAAAAAACTATTTGTCAAAACCTAATATTGTTTTTATTCTGATTGACACACTCCGGGCAGATTGTATTAATCCTGATGAGGAGTCCCATCCTATTACACCTTTTTTATCGAAACTTGCTAAACAATCTATTTATTTCCCTTCGGCAGTTACTCCATGCAGTTGGACAAAGCCTACTATAGCAACTTTATTAACAGGCTTACCCCCTGAAAAACATGGTGTTCGATATAGTGCCCGAAATGAAAACCCTAACTCCCCCATGAGCGATGTTTTAACTGATACTATTATCACACTTCCCGAATATTTATCCCAACATGGCTACGAGACATACGCTGTTCAAACTAATGCCAATTTAGTTCCCTTGCTGGGTTTTGCACAAGGATTTCGTGAAGAGCACTTTATATTTGCGAATGATGCTCCTGCTTCTTTTGTAACAGAGAAATCTATTCAATTTATCAATAATGCAAAGCGTCCTTTTTTCCTTTATAGTCACTATATGGACCCCCATCTTCCCTATAATCCTCCTCTTCAATTCTTGAACCTAATAAACAAATCAAATAAAGCCTCTATCATTGAGGAAACATACATAGCACCGGATGTAGTTATTAAATATATGATGGAATTAATTTATTATAATTTAGGGAAACGCTCCGACCCTCCCTCTCATGAGTTCACGGGACAGGAAAAGCAGGAACTACGAAGAAGATACCATGCAGAAATACGTTTTGCTGACTCAGAAATTGAGAAACTTGTTAATACGGTAAAGAAAAAATTCCCAAATACAATTTTTGTTATCCTCTCAGACCATGGAGAGGAATTCTGGGAACATAAGGGAGTGGGACATGGGACATCTCTATATGAAGAACAGATTCGTGTTCCTTTGATTATTTATGGAAGAGGGATTAAACCTAAAAAAATCGATACTCCTGTTTCTATTCTCGGCTTTGCTAAAACAGTTACATCGTTAATAGATTTGCCATCATATTCTCAATTTGAAGGACAAAGTCTTGTAGCAGAGATCAATAAAAAAAATATTTCTATTGAAATGGTGACATGGGGACCGTGGAAAGACATGGATTTAAACTTGAAGGGGGTTATGAAATACCCATGGAAACTTATATGTAACAAAAATACGGGCAAAAAAGCATTATATAATATTATAGAAGACCCAAAAGAGTTAAAAGATGTGGCCGAGGAATATCCTGATGTAGTCTCTAAATTAATGGAACATATTGAAATATCCTCTAAAGAAAAATTTCTATCTCCTTCAGAAAAAACAATAGAAATACCTCCAGACTTAAAAGAACAATTAGAAAAACATGGTTATTTATAGTTATTCTTATTGAAAAAATTACAATTTTACTTTCATTCGGAACAAGTTCTATAATTTTTAATTAAATTCAAACTCAATCTCATTCTGCATATATGTCTCCAGAAAACTCGTCATTAAAATCCTATTCAAATAAAGCCCAAACTTTGCTTTGGTCTGCTTTATTATTATCTTTCTTGTGTGTAACATTGTTTCAGGGGAGTCGTGGACTCTATGAAACGACAGAAGGGAGATATGCTTTATGTGCCCGTGAAACAATGCAGTCTGGAAACTTATTAGAACCCATGCTCCATGGAAAACATCATTGGACGAAACCTCCTTTGACTTATATTGCTATTTCGTCAGGGTTGATACTGTTTGGAGATAACAGTACATGGGGTGCTCGATTTTATTTAATTCCTGCCTTCATATTGACTGTAGTTTTTGTATATTTTTTTGCTAAAACATTATGGGACCCTGTTACAGGAGCTATTTCGGCACTCATTTACTCATGCTCTCCATATTTAGTGGGTGGGGCAAACTCTATATCCACAGATACCCTACTGGTGTTATGGCATTCTTTAACCTTCTTTGCTTTTTGGAAAGCATATCAAACAAAAAACAGGTGGTTTGTATATCTATTCTGGTTAGGAATGGGGTTAGGATGTATCACGAAAGGTCCGATGGGCTTTATTCCTCTCATGGGAATACTTCCATTCTGCCTATGGCGTTGGCTGGGACATAAAGAGTTGTTGTGGTATTTTATCTCTCCTATAGGTATATTTATCTTTTTTATAGTTGGTATAGGATGGTATTTTTGGGAAAATATGAAATACCCCGGCTTGCTACAGTATTGGCTATTCCATGAAACTGTTGGAAGACTTGCGGAAGGGGAATTTGATAGAAACCCCGAGTGGTATAAAGTTTTTCCCATGTATTTCCTTCCTGTTATATTGGGAACGGGTATGTGGATATTTTTACTTATATATGTCTTGTATAAAAACAAAAAAAGGGAGGGGAAATATGAATCTATTTCCTATTCTGAACCTCAATGGTTTCTATTGATAGCCAGTTTCATATTTCCATTTATTTTTTTCTTAATAAGTAAATCCCGCTTGGCCTTATATATCCTTCCTGTATTCATCCCACTAACAGTAATGATAGGTAGAATTCTTCATAATGCGTTGGAGAAAAATATCCTTACCTCCAAAAAACTCTTAGTCATTGCCCTAATCAATGCACTTATCATTATATTATTAAAGGGAGCCTCTGCATATTATCCCAATGGGAAAGATATGAAACAATTAGCACATGATATTCGACCTCTGTTAAATCAATTTTCAAATCCTGAGTTGTATTGTATTAAAACGACTGATTTAAACGGTTTCGAGTTCTATACATATATACCGGTCCCAGAAAAAGAATTGCCTGAAGAAAAAGGATTGGATGAAAAAACTGTTCTGGACAATATTATAAAGGCAATCATTCAATTTTTAAAAGAAGAGAATAATATCCAACGGATTATTCTTCTCCCTCGGAAATATGAAAAAGTAATGGAGACTATTTATCTCCCTCCGAACTTAAAGATTGCATCTATTAATAAATTCTGGTCTGCATTATATTACAGTCCATAAATATAACCTACATATCAAGACACCTTTAGAATTCTTTCTGGCTTCTACTTCATGTTAGAATTTTGTGATAAACTCTTTTGATAATCTGTGATTAAAAGTATACCTCGAAATGATTAAGAATATATCTGATTTTAGAGCATTTTTTATAATATTTTTTGCTCCTTTTATTTTATATTTTCCTTTTTCTTTTGGTGAAGAAATCCTTCAATTAGAAAGCGTTAATACCGCACCGTTGGGAACAGATATACACTCTACGCATATTATCCAAACTATAGAAAGGTTGGAGCAGTTAAAACAAACGGTTCTTTTTGAATTACATCCTTCTTTTACAGACCCTCCCTCTTCTGATTTTGATTTTTTATTTCCTAAAAATGAAGATGCCTCATTTCCTCTTCAAAAAACATCAGACCCTTACATGAAAGAACAACTTATTGTTTCCAACGGAGCAAATATTACCCCTAAATTTAAGGAAATATTCCTTTTATTATCCGATGAAGCAAGATTAAAAGCATGCAAAAAGATTTATTCGGAGACTCCACAGGAATTTGTCCAGCAAATTTTACATTATCTTACAAGAGGAACACCTGAACAGGCTTTGATAATCAATCAAATTTTACCCTATCTTAAGCAAGAATTGGAAGAACCTTTGATAACACTTTTACAGGAAGAATCTTTGAATCTATCGGAAAAGAGAGCTGTTATCTATACATTAGGTAGGATAAAATCGGAAAAGGCCATCCCTCTTTTTTGGAATGAGATACAAACTACAACATCTGATGAAATACAATACACCTGCGTTCAAGCACTTTCTAATATGCCTCATACTATACCATTAGAACAGTGGGTTCAATTACTACAATATGACTCTATACCTATCTCAATGATATCGGCTCATGCTATTGTGGAATATGGAGGTAGTTATGCAGAGGAATATATCCGTCGTATTCTTTTAGGCGAATTTCGGGTATCCCAAAGAGTTATGGAATATCTCGTTAGTCGAGTAAGTAATTATCCCGTTGAGATTCTTGTCCCCTTTTCGATTGAAGTTATGAGTAGAAACCCTAACCTGGCACCCAAACTTGCTGGAATACTACATCAAAAAACGGGGGTAAACCTTGGACCTAACCCCCCGTTATGGAGTAATTGGTGGAAGGAGTATCTCAATAATACTTCACGGGCAGAGAACCCCGAAAGTTCTGATGCTACAAAGGATAATGCTTTGCAACAACCGGATGTAAAAGTACATCAGCCTAAAATCAGGAAACGCTAATTTACTATATCGTTTGCGTACGTGCTTGTTGTTGTTCAATGAGTGGGATTACTTGTAAAGCACTGACAATAGAGTCTTCTAATGTCCCATCTCCCCAGTAATCGCCACAAAAGTATGTTCTATTGGTTCCATTAATTTCAGTGAATCTTTTTTGAACGCTTAACATTTTCCAAGTGGGTTTAGGTATTTTTCTACGTAATACAGTTATGGTCTTGTCAGCAGGCACATAATTTCCATGAGAAGCAAAGGTAAGGAGTAAAGGTGTCTTTATGGACAACTGTTGTAAATGGTTTAATTTCCATGTTACCGTAGGGGGTATTTTTTCAGGAGTATCACTCACCTGAATATACCACCCTGCTGGGTCTTTTAATGGGGTTTGAATAAATCGTTCATCGCTATGAAGAACTACATCAAATTCCTCATATCCAAAAGAAGGAAGGATTTGCTCTTCCGATGGTGTCGGCTTTTCTAATATTTTTAATGCATCATTCGCAGGGATAGCAAGAATGACTACATCAAAAGTTTCTTTCTCTCCTGTGTGCGTGGTTATTTCTACATATTCAGTTCGTCGGGATATTTTAACGATCTCTGTATAAAAGCGAACAGGATTAATTAATGCGGAGACTAATTGGCTAATAATTCGAAATCCTCCCCCTCGAATAATACGCCATCGTGCCTCTTCATGGTCTTCTAACAGTCCTATCTTACTCAAATATGAAAAGAGATAATAGGCGGGCATATCATCCAAAGTACTCCTCAAGCCACACCAGAATGATTGTATTAAAGGTAAAACAAATTTTTTCTGAACATCCTCCGCTACACCTTGTTCCTTTAAATATTCTGATAATGGTGTTTTTATATCTTTTTTTTCTAAAAAACTTTTCCATTGTTTTTTCCACCTCCGCCATAAAGAAAAAACTTTATAATTTATTGGTTTTAGAAAAGTAGTGGGAGAAAAAAAACTGGAGGAATTTTCTCCCAAACACCAGTACAATTTTGAATTTGGATGATTAATAATGATACTTTTAGGAACTTCTTGGGAACGGATTTTAAGTTGGTCTAATAAATTTACAAGGTTAGGGTAATGCTTTCGATTATAAATGCTAAATCCCAAATCTACATAACTTTCTGAATTGTCCTCTTTGTATTTAATGGAGAAAATACCCCCTCCGGGGCGATTATTTTTTTCATATACATAAACTTTATGTTTTGAACAGAGCATATATGCACAGGTTAAACCTGCTATCCCCGCACCAACTACTGCTATTCTCATCCTTCTTTCTCCTGTGAGATTTCCATTATTTCCTGTAGAACCTGTATCCCAATATCGTGTAGATACCCATTAGAAGCGAAAACTCCTACAGAATTGTTCAATAGAGATTTTCCATTATATTGGAACGGATTACCTAAAATATCTGTTACTTTTCCTCCTGCTTCCTCAAGGATTATAACTCCTCCTGCATGGTCCCACACTTTTTCACGATAGGTGGGGTTATCTGTTGGGGGGAACCGCAAAATAATTTCTCCCTCTCCACATGCCAACAATCCATACTTGACTTGACTATCCACAGGAATAGAGGAATGAATCCCCATTTTTGATAAAAACAGTGCTGTTTTTTCAAGGTTTGTATGTTTGGATTCATAGGAACGCAATAATTGGGCTTTTGGGGGCTCCTTACATTCGGAGACATGGATAGGTATCAGATCCGCAGATGGATTGTAATGTTTTACCCATGCTCCTTTCTTTTTTCCTGCAATGAATAAACAACCTTTGGGGGAAGTTTTCCCCTTTTCGGATAATGAAGGTAAATCCAATCTCGGACAGACCAAAACCCCTATGTCAACTACTCCTCTGTTTACATGTCCCAAAGAAATAGCATATTGGTTTCCTCGTAAAAAACCCTTTGTCCCATCCAGAGGGTCTAACACCCAATACGACTTTTCTTTTGTTTCGGAACAATTTAGTTCAAGGTATTCAATAATTTTACTGCGATTCAAATTTCCCAAAAAGGGTTTTAATACACTTATTAATGTATCAATAAAACCTTCCTGGTTTTCTTCGGGTAGTGTTTTGCTCGATTCTTCTGCGATAAGGGGTTCATCTTTGAAATGCATGTTTAACCAATGGCTAACCATAATTTGGGCTCCATAATCAGCAACAGTAACAGGGGAGAAATCATCCTTCGTTTGAATATTTTCCATTCCCAAAGAGGCAACCGTTTCTGTAAAAATGCCTACCTCCCACATTAGATCTATCAATTCTTTTACAAAATCATCCATTACGAAAACCTTACTATATCCTTTTCCATGAGGAAACTAAAATCTGATAGGCATGTTCTAATTCTTCTTCTTTTGTAATAAGTGGAGGACTCACACGAAGCACTTTCTTTGCTAAAGGACCTAAGAAGTGAATCCCCTCTTTCCCTGTCCCATAATATGCTTCTAACACACACCTATTGGCAATTTCAGGAGTTATACAATCAATTCCATAAACAAAGCCTTCCCCTCTTACATCAACGATAAATGAAAATTGTTGTTTCAATCTTAATAAAATTTCTTTTAGTTTTTTTTGCGTTTTTTGAACATGCTCAACAATCTTGTCTTCTTCAAAAACATCCATTGTTGCACAAACAGCACAACATGCAGAGCTCCCTCCACTAAATGTATCGGATGCTTCGCCATAATCCAGAGATTCAATTAAGTCTTCACGACCCACAACAGCAGAAGCCGGTTCCCCGCTTGCCATTCCTTTTCCTAATACTACTAAGTCCGGTTCCACACCATAAGTTTGGAATGCATACATATTTCCTGTTCTACCGAAACATGATTGTACCTCATCAAAAATAAAGGGAATATCATAGGTATTGCACCATTCTTGTAAAAATTGATGATACCACTTTGGAGGATGATAGGAACCTTTGGCTCCTAAATACGGTTCGGTAATTAACAATGCAATTTTGTTAGGGTATGTATTCCATAACTGTTTTAGTTCACTTTCATAAAAATCTTTCTCGTGCTTTTCTCCCATTGGGAATGAAATCCATCGCACATTGGGATTGGGACTTGAATCTCCTGTTATATCGGCTGCTAATCCTTTTTTACCATGGAAACCATGGCGAGTAGCAACAATAATATGTCGGTCTGGATAACGATGTAATGCAGACCACATGGCTTTCTGAACCCCCTCAGAACCACTCGCTGCCCATAATATTTTTTGTGCTTTTGAATAACCAAAACTTTCAATTAATCTTCGTGAAGCATCAACCTGAACTGGCGAAATCATATTATATGTGTTTCTCGGCAGTTGTTGATAATATTCTTTAAACTTCTTTTCAAATTTAGGATGTGAATATCCAAGATTACTGACCAGTACTCCGGATGTAAAATCTGTTAGTTTGCGTCCATCAATGGTCCATAGATAAATCCCTTGTGCTTTCTCGACTACGATTTGAGAAGGTGTGTATGTTTGTTGTCCTAAACCTATATATCTTGTCCACAATTCCCTATAATAATTCCCCTTGTCTTCATTAGGATGTGAGATACTCATAAGATAAAAAACCTCTATCTAAAAATTAATTCATTCATTTTTAAAAGAAAGGAAAGTTGTAGATAATATTATGTTGAATAATAGCCTCTAATTGCAACCCTATGAAAGAGAATACAATTAAGGGACCAAGGTAAAAGGCGAACAGGGTTTCATATAATGTATTTGTTGAAATATAAAAAGTAGGCACGCTTTTTCAGCGTGCCTACTTATATTCAGGCACAATTTAGAAAGTTTTCCGTTTTATACCATGTCCCCGGGATTAGTTTCCGATTGTAATTACGAACACAGCACGACGATTGAGTTTGCGATTCGCCGGTGTATCATTGGGAACTGCAGGTCTGCTCTCGCCGTAACTAATGGTTGTAATACGGCCTGGATCAATACCATTTTCAACCATATACTTCTTCACAGCATCCGCACGGCGTTGCCCTAAGCCCATATTGTATTCATCTGTACCGATATTACAGCAATGTCCTTCGATTGTGATTTTATCTGTTGGGTATTTCTTCATATATGCAATAACTTCATCTACAACTGCTTTCCCTTCAGGTTTCAAAATCGCTTTATCGAAATCGAATAACACATGATTGAATACCGGAGCTGTTCTCTTCTGGACGGGCGGTGCTGGAGGCGGAGGTGTCGGAGCAGGAGGAGCAGGAGGAGCAGGCTTTTGCCACTGACTATAGACAATACCACGATTGCCCCATAATTCAGAATCATTATTGTTTGAAGCCGGCTCTTTGGGCCACCACCAATAACCCGAACGACCTTGAGAATCCGCTACGGGTTCAGGTTTCGCACCTGTATTTCCCCACCAGGACATGTCATCCCAAACCTTTGCAGCTTTTGCAGGAACTGCAACTAATACAAGCATACTAATCATTGTGAGAGCAATAATCTTTTTCATACATTCCCTCCTTATTGTTGGGTTCGTATTTTACGGTTAACTTTCTTCGTTGTGCCGTATCCTTCACGACTACAACATGTTTATTACATCATATTTTACAACTACAAGTCAAGTGTTTTTTTACAAAATATTTCTTGACTGTTTTTTGAGTTTATCACAATAAAACTCAAAAAATCAAATTGTTATTCCTGAGACTTATTATTTTTTATAACGCAACAAAAAGAGACATAATATTAGCAACTGCTTCATTAACAGGGGCTTTGGTTGGATAGCGAATAAACTCACAATGTCCATCCAAATATAGCACATTGCAACCACCCGGAATATGGTTAAAGAATACCGCTGTTCCTGCCGTACCTAATTGGTCTAACATAATGAAAATTTCACTCTGTGCCTTGGAAGAAGCAGAGGGATTATTAATATCTGTGATTAAAAATCTTTCAATACCTTCGCGCAGTCGATAAAGTGTATTCCCACCTCCATTACCTTCACCTGTCATATAAGTTCCTGTAACATCACCATCCGCAGCACGAGCGACTACAGTAGGGTCAGTTCCCGGTGGACTGGTTAATGCTGTTACAACACCTGGAATAGATATTAATTGAAGAATGGCATAAGGTAATTGTTTGGGGACAATTGTTGAACCATTTAGATTAGGGGCATTTGCTCCTAATGTCTGCACAATTAATTGTAGACTTGGAATGGAACTTACTGGTGTAAGTTGGTCTGGATTGTCTCCCAATCTGTCAAACACCCAACCAAAATAAGCATAGCTCGAGTCTATTGCGGAAACACCATCATCCCAATTAAGATAATAACCGATATGATAATCTTGTTCTGTTATCCCTAAACTGGGGTAACTTCTACCTTTTAATGAATTTACTGTTTCTTGCGAGTCCGAAGGACAAATAATAATCGCAGGGTCTGTTAAATATTCTGGATAAATGGCTTTCATTCGAGGACCCGCAGCGATATAAGACTGCCAGGAACCATCTGATTCTCTTTGTGCCACTTCGATTTGAATGGGCGGATATTTGCCTCCTGATGCCTCATTAGAATACATCTTAAAGACAAGTCCCCATTGCTTCAAATTGTTTTGACAACTGGAACGCCTTGCTGCTTCACGAGCACGGGCAAGTGCTGGCAATAGTATTGCTGCAAGAATCCCAATAATTGCAATTACCACCAGTAGTTCAATTAGTGTAAAACCTTTTTTCTTCATTTTTACTTCCTTTCGATTAAGTTTTTAACTATACCCTCATTTTCCTATCCCAAAGGAAAATGATTTATGATACATATTATATTATTGTTTTTCTTAAAAATCAAGATTTTATTGATGGATATCAGGTTTGACTGTTATATAAGTTTTTGTATAATGTAATAACTAACAAAACAACTATCGATAAGGAGAATCTAAATGCTCACCTTTCATAACCAGATCAAAAAAACACTTTTTTTGTCTATTCTTTTTTTTAATATTTGTTCTCTTTTCATTTTAAACTTAAACATACTTGCAGATAATGTAAAGAAACCTGTATTTCAGGAAAATTTTGAGCAAGGCTCAGAGCGTTGGGAGATGACAGATTCTAACGCGTGGACTGTATCAAAAGATGAGAAAGGGAATCATCTCCTCTGCCTAACAGGTTCGAGTAAATATGAGCCTGCGGTTCGTTCACCCAAAAGTATTGCATTGATAAAAGACACCGAGTTTGAGGATTTTACACTTACGGTTCGTGCCAAACAGACGGGGAAAGAATACGGACATCGTGACCTTTGTTTCTTCTTTGGTTATCAAGACCCGACACATTTTTATTATGTGCATATTGCTACAAAAGCAGATGACCATGCCCATTCTATTTTCCTTGTAAATAATGAACCTCGAGTATCTATTGCTAAAGAAAGGACAAAAGGTGTCGATTGGGCTCAAGATTTTCACCAAGTAACAATCGTCAGAGATGCTAAATCGGGAAAGGTAGAAGTTTACTATGATGACATGGAAAAACCCATTATGGTAACAGAAGATAAAACATTTACGAAAGGGAAAATAGGGTTAGGCTCTTTTGATGATACAGGTTGTTTTGATGATTTAAAAATCTGGGATATTGCAGATAAGAATCTTGTAACTCAAAAGTAGTTTCATTTTACTGCTTCAAATAACCAATTAAAATCGTACTCCGTTTCGCTTGCAGACATAATAAGTTCGTGGATATTTTCAAGACAGATGGATAATTCTTTTTGAGCTTCTCCATTCCATGGATATCGAGTTAACCATAATGAAGTAAAAAATATAAATAATAAATCTTCAAAATTTTCTTTTATCAACCAGGTCCTCCTATTGTATTCGTGAACTCCCAGTACTTGCTGAACCCCTTTATCTGAAAATATAGGATACAAATAAGGAGCCCAAGGACCCTTTTGTAAGTGAATTATTTGTGAAGCATGCTCTATACATATTCGAACTATTTCTGCATCTCTTCTTGCAGATTTTTCGTCAATACCTAATTTAGAAAAGCCCCTTGCTATCACTTCGGTTAAATGCCATTCTTTAAGCCACTGTGCAGTAATTGTTGTAATTTCATCGGACTCATATGATGGGGGGCTAAACAACATTAAAGATAGTCCCCCTAAATTGCGGAGTAAACTCCAAATTACAAATATACGGGATAACCTATTTTGTTCGGGATTATGAAAAGCAAGGCGTGTTCCAAGATAGGCTTCTATCTCAGGCATATTTCCCAGTTGACAAAACTCAATATATCTGTGATGTATATCACAAGAACAATCCTTTATAGATTTTTCAACCCATGGTTGTACCGAGAATGGATACTGAACTCTTCTTGCAGAAGCGGACCAAAAATGCTCTAAAACAGCAGACAATCGTTCCAAATCTACTTTTTCTTCTCCATCCATTAAAGGACCTATTATCTCAGGCTTGAGAACTTCTTCTAAAGGTCCTATAACATCTGAGAAAATAAATTCCTGATAGAGGCTTTCAATATCTCGAATTCCTCTACCCGATAAAACATCAGCAATTCTACTCCAGATACCATCGCGGTCATATACTTCGCGCCAGTTTAGAAAAGCAACATACTCATAGCCCTGTAATTCTAAATAAATACCATGTTCACAAAGATGGGCACCGGAATAAATATAGTCCAATCCCTTTCGTGTATCATGAAATATATAGAATATACCGGGGTCGGATTTTAATCCTAATGCTTCACCTAAAGTGCGTGTAATAAGATTCGGATGTTCACCAGAACCTATATTGATTGCTGTAGACCGATAAATACGCCCCCGGGTTGTGTTATATGCGTTATTATACAAGATGAGAGCTCGCTCTAAACCCGCACGGTTTGAGTAGGCAAAAACATTTTCATCAACCCACCCTTGAGGAGTAATAAAATCATACAAAGCAAAGTGTTGGGCACCACTGAACAAATACCGTTTTTTCATCAATGGAAATATCTCTCGCTCATGTCGGCGGATTAAATCTTCATCAGGTATTTCATCCCAATATGCTCGAGGATATTCCATTCCATACTTTTCAGCAAATCCTTCTATTTGCCCGTGACCAAACATGGGTAATCCGGGAAGTGTTACCATCATCATAGCAACCCCAAAATATTTATCCTCTTTACCAAACTGGGCAATTGCGGTCTCCTCATCCGGATTGTTCATGAAATTGACAAAACGTTGTAATACTGCAGGACTGAATTCCAACACATTTTTAAGGGTCTGCCTGTATTTAGCATTATCTTCCATTTTGAGCATGTTCATGAAGGCACTATTGTAAACACGGTGCATACCTAATGTTCGAACAAAATAACCTTCCAATAACCAGAATGCTTCTGCTAATAGCAAAGTATCGGGTGCCTGTTCTGCTATGGTATCAACAACTTCTCTCCAGAATTCTTTTGGGAAATGTCTATCAAATTCTTCTTTACTCATTCCACATTCTGCACGAGAAGGGATAGCTCCCCCTTCTCCGGGTGCGGGAAACCACAACCGTTGATAATGTCGTTTTGTTAAGGTCATTGCCGCATCAAAACGAATGATAGGAAACATTCTCGCTACATGCAAGATATTTTGTTTTACATTTTCACGAACTTCGGGTAAAAGGAAATTTAACTGAGCGGTATCGTTCCAGGGCATGTGTGTTCCATCATTTCCATGATAAATATATCGCACTTCCCCTGTTCTGTAATTCTGCCATTTGAATACAACCCCTGCATCGGAACGGTCCCAGTATCCATCTTCTATTTGAATACAAATATCGGGGTGCGATGATAAATTAGGACCATTAAACCGATATGAAGGAAACGGGGGATACGACATCTGTATAAACCAGTCGGGATGTTCGACAATCCAGCGGGAATAAATACCAAAATGATTAGGAACCATATCGCTCGCTAATCGTATCCCTTTCTGAAAAGCCCGTTCCTGTAATCTCTTTAATGCTTGCTCTCCCCCTAATTCATGTGCAATTTCGTAGTCGTAAAGCGAGTAGGCAGATGCTAACGCTTCTGCATTTCCGGTTAGCCTTTTTATTATCTTTGACGCTTCAGACCGTTCCCAAATTCCAATTAACCATAATCCTGAAAAACCCCACTTTGCTAATTGTTCTAATTCATCATCAGGGATATCATCTAAATGTTTTATTTCTTTTTGATATTTTTTGGAGAGTTGTGAAAGCCAGACATAGATGGATTTTGCAATTAATACAAGATTAGGCATCCAGTCGCGGTCGGGTGAAAATGCTTCGTATTCTTCATAACCCAACCCTTTTAATGCTCTCAAATCAAGGACATCCACAGAACCTTTACCGAATCCTCGCCATTGTCTTTCTTCTTGAATAATACCCCATATAAGATTTAATTCTGTAAGTAAAGATAATGGGAGGAAAAAACTCCAATTTTTCCGAATAAATTCTAACTGCGTTTCTAAAGAATTAGGACATGCCCTTATCGGTTCCCATAAAGTATCCCATAGTGAACGGTTCGTCTCCTTCAAGGGTGGCCATGTATGTACGATTTTTTCTGCTCTTTCAATAGTTTCAGGATATAGAGGTTGTCTTTGCTTAAAGGAATCGTCTGAAAATAATAATTTATATTTTTTACATGCAGGATTCTGATTGGTAATCCATCCCAAAAGTAGTTCCTGCCATAGTGTCTCATAAGGAGAATTTCCTTGGGGTTCTTTTACAAAGAATTCTTCTAAGTTTATTTTTTTTCGATAAAAAGTTTCAGGGGGAAACTCTTCAAGCCACATTGATAATAAACGAATTATTTCTTGCCCCCGTTCTTTCTCCAGATTCTCACCCAATTCAAGCATAGGGGTGGGCTTTATTTGTTGACTATAATAATAAATAATATAACGAAAAACCTCTATAATTATTTCCAAAGCCCTTAATTCGCCCTGCGACCAAAACATAAAACCTGGGTGGTGTGAATGGTCTCGATTTACAACTTCTACCAGGGAACGAACCCACAAAGATTTTCTTTCTTTTTCAGGAATCTCTTTATTCAAATTTGTAAAAGCTTTTTGAGGGTCCCAATTATCCCATGATTTTTTTCTCCACAAAAAACTAAGCGGATACCAATCATTTCTTTTAACAAATTCCATAACTTTGCAGAAATCCTTTATGATATTGTCTTCAAGATTCTAATTATAAACAAAAATTTCATTCCATTTGATTTATATGTATTTGATGTAATCAATAAATTATAATACATATAGATTACATTATTTCATTGGCTGTGTCAGAATTGGTTCAATATTTTGTAGTTAAAAGGTAGTAAATGATGTTGTATCCTTCTGTTAAATATCGTGACATTATTTCCAAAAACATATATGTACCCCTATTCTTATGCTTTTTAAGCTACATTATGACTGCTTGTTCTTCGCCGTTGGAGAAAACAGGAATTATAACGATTGGACCTAACATCACAGAAATTATTTTTACTCTCAAAGCAAATCATCAATTAAAAGCCATCGGTGATTTTGATGATTATCCCCCAGAGACACAAAATATAACTCGCATAGGAAGTTATCTCTCTCCTAATCTTGAGAAGATTACAACATTGAAACCATCTACTATTATTGTTTCAGGGGATATTCCACAATTGAGAGAGTTCGCCCAACAATTCGGTATTCAGTACCATGCTATCCCTATGGATACCCTTCAGCAAATTTATGATGGGATTCTTCTTATTGGAGAATTAACCCATACTCCAAACAGAGCAAAGCATCTCGTAGCAGAAATTCAAGATAAGCTCAATCAATTACAAACTCTGACAAAAGATTCGGAACCTATTTCTACTTTACTTGTTGTTGGCAGAGAACCTCGAGATTTATCATCTATTCAAGTGGCAGGAGGACACTCTTTCCTTTCGGAACTCCTAAAAGTGGCAGGGGGTAAAAATGTATATGAGGATTCCGAACAAAACTATTTTGAAATTTCCGCAGAGCAGGTATTGTCCAAGGCTCCTGAAGTAATCATTGAATTCCGTTGTGGTGAGAACCTAACGCAGAGGCAATTAGATGCTCTATTTTTAGACTGGAAAGCGTTGGAAACTGTTCCTGCGGTCCGGAAGAGTCGAGTTTATTTCATCCTTGAATCTTACGGTATGCGTCCTGGACCTCGAATCTACAATGTCGCACAAAAAATTGCGACATTACTCCATCCCGAAGTAGAATTAGGGTTATGAACCCAATTTTAACCGTTGAAACTCTATCCTTTCATTATCATGACGGTGAGCCGTTATTCGAAAACATTCAATTTTCAATTTTTCCAGGAACACTCACTGCTCTTATAGGTCCAAATGGTTCCGGTAAAAGCACACTGTTACGGCTTTTAGCAGGTATTATTCCCGCAAGACAGGGGAAAATTCTTTTAAACCAAACTTCTCTGTGTTCCTTTTCCATTCGTGAACGGGCTCAAAGAATCGCTTTCCTTCCCCAGAATATCTTTCCTGTTTTTCCTTTAACTGTTTTTGAAATTGTTGCAATGGGGCGATATCCATGGAAACCTATTCTTTCTGGATTATCACAAAAAGATTATGAAATCACTGATAAATGTATTCATTTAATGAACCTCAATAGTTTAGAAGATCGTCCTTATTCAGAATTATCTGGGGGAGAGTGTAAAAGAACGCTTATTGCAAGTATTCTGGCACAAGAACCTGAGATACTTTTGTTAGATGAGCCCTTAGCAGGATTAGATTTGCCCCATCAAATAGAGACATTACATCACCTTTGTAAATTAACTCAAGAAGGTTATACAGTTATCATTGCTTCTCACGAAATTAATATCATTACACGATTTGCCCAAAAATTTATTTTGCTATCGTCGAATCATCAAATCATCGCACAAGGAGATGCGGAAACAACCTTGACAAAAGATAATTTGAACAGGGCTTATAATGCTTCCTTCTGGGTAGGGACACACCCCCTTACAAAAGGACTTCTCATAGAGGTAGAACAGAAAGAAACCCGATGAAACAAGGAAATAAGACAAAAATATTTTTCTGTTTTCTACTACTTATTCTGCTTACTCCTTTAAGCATTTTCATAGGTTATGAACCCATTTCCCCATGGAGACTATGGCAGGAAATCCAACAATCTCGACCTGTAAATCAAAGTTTAGTAATAGAAATTATCCTTTTCCATCGTATGCCACGGACATTAGTGACCATTCTCGTCGGTATGGGTTTATCTATAGGTGGAGTTACTTTTCAGGCATTATTACGAAATCCTCTTGCAACCCCTTATACATTAGGGACATCCAGTTTTGCTTCATTAGGAGCGTATATAGCGTATCTGGGGATGAATTCTTTCCTTTCATCTCTTCCTATTATTTCTATTCCTTTATCTCATCTATTGGCTTTCACTTTTGCAATCGGAGAAGTTTTTATTATTCTCATGTTAATAAAAACAAAGCCAAAATTATCAGCCACATTACTCCTTCTATGTGGTATAACATTAGGCATGTTAGCTAATGCTTTCATTTCAATTTTGCGTTATTGGGCAAGTCCCGACAAATTAGTATTCATGGAACGATGGTGGTTTGGTTCTACTCAAGTATTAGGCTATCAGCCTGTAATTTTAGTTGCTTCCATTTCTATTCCGGCTTTCATTTTAATATGGAGTTATAGTTCCGCATTAGACCAATATACCTTTGATGTTGAAATAGCACAATCACGAGGGATTAACATTGCAAAATTACAAATACATCTCTTTATTATTGTCTCTATCTTAACTGCAGTCATTGTTGCTGAAACCGGACCTATCGGATTCGTTGGGCTTATTGTTCCCCATGTTGCCCGCTATTTTGTGGGGTCATCTCATCGGTGGGTTTTTCCGTTTAGTGCTTTAATTGGCGGGGCTTTTCTATTATTTTGTGATATTCTTTCCAGAAAATTATTCCGTACTGAAATTCCTGTGGGAATTATTACTACTCTTATAGGAGTCCCTATATTTCTCTACATACTTTTCGGGAAGAATTTTAAAGAATGGATGATATAACGACATACATTATCTTAATAGCGGGTGGTTCTGCCTCCGGCAAAACTACACTTGCAAATCGTTTAGAAGAGGTATTATCCCCTCAAGCAATGATTATCTCGATGGACAATTATTATAAAGACCTTTCTCATGTTCCTCTGCGACAACGCGAAAAGCATAATTTTGACCATCCTCAATCGCTTGATTATAAATGGCTGGTTAAACATTTGGAAATATTAAGGAAAAATAAACCTGTGCATATACCCCAATATAATTTTGTTACCCACACCCGCAAAAAGAAAGCCCTAAAAATTCTGCCCCATCCCATAGTGATAGTAGAAGGATTGCATGCACTCACTTACCCTTCACTTCGCGACATTGCTGACTTAAAGGTGTTTATCGAACTGGATGATGATTTACGATTTATAAGAAGACTACAACGAGACTTAGTAGAACGAAAACGAAAGTTAGGAACAATAATTTCTCAATATCTCGACACAGTTCGTCCTATGCACGAAAAATACATTCAACCCTCGAAGCAGTTCGCAGATTTAATTGTTCCAGGAAACCAGATGGAAATATCTCTAAAAAAAATTTTACATATCTCCTCTCTCAAAACATTCATTTCCCAACTACACATCCATGTGTCCTAAGACCAAATCGGGAGGGGGTAATTCTCGTTCTATTTCTTCCACACGCATACCAAAACCGCCTCCTTCCAGAGTAGAAAAGTCAAGACAACCCTCTTCTCGTTGATACAACCCGGGATGTACTTTTGCCTCAGGTAAACTTGCTTCCGGATAGAATTGCATGCCATTACTTTCTACTCCCATAATAGTCCCTGCATGAGCACCTAATAAAACATGTGGAATTTGAGCTAACATCGGATTGGTTAAATCCTGAACCATAAGTAGAAGACCATGTGCCTTTGCCCAGGAGAGAGATAATAACGCTCCTGTTTGTGTTTTACAGGTTTTTAATGCTACTCCCGACCAGCCTAATTCTCTTCCTCGTAGAACCACTCTCCAATCATGAGCACTTTCATCCATAAATAGCGGTTTTCTTACAGATACGGGACGCACATCTATGGGAAACTCTTCCAATTCATACGGGAAAGGTTGCTCGACATAGAGTATCATCCCATAGATACGGGGATATTCTTTCATCAATCGGTCAAGAATTTCGACAACATAGTGAACATCGCGAACCGTACAATTAAAGTCCACACTTAGCCACCAAACATTTTCTTCTATTGCAATATTGCCAACACGAATAATTCTCTGATAATCCCATTCTGCATCATTGCCCCGCAATTTTATCTTTAGACATTTTAATCCATCACGGCGTATCCACTCTCTTAATGAACAAGGGTAGTTATCTGTTATTCGTTTTGTTACTTCTTCTTCTTCGAGCCAATCCAATCCGCCAACCAGATGCCATGCTATTATTTTTTTCTGTAGTGGGAAATTTAAATACTGTTGGGGATATCCATTGTGAAAAGAAATATTTTTATCTATCGCAGGGGTTATAAACCCAGCAAGGTCATGGTTCATAAACTCACTATTGTAAGTATCGTAAACAGGTATTTGGTGTAATTTCCCATATGCATCGTGCAAGGCAAGGTCAAACGGAGAACAACAAACTAATCCTGCCAATCGGGGCATGGGTTCTGTCATACTGCCCGAATTAAACTGTTTCAAAGCACGGGGTAATACTTGCTCAACAAATGAGTAACCTATTTCGATGGGATGTCCTTTCATATCAAAATTTTTATACAGATGACCGATTTTTCGTGTGAAAGAAATAATATGTTGATATCGTTCTAAATAAGGTCTCTCGGATGGCCAAACCCATTGTACACTTAGCGGTGTTTCTCCCCAACCAACGGCAGAATTTCCCTCACTATCTTCAACTCGCATCGCAACACGGGCACAGATTACTTCTGTTAAAGTTTCTTTACCAAATTTCAAAGGCACACGAGTGTGAACAGGAATAAAATATAAAGCAATTGCTTTGATTTGAACATCTGTATTTTTTGACATTTAAATTCCCTTTATTAAAATGGGAAAATTATTTTAACAACATAACTTCAATATCGCCGACAAACAAACCATCAATTGTAACATTTCCTCCCTGCTGGAGTTCCGTGGGTTCATCATCTCGTATATAAACGAATTGATAATCCCCTCGTGGAACTTTTATAGATTTGACACCTCCCGCAGGAATGGAAATATTCTTTCCTCTTTTCCCGGAACGCAATCCTACTTTTACAGCTGCATCTAAAGGGTTGTATATTTTAATTTCATACGAACCGTCTCTTAATTGATAAGTATAATCCGGCAACTTAACCGTTCTTTTTAATGAGGATTGTTTGATAACTACTGGACTTGAATTATTCTCTGAAAATCTTTTCGGATCTCCTGCATAAATAATTCTTCGATTTACAATTCCTGTTGGAGTTGCAGGTCGAATATTCGACTGAGGCATAGGGTTATAAGGTTCCTGATATACTTGTCCTTCTTCCATGGGAGATTGTTCTTGTTCACTATCAGGAATAGAGCCATTATTATTTTCCTCTGCAGGAGATACTTCTGTTTCGTTTACAGTGTTTTCCTCAAGAGATCTTTCTTCCTCTTCCGTTACTTGACTTCTTTCAAGCGGTGCAGGTCGAACATAAAAACCGCTTTTCCTTACTAATTTATTATTTTCAAATCGAGCAGAAAAACGGGAACCTTCTTTATCCGTCCATAAGTAAAGAATTCCCCCCTTATTATCAGAACTCACCCGCGTTCCTGTCCTTTGAAGTATAGCAACCACTTCATCTAACTCCATTCCCTCTTTTAATTGGTCATATAATTCGCGAGTTAATGGTGAGGGGACGTTTTCACTTTCTGTAGATTTACCCGAATATCGTTTCAGCACCCCCTTTTCAAACCTACCATATAATACTTTGTCCTCCCGATTCCAGCGATACAATTTCATTTCACCATCAGTACTCTGCGTTATCAGAAAATCAGGCTCACCTATTAACTTCACAACCTCATCATAATTCATTCCCATTTTTACTTTATGAAGTGGATCTGGAGGCAAGGGAGTTTCATCTATTTTTGCCGTCTCTTCTTCAGGCTTAGAAGTAAGTTCCTCACTTTGTTTTTCTTTTTGAATTGATGCAAGTGATTCCGATGCCGATGTCGGAGTCTCAGAGGTATTCTCAGTTACTGGTTCTGGCTGTGTTTGCACATCAACTACGGGAGTTATCGTAGATTGAACTCGAATAGGCTCCCCTGTCGAAGTATCTTCTCCCGTTTTCTCCTCCTTTGTAGGAGTATCCAGCGGAAGGCCCTCAACCTTTTCTGTCACTTTCTTTTCCACTTTTGGGGGCAAAGTAACTGCTTTCTGTTCAGGAGAAAAACAAGAAGAAAGAAGCAGTAAAAGGAACAAAGGAAAAATCCCCAATAACATTTTTACTGAAAAATAAGTGTAAACAAGATTGTAAAACTTATCTATTTTCCTGCTCAAAACTCGTATTTTCATATCCTCAAATCTCAAATCAAATTGTTAAACATCTCTTTGTTTTATTATAATAAATACACTCTTATAAAAAGAACAAATAAAAAACAGGAATGTTCACTTGGGAAGATTATCGTTTCTGAAGGGGGAAATGCCATGCGTAGTATGACGGGGTTTGGCAATGCCTCGGGAATAGTACGGGGTTCACTTGTTTCTCTGGAAATAAGTTCCCTTAATCATAGGTCGTTAGAGCTTTCCATACGTGTCCCTTCACTTTGGGGACCTATTGAAACTTTTGTGCGAGACAAAATCCGACAGAGTATAAATCGTGGAAAAATCCATTTCTGGATGCGGAGACAGTCTACAGAAACGACCGAGCCCATTTTTACATTTAATGAAAATATGGCAAAGGAATACATAGAACAAATTAAAAAATTAAAGCAATTATTAAATACAAATGAAGAAATTTCTATAAATACGCTTATTCAATTGCCCGGTATTTTTGAAACAACCCTCTCTGATGAGGAGTTGGAATTAATTAAATCTGAAGCAGAACCTTTAATTGAGTGTGCCATAGAAAATTTGAACCGATCAAGAGAAAAAGAAGGTCAAGCAATAAAAAAACAGATACATGAACATCTAAATGAACTTGGTTCAGGGTTATCACTTCTTGAGCAAAAAGCCCCTGAATTGGTAGAACAACAAAAAGATAAAATTAGAACAAAATTGGCAGAAATATCTACAGACCTGACGGTGAAAGAAGAACGTATCGCTATGGAAACAGTGCTGTGGGCAGATAAACTCGATATTACTGAGGAAATAAATCGAGCTAATACCCATTTAACTCGTGCATTTGAACTCCTCGAAACAGAACAAAACGGTAAACCATTGAATTTTCTTGTTCAGGAAATAGGTAGAGAATTAAATACAATAAGTGCAAAATTGCGTGATGCAGATCTTGCATGGCAGTTAGTTCAAATGAAAACGGTATTAGAAAAAATTCGTGAACAAATCCAGAATGTAGAATAAACAGGAAATATCCGTGAACAAAAAACCATTGATAATTGTTGTTTCCGCCCCTTCCGGTGTAGGAAAAACCACAGTTATTCAATATCTAATGAAACAAAGGAATGACCTTGTCATATCTACTTCCGCTACGACAAGACCTCCTCGTCGCGGAGAACAGAATGGTATAGATTATTATTTTCTATCTAAAGAAGCGTTTGAAGAAAAGATTAAAAATAATGAATTTGTTGAGTATGCCCAGGTTCATGATGATTTATATGGAACATTATATTCCGAAATAGAAAAACATTTTCATTCCGGAAAAGACCTAATATTGGAATTAGATGTTCAGGGCATGCGAAGTATTAAAAGTAAGTTTCCGCATGTGATAACCATCTTCATGATGCCACCTTCACTAAAAGAAATGGAGTTTCGCTTAAAAAACAGAGGAACAGAATCGGAAGAAAAAATACAAAAAAGACTAAAAAGGGCACTGGAAGAAATGAAATTACGCACTGAATTTGATTATACTATAGTAAATTATGAGGTGGAACAATCCGCAAACGACTTGAATTCTATCATTCATGCGGAACATTTGAAATCACATCGAGTTGAAATTCATTTAGAATAAAAAAATAATAACAGGAGGATTGTCAAATGCCAGCTCCTTTTTATGTGGATGAATTACGTACTAAGATTGACAGCCTTTACCGATTGGTAAATGTCGCATCAAAAAGGGTCAATCAAATTATCAAAAACGAACGACATGGCTTTGGCAAAAAGAAGAAGCCCACAATTATTGCTATTGATGAACTTATGGAAGGTAAAATAACTTACCGTAAAAACGAAAAAGAAGACCTTACCGAGATTTAATCGAAAGCTACTAAAGCATGTGTTTCTCTTTCCGGAACAAGATTGTTTTATTAGGGGTTACAGGGTCTATTTCTGCATATAAAGCTTGTGAACTTTGCAGTCGCCTTGTCCAGAATGAAGCCAAAGTTTATGTTGCCATGACTGAAAATGCTCAAAAGTTAGTCTGCCCTGCTACCTTTGAAAGCCTCTCCGGAAACCCTGTAA
The DNA here is from genome assembly GCA_938014335.1 of uncultured bacterium. Classification (GTDB taxonomy): domain Bacteria; phylum Hydrogenedentota; class Hydrogenedentia; order Hydrogenedentales; family Hydrogenedentaceae; genus Hydrogenedens. Next base: position 23,879 of record CALLRP010000024.1, read on the forward strand.
TTACAGGCATGTTCGAATCTTATACATTGGGTCCATTATCCCATATATCATTAACCCATGAAACCAATTTATTTATTGTCGCCCCTGCGACTGCGAATATCATGGCGAAATCGGCTCATGGGATTGCAGACGATTGGCTCAGCACGGCACTGTTAGCAACAAATGCCCCCGTTCTCTGGGCTCCCGCAATGAATCCACAAATGTATTTAAACCCCGCCACACAGAAAAACATAGAAATCCTTAAGGACAGGGGACATTACTTCATTGGTCCCGAGACAGGTAAAACCGCTTGCGGAGAGATGGGTCCCGGTAGGATGGCAGAACCCGCTCATATTCTCGAACATGCCGATACATTAATAAACCCAATAAAAGACTTCTCCGGTAAAAAAATTCTTATTACAAGCGGTCCAACCCAAGAACCTATTGACCCTGTCCGATATATTTCCAATCGTTCCTCCGGCAAAATGGGAAAAGCACTTACCATGGAGGCACTTCGTAGGGGTGCACAAGTAACTGTAATATCAGGACCTGCATCGGAACCTTTACCCTATTTCGCTGAAAAAATCTTTGTTCGAACTGCTCAGGAAATGTATGAAGAAACTATTAAAAGATTCCCCGAATATGACATATTTATTGGAGCTGCTGCAGTAGCTGATTATGCTGTAAAAGCTCCTGCCAATGAAAAACACAAACGAAATGGTTCCATGCATTGTTTAGAGTTAGTCCCCAACCCTGACATCATCAAAAAATTAGGTGAAATAAAACGACCCCATCAGATAACCGTAGGATTTGCAGCAGAAACACATCATCTCATTGAATATGCTCAGGAAAAACTGAAACGCAAAAATCTTGACCTCATTATTGCGAATCAAGTGGGTGGTGAAAATTGTGCTTTCGGCTCCGATAATGTATGTGCCCTCATGATAACACCCACCTCACAAGATGAGAAGCCCACCCTCATCCCCAAAAGCGAACTAACCCACCGTATCTTCAACCGCATAGCTGAAATCATGAACCATAAATAGTTTTTCTGAATAAAAGTTGAAAAAAATTGTATAATGTTTATACTTAATATTAAAAATATTAAATGAGGTTTTTTATGGAAAAGAAACAAAAAATCGGTTTTATCTTATTTATTCTGCCATTTTTGATAGTTGTTTTTTCTGTAAGTGCAGAGGTTACGATAACACAACAAGTTTCGGGCGAGGGTGTTTATACTTCCGATACCCTTCTCTATTATATCCCTGGCAAATCCGTTAACATTACTATTTCTTTTACTAATACCTCTTCTGAAAATGTCCTTGCATTAGGTTTACAATCTTATTTGCCGTTGGGTTGGCAGTTTCAGGGTATTTCTACAGGAACAAACACGCTTGCTGTCTTTCCTTCAGCAGGAAAAATTTCTGATGGAACAGTGCCATTTGAATTTGCCTGGATACAAATTCCTGCTTTCCCTTTTGAATTTACTTTTAGTGTAAACATCCCTTCCGATTTTCAAGGAGTTACAGAAATCCACTCTCAATCTTTATATCGTTACACGGGTGGGCAATTAACTTCTAACATAGCCCAAACCTCTTTCGAAGGGGGGGCTATACCCCAGGAGGGAGAAGGACAAACAGAAGGCGAAGGTGAAAAACCGAGTTGTATGGAACGAGTTTTCAGTGGATGTAATTCTGGAACAAAAACTGCAAGACAACAACCATCAAAATTTCTTTTTGATCTCCTATTTGTCCTTACTATTATAGGAACTTTAGGTGTTTCAAGAAAAAGCAAATAAAAGGAATTTATCATGAAAAAAATAACTATGCTTTTTTCTGTATTCTATCTTATTGGTTTTATGATTGCTTTGGACTCCTTCTCGGAAAAAATCTTTTTTATTGCTCCTGATGCAAATATTTTTCAAGAAGTTTTCCCAGATAAATTACAAAAAAATACATGGTATCCTGACGGGATAACGCTTGAGGTTTTCAACACAAGTTACATCACTTTCAATATTGCTTATTCCGACCCAAGTGGGAGAGGTTTTAACGACCCTGTTCATCCTAATCGCAAACGGTGTCTTGAAAGTGCTTTGATGTATATTTCAAATATATTAAAAACCTCGGGAACTATTGATATTCTTGTTAAACCAAGTGAATTTGATGGGAATGATGCTATTGCTTTTGGAGGTAGTTATGTTTTTGAAAATCAAGATACTTTTAGTAGTTGCTTTTCACAATTACGACTTCTGAAAGGAACAAAACCAGTTCCTAGTATGCCGGAAATTCAGTTAACCGTTGATTTTGGACGAAATTATTATGAAGATCCGGATAATGTTTTTCCTGCCAATAATCAGTTAGATTTGCTATCTGTGCTTATTCATGAGTTTACACATGGATTTGGATTTTTGTCGTTTGTAGAAGAGGATGGGAAAACCCCTTTGACTTCAAACAACAAGTATTTATTCACTGTTTTCGACCAATTTATTTATAAAGGAGACTTAGCCCTTTTTGCAGGCTCGCCCCCTGCTTTTCAAGGAGTTCCCTCAGATACTATCAGTAATCAATTAGTCTTTAAATCATCATATATTGAAACTCACTTCGGACATGAAGGAATTGCTATATATTCAAAGAATCCATTTGCAGATGGTACAAGTTTGAATCACTGGGACCCGGACAGAACAGGCATAATAGACGCTGTTATGAATCCTCGTTATATCGCAGGGGCTATAATTCGTCAATATACATTGTTAGACCTTTGTGCATTGAAATCTATCGGCTATGCCAATATCCTACTGCCCGATACAGAAGGTACATTGGAAGGATTACCTGAAGGGACAGGAGAAGGGACAGGAGAAGGAACAGGAGAAGGAACTCATGAAGGAATAGGTGAAGGGAATACAACTGAAGGACAAACATCAGAAGGAACGAATATAGAAGGGAGTTTAGAAGGAACACCTACACCTGATGGAGAAAATGGTTCTTCTGATGATACCTGTGGATGTGTGAAAAATCAAAGTATTACAAAACTTATCTTTGACTTTATTTTGATAGGAATGGTCTTACTCCTTATTTCTCAAAAGCAATGTAATTCAAAAAAATAGATGTTTTATTCTATATTATTCGGGCTTATTGTATCATCTATGTTTAATAGAGAATAATTTATAACTTGTGAAAATGGTATTATTTTTGATAAACTATAAATTCAATTAATAATTTGGGCAGAGTAATCGGGTCTTAAACAAAGAAAGGAAAAAGATATGGCAAGAATTCTTGTTTTAGATAATTTAAGTGAGGAAGGTATTGAAATATTTAAGCAGGCTGGATTAGAGGTGGATGTAAAACCTCCCCAAAAACCAGAGGAATTAGCCCAAATCATAGGGAATTATGACGGTTTAGTCGTTCGTAGTGCTACCAAAGTGACTAAAGAATCGCTATTGCATGCCAAAAACTTGAAAGTAGTCGGCAGAGCGGGTGCCGGAACTGACAATATTGATAAAGACTTTGCTACCCAAATGGGTATTGTTGTAATGAACACACCCGGCGGAAATACAATTTCTGCCTGTGAACATACTTTCGCCCTAATGTTAGCCCTTTGTCGTAATATCCCTTCTGCCCATAATTCTATGATGGCAGGTAAATGGGACCGTAAGAAATACATGGGCGTAGAACTACGGGGCAAAACTTTGGGTATTATTGGAGTAGGGAGAATTGGCGGTGCAGTGGCTAAGCGGGCATTAGCATTTGAGATGAAAGTAATAGCCCATGACCCTATTTTAACTCCTTTGAAAGCAGAGGCATTAGGTGTAGAACTCGTTAGTCTTGAACAACTTATAAAAGAATCTGACTTTATATCTATTCACACACCGAAGACAGAGAAAACAAACAATATGATTCGATTAGAACAGTTAAAACAGATGAAACCTAATTGTAGAATTATAAACTGTGCTCGTGGTGGAATTGTTAACGAAGAAGATTTAGCGATTGCTCTTCGTGAAAAGATAATTGCAGGTGCTGCATTGGATGTGTTTACTTCGGAACCTCCTGTGAATAATCCGTTTTTGGGGGTGGACAATGTAATATTAACACCTCATTTAGCCGCATCTACCGAGGAAGCACAAGTTGTTGTTGCTGTTGATATTGCAAAACAAATGGTTGATTTCCTGACGACAGGTGCCATTGTTAATGCGGTAAATGTCCCGAGTATAGACCCTGAAACCAGAAAAGTATTACAGCCCCTTATTGATTTAGGGGAGCGTTTAGGTATGTTCCAGTCATTATATACGCGTGGGAGACCCACTTCATTGCAAATTGAATACGCAGGAGAAATAGGAGTGACGGATACTTACCCTATAACATCTGCCATTCTGACAGGCTTCTTGAAGCCATTAGTTGAAACAGTAAATATGATTAGTGCCCCAGTTCAAATTAAAGAACGAGGCATTGAATGTCATGAACGAAAAACAGCCCGTCCCTCTAACTATGCTTTTGAAATTTCTCTTCGTGTCGAAACAGACCAAGAATCCCACACCGTTACAGGAACCTTATTCCATAAAACTGATGCACGAATTTGCAGTATTGATGGAATGCGGGTAGATGCAAAACCCGAAGGATATATGTTGGTTTGCAGAAATGAGGATAAACCTCTTGTAATAGGACGGCTTTGCACTCGCATTGGTGAAGCAGGGGTTAACATCGCTAATTTAATGTTGGGTCGAGATATTAAAGGAGGACTTGCTCTTACTGTTCTTAACCTTGACCAGCCTTTAAGTGATGAAGTTATTCAAGATTGTGCAAAATTACCTCATATCATAGAAGCTCGACTTCTTTCTTTGCCGGACAACAATACAAACCATAACCAATAAATTTGTATTAGAAGTTAAATAAGTTATTAGTACAAATAAAAGGATAATTATTTTAAATTATATTTATTTATGAGGAGAATGATTTATGGCAAAAAATTTAATTCAAGTTCCCAAAGGAGAAAAAATAATCTTTAAAGATGGCATTATACATACTCCTGACCAGCCGATTATTGGTTTTATTGAAGGTGATGGAACAGGTCCTGATATATGGAAAGCATCAAAATATTTGTTTGATTCCGCAGTAGAATTTTGCTACGGGAATAAAAGAAAAATAGCGTGGATGGAACTTTACGCGGGAGAAAAAGCAAATAAAGTAGCTAATACTTATCTACCTGAAGAAACTCTTGAAAAAATCCGTGAATATCAGATTACCATTAAAGGACCTTTAACAACCCCGGTGGGGGGAGGTTTTCGGAGTTTAAATGTAACTCTTCGGCAGATGCTTGACTTGTTTGCATGTGTTCGTCCCGTTCGATATTTTCCGGGTGTGCCCAGTCCTGTGAAGAATCCTGCAGATGTGGATGTAGTTATCTTTCGTGAGAATACAGAAGATGTTTATGCCGGATTTGAATTCCCCTCCGGCTCTGCTGAAGCAAAAAAATTAATTGACTTTTGTAAGAAGGAATTTGGTTGGAATATTCGCCCTGATTCGGGGATTGGTATTAAACCGATTAGTGAAATGGGGTCAAAACGGCTTATTCGTTCTGCTATTAAGTATGCACTCGCTCATGAAAAACGCTCGGTAACCCTCGTCCACAAGGGAAACATTATGAAATATACGGAGGGTGCTTTTCTAAATTGGGGTTATGAATTAGTCCGTGAAGAATTTGCAGGTTCCGCAGTTTGTTGGAGTGATTGCAACGGGAATCCAGGAGATAAACTGCTTGTTAAGGACACTATAGCGGATATTTTTTTACAGCAAATATTAACTCGTCCCAGAGAGTTTGATGTTGTTGCAACAATGAACTTGAATGGGGATTATATAAGTGATGCTATTGCTGCACAGGTTGGCGGAATTGGTATTGCTCCAGGGGCAAATATTAACTACGAAAATGGTTATGCTATTTTTGAAGCAACTCATGGAACTGCCCCGAAGTATGCCAATTTAGACAAAGTAAATCCAAGTAGTCTTATACTTTCCGGCGTCATGATGTTTGAATATATTGGATGGAATGAAGTTGTTGATGTAATTACCCGTGCTTTAATCAAAACCTATCAAGACCGTATCGTAACTTATGATTTTGCAAGATTAACTACAGGTGCTCAAGAAGTAAAGTGCAGTGAATTTGCTGGGGCAGTAGTCGCACGATTTAGTAATAATGCAGAATAAGATTGTATAAGGGATATTTTCTTGAAAACTCCCTGAATAAAATATTAAACTTTAAAGTGTAGTTCAAATAATTGAGTAATAAATTTAGGAAATCTAAAATTGGCTGACAGTTTTTCTATACAACAAGCCTTACCGGATATAGAAGAACGAATTGAAAAATTACACCGATTAGCCACAGCAGGATTGTGTATTAACAGTGTAATCCATGACACGAACAATTACCTGGGGGCTATCATGGCGTACGCGGAACTTCTTCAGATGGACACATCACCGGGGGAGGAAAGCCATCGGATGTTGGGTAAAATTATTGAATGTGTTCAGAATTGTTCCGTGTTAATGAACGGACTTAATACTATTTCCCGAAGTAGAGATACCCTTGTAACTCTTGTGGAAATTCCAGAACTTATCAATACCGTTTTTCATCTAAGAAAATATTATCAGAAAGTACTGAAAATATGGGTTGAAAAGGAAATTGAAAGTGATATTAAACCCATCGTCGTAGACCTCCCACGACTCCAATTAGCTCTTCTTCATATAATAAAAAACGCAGAAGAGAATTTGGAATTGAAGGAACCTAAAGATGATGAGCCACGAAGATTGAAGGTATCATGTAAAGGTGATGATGATGGAATTTTGATAAGTGTTCATGATAATGGTCCTCTATTAATTAAGAAAAGCACAGAAAATTTTTTTGAACCCTATACCACATCTAAAGACCAACATCATATAGGATTAGGTTTAACTATAGCTCAGAAGTATATAGAAGAACACAATGGATTTATAAGATACTCTGCTAAAGAAGGTTTCACCGTTTGGCTTCCTTTTGATAATCCTAAAGTCACATTATTACATGAAGAAACGAAATAGTTACATCTGGCTCACCAGATAAGTAACCGTAACGGTAGAGTTACAACGGAGTTCGTTCAGAGAGAGAGTATCTTCTTCTTTTCTCCCGTCATTTTCCCATTCAATCTTATTTATTTCTACTTTTTCTATCGCATAAATACCGCCTCGAAGAGCCCCTGCTCCCGCATCTGCTGGTTGATATGCATTTTCAATGGCGGAATTAACCGCAGAACGAATCACCGCTTCTTCATTCTGCACCCGCAAAAAAGGCCCTTTCAAATCCGCCGTGAATTCTGTAGCAAGATTCCGCATTTTATCCCATAATTTAGCAAATAATAAAGCCCCATTCTCAACGGAAACAATACCCGCCAAAGAAAAAACAGCAGTAATTCTCATTTCTATCTGGGGCTCAGTTTTTATACTATAAAAAGGACCCCAATTTTGGATTTCTACAGGACGGGGGCTTTCTTCTGTAAATTTCAATCGTAATTTTGTTTCAAAGTCTTGTAGGCATTTAAACGCAAGTTCAAAACTATTGTCCTGTGCAGTGCGAATGAATTGGAACTCTACATGGGTCGGAACAGCAATCGCAAAACCCTTACCTTGAGAAACAACCCGTGCATAAGAACCTGAAATATCTTCTCCCCAAATAGCCATAAACACCATCTGCGACAAGACACAAAAAACAATCAAACAATATCTTTTCTTATACATAATTACCTCGAATATAATTAAATTATTCCTTGTGGTTTTCTTTCTAATGTGAATAATGCATCTATTTCGAGACGAGAAGGGGACCTTCCATATTCGCATTGTTCAAAAAATTCCACATACTCAAAAGACTTATCGTAAGTTTCCAATTCCTTTTCAAATAGTGAACGGAAATAGAATGAGGGCATCCGAAATAAACTATCCCATCGTTCTCGGAGCCATTGTCTTCGTGCTTCTTTATCTTGAGGAACCTCTTCTAATTGATGGTCTAACCATGGTAACCATTCATACATTTGTGAACTCATTGCATCTAATAAATCCCATTTTTTATCAATCACAGAAGTAATATCCACCGCATAATTAGGATGAAAAGGTATTGGCTTCTGAAACATATCCATCATATATAAGCAAAAAGGACTTTGAGATAAAGCGGGTACTTCGGGACAGAAATGAGGCACAGTTACCAAAAAGGCTGAATCCTGAACAAGCACACCACACGCCCTGTGGTCAGGATGATAATCGCAGGGACGATGTGTGAGAACGACATCTGCTTTGAGTCGTCGAATTAAAGACACTATTTCATGGCGGACTTCAAGTGTAGGCATCAAAGAACCATCCGGGAAATCCATGACAATAGAAGTATATCCTCCTCGTTTTGCTGATTCCTCTGCTTCTTTTTGCCGAATTTGTTCCAATTCCTTAGGTTTTATTTCATAATGCCCCATATCCCCCTTTGTAACAGATACCGCATATACATTGTGTCCTTTTTCTGTCCACATAATCATACTTCCACCTGCATACCATTCCGCATCGTCTGGATGGGCTCCCATACAGACAATATTCATTTCTATTCTCCTTCTTGCTTAAGTGTTATCCTCAATGGGTTCCCTAATATCTCTGTTTCTTCTTTTAGTTTTATTGTATTATCACTGTTAAATATTTTTCTTGGTTCTGTAAAGGGTTCATATAACAATAATTTTGCTTGTGCATATAGTAAAGTAGAAAAACTTTCTCTGGGAACAGAGTCCCATAAATTTACTTCAAACCTCAAAGGGAACATGGTCTCTGTAGGGACGGGAATAATATCTCCACCTACTGCACCTGTAAGAACGGTCTTAAATTCACCAATTTGTTCATTATCACGAATAATCTTCCCTTCAACCTTTACAGGATATTCCGTATAATTAACAGATCCTTTCGGAAGAACAAGCACTTCAGCTATCATTTTTTCAGGATAGGGAGGTGATATTTCTACTTCGATACGCGAAATTTTCCCATGGGCTCCTATTTCTTTACGTATTTTTGTATTTGCTGTAATCATTCTTTCGGGAATTTGTATCAATATCTGCAAATCACTTTCGATATCACCCATATTTTTCTTTAAATTTGAATTATTTACCACAGCAGATGGATTATACCCCCCTAAAACTTCTTGTTCTTCTTTAGACAACATTGGCTCATCTGGTTTTTTCTTGCTTTCAAAATAGGCATTACATGAAGCAAACTCCCACATCAAAAGAAGAGAGAATAAGACAAGAAATACATATTTAAATATCCACATTTTCATACAAATCCTGAAATCAAATTAAACAGATATTCATTTTTTTATTTAAGAATGATATAAAATTCAATGACTGAAAAACGAATGAATACAATGCCATAGTTTACAAATATGAAAAGAAATAATGTGAATAAAGATTTATACGATTTATAAAAATTTTAAGAAAAATTTCTTGCAAAAACTTTTTATTTTTGTAATAATGTTAATACCATACTAAACATTCATACCGGAGAACACCATTATGAAATCGGTCGCCAATGGGACACAAAATACGGGGAAGTTGATATTATACGGTTGGGATAATTTATCTACTAATGATGGACCGGGTGTTCGGTTAGCTCTCTACTTCAAAGGGTGCAGTTTATCCTGCCCATGGTGCTTAAATCCATTTCTTCAAAAAGTTAACCCTGAAATCCGATGGAAAAGTAGTAGATGTATTCACGATTTTGAATGTATAAAAGAATGCAAGAAAAAGGCTATTTTAAATGTTAATAATACAATAATCATAGATGAAGAAAAGTGTAATTTTTGTGGTGCATGCTGGGAAGTCTGTAAAAGAGAGGGACTAAAACCCGCAGGAGATTATATATCAACAGCACAAATTATCTCTCTGGTTGATTATGAAATTAATCTTCAAATTCCACCCCGGAATATAACTTTGGGAGGAGGAGAGCCTTTATTACAAGGATACCCTATGATTGAGTTACTTGAAAAATTAAAAAACCTCAATATTAATCACATTCTTTTTACCAGTTGTGCAGGAATAGATAATCAAGAGTTATGGAAACAGGCTCTCAAATATACAGATGGGGTGTTACTTCAATTATTTACGCTTGATAAAGAGGTGTGGCAAAGTGTCAGTAATGTCCCTTTTGAAATTTATCTTCGTAATTTGAATGATCTTGTTATATTGGAAAAACCTGTTTACATCCGCATCCCTATTGTTCCGGGTTTTACAAATTCTCCAGAGACTATCTATAACCTTTGTCTATTCATAAAAAAATCTTTACCCAACACAAAGCAGGTTGAATTTCGTGGATATGTCCCCAATTCTTCGTTTAAGAATCCATTGTTCAATTTAAAAGATACAAACATCAGTCCTGATGAAATTATAAAACTCTGTACAGTAGCCCATGAGATAGGGTTAAAAGAAAGTCATTGGCGAGGTAACCTTCGTAACCTTGATAATGCTCCCCTTAATTATTCTATCCCTGACCAAAAAATGGATTTTTAAATAATTTCAATTTTCTGGAATACACTTGAATGGGTCCCCCCCATAAAAAAGAAAGTGGGCCCTGCAGGACTCGAACCTGCGACCAAGTGATTATGAGTCACCTGCTCTGACCTACTGAGCTAAGGGCCCAAACGCTTTTATAGTGACACATATTGTATCAATTTTTGCTATTTTATGCAACTTTCAATGAAGGGGAGTAACTCCCTTGCACGCCATGTATGCCTCAATTTTCGAATGGCTTTTGCCTCGATTTGGCGGACGCGTTCACGGGTAACATTGAATACACTACCCACTTCTTCTAATGTCCGTGCGAATCCATCACCTAAGCCCCAACGCAAGCGGATAACTTTTTCTTCGCGCTCGGTCAAGGTTTTTAATACCTCGTTTATTTTATCAATAAATAGCCTATGTTGAGTTGTATCGGATGGATTTTCAACATTTTCATCTTCAATAAAATCACCAAATGTGGTATCACCATCATCCCCGATAGGTGTTTCTAAACTCATGGGGTCTTGCGATATTTTACGTATGGAATGCACGCGGTCTACGGGCAGTTCCATCTCATCGGCGATTTCTTCGACATTGGGCTCGCGTCCAAATTTTTGGATTAAACTCCGATTGGCTCTTGCCAATTTATTTATGGACTCGATCATGTGTACAGGGATACGAATGGTTCGTGCCTGGTCAGCTATGGCACGGGTAATCGCCTGCCGTATCCACCATGTCGCATAAGTACTGAATTTATATCCTCGCCAGTATTCAAATTTATCCACGGCTTTAATTAGCCCAATATTCCCTTCTTGAATTAAATCTTCAAATGACATTCCTCTGTTGGTATACTTTTTAGCAATACTTACAACAAGACGCAGGTTTGCTTCAACTAATTTTTGCTTGGTCTCATTTATTTTTTCTTCTTTTTCACGGACGGTCTTAATAAGTTCTGAAATTTGTTCAAGATTCATTTGCGCATCACGCTGAATTTGATTTATCTTGGCTCGCGCCGTTTCAAGACGCTGTGCACATTCATAAAGATAGATGGCATCCTGGTCTTTTTTACTCTTTCTTCCTCGACCTGAATGAGCATTTTTTATTATCTCATCTGCGGATAAACCAAATTCATGCTCTATTTGTGATATTTCATCTTTTGCACTCAAAATACGCCGTTCTAATGCTTTAATCTTTCTACCAATTTTTACAATTTCTCTCGCACATAATGGGAAATTACTTAAAATCTGGTATTGTTTCTCACGCAGTTCCTTAATTTGATTTTGTAATATTTCAATATGTTGGATTTTTCCTCTTTGTTTTGCCTTTTTCTTTGTTAGTTTCTCAAGTTTTTTTTCCAACGCCTGTATTTGTTGGCGAATTACTGCTAATTGGTCTGCACTCTGTAATAACTGCTTTTTTAATTTTTCCATTTTCGCATTTTCATTGCATTCAATTACACGAGAAGGGTCTAAACGACCGGATCGAATACGGGTGGCTATTAAGAAAAATTCATGCACAGTATAAGGAGCACTTAATAAGACACGCACCAATTCTTTTTCGGCTTCTTCGATATTTTTGGCAATACCTACTTCCTTCTCCTTCGTTAATAAAGGGACTTTTCCCATAGCTCTGAGGTAAACACGGATACCCTCATCCGGGCGGGAAGGAGTTTTTATTGCATCAGGTTTTTGTATATCTGTTGGACTCCCTATACCCTTTAAGAGAGGGGCTTTTTCATAACCTAAGGCACGTAAAGTCTCACTGGGACTTTCATGAGCCTCATAAAGGTTCTCTAATAATGCCAACTCTTCTTCTTCTGGTGAAAACAACTCCACACTCCTTTGTTTTTTCAAAACCTTTTGTTTTGCTGACATATACATCACCTCTTATTTTTTTATTGGTATAACAAATAACTGACTTCTTTTAGTGATTAATTCTTTTTGTGCAATTAAAAGTTTCATTAACTTATCTTTTTGTTGCTGTTTTTCAGCCTCTTGAATTTGCTGTTGAATAATGTCTATTTGCTGGTTGATATAATCAATGTGAAGACGATTTAATCGCTCGATTGCTAATGCGTTCAGGTTTTTACTTACAGGCTCAGACATTAACGCTTTTTGTAATAGATTTCTCGCTTTTCCCTCTTCCATAAGACGAGGATCTACTTCATCACTCTCTAATATATATTTTATTGCTACACCCAGAGGGGTGTCAGGGAATGGAATTTCTTCAAATAAATCTTTTGTTCGCATTCTTATTTGTTTATTATTTATAAGATAATATAGAAAATCTATATCATCTACAGAAACATTTTCCGAACGAGAATTATTCGTCTTACGCACAGAATAATTGTTTTTTAGATATTGTTCATAATCACTTTTTACTGACCAGAAACTTATCCGCAGAGCAGAGGCGATCTCTTTTAGGAATTCTTCTTTTATTGAATTTTCTTCCATCATTGAAATGAGGCGGAATAACTCACTTAAAACGGCGATTTTGCCCTGTGAGGTTGATAAAAGGTTTTGTTTCTGTTGAAGGTAAAAAGTGAAAAATGTAGATGCAGAGGAAATGAGTTTCTCCCATTCTGAAACCGTATGGCTTTGAAGGAAATCATCGGGGTCTTTCCCCTCCGGAAGGGTTACCGCAGAAACAGCAAGTCCCGCTTGCAGAAGTATGGATGTCGCTCGCATAGCAGCAGAAAGTCCCGCTTCATCTCCATCATATACAATAACCACATGAGAAGTAAATCGTTTCATTAAGTTTGCCTGCCCCGGAGTGAGAGCGGTTCCACAAGTAGCCACCACATTCCGTATCCCGGATTGAAAACACCTTAATACATCGATATAACCCTCTACCAAAATAACTTTCTTTTGGGAACGAATGGATTCTTTCCCTTCCCATAAACCATAAAGGACCCTATTTTTTTGATATACTTCTGTCTCGGGCAGATTAAGATATTTAGGTCCTTCTCCGGTGATTTCTCTACCCCCAAAAGATATTATTTTCCCTTCGATATTTCGTATAGGAAACAGAATCCGATTTCTAAAAAAATCATAATATCTTTCTCCCTCTCCCCCAGAACGGATTAAGCCACTTTTCACCATTAAACGTTCTGAAAAACCTTTTGATTTCAAAAAACGATATAATGAATTCCCGTCTGCAGGGGCAAAGCCTAATTTAAATTCTTCTTGTATCTCGGGAGAAATATTCCTCTTTTTTAAATATTCTTGGGCTATTTTTCCATTTAAGGATTTCATGAGTTGATTGCGATAAAACTCTACGGATAATTCAATGATTTGTAGGAGTGTTTTCCTTTCATTTTGTTCTGGAGAAGAACCTTTGCCTGAAGGAGTTAATTTGGGTAATTGAATACCCGCTTCATCTGCAAGTATTTCTAATGCTTCTATAAAAGAGATATTTTGAATGTCTTTTAAAAAAGTTATAGCATCTCCCCCTTTTCCACATCCAAAACAGTAGAAAATTTGACGGGATTTGGAAACACTAAATGATGGCGTTTTCTCTGTATGAAAAGGACAGAGAGCCATATAACGGTCGGAACCTGCAGGTTTTAATTCACAATACGTGGACACGAGCTTTATAATATCCGTTGCGTTTAATACTTGCTCAATTATATGACGAGGATACAAGGGCAGAACTAACCTTTTATGTTGAGGACTGTCATTTCTGTGTTTAAAGACAGAATTACCCCAATTTTGTCAAGTGTCTATATTGTACCACAAATAAGCAAAAAATGCAAATTTGTTTGTTTATTTTGAAGGAATAGGACAAGGTATCCGATTATATTTCTCTGGAAGTTTCACCCATTCCTCCTCTCCATATAGACCTATCTTTGAAATATCTATCGGCTGGAATCCAATTTCATGAACGGGGGAACCTTCTTTCAAACGGAAATCACCTTTATTTGGGTTTTCAAACAATGGGTCTGCAATTATGCTATTTACATCAAAGCCATCCTTCTGCCACTGTTTCAATGTTTTATTTTTGAATAAAACATCTTTTCCGGATGCATTCCAATAACAATTTCTATCCATTTGCCATTTTTTATTATTCCAGTTACTACCTAATAATTGGTCATTGTCATAATAAACAATATTCCGCTCGAATATGAATGAAATATGGTCTTCTTCGCGACTTCGAATAATCTGCTCGCGAGCAGATAAAGCAAAGATATTATTTACTACACGATTTTCTCTGCCATAATGTTGATGAAAATTTCCTGTTAATGTATGATGAACAATATTATTTTCTAACACGATATATGAACTTCCCTCATCTGTATAAAGTCCCCAACCTCCATATTGGTCAGGGTCACACATAATATCGTGAATATGATTATTTCTCAATACTGTTCCCGGAGAAACACCCAGCGTGTAAATAGCACCCATATCTGCCAATTGAGCCTTCCCTATATTATGAATATGATTGTATTCAACAATATTATGATGGGCAGAACTCGGGTCGTATCCCCAACACCAGCCTACGGATATACCCGAATAACGGAAATCGCAAATCTCATTATAAGCAACACGATTGTAAGAACTTCTGCCTATCCATACACCAATACCTGCACGCAAAAACCGTCCCCCTTCATGGATAAAGCAGTTTTCAATTGTATTATACCCACAACCTGTAGGTCCCAATTCTTTATACAAGTATAAATTTTTTTCATCTACCGTGGTCGGTCCGGGTGTTTCATCTGTTTCTGCATTGGCTGTCTCCCCTATTTTTACGCCCCCTGCACCTATATCGTATAGGTGGCATTGTCTCACGATATTATTTTGCGAACCCGAACGCCACCATAAAGCATAGTTACTTACATGTTGAATTGTGCACTTTTCGAAGATACAATGTCGAGCCCCTGTCCCTTGTATAGCCCCTGATACTGATACTTCTGCTTGTGGGTCGGATTGTCCTCTCTCTCCTATCGGGAAATTTGTATAAACAAATCTAATTCCTCTGAAAGCAACATGACCCACATACTTACCTTCTGTGGGCTTTCCTTCAAGTAATAGTAACTGCTCCACTATAGGAACAATAACTTCAGCAGAATTCATATCTTCATCGGGAAGAGGTATATAATAAAGCTTCCCTTCTTTACGGTCAAGATACCACTCTCCGGGTTTATTTAGTCCTTCAAAAAGATGTTCAATATAAAACCGTTGTCTTTCTGCGAAAATCACACCAAACCAGAAATTTTTAGGAACATTTAAATAGAGACACCGTTCTTTTGTATCAATAGAACGAATAGGTAAAAGAGGAACCGCCCATTTGCAAAAAAGCACACAATAACTATTTGTTATGGAATTCCAATTTTGAATGGGATCATTTTCATCATAAAAAACTTTCAATGTCCCTGGTTGGTTTTCGGTTTCTGGGATATATTCATACTTTTTCGCTGTAAAAAACTCCTGTTTTGATGGATAATCACCAAATGGATGTGTGCTATCAGGGATACGGGCAGGTTGTCTTCTTTCCCCATTAACCCATAAGGAATTAAAAGTGATGTTTTTCCCTAACAAATCTTTAACATCTGCAGTATACCCTTTTTCTTCTTTTTCCCATGATTTAATTCTTATTCCCCCGGAAATTACAGGCTTCTCGTTCGGATAATTTTCAAAAACAGTGGGAGCATTTTCCTTACCCGAGTGTTCTGTGGTAATAACTATTGGTTTGTTTATTAAATAGACTCCATCTCTAAGTATTATCTTTATCGTTTTTTCTCCCATCTCTGAAGAACGAATTTCTTTGACCTTATCCAAAGCTTTTTGGATAGTTGCAATGGGACCTTCTGTTTTATTCTCATTGGGTTCTCCTATTGTCCCCGACCATTCATCATTGCCATCTGGCGAAACATAAATAAGTATTTCATTACTGTCTTGTGCAAAGATTGTAACCGCAAATAGCAATGCAAAACAGAAAACCGTTAAAAATTTTTTCATTCCTTTTTCTCCTTATTACTCGTTTAAAAAGTAGTAATTAATGTTACATTAACACGAAGTGCATTTGCCAATACATTATTTATTTATGAAGATATCTCTATATTAAAGTTTTCTTTAAAATTGACGATATGAATATTAGACAGTTGAATATGAGATATCAATACTCCATGAGTTATGAGTGTTTGTCCCAGCTCTCATAAAACATTATAGTCCCATAGTTACATACTTCCTTGAGTGACGCCATAAAAGACCCCATATTATGGCGTCCTCTCTTTTTTTGCCTTCTTATAAAATCTTTTCGATATAATACAACCATTTCTATTTAATGTATAACTAACTTTTGTTTTGTCATGAGAATAAAGTTCTTAATCTCTTTTTTAGTATTCATACTTCTTTTTAGTTCCTGTGCTCGACAAAAACATAAAGTTATTTTTCAGTCACCCTTTCCAGAATCAGGAAAAGAAACATGGGGTTACCCCCTTCCCCAAAATTCATTTCAAATCACATCCCCTTTTGGAGAACTCAGGAGAAAAGGAAATATTTCATATCATCATCAGGGAATTGATATAAAAGCAGAAAAAGGAAATCCGGTACTCGCAGTACAAAAAGGCAGAATTATCTTCGCCGGTAAAACAGGTAATTATGGTTTATTGGTCTGTATTGAACATGCGGGACAATGGGAAACAAGATATGCGCATCTTAGTTCTATTTTAGTTAAAAAAGGTAGTAACGTTAATAAAGGTCAAACGATAGGGAAAGTAGGGGCAACAGGTAATGCAACAGGACCCCATCTACATTTTGAGTTAAGGAAAAACGGGGTCCCTATTAACCCGACATTATTAATTCCAATAAAAAAATAACCTATTTTAAGAAATCCCCATAAAGTTCTTCTGCACATTGAGGACAAATTCCGTGACTAAACTCTGCTTCTGTATGTTGACGAATGTATACCTCTACCTCATGCCAGTAGCCTGCGTCATCACGGATTTTCTTACAGCGAGCACAAATGGGTAATAATCCATGTAACTGTTTTACCATATTTAATGTTTTCTTTAACTGTTCTACTGTTTTTTCCAATTCTTTTGTTTTCTGAAGGTTTTTATTTTCTAATCTTATTCGCTCCAATGCTTGAGCATACACAGAAGCCATCCATTCAATAGATTCCCAATTAGAAGGTGTATAGTTATCCTTCGAATTCACAGCGATAATCAGAACCAATTCATGAGATGGCGTGTAAGAAGGGTAGAATAATAATCGCCTCATTGATATTTTACCAAAGAGTATATTTTCTTCACTTGCAACTTCATTCATAATCAAGGGCATACCTGAAGATATAAAACGGTGCAAGAAAGGTTCATTTTTAGACAATTCTTCCGCATTTAAGGAGAGAGCCAATCTATTTGTTTTACTTTTATCTACCCCCTGGAAAAAGTATTTTCCTTGGTCCGGGTCATAATACCCTGCAAAACAAAAAGAACTATTAAGTATGTCGACACCGGTCTGACACACCATTCGTGTAACTTCTTCTTCGGTTTTCATTTTCAATAATGAACGTGCAAATCCAGCATATAGAGAATTAATAATAACTTCACTGGCTAATTCTCTCTCCAACATTTTCTTATCAGTAATATCCACATGTGTTCCTGAAATGCGAATAGGATTCCCTTTTGAATCCCTTGCAGAAATTCTCCCATAAGTATCTATCCACCGTTTATAAAGCCCCCTGTAATAAATTTGATATTGTATATTTAATACCCCATCTTCTTTAGTGAGTGTTTCGCCTAATTCTTTACGAACCAATTCTCGTTGCGCTGGGACAATACAATTTAACCAGTCCTCAAGATTATAAGTTCTCTTATATTTTAATCGGAACATATCTGTTGAGGATTGGTTCATAATATATTTATTTTTTAATATATCCCATGACCATAAACCAATATTACCCAACTCCAAAGCAACCTGTAGTTTCTCATTTGTATGTTTTAATTCTTGCTCCGATTCCATAAAAGAAGTTATATCCATGCCTACCCCTATTAGTTTTTGGGCATATTTACCTTTTCGCGACACACACTCACCTATGGTTCGAACCCAGACCTGTCTATCCCCCGGTAAAAGTACTCGGTGGTCAATCGCAAAGGTATTTGTTGCCCCTTGAATACAGGGCTTAACTGCATGCCAAAAACTCACGCGGTCTGATGGATGAATATATTGCCACCATTCTGTTAATTCATCGGGCATCTTTAAATACGGGAATAATGCTTTCAGACCTGAGGAGTTTATCTTTCGTGTATCCACTTCATATTCCCAAACTCCAATATGCCCTGTATTTAAAGAATGTCGATGAAGATTTAACAATGTTTTCTCCTGCCAATATTGCTCTAAATAGGAAATGATTGCAGTTAAAAAAGGCATCTTCTCTTCAAAGTATTGGCATATTTTTTCTGAGGCTTTGTTTGCCTTCTTATCTGCAAAAAGGAACATCCATTTATTTTGACTGGCAGTCCTGAAAGGAATAAAAATCAAAGAACGATAGCCTAATAAATGGCACAAACCACAATAATTTGCATCCTTGAAATATCGCTCAAGTATTTGTGCTTTTTCTCGCGTTGCATTAAATCGTAGGAAATCTTTATATAGAAATTCAGATGGAATATAGGTAGTATGCCCCTCAAGAAAATCTTCACACACCTTATGAATTCCATTTTTTGAAGTAAGTAAGGAACAGAAATCTATTTGTTCATCATATTGAAATATCTGAGTTGAATTATCCTCTTCTTTCATCAAAGCCAACACTACTTCAAAGTCAAATAAACCTCTTAAACCCGATAATAACTGAGAGATGCCCTCTTCAAAGTTGTGTTTATGATTATCAATGGTTAGTCCTATTAGGTAATCATCAAATGATTTATCAAATAAATGGTATAAATACTTTCGATTTCTAATAACATGATTACGAATCGTTCGTAATGAACAATTCAAATGGCGTGTATTTTTTGCCCCAAAAGGTATACAATATACATTATCTCGATTTAATATTTTTTCTATTGGTTCCACAATTTTTGACACTATGATAAAAAGAGTAATAATCTCACAATTCTCTAATATCTTTTTATATAAATCCCATTTAGATACATTATTCGCATAATCATAAACTAATAATTCAAAAAATGTATCCCCTTTTAATAATCGGGTCAAACTCTGCGGAGAGGAACAATAATGTATCTTTACTTCCTGCCCCCAAAATGTTGTGTCCCTAAGGATACGGTCTCTCTCTTCCTGTGGCTGTCCTATTATTAATATATTTAGTTTAGAATAAACAGGAAATTTTTTGATACTTTTTTCAGAAAACATATTTATTAATCCATATATCGCTCCCTGATACTCCAGACAAAATCAATAATAAACAATATAACTATTTATTTATATTATAACACTAAATACAAAAATTGCATAAAAATATTAACTTTTTTGTTTATAAATAAAAGGAGTAAAAAAAATAGTTTTTTGAATTAGAGTTTTTAAGGTAGTATTAACTATACTTAACGCCCATCAAATTGCAAAGGATATAGCGGTCTAATTCTTCATAATCGCGTTCCGCAATTAATTTTGAAACAAGAGCCTTATCCATGGCTCTTACTTTTTCTACTAATAACTTAAAGGTAGCCAGACTATTTCGTAGATGTTTTGTATTTACTGCCTGTTTTTGAGTCCTCATTGTCTTCACATCGAGGCCTATCCATTCTCCATTCCTTCCATAACCATATTCTTCAAGAACGCGAACTTGATTAAATGCTCTACGAAGGTTATAGGACCCGAAAGATTTATCTTGGTCAAATTTTAATCCGCCCTGGTCATTTAGATGGACACTTCTCAATTTATTATGAGCCAGAGCATAAGCCATATCATCAGCGGGGTCTAAACCTGCTAAAATGGAATGGGCTGTTTCCACAAGACAGCAAACACGGGCGGGGTCATCTGTGATATAGGACAACCCAACGGCATGTCCGATTGTGGGGATAATAGCACTATCTACTGGCTCATTGGGCTTCGGTTCAATCAAAATGATAACTTCTTTATCGTAAGCCAACATTTCGTTAATTGCATCACGGATTTGCAAAACGGCTAAACGGACATTTTTACTTTCACGAATATAGGTTCCCTCTCTTGCCAACCATAGGACCATATTGTGTGTGCCTAAAATGTTCATAATATCAATGGCTTTTTTTGTTCTTTCAATAGCATATTTGCGACATGCTGGGTCATTACTGGTATAAGCACCATCTATCGTTTTAGGAGAAAACCATAAACGAGGGGCAACAAATTCAGCAACCAACCCTTCATTATCTAACATTTTCTTTATTTTTTTTGCTTCCTTTTCTATTTCCGTACTTGATTTATCATCTAAATTGGGGACGGCATCATCATCATGGAATTGCATACCATCAAACCCTAACTGTTTTGCCACCTTCATTTTTTTTGCCAGTGGTTCGGGCTTACGGACAGAAGGACCAAAAGGGTCAGCACCTTCATCAATATTCCAGGGACCGAAGGAAAAACGATATACTGCTTTAGAAGCAATGTTAGTTGAATTACTTTTGTTTATTGGCATATCTAAATCTCCTTGTTATATTTTGTATAATTAATTTGCTTTTTTTGTAGCATATATCTTTTAAATATTGAAAGACAAAATCAAAATATTATGATACTAAAAAAAAATGACTATACAACAAGATTGATATCCCTTCCTTTCTGTCATAATGATTATTCTTTGGCTCCACTAACCTATTATAAAATAGGAGGTCCTGCGGACTTTGCCCTTCTCCCTGAAAAGGGAGAGGAATTAGAACAATCCTATCAAATCCTCCAGCAAATTTCCCTTCCCTATTTTATTTTAGGGGGAGGAACTAATATTTTAATTTCAGATAAAGGCTTTCGCGGGGTCATTTTGATTACATCTCATTATAAAGAATTCAAATCATTAGGGAACGACCGATTTTTTATCAGTGGAGGAGTAGAACTCCATTGGTTAGTAAAAGAAATATTGTTAAAAAATAATTACGAAGGGGTGGGGGCTTTGACGGGAATTCCCGGCTCTGTGGGAGGGGCACTTTTTATGAATGCGGGAACGGTAAATGGTTGTATATGCGAATGGACAGAAAGAGTTTTTCTCTTAACCCCCCAAGGGAAGAAAGAAATTGAAATAAAATCTGAATTATATGGTTATCGTTCTCAAAAATTCTGTTCGATGAACGAACTGATATACGGGGCTATTTTTCATTTTAAAAAGTCGGATAGGGACCAACAACCGATTTATGAGCATTACATCCAGAGGAGGAAAGAAAGCCAACCTCAAGGATATTGTTGTGGTAGCGTATTTAAAAATCCATCAGGCTATCGTGCAGGGAAATTAATTGAAGAATGTGGTTTAAAGGGAATACGAAAAGGAGGTGCTGTTATTAGTCCTATCCATGCGAATTTCATAATGAATGAAAGAAATGCCACTTTTGATGATGTGTTATTTTTAATCCACCTTATCAAAGAAAAAGTATATGAAAGATTTAATATAACTCTTGAAGAAGAAGTTCGAATTCTATACGAAGATGGATGCCTTCAAATTTGCCCCCATTACAAAAATCCAGGAGGATAATCTATTATGCAGAGAAAACTTCTACATGTCATTAATGCTACTGCACCTATTCGTATCTGTGATTTAGGAGGCTGGACAGATACCTGGTTTGCCGAATATGGAGCGGTTCTTAATATTGGTGTTTATCCTTATGCAGAAGTGCAAATTTATGTATACGAAACAAATGAACACGAAAAACCCAACATTGTCTTGGATGTAGAAAATTTCGGTGAACGATACACTCTCCATACCTCTTTCCCTGAATATGATAAGCATCCCTTATTAGAAGCGTGTATTGACATAATGAATCTTCCATCTAATTTGTCTTTTGAAGTTAATCTTTTTTCTGAAGCCCCTGCAGGTTGTTCGACAGGGACATCTGCTTCAATAAGTGTTGCCCTTTTAGGAGCTTTAGATTTGTTAACACCCGGACAACGCACTCCTCATGAAATCGCAAGTCTGGCTCATCGTGTTGAAACAGAAAAATTGGGTTTACAATGTGGTATTCAAGACCAAATTTGTGCCAGTTATGGAGGAATATGTTTTATAGAGATGTTTCAGTATCCCCATGCATCCGTATCTCCTGTAACATTACCCAATTCGATATGGTGGGAATTGGAACGCCGACTTATGCTGGTATATCTTGGAAAAACACATTCATCCAGCGATGTGCATAAGCAAGTAATTACAAGATTAGAACAACCATGGAGTGACAAAAGCATTTTAGATATATTACGGGATTCTGCTCATAAAGGAAAAAATGCATTATTAGAAGGCGATTTCAATTCTTTTGCTCAAGCCATGATACAAAATACAGAGGGTCAGATGTCATTACACCCTGCTCTTGTATCGGAAACAGCCAAACAGGTGATTGATATAGCGAGACAACATGGGGCTATCGGATGGAAAGTTAACGGAGCAGGTGGAGAAGGAGGCTCGTTAACACTACTTTTTGATGAACATAATAAAAATAAGAGAAACTTCAAAAAAACATTGAAAGAACTGGATTCTCAATTACAGGCTATCCCTATTTATCTCTCCCGAATGGGCTTGAGAAGATGGTTTCATTAGTTATTTATCTTGTGGTAGTTTTTTCCCTGCACATTCACATATTGTTTCAAAAAGTTTACGAGTTATCTCCATTCCGTAGTCATTAAAATTTTTAGGATTTTCCCAGAACTCTATTAAGTCTCCTTGATGCTCCCGTTCATAGTTTAATACTTTCAACATCATTTGAACTTTATCCAGTCCTCGCACTAATTTCGCTTCTGGAGAGGAGGCTTCATGAAACTCACGATGTATATCTGAATATTTTTGAGAAAAACCTTCCATCAATTTATCAAAAACGGCTTGTTCTGCCTGCATTTTTTCTACAGAAAAATATTTTTGTGTAATGGGCATAGGGACATCCATCATTTTTGCTTCTGCTAAATCATGAATAATTGCCATTGTTAAAACTTTTTGAGAATCCCATTTATTTGGGAAGGAGTCAACAACCAATAATGCTAATAAAGATAAAAAGTGACTATGTGCCGATACCGATTCAGGTATTGATACACCTCGTAATAAAAATCCTGCCCGTGGGATACGGTCTAAAGGATGGATTTCTCTGAATAAATGTAAAACTTTACTATAAAAATCATCCATATTCATATTAATTCCTTCCTGAAAAGTATAGATTAACTTACATTCTGGATTTCTTCTGCTAATAAACTTATCATTTTTTTAAACTGCATACTAAATACAAAATAGATAACTACAAATGCAAAAAACATTGTTACCCCAATGGGAATAAGCATTACTTTTTCCTTTATAAATAAAAATAAAATTGAAAGAAAAAGTATATCTATTATCGGGACAACATAAAGAATAAGATAGCGAAACCATATAAAATTTTTTACAGAACAACTGACTACAACACTACCACTCTTTCCTTGAATATAAAGTTTATCTATCCATGGATACATTACTATTTCACCCTGCTGCCCACGGGATAAGGGGCGAAACATTTCTATATTATCCTCCCATTCCCGCTCCACAATGAACCCTTTACTAAAAAATAAACTCCGCAATTTTTCAAGATAGTTTTTCCTCTCCATTTCTCCAACCTCGACCTCGATTGCAAAATATTTCTCCATGTTCCATTCCTTTTTATGATTTAACTTTATATAATATATTACATCTATTTAATTAACTTGTAAAATTATATAGATATGGTATGAAACAACTTATCGTTTTCTTTGGTGCTATTGGAGATACAATATTATTTGCACCCGCAATTCAAAAATTATCACGAAATGTAGATATTTCCGTTGTCGGTTATCCTGAGCGAATGGTTTTATTAAAAAAAGTGGGGTGGGTAGAAAAAATATATGACGCTGACACGATAGATTTTGATTCTTTTTTTTCTGAGCCTTCACCTAAACTATTTGATTTTATTACAAAATTTGATGCAATTTATTTTTTTATCAGGGATGGAAAAAAACTAGAAAAAATTGCAAAATCTATTGGCGTTCCTAATGTATATTATTTTCCTGGGATTCCCCCTAACAACTGGAACCGACATGCGTCAATATATTATCTTCAATGCTTTGGTTTCCGACCTGATAAAACATTCATTTTACCTATACAACCTAAAAAAATACATAACGAAGTTATCATCCATCCGGGAAGTGGCAGTAAGAAAAAAAACTTCTCTGTTGACTTTTTTTTAGAAATAACTAAACAATTACATGATAACCATTTGAAAGTTCGCTGGTGCCTCGGACCGGCGGAGAAGGAATTCTCCATTCCAAGAGAAATTCCGACACTTGAAATAGAAGACCTAACGAAACTGGCAGAGTATATTGCTGGAGCAAGTGCATATATCGGTAATGACAGTGGAATTTCTCATCTCGCAGGGGCAATCGGTGTAAAGACAATTGTTTTTTTTCGTTCGACCGACCCAGGGATATGGTCCCCCTTAGGTCCCCGCGTTTTTACATTCACTACCAAAACTCTATGTATAGATAAGATATTAAAAATTGTTTCTACAAATCCTGTATAATTTTCTTATAAGAAATAGAGACCCCTCCAAGTATATAAAAATTAACTATTTTTTCTTTCCTAAATTTTTATTCCTTCCTTTTTCGTTCTACATTGTTTATTTTCTATACTGTTATAATTTATACCTCAAACAAAGGTTTGCCTTATGAAAAGTTTTTTTATTAAACTTTTAATTCCAAATCCAATAATAAGAAGGGGAAGTTTATGAAAGTGCTAATTACAGGTGTGGCGGGGTTTATTGGCTCAAGCCTTGCAGACCGACTTATTACATACAAAAATGAAGTTATCGGAATGGATGATTTTAGTCCTACTTATGACCCCCAGATAAAACGCCGTTATATTGAAAATGCATTGAAATCAGAACTTTTCACTTTATATGAAGCGGATATATGCGATAAAGAAACCGTATACAAAATATTCAAGAAACATAATCCAGAAGTGGTAGTCCACCTCGCCGCACGAGCAGGTGTTCGTCCTTCTCTTGAAAATCCGGAAGAATATTATAGGATTAATATCATTGGTTCGCAAAATATATTGGACGCTTGCCGTGACACTCGACCTTCACATTTAGTTTTTGCTTCCAGTTCGTCAGTATATGGGGGGAGCAAAGCCATTCCTTATTCAGAGGAAGACCCTGTAATGTTTCCTATCAGTCCCTATGCAGTTACAAAAAGGACAAATGAACTCCAAGCACATGTGTATAGTTCCCTTTATGGATTAAATATTACTATGCTTCGTTTCTTTACGGTATATGGACCTCGACAAAGACCCGATATGGGCATACATAAATTTACAAAGCAAATCTTGACAGGCAAACCTGTTGTATTATTTGGTGATGGAACCTCTGCTCGTGATTATACCTACATTGATGATATTTTAGATGGTCTCATAAAAAGTATTGAAAGGCCTTTTCAATATGAAATTTTTAACTTAGGTGAAAACCATACCACAAAACTTATTGACCTAATAGAGATTATTTCAAAATGTGCCGGGAAACCTGCTCAAATTGAGTGGCAACCCTATCAACCGGGGGATGTTGAAATTACTTATGCGGACATCACTCATGCCCGCACCTTGCTTAACTACAAACCCTGTGTTCCTGTAGAGGAAGGCATCCTGAGATATGTTCACTGGTTCAAAAAGTTTTACAATATAGATTAGGAGATAAATATGCAAAACGCAGATAAAAAAGAAAGACGATGTGCATTAATAACAGGAATAACAGGACAGGATGGTTCATATCTTGCTGAGTTCTTACTATCGAAGGGATATGAAGTATATGGCATTGTAAGGAGATCCAGCACGGAAACTTTCGAACGCATTGCACACATTCAGGAAAAAATTAATCTCATCCAGGCAGACCTGACAGACCAGGTATCTGTGATTGAATCCATACAGATAGCCAATCCGCATGAGGTATATAATCTTGCGGCACAATCTTTTGTCCCAACTTCGTGGAAGCAACCTATTCTCACAGGCGATGTAACAGCATTGGGAGTTACACGCGTATTAGAAGCCATTCGTGTAGTAAATCCCAAAATACGCTTTTACCAGGCTTCTTCCAGTGAAATGTTTGGTAAGGTGAAAGAAACTCCACAAAACGAGAATACTCCCTTTCATCCGCGTAGTCCTTATGGTGTAGCAAAGGTGTATGGGCATATGATTACGGTAAATTATCGTGAGAGTTATGATATTTTTGCTTGTTCGGGCATTTTATTTAATCATGAATCCCCACGACGGGGACTTGAATTTGTAACTCGAAAAATAACACATGGTGTCGCCTGTATTGCCCATGGAATAAAAAATGAACTGCTTTTAGGAAATTTAGATGCCAAACGAGATTGGGGTTATGCGGGAGATTATGTTGAAGCCATGTGGCTAATGCTCCAGCAGGATAGCCCTGATGATTATGTTATTGCCAGTGAGGAAACACACAGTGTCCGCGAGTTTTGTGAAATTGCTTTTTCTCATGTTGGACTGGATTGGCAACAATATGTTAAGACAGATAAACAATTTTACCGTCCGGCAGAAGTTAATCTACTTTTAGGAGATTGTTCTAAAGCTAAGACAAAATTGGGATGGAAAAAGAAACATTCATTTTCAGATTTGGTCCAAATGATGGTAGAAGCAGATTTGAAATATGTGGAAAAGCATATTCGTGAGTTAAAGGCAGAAGCATGAGCAAACGGGCTCTTGTTACAGGTGCAGGCGGTTTTGTCGGTAAACATCTTACCCGATACCTCCGAAATTGTGGCTGGCAAGTTATTGGGTGCGACATTAGCCCACAGGAAGACATACATGTATGCAATTTATTAGACAGAGAACAAACTAAAGTTTTTCTTAAATCCATAAGCCCTATTTCCCATGTATTCCATCTCGCTGCTATCAGTTTTGTTCCTCAATCTATGGAAAATCCTCTTTCCTGTTTTCAGATGAACACTGATAGCGTTATCGCTCTGACACATTTACTGTACCAATGTTATGGGAGCCAGATACATTTTCTCTTCATCAGCACTTCGGAGGTTTATGGTCAACCATGCTACTTACCTATAGATGAGAACCATCCATTAAATCCTCAAAATCCTTATGCTATTTCAAAACTTGCGTCTGATTTTTATTGTAAATATCTTTACAAGAAAGGAATATTATCTACAACGATTATCCGTCCTTTTAATCATTCAGGGGCAGGTCAAAATGAACGATTTGTCCTATCTAGTTTTGCAAAACAGTTTATTGAAATTGAAAAAGGAATAAAACAGCCTATTTTACATGTAGGGAATATTGAAGTAAAAAGGGATTTTCTTCATGTATCTGATGTCATTCGTGCCTATGAAATGCTCGCCCAAAATGAAGGAAATGGAGAAGCATATAACTTGTGTTCAGGGAAATCACATTCATTAAAACAAATCATAGATATTTTGCAGACCTTAACAGGCATAAAAGTCGAGATATGTATTGACTCCGAAAGAACACGGGCAAATGATATACAGGAAATTTATGGAAGTTGTGAAAAATTGAAAAAAAATATTCCATGGGAACCAAGATACAGTATCACTGACATAATAAATGACTTGCTTAATTATTGGAGGAAAAGAATAGAAGTGAACTCTTTTTAATCCATACCTTGCGTTTTTAGATGTATTTTTTGTAAAATAAAATACTCAGGTGCCGGGGTAGCTCAGTTGGTTAGAGCACTGGATTGTGGTTCCAGATGTCCTGGGTTCGACTCCCAGCCCCGGTACCATCCTACCTTAGCTTGTTTAACTTTATTATCCTGTTCCATTAACCATGCAAGCCCATCATCTAACATCTGTATTACTTTAAGTCCATCACTCTTGCGCAATCCGGGATGGTCAATAGGATACCAGCGTATTTCCTTTGGTTCTCCTGCTGCCTCGAATAATATTTTCCCGGCTTCCGGTGTGACCAATGTATCCTGATCACCATTTAGAAATAGCAAGGGCGTTGGAGATGTCCCTTTAACATAGTGAATGGGGTCTGCTACCCCCATAATAAAGGAAACAATGGGTTTCCCAATTGCATGTAACCATTTTGGTGCATTGTTTTTTATTGCGGGAGCATCCAACATTACCTTAATGTTACCGCCTCCTACTACAAGGATAGACGCTTTTATCCGTTTATCAAAAGCAGTTAATGTGCTTCCGGTAATAGCCCCATAACTTGCACCTACAAGATAAATTCGGTTGGGGTCAATATCAGGGTGTGTCTGTAAGTAATCAATGAGTCTTCTTGCATCATTTATGGTTTTCCATGGACGCTGACGAAATGCTATAAATTGTATAAGCCAGTTCCCTTGAACTTTTCGTTCTCCCTGCATAATCTGGTCAAAACTTGCCATAGCAAATCCTTTTTCCGTGAAAGGTCCGGCTATCTCATGGATAAAATCTTTACTCTGTCCTATCCCATGAAGAAAAACAACACAAGGGACTTTTTCCTTCATTTCGTAAGGCAATAAAAGTAAAGCAGGAACGCGTTCACCAGGTCTGCTTTCATACGAGAACTTAATACTCTGGAAGTGACGCGGACGACGAACATTAAAAACTTCTAGCTCATCATTAATCTCTTTCGATTCTTCTACCCGTGGGTTCAAGGGAAGAGTGGGGTCATAGTTATTAAAATAGGTACGGTCTGCGTAAAATTTGAATAGAAGTAAGATAACAATTAATGAAAGGATAACAATACCTATCCATTTCAATATCTTTTTTACAGTATCCATAAGACAAAACTCCTTACTCTTATTTTAGAAATTAATAAATTTCAAAAATAGACAATACTTTCGATAAATTTGTTTCAATTATGGAAAACCGACTATGGATTCCTTCCCATTACAAAGGATAAATCATTTGAGGCATTATTTGCAATAATTAAATCGTATATTCCATCTCTGTCAATATCGAATGGGATACCTGACACAGGGCTATGACCCACATAATAATAGTAAGCAGATGAAAATTGTAGTTTTCCATTGTTTAACACAACGGATAGGGTACTATCTCCATTGATAGATATTAAATCGGGAAACCCATTATTGTCTATATCCCACGAGAACACAGATTTGGGATTTTTACCAATTTTTATATAACCTGTGTTTACAAAAGAGCCATCGGGCTTGGCTCCAAAAATTACGACTGTTTGACCTGTAGGATGAATCGTAACGGCTTCCAAATCTCCATCGCGGTCTAAATCAACCATCAATAGTCCTCGTGGGTTTCCATTTGTTGCATATCTTTTTTGTGTACTTTTATCAAAAGTTCCATCACCATTCCCGAACCAGCATACAAAACGAGAGGGGGATTGGTCATCGGGGTCGTCAGGGTCTTTACTACTCACAAACAATAAATCCAATTTTCCATCACGATTGACATCTGCTAATTTAACAGCCATGGGATAATTTCCCACAATTGTTTCTTTTGCAGGGCCAAAAGCACCGGTTCCATCTCCCAATAGCACAGAAATGGTATCTGCTTTTGGATTAGAAGTAACAATATCCTTGTTGCCGTCATTGTTTACATCATCCACGACAATGAAAGATGGATAGGGATTATGTGAAAAAGTAGGTTCTCGAACAGAGTAAACTCCTTTCTTTTGAAATATGCCTTGTCCATTATTTAAATAAATTGTTACACCCATTACTCCTCTTTCACATAAAACAAGGTCTACAGAATTATTATTATTATCAATCGGAGTGCATACAATAGATTGAACTATTCCCGAAGTATCCCACCTCCCTTTTTCTGTCAATGATAAGTCGGTATTTACCTGAAAAACCTTAAAGAAGGCATTTCGATTAGAACAGACTATAATTTCATTTTGAGAATCTCCATTAAAATCGCCATAACTCAAAGTTCCTATATCCCCATCAAATAAGGGTCTTGTCTCTGTTTTACTAAAAGTGTTCCCATCGCCATAAATTACACCTACTCGATTTAACCCTGAAAGTGTAAAGATTAAATCTTTGTGCGTGTCTGCATTCAAGTCCACATTAATAATATCAATAGCCCCCACTCCTAAATTTATAGTTTTTTTATATGTAAAACTCCCTTCTTGTGAACCATAGAAAATTTCTGCAGATGCAAAAGGTCCAACTGCTGTCGCTCCGGTACTTAAAGTTAAATTTCCATACAATAATCCGAGTAAGTCTAAAAATCCATCTCCATTGAGGTCTTCGATTCGTATTTTCATGGGAAGTGCCCGTGAGGGAAGCGTTTCTGTCAGAGTAAAACCTCCCTGTGTATCATTCATAAGCAAAGAATAATTTCCACTTCCTGCATTTGCAACAATTAAATCGGGATATGTATCGCTGTTTATGTCTATTGTTTCTACACATCTGGGATAAGTCCCCACAGAATAATCTACTTTGGTCGTGAAATAATTATCAGGCTGGCTTAATAATACAGAAATATTATTTGAATCTCGATTGGAAACGACTAAATCTATTTCGCCATTTTTATCCAAATCTACAGGTAATAACCAACGAGGTGCATTTCCACACTGCACATATTGGAACTCTCCCCACAACTTATTTCCCACATTTAAAAGGTAACTCACTCCCCCCATTCCCGATTCCGCAATGACAACATCAGAAAGTCCATCTTTGTTTATATCCAAAAATACCATAGCCAGGGGTTTTGCCCCTTCTCGTAAAGTAATTGTCTCGGCTTCTTCAAATGTTCCGTCTCCCTTGCCATAAAGGAGAGATATGGAATTATCGTTTTGGTTCACTACTCCAAGGTCTACAAAACCATCGCCATTTACATCAATATTGGCTATCATCCCAGGTCCTTTCCCCACTATATAATCTACATGCAAACGGAAATTTCCTTTCTCCGAATCGCGTAACAAAACCGCTACTTTATTCGTATTATAAATAGTAACTGCAATATCAGGTGCCCCGTCCCGATTGAAATCACCCGATGTTAAGAAATGACTGATACCTCCGGTCGGATATTGGTACGCTGAATGAAAAAAACGCATTGAAACATTCGGGTCCGGATTCTCAGCAGTATCACACCCTGAAAATGAAAGTATAAAAACTAAAAAAGCATAGGAATAATAAAAGATTTTATGCATGCAACACCTTTTATCAGTTATACTTTTATGCATGATGATGTGTCTCAAAACAATAGTCAAAATATATCATACAGAAAAGTGCTTATTCTATGAAACGAATCTCCGTAGTTTCGGATTTACATATATTCTGTTCCCGTTCCAATTGGGAAAAGAAATTATACGCTGTAGAAGAGGCCATCCAGGCATCGGATATATTTGTTTTTAATGGGGATACTTTTGACTTTCATTGGACAGAGGAAAAATCCAATGAGGAGTTTTTTCAAAAAGCCATTGAAATTTTAAAAAACCTTTCTGAAAAAAATCCACAATGTCATATTCATCTCAATTTAGGGAATCATGACCATCACCGAGATTTTTGCCAACTGTTAGCCAAATTAGAAAAAGAAGTACCCCATTTCTCATGGCACCCTTATTATTTGAGAGTCGGGAAAATAGTCTTCCTGCATGGCGATGTCTCGATTCGCAAAATGAACCATAGCCAATTGACAAAGTATCGGAATCGTTGGGAACACAAACCATTACGAAAAAATACTCTTGTGAATCAGATTTATGATGTGGCTGTTACGATGCGAACACATGTGGCTGTCTCACATATTTATTTCCGCCGTCGCAGAACGGTGCGAAATTTATTGTGGTATCTTAACGAACTTGACCTCGGTACCGATTCGGGCATCAGTGAAGTATATTTTGGACATACCCATGTCCCTCTACGAAACTTCCGTTATAAAGGGATTACTTTTCATAATACGGGCACAGCATATAAAGGGATGAAATTAAATATCCTTCGCGCCCTCGTATTGTAGTATATGTTTCAAGTGATTTTAGTAAAAATATAAACTTTTTCTATTTCATCTATAATCCTAAATCATCCATGACCTTGTTTTGTTGATGGGTATGATCGTTTTGAATGCCTTGAACACTTTGGCGGGAATAGGAACCCACTGCTCCTGAGGAATTGGTCATACTATTTAATTGTTGTTGAACTGCCATTCCACCGGTTACTGCATTCATAGGGGATGACCCTGTGGGAGTACTGGGAACATTTGCGGGAAGAGGTTGTGCGCCCGGGAATAGCGGATGTGAAACAGTCCCTGTTTGAGGATTATAGATAAAGGCTTGCCCACCACGGGTGCGAGGGACAAAGCTCAAATAAGAAGGATAAAGACTATCTAATGTTGTAGGATAGTAACCCGTAGCCTGAGCATATTGGATAATTGCATATTTTACCTGTTCCATAATACGAATATCTTCGGAAGGGATATTTGCTGGAATAGTTATTACCTGTCCTGTACTCGGGTCGAGACTATAAACACTACCATCTGAGGGTGCAGGTATTGATGGTAAATATTGAGGGACTAATTCGTTCAATGAGGTGGGATACCTCCCAGTCTCCGCACGAAATGTCTGAATAGCCCTTTCAAGGTTTATTTTACCTGTTTGGTTGGAAATACCCTGAACTTGTCTTTGCATGCTTTTTAACTGTTGTGCCTGCAATTCTCCTTGAATGGCTGTGGTTGTCAACAATTCCAAACCACAACCCGAAAAAATAAATAAAATAAATGTAGAAATTATTATATTTGGTTTCATATAAAGATCCTTTATGTTTTCATATTATATATATATTCTAACATGTAAAACGATTTTGGGCTATATATTGTTTTCATTAATTTATACATTTAAAAAACTAACGGCGTGTGTTATACAACACGCGCCGTTAAAATGATAATGATGAATATGTTATCTTAATATCTTGAGAATTTTCTCAGCTACTTTTTGAACTATTTCAGGCTTTTTATAATCACCTCGTTCTAAGTGCTGTTTTGCCTCTGCTACCTTTTCAGGACGAACTGCTTCTTGTTCTTTACTTATTTGTATCAATCGCGATAATTCCGCTGCCGCTTGGGCTTCTGAACTGATAACGACCTCATCTTCTTTAGGAACATCTACCTTACCATCACCACGTATATCTTTCACCCCGCTATCGCGGTCGCTTTTTACCTTCGTCGGTTTTTCAGGTACCGGTTCGGGTATTCCGCCGACACTTTGAATGCCTACCATTTCACTTTCCTCCAAACATATATTGTAATGAATTTTACATATAATTTATCGGCAAAATAAACTTATTTCTTTAGTTAAAGTCAGTATTTTCTACAAAAATATAAATTGCTCAAATACAACAAGTTGCAAATCTTATCGTTATATAATCAGCATTTATTTTTCTTTCAACATCAAGATATGTTTTATTATAACACACATAGAAATATGATTAAACTTCAAAAATGCAACAAAAAATGAGATGAAACAAGAGTACAGAAAACCTTTAATATTAGTTATTCTATTAATTGTAATTATTGTACTTCCTTTATTTTTTTTATGTTCTTTTATTCCTGAAGAAGAGTTCCATGGATATATAATTAAAGATACGAATATATTTGTCTTTTTTCCCGATTTTCCTTCCTTCTGGAGTTCAATAAAAACACAAAGAGAGGCTAATTCTGCGACCACACATCTTTTTGATTATTTATATGAGGTGGAACTTTTTTTTAGAAAAGAAATAGGAATAAGACCAACGCCATTTCGTTGGAATCTATGGGCAGGAAAACCTCTTCTAATAAGTTGGAATGAACAGGGAGATTATCTTGTATCTTTCAAACCTAATTTATTATTCCGTTTTTTCATCCTACCTTCACATTACAAGCAGGGAAAAAACACAATTAATAATTGGGACAAAGATGAGAAATTATATTATCTCTGGAAAGAAAGGGAACTTTTAGTCAGTAATAGAGATATAGCACTACAGCCATCTGTTTTATTCTCGACTAAACCTGTAAACAAAGACAAGAATTCTGCTTATATTGAATTAGGAAATAAAGTCAAAGCATCACTCACTCTTCATGTAAAAAACGATTTATACATAGACGGAAAAATTATTTCCAGTAGGAAATTCGATACCAATTTGCCTCACCCCTTAAATTTCAACGACCCTGCCCTTTCTTTTACCTTTCTTTATTATCCTTTAATAGATTTGTTATCAGATACATCAGTACAGAATATGATTCCGTCTTTAATTCCTCAAAAAGTATTGCAACCTATCTCTATATGGTTATCCGTTTTTAAAAACACCTCTATAGAAAATGTTTACCAAAGAATCCGTGATAAGGAAATATTAGAAAAAAGCGTTTTTTTCTTTTCTGGAATATCAGATAAATTTTCAAGTCCTATACCTGTGTTCGGCTTTTGGTTTCCTTATGAAAATAGTGATATTCAATACCTCCTTTCTGAACTTGATTTAGATTTGATTTATTATCCTCACCAATGGGGTTCATCGCAGGGGTATATAGTTCCTGTATGGAGTAATGCATTATGTCTTTCTTTACTTTATTATAAAAACGGGTGGCTTGTTTGCTCTCAAGAATCACTTACATCAGAAATTCTTGAATCTTTCAAAGAAGATAAGAAAAACTCAGAAACAATTCCCATTTTAACTATTAATTTATCCAAAATGAGTGAGGATATAGAAAAGATATTTCTCTGGTCTGCTCGACAGGAACTTCTCATGGGTATTAATGAACGCGACATGTCCAATATTTATTCTCCCTGGAAACAATTTCTTAAAGAAATCGGGACATTCACCTTTACTATCCGTTCGATAGAACAGAGAGCAGAAACTCTTTTTTTAATACATGGGGAATTTATTAATGAGAATTAGGAATCCATATTTCCTTATGCTTTTTATTCTTCTTCTTTCAACCCAAATCTATTCAGAATTTTCTGAGAGCAATATCCCATTTTTGATTGGTAATGGAAATCTTTTAGTAGGTATAGGGAAAAATGGGAATATATCTTTTGCAAGATGGTGGGGAGTTGGAGGAAATAATCATATTGGGAATTATTCTCCGGAAAAAATTCCCAAAGAGAAACCTTTACTCGAACCTACTGCATTTTTATTACAGACACAGGATACTCTTTATTCTCTCTCCACTTTTTCCAATTCCTATATTCAAGGAAACTACATAAAACCGGAAATTCCACTACTCGAATTTAAAGGTGAAATCAAAAATAGTGAAACAACATGGCAGGAGGAAATATTCGTTCATCCTAACAAGGATATCATTTATTGCCATTTTACAATTAACACAACAAAAAATCCCAACCCCAATTTTATTTCGTATCAAAATATTACTCCCCAGCCTTTACCCATTGTAGATAATCCTTTTCGGGAAAATCTCGACAGTTTACAAAAGGATTTTTGTGTATTTTGGGACACTACATTGGGAACACTGATTTACTTCCGCCCATACAAAGCAGGAAAAGCAGATATATATAGGCTTCAGCAGATAGAAATAGATACTCCTATATCCCCAAAATTCTGGAGGAAATTTGAAGAAGGAGTATATATAGGAATTGTATCTCTAAATCCTATTAAAGGTGCCAATATATTCCATTATCCTTTATCCGATAATGAATTTTTAAATATCGGCAACCCAGATTTTCCTCTGAACTTGCATTATCTTGATGACTTCTGCTCATCTTTGGTAATACAACCTCAAAATATACTCAATAATTTTCACGAAGTGTTTATCTGTTATGTTTTTGCTAAAAGTTATTCAGAGATGGAAGAAATTGTTCGATGGATTAGAATGCAAAGTTATGCACAAGTCAAAGAAGAGGTTATTTCTCACTGGAAAACAAGATGGGAAACTACATCAAAAAGTGTAAAATATGATTTTGTAGATGAGTGGTTAAAGATTACTTTATGTACAGATCCCATTACCGGAGCCATACTAATCCACTCATCTGATCCCATTTTAGGGAACCGAATTTCATTAGAGGATTCCTTCTTTTTAGTCCAATCTATGAATGATATGAATATGAATGATTACTCTAAAAAACTTGTTTCTTTTTGGTACACCGTTGGGAAAAAACAACTTCTTTCAACAAAGCCAACATTTCCATTATGGGTTTACCCAGATGGAACATCTGCCAGTCCTGATTATTGGACAGACATTACACAAACTGCTTTTTTTACTTCAATGATTTATATCTTATCTGAAAATATGTCTTTTCAGGAGAAAAAAGATTTCCTGAATGAGATATGGGATGTCCTTGTATGGGGTATAAATAATCTTTGTCTCTGGAGAATCCCCGGTGACCTTCTTCCTGCTCCCTCTTTTATAGAAAAATGGAATCGGGATACACAAACGGTGAACCTCCTCATACAAACAATTATCGGCATACAACAAGGTATCCAACTGTCAAAAACAATATACAATCCAGTCCCCGAACTCTGGGAAACAAGAGAGAAAGAGTTACAAACATATATTCGTCTTGCTATATTGAATAACAAACCCCTCGAAATTCTTCTTGATAAGAATTTTTCCTATTGGAGAAAGTTTTTCCCTGAAAATAATATCATCTGGCAACTACCTGTACAATATGATGGAAAAGTGATAATTTTGAGAGATATACAGTAAATATACCTTCGACATAGTAAAAGAAATAGTTCATGGGAATAAAATATAAAAAAGAAAAATATATAGAACAAGATAGTTTCAAACAGTTCATAGGATTAAATTTGTATAAGCGAAGAAACATTGTCTTTTTTTTATTTCTTCTTTGCACTTCTCTTTTTCTCTTCTCAGGGCTCTTCTTGAACCAGCAAAGTTTGGGAGGAGGGACCATCTATACGGAGGGAACTATTGTTGAGAAAGTACTTATAGATAAACAAGAAGTAGATATACCAATTCTTGAGGATATAGGTTGCAAAATTACAATAGAATTTAACTTGCGAAATGGTAAGAAGATACAAAAGACAATCCCTATGGAAAAGGATTTCTGTTCCTATATAAATTTAAAGGACACATTATCTGTTTTATATTATTACAACCGATGGAATGGCACTGTAGAAATCGTTTCTTATAGTCGTTTCCCTATTCAACATGATAATCCTCAGAGAGAGATTGAAGACAAACAAGCGTTATAATAGGTATAATATTAGAATACTTTAATCATTATATAAAATATAAACCCACACTTTGGAAAGAATTATGGGCTTGAATCGTGAGGAAATGTATCGTATTTTTGCGAACACAGTGATTATTAAAAAACCGCGATATGGAATTATAAAAGGCTATCATGAACTACCCTATATCTGTCTTGGTGATGCATTAGAGTCGCGT
Organism: uncultured bacterium; assembly: GCA_938014335.1. Classification (GTDB taxonomy): domain Bacteria; phylum Hydrogenedentota; class Hydrogenedentia; order Hydrogenedentales; family Hydrogenedentaceae; genus Hydrogenedens. The sequence goes on from CALLRP010000024.1 coordinate 61,790, forward strand.
TATGGGTCTTTATGTGTTCGCGGGAAAATACATGTTTCACCTCAATTTGTGATAACGCCATCTTATTATAAAACCAAATATAGTGACCTATTTGGCGAAGATAATGTGAATGTAGAAATAGCAGGACGCATATTTGGATTTTTAGGTTTTCCGGAAAGGCCTGTGGAGTGTAAATCCGAATTTCTGGAAGTTACACATTTGGAAGAAAATATAGATACTGCTTTATCCAATAGTTTAGATGAGTTAGAGCGGAAAGAAGATATAACCACGGGTATTTTTATAACACCCGATAGTCGTTACTATCCTATTTCCATAGAAAGATTTATTACCTCAATATTAGATGATGAATTCTCTTTTTAAGGAGGGAATGTTATGAAAAGTGCTTATGAATTAGCCATGGAAAGACTCACACAAATGAGTGGGGAAGTCAAGAAACTTACCCCAGAACAAAAAGAAAAAATAGCCGAAATAAACCGTAAATATGACTCAAAAATTGCTGAAGTAAAAATATCTTTTGAGTCAAAATTAAACAATGCATCTTCATATGAAGAATTGGAATCAATAAAATCCGAGTTAGGTAGAGAAATTCAAAAGTTAGAAGAGGAACGACAACAAGAAAAAGATAAAGTCTGGGAAAAAGAGTCTAAATAAACACCGTATTCCACTTAGGATTCTGTTCGAGAGAGAACTATAAAAATGAGGGTTTAATAGGAAATATGAAAAATCCATGTTTAACTTGCGGTGCATGTTGTGCTTTTTATCGTGTTTCTTTCTATTGGAGGGAGCGAAGTGATTGCCAAACTAATGGTGTCCCGGAAGAACTATGTGAAGATTTCAATGAGTTCCGTTGCGTCATAAAAGGAACCAATCAATCTCATCCTCGTTGTATTTCTCTGTTAGGAACTATTGGCAAACATGTTTTCTGCAAGATTTACTGGCGAAGGCCTGCGGTATGCAGGGATATAGAACCTTCTTACAAAAATGGGCATCCGGAAATAAAATGCGATAAAGCACGCCTTGCTTATGGACTTGCTCCTTTAACTCCTGAAATATGGAAACATAAACCTGAAGACAACAATAACACCCCAGATACATTTTCTCCCGCTGCATAATAGTTGAAAACTATATAACTTAAAAATCACATCTTTGCCAACTACTTTGTATATACATTAAAATATATAAAAAGCTCCAGCAATGAATAAATCAGTGGAAGGTTTTTACCATGAATAAAGAAGAAATCGAACAAGAGGAATATTTATATAAAATTCGACATTCATTGGCTCATATATTGGCTCATGCTGTTCTGGAATTAAGACCCAACGCGAAATTAGCCTTTGGCCCGCCAGTAGAAAATGGGTTTTACTATGATTTTGACTTCAATGGGAATCCTATAGGCGAAGCAGATCTTCCTGAACTTGAAAAGCGGATGAAAAAAATAATTAAAGAAAACCATCCATTTGAGCAGAAATTCTTAAATTTAGAAGAAGCCGTTGCTTTTCTTGAAAAAAGTGGACAAAACTATAAAGTAGAATACGCAAAGGAATTGGCAGAAAAGGGTGAAATAGACCCGCGTGGACTTTCTTTTTATCAACATGGACCTTTTACCGATATGTGCGAAGGACCCCATGTAAATCACACAGGCGAATTACCTAAAGATGGTTTTAAATTAGATCGCATATCCGGTAGCTATTGGCGCGGGAATGAAAAAAATCCCATGTTAACCCGTATATATGGTTTTGCATTTCCCACAAAAGAAGAATTGGAAGATTTCTTACATCGCCGAAAATTAGCTATGGAACGGGACCATCGCAAGTTAGGAGAAGAACTTGATTTATTTATTCAGGATTCCGAAGTAGGTGTGGGACTTCCTCTCTGGACGCCTAACGGAACTGTAATTCGTGAAGAATTGGAAAAGTGGGCGAAAGAAGAAGAATTTAAGGCAGGCTATTTACGGGTTTCAACCCCCAGCATAACTCGAGCAGACCTGTATTACCGTTCCGGACATCTTCCGTATTATGCAGAAAGTATGTATCCTCCCATGACTTTGGATGAGAATGACCAATACTATCTTCGCCCGATGAATTGTCCTCATCATCACAAAATTTATGCCTCACGCTTGCGTAGTTATCGTGACCTTCCCTTACGATTAGCGGAATATGGAAATGTTTTCCGATATGAAAAGCATGGTTCCCTATCCGGACTTCTCCGGGTTCGGGCGATGTGTATGAATGATGCTCATATCTATTGTGCCCCTGAACAGGTAGAAAGAGAATTCGTGGAAGTGATGGAAATGTACAATCGTTATTATCAACATTTACGATTAGGGAATTTTCGTGTGCGTCTTTCTCTTCATGACCCTAACAGTGACAAGTTCGTTTCGGATGAAGAGTTATGGAATCGCAGTGAGGATATGGTTCGTCAGGTGTTGAATAATTTGGGAATACAATATGAAGAAGAAAAAGGCGAAGCAGCATTTTACGGTCCCAAAGTTGATGTGCAGGTTAAAAACCTCATGGGGCGAGAAGAAACTGTTTCCACCTGCCAACTCGATTTTGTGATGGCAGAACGATTTAATTTGACTTTCATAGACCATAACGGCCAACCGAGAAGACCTTTTATTGTGCATCGCGCCCCGCTCAGTACTCATGAACGAATTATTTCTTTCTTGATTGAGTTTTATGGAGGTGCTTTCCCCACATGGCTATCCCCGACACAAATTGTGTTGGTCCCTGTGAACCCCGCTTTATTGGAATATGCTTCTACAATTCGAAATGAACTCCATCAAAATTTGTTCCGTGTAGAAATTGATGATAGTTCAGAAACATTTAATAAAAAGATACGCAGTGCAGTTGTTCGCAAAATTCCAAATATCTGGGTTTTAGGTGAACGCGAGAAACAAAACCAAACCGTCACATGGAGACGGTATGCTGTTAAAGAACAAGTTACAGTTTCATTAACCCGAGCGATAGAAGCACTTAAACAATTGCGTGAAAAACGAGTTATGGATAATTTTCCCGATACTCCCTTGCCTCTATAAATATAGGGCTATCTTGTGAACCCACCTCCGATTGAAGAAAAAAATAACAAATGGATTACAATTCATCACGAAACTGAAAAAAATTACTGGTGGTTCATCTTAAAACGAAAACTTATTGTCCATTTCTCACAATCTCTCGTTAGACAAGGTTCTACTATTTTAGAAATAGGCTGTGGGGGTGGAAGGTTATCCCGAGAACTTCAACAGTTAGGATACAGAGTAGTAAGCACAGATTTTGAACCATCCGCAGTTCAATATACACGAGAAATGGGAATCAACGAATGTTTTGTTAGTAATGGTGGTGAAGGAATCCCTATTGCAGATGAAAGTATAGACCTTGTGGTTATGACCGATGTATTAGAACATATTCAAAATGATGAGTTAACAATGAATGAATGTAGACGCATATTAAAAAAGGAGGGATACATGCTCATCACGGTACCAGCCCATCCCTATCTCTTCTCATCATGGGACCATTGGAATAAGCATTTTCGACGATATACAAAAAAGAGACTTTTCTATCTTGCGAACAATTCACATTTAAAGATAAAAAAGTTAACTTACTGGAATATCCCTGGACTACCCTTTGCGGTGCTCCGTAAAATAAAAGATTTTTTTTATCCGCAACCTAACTATGAGGGATTTCCACCAGTCCCTGCATTGATTGAATTACCCTTAAAAGGATTTGTCTCAATCGAAAATAGTTGGGTTTACAAATTTTCTTTACCTTTGGGCTTGTCTCTTATTTGTATATTAAAAAAATAGAGTAAAACAACATGACCGAAAAAAACAATAAAAATATGTGTCCTCATTTTGGAATATGTGGAGGATGTGAATACCAAAACATTCCTTATGAAGAACAGTTAGAGATAAAAAGGAGAAGTTTGTCCGAATTGCTCAAAGATTTTGTTCAAACTCCTATCTCTGTTTGCCCTTCCCCCGAAGTATGGCATTATCGCAATAAGATAGATCCTGTTTTCTCCCCGGAACATTTTGAAACGCCTCCTCCTCCCGGAGTAAAAAGAGATACCGTTTTAGGATTTAAAAAACATCGGCGATGGTATGATACATTTCAATTAGAAGACTGTCTTATTGGACCGGTAGAATTACCAAAATTAATATATGCTATAACTCAGTGGCGAAAAGAAAATAATTATAAAGCGTATGACCGCAGAACAGGGGAAGGGGTTTTGCATGCCTTATTATTGCGAGAGGGCAAAAGAACTAATGAAAGAATGATAGGCATTCTAACTCGAGAATTAGACTTGAACTGGAAATATTTAATTGATTTACTTAAACAATATTACATTTATACAAGTTTGTATGCGGGAATTTATACTCGGACAGCAGAAGTATCCCAAGCGGAGGAATGGCAGATAATTGATGGTACCCCTTATATACATGAAAAAATAGTTCTAAATTTACATAACAATATTCGCGAGTTTATCTTCCAGATTTCCCCTTCCAGTTTTTTTCAGGCAAATACCCTCTCTGCGGAAAATCTTTTCTCTCAGGTGTATCAATGGACATCAGAAATAAACCCTTTTTATATTTATGACCTTTACGGTGGTATGGGCTCTATGGCTATTTTTTTATCTAATCTTGCGAAAGAAATCCACTCTGTTGATTGTGTCCCATCGGCTATTGAAGATGGGAAAATTAATTTAAAATTAAACGATATCTCTAATGTATCATTTCATCTTAATACTGTCCGCAAATTTTTGTATGAAAAGATAAGGACATCCGATATTCATCCGGGAGAGGATACTCTTATTATTGTTGATCCACCGCGAGAAGGATTAACTGAAGGCGTTATCAAAAAACTCGTTCAATGGAAACCTCTCCATCTTTTCTATGTATCCTGCAACCCCAAAGCACTTGCTCGTGAATTCCCCTTACTATCTGAATACTACACATGTATTAACTGTAAAGCCTATGATTTCTTTCCTCACACTACCCATGTAGAAATTTTACTTTGGCTAACCCGAAAGTAATTTCTTATTCAAATCCTCCGTAACAAAATTAGAATGTCTTTGTAATACCATTCAGACGATTAAACAACACTCTCGAAAGGAGGTGAATTGGGTATGCTGAACATTCTATTAGAAGGAATCGAAACCTTTGTAAATGCTATCCTGAAAGCAGTCCAAGATTTTTTAGGTATTTTGGGTATCAATCTCAATCTGGGACAGATTGACCTCGTAGAATAAGCACAGTTATCCATAGTAAAATTGAAAAACTTCCTATTATTTTACTATAGTAGAGGAAGTAACAATGTAAAGTTTATGGAGAAAAGTAAGTGCGCACTTACCAACCTATACCTATAGAATTCATAGAGAATTTAGGTTATTTCCTTTATGCTATGGTAAATAGCTTTGTAATAATGTTTAACGAAATAGTTGAGAAGGTAGGTTGTAGTTTACGCATTATCCCATGGGAATAGCCTAAACATGTTTTAAATATGCATCCTTTATTTGTTGGATATAATGTTTGGGGTCTTCTTTCCAATACCGTTCGGAAAAAATTTCTACTTCAATAAACCCATGGAAACCCGCTTGCTCTGCCCATGAACGAATTTGTCGTATATTAATACATCCCTCTCCCATTAGCCCACGGTCGGTAAGGATATGATGGGTAGGCGTTTTCCAGTCGGATACATGAAAAGCCATGATTTTCCGTCCTGCTCGCATGATCTCTGACTGTAAGCAGGCTTCCCACCACACATGATAAACATCCAAAACAATTCCTACCCACTCCGAATGTATTGCGTCTACAATATTATTGGCTTGTTCCATTGTGTTGATGGCAGAACGATTATCTGCATACATAGGATGAAGAGGTTCAACACCTAAACAAACCTGGGCAGATTGAGTATGGGGCAATACTTTTTGAATCCCATCTAAAATATGCTGTCTTGAAGTTTGTAAGGATAAGCCGGGTTCCGCTCCACATACGAGAACCACTAACGGGGCTCCTATTTCGTAGGCTTCATCTATGGCTTTCATGGTTTCGACACATGCTCGTTCCCGTTCTTGGGCACTGGAACTTGGGAAAAAACCACCACGACATAAACTTATGACTTTTAAACCACTTTCCCTTAAAATTTTTTTACTTTCTTTTAATCCAATATCATGAATATGCTCTCGCCAAACAGTTATCCCCGGAATTCCTTCTTTTTGAAATAATTCTATAATTTGTAAAAGTGTTAAAGGCTTAAATGTCATTGTATGAATGGCAAGACGGCTATAATCTAATAAACGCTCTACCATCTAATTCTTTCCCGGGTTATGTTTTAGTTCTTTGACTGAAAATTTTTAATATATTCTGCAATTTCAGAATAATTTAATGCTGTAGCAAGTTCCTGTGGAGTCCTACCTTTGTTATCTTTTAGACTCACATCTGCACCTGCTTTAAGCAACAAATCAACAATATTGATTTGTCGTTCCTGGACTGCTAAATGAAGGGGTGAAAAACCATCTACTCCTAATTCTTTTACATTGATATTTACTTTATTGTCGGTAAGAATAGATACCATCTCTTGTGAATGTATTCTCACAACTCGATGAATAGGCGCTTTACCAAAATAGTATATTCCAGCAAATTCGGGATAGTGTTCTATAATTTTTTTGAGACCTTCTATATCATTCTGCTCAATTCTTTGTAAATATTCTTCACATATAATGGCATAAAATAATCGAACTACTCCTTGTAATCCTTCAAACATACGAATCTGTGACATCGTCGCTCCTGCTACAGGAATCGTTTTTTCAAGTCGTTCTTTTGCTTCATCGAGAGGAGTTTTTCCCATATTATTACGAACACAAATTTCTGCTCGTTTTGTAAGAATAAGTTGTAAAAATCGTTCCTGTCCATTCATACAAGCATGATGAATAGGAGTATTGCCTGAAGTATCGGGCAGATTGGGATCAACTCCCTTCAATATTAAAATCTGTGCGGGTCCCCAATGTCCTTTTGCCGCACACAGATGTATTGCACATTGTCCTGTCTGTGCAGGCTTTTTATAGTCTGCCCCGAAATCAATTAATTCTTTCACAATTAAAACGTGTCCCCTCTGACAAGCAAGATGAAGTGGAGTAAAGCCATCTTTATTGAGTTCATCCATTGGCAATTTTTTTTCAACAAGCCACTTCACCGTGTCTATTGAACCACTTTGACTTGCATAATGCAATGCTGAATTACCTTTTGCATCTTTAGCAAACAGGTCCAGACCCAACCCTTCTAACCACCGAATCATTTCCGAATTTTCGGAACAAGCACCCGCATGAATTAATGTTCTCTGCTCTCGGTCTATGACATCTGTGCTGGCTCCCTGCTCTACAAGGTACTTTGCTATTGTAAGGTTATCTACTTCTACAGCAACAAAGAGCGGGTTTTTCCCTACCCTGTTTACTGAATTGATATCTGCCCCTTTCTGAATAAGTAATTCAACGACCTCCTGTTTTTCGGCTTCTACTGCTAAATGCAATGGGGTATTTCCAGACCGATCTGGCTCGTTTATATTTAATCCCTTTTCCATAAAAAAGCGAGAAATTGAAACGAAACCTAATGATGCTGAAAGATGCAGAACGGTGCAACCATTTTTATCCCGCGCCTGGATATTAGCCCCTTGCTCTACAAGCCATTTCACCATTTTCTCATTCCGTTTTTCTATCGCAATGAATAAAGGCGTATACCGTTTACGGTCTGTTATCTCAAGGTCGGCTCCTTGTTGAATTAAATATTCTGCTATTTCTTGTTCCCCGAGTTCTACAGCCATAAATAGAGGGGATTTCCCATCTCTATTCCTTATATTCAGATTTGCACCTCTTTCGACCAGAATCTGAATTATATCTTTTTTCTTTTGCTTTACTGCAAAGTGAAGAGGAGATTCAGAATTGCGAACAACATTGATACTGTTGACATCCGCTCCTAAGTCCAGCAAAAATCGGACTATTTCAACATCTGCTTTCTCTATGGCATATTCCAGAGGATATGTATCTCTTTTTACACTTCCTAAGCCATTAATATTTATTCCTAAATCGACTAAAAGCCGTATCATATCTTTATTTTTTTGTGAAATGGCTACGGTCAGAGGTTTTTCATCTTCGATGGTAGATACATCCAGAGAGGCTCCCCGCTGAAGTAGATACAGCAGAACCTCCTTTTGATTAGATGCAATGGCATCAATAACAAGAGGTGTTGAATACCTCGTAGGAGGAACACTTACCCATTCGGGATGTTCTTTTAAATATACATCAATTGTTTCAATATCACCAAAACCAATTGCATGCGATAATGAATAATGAGCATCAAAACCTCTTAAAATACGAACTACTTCAAAGTTTCTCTTTTTCCCTGCTAATAAAGAGGGACTGCTGTAAACATTTTCATCCGGGACTAAAGATAGATAAGGGTCAGCGCCTTTCATCACAAGTGTCCGAGCCACTTTTGCTGTTCCTGATTCTGCACAAAGGTGAAGAGGTGCATAATTCTCTTTGTTACGCGAATTTGGGTTGAGCCCCAGATTGATTAAATGCTCTACCATGTAGATACTTTGTGCCATCGAGGCTAAATGTAAAGCAGTATTTCCTTTTTCATCGGTCGCAAGAACATTCCCTCCCCATGAAATCCACAAGTCTGATAAATAAGGGAAACCTAACCCTGCACACATTAAATAATATTTGTTCTTTTCCTCTAAAGATATATTGTTTTTTTCTTCCTCCAGATACCACAAAGCATAAACATCCCCCGCTTTTAATAGATCATCTATGGAAGAATAACCCCATTTCCGAGTCATTCCCAGAATAATACTTTCCTGAACTTCATCTGCATACACGGAACTTTTGGGCGACAAAAACCTTTGTGTAAAGAGTGGAAAAAACGAGCACACAAAAAAAACAAAACATAATAACATAATGATAAAGAAAGTTCTTTTCTCTTTCATCTTCTCTTTCTGCATGAACTTCTCTCTATTTATTTCGTTTTATTAGACATGTAATTACTGTCTTTGCAGGAATTTCTACATTAAAAAACTTATCCTCACAACGAACAGATACTTTTTTCTCTTTTGTCTCAGCATTAGCAATTATCAGAGATACAGTCCCATCAGGATTTAAGAAAGCCACATTATTAAAATAACGGTCGCCAGGTGTTGAAAAGATACGAAAAGCACCCCTCTTAACGAATTTCATAAATTGGCCATACATATAATAGTCAAAACGATATTCAATCGTATTGTCCTCTTTTAGAACAATCATTGTAGGACTGGCATGATGCGGTCCTCTATTAGGCTTCCGTTCCCAATCTAAACATATCACCCATAAGTTATATGAACGAGACCAATTACGAAATATTTCAATAATTTTAACAGCCCCTCGAGATAAAAATGTGGACCCTTCTGTAAAGTAAATGTGTTTATCGGGAAATTCTTCATGAAGAGTGGTTTGAGCCTCCACTTTTCCCTCATATAAATGAAACGCTGTTCCTTCTACATACTTAGAGGCATTCGCATCTGAAAAAATGGCACGGGGGAAATCCAGATAATTCCAGTTATGGTCCCAGCACCATACCTTTGTTGAAATTCCTGCTTGTTCAAAACAAGGACCTAAGTAATCCCGAATAAAATCTCTCTGTTGTTCTGCTGTCCATAGACAGGTTGGGTAATCCTTATCATTCATTCGGGGTTCGTTTTGTACGGTGATTGCGTAAATTGGAATCCCTTCCGCAGAGTACGCCTCGATAAAATTTTTAAGATACTTAGCATAAGCAGGATAATACTCCTTCAACAAAATACCCCCATTCATTGTCTTTGTATCTTTCATCCACCCTGGAGGACTCCACGGTGATGCAAAAAAAATCATTTTCGGATTTTTCTCCTGCACCCTTTTTATGATTGGAATTACATAAGCACGGTCTTTTTCTATAGAAAACCGTGTAAGTTCAGGGTCTGTTTCACCCTCGGGACAGTCGTTATAAGAATAATACGGCTCGCCGACAAAATCCGATGTTCCTATACACAATCGCATTAGGTTCATTCCAATCCCTTTTTCTGGATCAACCAATTTTGTAATTACTTCCTCTCGGTCTTCAGGGGAAAGTTTCATTAAGTTTGAACAAGTCGCATGCTCTAAAGAACCTCCCATACCTAAAATTGTTTGGTATCTTTCTTCGGGATTTATTTCAATTAAAACATCCTTTGTCTTCTTGGGTTTTTCGGTATGAATAGTTTGTGCTGTTAAAGCATACTTTCCATCTTCAGAACTAACCCATACCTGAATAGATTCCCGTTCAGCAGAAAAACCATTTAAGGATATGAATAGTGCTACAATAATTGTTAATTTTTTATTCATATTTCTTCCTATATTTAATCATTTATATAATAATGTTATATATTTACTACTAAGTTGATACTCAATGAAAACAAACAAGGAAATTATATACAATTATCACGAACAAACAAAACACAAGCCCTATCGTTATGCCCGTTCTTTGGGTTATTTAGATTGGGATAATGAACCCAATCCTTTTCGAAAATTCACGGGAGCAGAACAAATCAAACTTCCTTTATTTCCACCGAACACTTCTCCTTATTTTCATGAAGTATTATTTAAACCTGAAAATATAATCCCTCAACCTATTCAGTTAGATACATTATCTCAACTTTTTCTTTACTCCATGGGAATATCTGCATGGAAAGAGTATCATGGTTCTCGATGGGCTGTTCGATGCAACCCTTCTAGTGGTAATTTACATCCCACAGAAACATACCTTATTGTTCCTCCCAAAACCCTCGATAGTGATGCTATCCTCTTTCACTATGACCCATCGGCTCATCAATTTGAGAAAAGGGCAGTTATGTCCCCTAAAAACTGGGAACGACAGAATTTGCCTTCCTATGATAATTTTCCATGCTTTTTTGTTGCTCTCACTTCCCTTATTTGGCGGGAAGCATGGAAATATGGAGAAAGAGCCTTTCGCTACTGCTTATTAGATATAGGACATGCTATTGCAAGTATAACCTTTTCTGCTAAAGCACTGGGTTGGAGTGTTCATTATGTAATGGTGAGCCTTAATAATCTGTCCACATCACTCGGATTAGACCGCCCTGAATATAAAGAGGTAGAACAAGAATTCCCTCAGGTTTTATTATTAATATACCCTCACAATCAAGAAATAAAAGAACAATCCGTTTTTTCTCAAAAAGAACCTTTTCTTTTTGATGAATGGTTCGGTATACCCGAGAAAGTAAGTCCCCAAACAATAAATTGGGAAATCATAGATGAAGTATCCTCTGCTATTATTGAAAGTTCTAAAAAGTCTCCTTTTTTGACAGATAATTTCCTAACAGAAAAGAGGGAAGAAGAAGGGAAAAGAATATCGAGCATTCCCTCTTCACCTCTATGCCATACTTTATTTCAACAGCGAAGAAGTGCTCATGCATTTGACATAAATGGGTTTCTACAACGAGAGGATTTTTTTCAGATATTAGAGGGTATTTACTGTATTTACAATCGTGTTATAAAACCCATAATTCCATTATCACCTTACACTTCTTTAATATTCTTCCTTCATAATGTAGAAAACCTCCCATCAGGAATATATGCATATATTCAAAATCAACAACATTTGGATAAATTAAAATCATTTGGTTTTGACCATATAGAAAATATCCCGTTTTCAAATACTATCCCGTTCTTTTTTCTCCATAAAGGGAATATGCGTCGATTAGCAGGGCATGTTTGCTGTGGTCAGGAAATAGCTCACGATGGAGTATTCTGTGCTTGTATATTTACAGACTTAAAAGAAAAATTGGAAAATTACGATGGTTATACTTATGCCCCCCTCCACTGGGAAGCAGGATTTATCGGACAACTTCTCTACCTCGAAGCAGAAATTTATAACCTGAGAGGAACAGGTATTGGCTGTTTTTTTGATGATGAACTTGTCTTATTAACAAAAAGGGCGGGCTCTGAAAGTATCCCTATAAATCCTCTATATTTCTTTACCGTAGGTAAACCTATTTTAGACTCAAGGCTTAAAACTTATCCTCCGTATTCTTATATAAAATAATTTTGTGAATAAAAAAGCGATAAAAACAGTTTTATTTAGATAAGTTTTAATGTATTGTTTTTTTCATGTATCATAATTTCAAATTTAAAAAGAGGAGTTCTCTGAATGTTATTTTCCATAACGAAGACTAAAATCATGCTTGTTTTTCTTTTGTTAACTTTATCTATTTATCTTTTAGGAGGGTGTTCTCTACATTCAACCCATGTTTATTTAACATGGCAGGGAGATCCTCATACCACAATGATTATTAATGTCCAATCATTAGGCAAGGATAATCCCGAAGAGGTGTTATATGGGGATAAAAGTTGTGCAAATAACCCAATATCATATCCCCATCGGATAAAAGGGACATACAAAACTATACCCGAGGTGATACCCCAAAGGAATGTCCATACATTTGAACTAACAAATTTAACTCCTGGCGGATTATATTTCTTCACAATAAAAACAAGTAAAGGGAAATATTCTCAAGAATACAAATTTCGCACTATACCTAATGATGGTTCTGTACTCCATTTTATCGTCGGTGGTGATGTAGGAATTTTACCATCCGCTCCCCGACTGTTACACTACGCAGGTAAGTTAAACCCACAGTTCGTAGTTATTGGCGGAGACCTGGCTTATGCCAATGGTGCTCCCAAAAATGATTGGATGTGGGATATATGGTTCAATAACTGGGAAAAACACATGAAAACCAGTGAAGGTTGTCTCATTCCTATTATCGCCGGTATCGGGAATCATGAAGTAAATAAAAAAGGACCTTCTTGCCCTCCGGAAGAGCGTTCTCCTTTCTATTTGGGTTATTTTGCTCAAGGAGGCAAGACCTTCTTTTCCAGAATTTTTGAGCCTTACCTCTCACTTATTATTTTAGACTCCAGCCATATAATTCCTGTGTCCGAACAAACCGATTGGTTAAAATCCACATTCGAATCTTCTAAAAACTATCCTTATATTATCCCGGTCTATCATGTCCCTCTTTATCCCAGTCACCGTTCCTTTGAAGGAGGAGTATCTGTTGAAGAAAGGAATTTATGGTTGCCCCTCTTTGATGAATACAAAGTTAATGTTTGTTTTGAAAACCATGACCATACTTTCAAAAGAACGAAGCCTCTGCGTAATGGACAAATAGTTGAAAATGGAACAGTTTATTTAGGGGATGGCTGTTTTGGGGTAAATCCACGAACAATTGAAAACGTCTCATTGGGATATTTCGAAAAAATGGAAAGCAAACGCCACTTCTGGTATGTAGAAATAGACGCAAACGAACTAAAAGCACAGGCTATAGATGAGGACGGAAACCTCTTCGACGAAGTAAGTATATCGCCACGAAAAATCGAAAAATAAGTAGTTTGATTTGCTAAATATAGATGGGAAAACACCCGAGATATCTTCCCATCTATAAAATTTTATCTAATTCACGGAATTAAAAATAGATTCTACAACCTGCATAAAAATAATCAGCCCCATCATTATCTGTACCACCTGTGTATAGTAATCCATTCCATCGAACAAATTGCCCCTCAGCCACGCCATCCCCCGTAAATAAGTGGGACCAGCCTGTTTCAAGAACTAAATCAGGTGAGTATTGATACTCAAAAAACATAGTAAGGTCTGTACCTAAATAGGAATCATTCTTCTTTGTCCACCACGGGAAAAGAGCAAAAACAGGTCTTCCAAACTCTTCAACTGTTTCATAATATGTTACACATAGAATACCGCGAATTTTATCCGTAATGTAACCGTTCATTCCTAATCTTGCCCACCAGGCATTGGAAAGTTCATTATTCAAATCCAATGCTCCACTCGCGATTTCATTAGAAAAAAGACGGTTAAAACTCATACTTGCTGAAGGTTCATAAAAGGGGTTAACAAAATCTAAAAACGAAATATCCCGATTATCCTCTCCACCAAAATAACGAAAACTGGCAAATAGTCGGGGATTGCGCCAAAAATCAAAAGTATAACCTATATCTATCTTACCTGCCCAATTACCAAATTCAGCATCGTCATCACCCCTACCACGAGTACGGAAAATTTTACCAATACTATCTGCTTCACCAAACTGATAGGCCACCTCCATATCAAAATCGAATGCTTCATATTTACCGGCACTACGAACACCTACTGTATGCAACATTGTCTTATCATATACTCCCCCACCTAAAAATTCGGGTATCAGGTCATTTGCAATGGGTCGGTCATCTTCCAGTAACATCCAATATACATCAAAAGTAACATTTTCAACCGCATTACAAGATGCATAAACACCATAGAAATTAATATCATCTTCTGAAAAATCTGACATCGCTTCGAACAATTTTGAAGCCCATGCATCTATTGTGAATACATCAGATTTATATGTTAAACGAATAGCATCAAAAGAAATACCTGTCCAGAAAAATGCAAAATCACGGGGACCTACTAAAAACTGACTCCCAAAGGCTAACTCCTGCCGTCCTACGCGAACATTTAATGGTGTTCCCCACATCTCCTTTGCCTCAATATATGCCTGAAATACCTCAACATCATCCATAGAATTTTGGCGAGAATCCACACCTGTTAAATAATTAACTGACCTGAAATCCTCCCCCCAGATATCATAAGCGTCCCACTCGATAAATGCCATTACTTCATCTGTAAAATCAGCCTTTATATGCAACCTTGTTCGCTGTTCTACAAACGCCAAATTATCTCCTTTATTGTCCCAGTCGTAAATACTTACCACACCGGGACCCAAAAGATTTCCAATGGGTCTTCCCAGCACAGAAAGAGCCGACCATCTTGCCTGGGGCTGGGGCATAGGTCCCACAAAGTCATTAAAATGATTGGTAATATAATTCCCTCGAATTCGTAGTGCCCCCCCTACTTCAACATTTTGTAATTCTGAAAAAGCATTGCTTATCAGAATTAAAATAACTACTCCTGTTAGTATCAAAATTCTTTTCATACCTGTCCCTTTCATTTGTCAATTATAATTTTGTTTAATTATTTAGGATTAAATGGAATAATTTACTTTAAATTACTATTAGAAAAATTTCAAGTTATTATTCCCCTTTATGAAAAAAATTTTTTATGGAAGATAAAATTTCCTTTAGAAGACATATAAAATAAATAATCTATTTATGAAAAGAATCATCCAGCAATTATAAAAATACAACTTTATTCGGGTAGAGGTTTATCTTTAGTTTCGGGCGCAAAAGGTAGGACTGCCAAACCGACAAGGAATACCACTGAAATCATAACACCTGCTTGACGAATACCAAATCGCTGTGCTAAGGTTCCAAAAGTGTATGGAGCAAAAGCGGAGATATACCTTGCTACATTGTAACAGAAACCAACGCCGGTTGCCCTCAATCGTGTAGGATATAATTCGGGGAAATATACCGCATATCCGGAGAAAATAGCCAATAACATAAATCCCATAGAGAAAAATAAAACTACAGCCATTCCAAACGAATTTGTAATTATAAATGTAATGGGAATTACAATTAAACAACCCGTCAAAGCCAATGCAAATGCGATTTTTCTGCCGGAGCGTTTTGCTACATATCCATAACATAAAGCACCTAAAAAACAACCAAAATTTTGTGCCATAACTGCTAAACTTACTTTCACTTCCACTGCCTTCTTCAGTTCAGGTAAATTATCCGGGTTCAGAATTTTGCGTAACAGTTCCGCCGACCAAACACTTATACCCCAGAAACCAACAACTCCAACCGTTGCCAATACAATCCCTATAATGGTATTCCTTCTCCAACGCGGGTCTCCAAACAGTTCACGAACAGACCCCAATCCTTCTTCCCCTTTAAGGGCTTTTTCCTTTGCATCATGCCATGATTGAGGTTCTCTGATATACCACAAAATAATAAAGACCAGAATACCTGGCAAAATTCCTACCAGGAATATATACCTCCACACAGTGTCTACAGATGAAACTATACTTGTTAGAGTAAGGTTAATCACACCTGACATGATATTTCCAATTGCTGACATAGATTGCAATAAAGCGAGTGCAGTAGGTCTGGAATGGTCTGGAAAAGTTTCCGCGACCAATGCCGCACCTGCTGCAAATTCTCCCCCTATCCCTAAACCTGTCAAAAAACGCAAGGCAATAAACTGCATCCAGTTTTGTGATAGGCCACTTAATCCTGTAAAACCGGCATACATTAAAATGGTTATTGCCATCGTTTTTGTGCGTCCTAATCGGTCTCCGACCATACCAAAGAAGAGACCTCCTGTTGCCCAGCCCAACATCATGCACATTGTTGCTATACCTATATACCAGTTTAAATCGGCTTCACTAACCCCTGGCACTAATGTCCGCATAGCAGGCTGTTTAGCAAAAACAAATAACCATTGATCCATAGTATCAAACATCCAACCCATTATTGCCACTGCTAAAACAAGATAATGATAACCTGTCAAACCTTCTGTCCATCGCTTTTGGTTTAATACTTTTGGTTGAGTCATCCTATCGCCCTTAACTCAATATGTTTAATTAAAGCAATATAAACTACGAACCTGTATAATTCATCAATTCTTCTATGAAGGAATGTTTATCAAAATAAAGGTTGATAATATCAATAATCTTTCTATTATTTAAACCTGCCATGTTCCACACATCTCCTCGTAATGGATGGAGTTCGTGACCATAGGCAGAAAATCCTGAGGCTCGAACAATATAATCCGCTACGCATAAAGAAGCAGAAATCAGTTGCTGTCGTTCACTCTTAACACTCCAGGGCTCATGATGATATTGCACCGCCACACACAAATCTTCTGCCAGTTTCCATTCTTCTGCAATTTTCCCTCCCACCTGAGCGTGGTCTACGCCAATAATTTGCTGTTCTATTGCTACCCATGAACCATACCCCCCTTCCTTCGCACAATGACAAACACTTGCCCAATGCTTCGGCAAAAACTCACCCAAAAGCATTTTTCCTATATCATGTAATAGCCCAAAAACAAAACCTGTATCCCCTTTTGCAAATATCTCTTTTAAGGGGCTAACAGAAGATACTGCATCCATTGCAACCCCTACTGCAACACTATGCCGAACCATATCTTGCGCCATTTTCCCCATCTGAGAAAAAATAGTTGCTGTAATTACAAGATTACGAATGACTTTTGGCCCTAATAATACAATAGCATGTTCAATAGAAGTGATCTTTTGCCCTAAACCATAATAGGCAGAATTGACCAATCGTAATAGTTTAAAGGATATGGATGGGTCTAATGAAATTGCTCGAGATAAATCTGCAAGTTTCGTATCGGGATTTTCAATAAGTGCCAAAATATTTTGTACAGAAGTAGAAAGGCTGGGAAGAGTTACTGTTTCGGCTAAAAGACTTTCTATTGTATATTTTGTTAGCTCTTCCATAATAACTGTATAAAATCTTTGTATATTTTATTCTCTATTTTATTTCAAGGGGTATAATATGTCGCTCTCCAAATACCCGTTCCTGCACACAGAGTATATCAATCAGGTCCTCAGGAGTAAAAAAATCTAATAATTTCTCAACGGGGACTATTTCTCGTTCGGTACCTTCTTTTTGAAAAACAACAACTGCATGCTGTTCTTTTCCATATTTTCCAATAAGAACCACTACCCCTTTTCGTCCATCCTTAAGTTGGACCATTCGTAGGACTGCAGAACCCTGCCTTTTCCAATTCATTCGTTAAAATAAAAATTCAGGTTCTAATACAGGTTGGAAATTCACTTCTTTATCTGTAACAGGGAAAGTTACCGCTTCGAACACACCTGTCCCCGTCCTCATCACAGCACGAGCTGTCCCTAATACAGGCACAACCCCAAACAGATAACCAAAAGGTTTCCCCTCTTTCAATTTTTTATCAAAGGTTAAGGGTATTTCTGCCCAACCAAACATAATATTGGATAAACCCCTACCTAATTTTGTAAGTGATTTCTCAAATCGTGTTGGTTTAGGTAAATCTTCATCGGGATTGTATTCCTGAGCAAACACAAGCACAGGTTGAAGGCATAAAGAAAACAATACCATTATCAAAATTACTTTTTTAAACATATCTATTTCTCCAATAAATTATAAATTTCAGTTATATTATAAATAGTCTATCAGATTTTACCAAAATTGTCAAGAAATATTTCAACTTTCTATTTGCTTTTTCTCTTCTTTGCCATTGCTGTCCAGGAACCTAACAGAATAAAACTCATACCCAATACCAATAAATTGCCTAAAAATTGTTTTATCCCACCAATACCCCTTTTTTGTTCACAACCACATGGAAATGGGAACGGCTTCTCCCCTTCGCCTTCACCTTCCCCTTCTGTTATTCCTTCCCCTTCCTGTGAACTAATGGGTTTATATTCCGCACTTAATGTAACTTTTTCATTCGCAACTACATTCACTTGTAGCGAATTAGGTTTTACCCAATTAGGAATATCCATAAACTCCACCCAATATTGTCCAATTTCTTTAGTAATTGTTACTCCACTATCTCTAAACGTAGTTTCACCTCCAAGTCTCCACATGGCTCCTGCTTTTACAGCCTCTTTAGGAGAAATATTTACCATCAATTTTCCCTGTTCACGAGAATAGGTACCGGATATATTATTTGTAATATCTGATTGTAAATCCACAACTGTTTTTTCAGGAACATTCCAGCCAGGTACTTTTTTAAATTCAATTTCGTACTCAGCTACTGGAACATCTGTCTCTATTTCCCCATCATTTCTCCAAACCTCCTGTCCTACTCTACGCCATTGAGCCCCTTCATTCACAACCTCAGATGGAGAGATTGTAACCTTTAACGAACCCTTTAATCTCTCATAAATACCTGCAATTTCTGTGGTCTTCCCTTGTACAAGTGTTACCTGTCTACTCGCTGGGGCTCTCCAACCTTTTATATCCCCTTTAAACTCCACTGTATAGTCTCCCTGGGGCAACACAAGCATTTTACCTGATAGATACCACTCATC
Organism: uncultured bacterium; assembly: GCA_938014335.1. Classification (GTDB taxonomy): domain Bacteria; phylum Hydrogenedentota; class Hydrogenedentia; order Hydrogenedentales; family Hydrogenedentaceae; genus Hydrogenedens. Next base: position 80,854 of record CALLRP010000024.1, read on the forward strand.
TCCTAATTCCCTTACCTTCCAACGCGCATCTAAACCGTTGATTTCTTCAGGATGTAATGTTACCACTAAAGCAGTATTATTTGTCTGTGCATTAATCCCAAAATTTGCAATTAAAAAATTCATTACGAAAACGCTTATCCAGAATCTTTTCATTTAGAATAAACTCCTTATTTTTTATTATATAAGTGTATTCAAAAAGTATATTTCTTGTCAATTAATTTTCTTTTTATTCATCAAAATATCATGCCTTGTCAATATTTTATCATAACCTTCTATTTTTCATTAACCTATTTATGAAAAACCTTTTACATTTAATATAATATATCAAAAAAAGGAAATATATATGGGTTTTTATTTATCGAATGAAGAAACAAATTTAAACCATTTTGACATATCTATCCGTGAGAATACCCTACAATCTTTATTGAAAACATACCAAATCCAAACTTTTGAAAAATCACTCCGATTTTTTAATCTCCATTGCCACAGTTTTTTTTCCTACAACGGATATGGCTTTTCTCCATCTGCATTAGTATGGAAGGCTCGACAAAATAATCTTTATGCATTGGGCTTAGTGGATTTTGATGTTTTAGATGGGGTTGAAGAATTTTTAGATTGCTGTAATATTTGTGGAATAAAAGGCTGTGCTGGCTTTGAGACACGAATTTATGTCCCTCCCTTTGCAAAACATGAAATTAATTCTCCCGGAGAGCCGGGTATAAGTTATCACATAGGCATGGGCTTCATTTCTCAAAAAGTAAAAAAAGTGGATTTTTTAATAAAATTAAAAAATATAGCTCAAAACCGTGTTCAAACAATGATTGCATTAGTAAATAATTATCTGGCGCCCCTTTCTATTGATTATGAAACAGAAGTAATTCCACTGACACCCGCAGGAAATCCAACGGAGAGGCATTTATGTACTGCCTACTATCAAAAAAGTAAACAACAGTTTCCTGATGAAGAAAACTTTATTCGCTTTTGGTCAGAAAAACTTAAAACTCCTCAAAATGATATTGAAAATATTATTACAAAACCTGTTGAATTTCAAAATCTTTTAAGAGCCAAACTAATGAAAGCCGGGGGACCCGGATATATTCCAGCAAAACCTGAAAATTTTCCTACTCTCATAGAAGTGAATGAGTTTATCCTTGCTAATGGGGCTATTCCTACTTTTGCATGGCTTGATGGCACCAGTTCAGGAGAACAAAATATTGAAGAATTATTAAATATTATGACTGCTTCAGGTGTGCAGGCTGTCAACATTATTCCTGACCGCAATTGGAATATAAAAGATTCGGGACAAAAACAAGCGAAACTAAAGAATTTAGATGACTTCATCTCTCTTGTTCGTGAATTGTATCTTCCTATATTTATTGGAACGGAATTAAATGCTCCGGGACAAAAATTCGTAGACAATCTTGACACACCTGAACTTCAACCTTATTATCAATTATTTTTGGATGGGGCTCATATTGCATATGCACATACAGTCCTCCAAAAAACTGCCGGAATGGGATTCACGAGTCCTTGGGCTCAAAATTATTTTACAAATAATAAAGAACGATATGAGTTTTTTAGAGAAATTGGGGAACGATTAACCCCTGTTTTATAATTAATATATAAGTCTTTGCCTTAAACATTTAAAGGATACAAATAGCATGAGTTCACAAACTCCGTTCCAACCTTCAAAACCGAAAAGAATTCGAAAAAGAAGTTTACTCCCATGGCTTATCGGTATTCTATTCTGGGGAATTTTCTTATTATGGTATCAATATACACCCCGTCAGGAAACAATAGAATTTTTCTACTCCTGTGGCTTATACCGAGCGAACACTCTTGTTTTTTCACTTTTACAACAAACGACAACTCATTCCTTCGCTCTCTGGGCTGTTCCTTCTGTAATTATTCTATTTATTTTATTAGGTATTGCGAATTGGATTTATATTCGTAAGAAACAAAATAAGTCTCATTTCTGGGGAATATTTTGGTTCATAAAATGGACCCTTATTTTAAGTGGTTTCTTACTGGTAGCCTACCTATTCCTCTGGGGTGCAGGTTATCAACGCAAACCTATTGAAGCAAAATTAAACCTCGAAATGGTCAAACCTGAAGAGAATGAAATCCGACAGGTTATAAATGATTTGCTCATCATCATCAAGGAAAACAATCTTCCGCGAGAAAAGAGAAATCCCGAACAAAGTATCCAGCAAATTTCCAAATCCATGCAAAAAATAGTATCTGATTGGGATGGTATACCCATTTACCTCCCTTCAAGAGTTCGCCGAACTCCTCCCGGATTATTTTTATTTAATAGCACCTCCGGGATGTGCTTCCCTTTCACATTAGAACCTCATGTGGATGGCGCTTTACCTCCTCATGCTTTCGTTTCCACTTCCGCACATGAATTAGCTCATATTGCAGGTATATGTGGGGAAGCGGAAGCCAGCTTCGTCGGATATGTAAGTGCTTTAAATGCAGACGACCCCTTCGCTAAATATTCCAGTGCTCTTGATATTTATGAACGACTTGCATCTTTCTTGCCTGGCGAAGAACGAAAAAAAGCGATGGAACAATTGCCCCCTGAAGCACAACAAGACCTCAAAGAAGAACGAGAAATTGTGAATAAATATCGTGTAAAGTGGTTCTCAGAAATATCCTGGAAAGCCTACGATAAATATTTAAAAACGCAAGGTGTGAAAGAAGGCGTTCGTGATTACGGTAGAGCAACCAACCTTCTCTTAGCTGGCATACGAAAAGGAATTATACAACTTCCTCAATTTCAAAAAACATCTACCCCATCTACGGGAAATGTAACCATCCCCCAAGAACAACAACCTCTTGAACAATTAGAAGAAGTCCCTGAAACATCTCAAGACAATAACTCAAACATATAAATTCTGTACCCATCAAATACAAAAATACTATTGAAAAATGCAAATAGATATTTTAAAAAGGGCTTCTTTTACTATTACTCCGTATGCCAGTGGAAAGTATGGTGAGCACCTAAAATGCGCGATTGAAGTTTTGGAGGAACGATATTTGCAGGTGCGTTGCAAACATGAACCATACCTGTCATAATATCATATCCACTCTTCTGAACCCAGTGAACAGAAAAATTAATCATATCTAACAGGACCCCTCTATTTTGATTGTCGGGGATAACTCCGGTTAATTCAACATCCGCAATAGTAATACCTAAAGTTTTTTTCGTTTCTTTTTCGACAACAAGAGTGGTATATCCTACTATTTGGTTATTCATTTCAGCGATTAAAAAGCAATCCGCTCTACCTAAAAGTGAATGGGTAAGCCATTCTTGAAACATAAAGGGTATTTTATTAGTACTTCTAAGTTTGTCATCCATGAAAAATCGATTGTGTTTTGGGATGAATAATTCGGCAAATTTCTTTATATTGGGTAAATCATTCATTGTGGCTATACGAATGGGCGTTTGAGGTTCACGAAGAAGAATAAAATCTTTACGAAAATCCCAAACATGGTGAATGTGTGTAGCAATAAGACGGAAGTGGTTTTCAGTTAATGCATAAACCCCGTTTAAATCCATAGGAGATATATGAATATCAATAAACTGAATCTTTTTACCTTTAGCCCACTTTATCAAGTAAGAAACCAACTCAAATTTAATCCGTTGACTTTCTTCCGATTCGTCAGAAAGAAGAAATCGTATTCGTGCACAGGGAAAACCAAAAATCTCAGTATCCCATTTCAATAATTGTAAAATTAGAATCCCACGAATAATATTGTTCTCTTCATAAATAAAAGGTATAGCATCTTTATTTAGAACCCCTTGTATTTCATGATTTAGGTAATTTACGAATTGTTCTCTCTCTATGTTTCGAATATAGCCAAAGGGAAAAATTTTCTGAACTTTGATAAGTGGAAGCAAATCATCCGACTTTATATGATTAACTTCTCTTACATTACTGTGTGTCATCCGAAATAACTTCCTCTACTATAAAATAAGGGCGATGTTGAACTTCTCGATATGCACGGCTGATGTAAGCACAAAGAATGCTCGTGCATAGGATTTGGACACCTACCAGAAAGAAGAACAAAGCGGTTACGGTCGCCATATCGTTATAGGTCATATTCCAGAATATTCGCCGAACCAAAATACGGAAACCCATTCCAAATCCCAGCAGGGCAAATAAAAAACCGACAAATCCCATGAGTTCTACAGGTATTGTACTAATACTTGCAATAATGTCGAAATTAATCCAGAACAATGACCAAATGCGATATCTACTACGACCTTTCTTTCGTTTCCTCTGTTGAATAGGGTAAGAAGCAACTTTCAACCCCATCCATGCAATTTCAGTAGGAATATATCGTGAATGGTGTGTTGCCTGTAGTAAGCGTTTTACAGCATGTTGGCTAAAAGCGGCCATTCCACATCCCATATCTTTCAAGTCCACTTTCGTAATCTTCTTTATAGTCCAATTCACTATTCGGGAAAAAAATTTGCGAAAGGTGCTATCTTGTCTAGATTTCCGCCAGCCTTGCACAAAGTCATAATTGCCCTCTTCTAAAGTTTTTACGAGATTCTCTATTTCTTCCGGCGGATTTTGCCCATCTGCATCAATCGTCACGGCAACTTTACCCCGTGAATAATTAAATCCGGCATATACTGCTGGATGTTGCCCAAAATTGCGTGTCAGACGCACTATCCGCACACGAGACTCTTTTTGATGATATTGCTTTAAAACTTCAAACGATTTATCCTTACTTCCATCATCCACTGCGATAAT
>CALLRP010000025.1 GCA_938014335.1 uncultured bacterium
ACAATTCTGGTCGCCGGGACCTGGAGCATAGCCATCTTCTCCTTGCGGGTCGCAATGATAGGAACCAAAGTTGAAGAACTGGATAACTCGCAATAATTCACTTAAATTAATTTGCCCATCACCATTCTGGTCGGCACTATGCGGAGGTGGAATTTCACCTTCAGGTGCACCTTCTGCTGTGCCTTCACCTTCGGGAGCGCCTTCTCCCTCGACAGTGCCTTCTGCTGTCCCTTCACCTTCGGGAGCGCCTTCTCCTTCGACAGTGCCTTCTGGTGTACCTTCACCTTCGGGAGGTTGTTCAACAAATATCACACCTATATTTCTGTTCCTATCCATAGGCACTATTATAGTTGACTGGTCGACATTTTGGACTCCTTCTAAATCGCCCGTCCAGGATGCGAATATCCAACCTACCGCTGGAACAGCAACGACCTCTACTTGCGTACCGGTTACATACTGATGAGGTATATCCGGGACAGGACTTGTTGTCCCGGTACCTGTTATTACACTTAAAGTCAATGTTTTATAAGTTATCTCTGTGTATCGAGCAATAAGAACGGTGTCTTCATTTAATATAAATTCATAGTACGGGTCGGGTGATACTAAATCGTTATTTTCATTATACCAACCTAAGAAAGTATAGCCTGGATTAGGTTGAGCATAAGCCCAGGCAGGGAAGCCTTCTGCCAACCTGTATACTCCTGGATAAGGATAGATAGAGCCATTAGGCTCACTGGATAAATCTAAGGTATAACCACTGTCTTCAAACCATGCAATAAGGTCATAATGAGCATCAACAGTCAATTGTGCTGTTACCCAGTATTCCCATGTCACTTCCTGACTGGGTCCGGGGTTCTTTATTATCTGCCAACCACCGAAATAACTCGCTTCATCGGGTATTGCCTGAATAAATATAGATTCTCCATCTTTATAACACTGTGCACCTGAAGGGGGAATCGTATTTCCCGTTCCTGTTCCCGCTGTAGCAAAGTTTACATTCCAATCACACTCTTCAAACACGGCCCGGTATGTATAATTCTGCTGACTTGGTGTAAATTCGATTACCCAGGGATTCATTTCGCTAGCAAAATTACCTGCTCCATCAACCCAGTTTTTGAACTTATAACCCGGGTCAGGAGTTGCGATTAAAACACATGTTTGCCCATTAACAAATCCATATGTCCCTGGTGATGGCGGATTGGTTGTGCCACCTCCAACGACATCCAGTAGTTCTACTAAGTAGATGGCATTCCCAAATCTACCAACTATCCTTTTCGTCCCCATACCTTCTTCTACCTGGAAGGCATAGAACTTATTTAATGTAATTAATTCCAAACTATCCAGGTCATGCCAACCTAAAAATGCATACGGACTATAATTATTCGCATTCAAAAAGACCCAATTCCCCGCCTGATAATAGTAGGTCCCCGCAGGAGGATTAATTTGCCCATACTCTTCACCTTCGATATAGAGTTGGAGCGTTAAATCGGCGGGAACGAAATTAGCTGTAATGTCTTTGGCTCCATCCATGAAAATATCAATGAAATTATTGTAAGGATAGGCAGAGCCAATATCCCCTGTCCATTCTTTAAAGAACCATCCCGGGTTCGGCGTTGCAAATACAGTAACAATTTGATTTTCTTCAAATGCATGTTCGCCGGGAGAGGGAACTGTTGTTCCCGCTTCCAGAGGATTAACGCTAATAAATAGTCTATAAGTATTCACATTCTCAAATATCGCGATGTAAACTTTATCGGAATCCATAGTTATCACAACAGGATTTTCGTTGCCTAATATGTTCTGAGCGTCATCTTCCCAACGGACAAACCTAAATCCTGGATTTGACCATGCACTCAAGGTAACTTGAACTCCGGATGCAAAGTAATAAGTATTGGGGAAAGGATAAACTCCACCCGCTATTTCAGGGTCTAAACCTGTTGTTAATGTATAGCCTGTATCTTCAAATAGGGCTCCTATTGTTTTATCACCGTCCATAACTACATTTGCATATAATTGAGTACCTAATTCTTCAATATCGCCCGTCCAACCTGCAAAGTATGCTCCAGGTCCCGTAAATGCATATAAATTAACCTGTCTGCCTGCAAGGTAGTTATAATCCCCTGAACCTTGTTCAAACTCGTTTACTAAACCATTTCCTTGCAAAGTAAATGTAATTTTATAAGTTGGCTCATTGTCTACGAATACCGCACGAACTCTTATGTTATCTGTTAAGTTTGTGAACCAATAGGAGGACTGGTCTGTAAGATATACATAATCCCCCAGGTCATTATCAAAGATTTCCCACTGTTTGAATGCATAAGAACTATTCACTAACGGATAAGCACTGATTGCAACTGATATGTTATAAGGATACGGATTTATCCCAACGGGTGGATTTGTAACCCCTTCGCCCACGATTTCAACTTCAATACTTGCCTGGCAAACTCCTTCACGATTTAAAGAACCTCCCGGCAGAACTTTTGCCGCCAGAGAATCCACTACACCACAATATAAAGGTGGTACAGGATTATAACTTATATCCAGAACATCTCCAGGACCTATTCCAGTGTTATCTTCTAAATAACCAAAGTTCTCAATCTGATTGTTGGATAAGTTAACTATAGCAAGGTTGACATAATTCAATAGCGGATTAATTTCTGTAATATAATTGTAACTTAAATCAAGCACTTCCAGAGTATTTTTCGGAGTACCGTCCAAATCCATTGTCCATATATCATTCAGTAAATTGTTACCCGCACTAAATGAAACTAAATTGGGCATATATTCAATACCGCTAAGATCTTCTAATACATTTTCACTTACACTCAATTCCATTAGATTATTGAAAGGCGTAGATATAGGCTGAGTAAACATAGTTGGCCCAATTAGATTTGATGGCGCCGATACTGTGGCAAGATTAGGCAGACCAATAATTCCGTCAAGGTTAGTTATTCCTGTAAACACACAAACAAAGACTGTCAAATTGGTCCAATTGCTAACCACATCTATGCTATTTATATCAATCCCCCCTAAAAATGCTATTGATGGATTTAAATTATTCAATCCTGAAATATCTGTAATATCGGTAGGTCCCAAGAATTCTATTATTGCTAATATCCCCGGGTTATCTTCATCAACAAAAGTTATATTTGTCATGTCTTTTACATAATTATCTACAGCATCTTGATTTAATCCGCAATTAAATTCAGCAAAAACATTTAAATTTCCTTCTACCGCCCCTAAAGGTGACCAATCACTAATCGGATTATTACCCAGATATAATTGTGTTAAATTTGACAAAGAATTAAGAAAACTGATAGAGGTTACTTGTTCTAATCCCCCAATGCTTAGCGCACTAAGATTGGTTAAATTAGTTAAAACATTTAAATCGGTGTTGTCTAAATTATTAACCCCTGTGGCAAAAAAGTCAACGCCTTCTGGATACAAACCATAAATACCAAAACCTAAGTTCAAACCTGCTAAATTGGTAAAGGTCGATAGAGTAGAGATATCATCAATCTGGTTATATCCGATATCCAACAAAATGAGACTCCCTGATAAGCCAGCTAAGGGACTTATATCCGAAATCTGATTTTTACCTAAAAATAGTAATTGAAGGTTGTTTAAACTACCAATTGGGCTTACATCTGTAATTTGATTACTAATTAAATTTAATGCTATTAATGAAGTACAGTACTCTAAACCTGTCAAATCGGTAACATTTAAATAGGAAGCATCCAAATATTGAAATGCTGGGTTAGCAAGTTCGTAATCCTGTGGCGGTTCAATTAAAGGAACCCCGACCTGGTCTTCATAAGCGAGTCGAACAGCTTCCAGCAAATTCTCATCGTTAAATGTCACATCTGCGGAAAAGGCACTAACAGCCAACAGGAATGTAAAAATAGCAATAACCATACATTTTGTTTTCATAATCAATCTCCTAAATTATTATTTTGTTTATTTTTGTAACTATTAATTTTTACTTACTATATTTATACCACTTATACAGACAAAATTCAAATATAAAAAAGAATTATTTAAGTAACTTTTACTGTCTCAGAAAATATATCTACCGCTTTTATAAGGGAGCTTATACTTTCATATCCATATGATAATCTTAATTGATACTTACTTTTTTCGGCAAGAGTCCCTTTTGGATGGACACAATATTCTCCAGGCAAATACACCACTCTTGTTTTAAGAGAATGTTTATTTAGTCCGTAATCCCAGTCTATATTACCTGTTTTCCGACTTAACATTTTAAATAAATTAGAATCCTTATTTGTTTTAATATTTTTTAATGTTAAATAAAGATAAAACCCGGCATCTCCACCTGTAATAGTTTCGATATAACTATTCAAATTATCAATAAATTTTTGACTGAAGATGGTTCCTTTTTCTCTATATCCATCATTTACTCGTTTGAACTGTTGTAGTCCATATTTGCAGATAAGTTCTGCAGAAATTTCTTGTGTAATTAGTGGAGCACTGAAACCTACATCGCTGTTCCATTGCACTAATGCTTTTAACAAAGGACTACCTTTGGGACCAATCATATAACCTATCCGTAATGCCGGTGAAAATACTTTAGATAAAGTACCTATTTCATATACACTCTCTGTTGTATCGAAGACCGAGGGTAACGAGGTTTTCTGCATTTGTGGATTATGTATAAGCCATTCATAAGCCAAGTCAAAAATAATAGGGATGGTAACATTAAATCTCCGGGATATATTCCTTACGCATTCAACAATCTCTCTTCTACTCTGATTTGAAATCACAGTACAGGTTGGATTGTTCACTGTAACAAAATAACAAAAAGCGATATGATTTCCCTGTTTTAGATTTCTTTCAAGAGTTTCCTCAATGAGATTAATAGCGGGTCCGTCTTTCTCTTCCAGCACAGGGGCTATTTCAAAACCATATCTTTCCAAAGTGGATGTATAGATATAGTATAGCGGGTCTGTGGTGATGACAACTCCTTGTTTCAATATATTTGCGATACCGGTGAGGATACTCGTTGCTCCACTTACTCCAATAATCATTTCTCTATCATCAAAATTTGGAATATCACCAATCCAATTCCTCATCCGCAGATCTCTATAAAAATCTTTAATGGATTCAATAAGTCGAGCAGACCCTTCGGGTCCTCCGTAGTTAAGTAGGTGAGCGGGGCGATTTTCTATTTGAACTATTTTTTCCGCAATTTCTGCAAATTCTTCATAAGGGATTGTATCTTCGTTCACATAGCCCACACCCAGATTAATATCCACTCCCGGGCGAAAATCTTTAGCAAATTCCGACATCATCTGGTTAACAGGCGAGGGCTGTATTGATTTTTTCCCATATTGTGAAAGAGAAATGGGGTTCATAAGTAGCGACATCTCATTATATTTTATCTTTTTATATTTTATCCATTCTTCTCAATTTTTTGGACCAACTCAGTTCGAACGGGATATGTCCGATTACCGTAACTTATATAGTAATAGGGTGCCTGTTCTACGACATCATCGGCAGGTTGCCGTAATCCACTCTTGAAATGAACCATATACTTTTTAGCAGAGTTAATCCCTCCTATCATGGGTAGTCTTTTTGCTGGGGTTATTTTCCCATTCATCTTGCTTGCATAATAATGTTCATCAAGTTTCAAGCCTAACCTGGATTTAACTAATTTTACATAATTGATGGTTTCATTGAAAGGAGGTATTCCCTTATATTTTTTTACATTTTCGGGTCCTGAATTATATCCTGCCAGAGCAAGGTCAATATTTCCGTTAAATAGTTCCAGCATTCGTGCTAAATACTGTGTGCCGCCTGCGATATTTTGTGCCGGATCAAATATATCGGTAACCCCCATTTCGACCGCCGTAGCAGGCATTAATTGCATCAAACCACAGGCGCCCGCAGTGGAAACCGCATTAGGGTTAAAAGCACTCTCGACTTCCATCACTGCCCATATCAATTTTTCATCCACCTGATAATATGCGCTACATTCTTTTATTATTTTTTGTATTGTTTCAAAATTATAAGTTTTTCCTTTATACAAATGTTCAAACTTTTTCGAAACATGAACTGGCTCCAGCGGAACGATTATAGCATAACCACCGCTCTCCTTCGTTTCTTTAGAGGACACACCCTTACCTGCTGTTGGCGGTGTATTTGGAGATTTTTTGAAGTATACCTCTTTATATTCGCCTTTAGCACGATATTTTTGGGGACGATTTGTAAAAACCAGGGTCCCATCTTTTCTCTGAAATTGATATAACCCCTTTTCTCGTGATCGGTCTGCATAAGCCTCTTTTAGGTCTATTTTATATATTTTGGTCCCCTGTGGAGAAACTTCATTTGACTTCTGAACGGAAGGGACATATGTTTCCGCAAGTGCTATTTGCGAAATAAAATATACAAATACTATTACTATACTTCTTTGAAAGATAATCATTACCATTTGATACCATTACTAAATCTTATATTGTCACAATAATATAGTCTCTTATAATAATAGTAGAACTCTATCATTTTTGTCAATAAATTAATACAAGATTATTCTTCAACTTTTCGAATGAACAGTCCTTCCACTTTTTTCGAAGTTTTATTTTCAATAATTGGAACACTCTCTCCTTTTATTAAAATAGTTCCTTGTACTTTTTGAATATCACAATTTTTATCTACTGTATCAAACTCCACAGGTTTCCTACTATAATTGTCAAATATCACACAATTGTAGAAAAGGACATTTCCAATATCGGAAGTGATCGATTTCCTCCACTGGTTAATTTTAATGGGGAACCCCCTTTGTTTCGTAGGTGTATTGGCACATATACAATTATCAAATATAATATCTAATCCCTTTGATGATTTATCAAAAACAACAATCCCCCCTTTTTGGGAGCCTTCGATATAACAGTCTTTGAAGATTAGTTTTCCAGTTGGTCCGTCTGGGGAAACGGCACCAATTGCTATACCATGGTCATAATCATTTTTCATAATACAATTTATGATACTTATAGAAACGGGATAAGATGTTTGTTTTAATTTTTTTAAGTACACCAACACACCTGCTCCTTTATTACCCTGAATATAACAATTTTTCATTGTGATATTTGTCAGTTGCTCATCATCACCATTGGGTTCAAAGTCAATTCCCGCTTGAGGTGCTGTTCCTGAAGTATTCAAGAGAGAGCAGTTTTCAATAGATAGATTTTTTGCACTTATAACGCTAATCCCCTGACGATGATTATCCTCACATATAACATCTTTAATGACTACATCCTCACAAAGGTTTCGTTCTTGGGTAGCACCTATATAAATCCCATCTCCTCCACTGCTCTCACAGCGAATGCCTTCCACAATCACATTCTTACATCCTGTCAAAGAAAGGGTCGTTCGCCATTCTGCCGGTTCATATTCATTCTTATTCTGGTAGTCTTTTTTGTGCATTTTCAAAGTAGCACCATAGCCTGAAATGATTAAATTCTCAACATTATTAGCAGAAAATAAACAATCTCCTCCCCCCTTAAATTCGCCTTTCTTGGCAAGTATAATTACACCTGGCAATAGTATAATTTTCTGGTTAGACCTTAATTTAATTGGTCGCACTATCCATGGTTTTCCCATATTTGGAATTATTACTTCCTTCACTCCGGAATCTATTGCTGACTGCAAAGAAGACGTTGCATCATCAGATTTAAATCCCCACCATACAGGACTTGCCCATGTCAATTTTCCTTGTTGAACTTGTAAAATAGCTTCCGAATGCGGTTCATATATTGAAATATTATCTTCAGTGCTACTGGCAAAAATATTCCAACATCCCATCAAGCAAAATAATGTTACAAGAACCCACTTATTATTCATTGCATTCCTCTCCAATTAAGATTTATTATCCTGAAAACAATAACTGAAATATGTTAAAATATGGCCTATCTTTATAACAATTTGGGAGAAAAAATATTTAATTTTCAAGGAGTTTCATTATGAGAACTAATATTTCTATTGATATTTCCTTAAGTCATGCAAATACGATAGGTAATCAACATGGTTTTACTGATGATGAAATAAAAGAATTAAACACGAAAATATCTCAATATCATAAGGTTTTATTACAAGAGCGAGCAGAAAAAAAATATGGCTTCTTTGAACTTTATAAGGACAGAGCAACTCGTGAAAAAATAAGAAAAGTCTCATCAGAATTTTTAAACAGAGGAGTGGAAAATCTTGTAATTTTAGGAATTGGAGGCTCTGCATTAGGAATTACTGCACTTAATACTGCTTTAAATGCACCTTATTACAATCTATTGTCTAAAGAAGAACGAAAAGGCTATCCTCGTTTGTTCGTAATGGACAATATTGACCCTGTCACTTTTAAAAGAATGATGAAATTATGTCCCCCCGAGAAGACATTGTACAATGCTATTTCTAAGTCGGGTGAAACAGCAGAAACAATGTGCCAATTGCTTATTGTACTTAAAGAATTGGAAGATACGATAGGGAAAGAAAAAATAAAAGAACACCTTGTAATTACTACGAGTCCAAGAGGTGAGAATGCACCTAAAAGTCTATTGCACCCAGTAGCAGATAAATATGAAATAACGCAATTTGAAATTCCGTTGAATGTAGGCGGACGATTTTCTGTATTCTCTCCCGTAGGATTGTTCCCTTCCGCAATGTTAGGGTTTGACAATGATACACTTGCGGATGGATGTGCAGAAATGGATATTCTATGTTCTAAAGAATCTTTTGAAGAGAATCCCGCTTACCAGTTTGCAGGTATCCATTATGTTCTTGATAAAAATAAAGGAAAAAAAATATCGGTAATGATGCCTTACTCTGACCGATTGAAGGATATTGCAGATTGGTATTGCCAATTATGGGCAGAAAGTTTAGGGAAAAAAGATGACATTTATGGAAATGAAATTTTTAACGGACAAACTCCAGTCAAAGCATTAGGGGCAACAGACCAACATTCTCAAATTCAACTCTATAGAGAAGGTCCTAATGATAAAATAATAAATCTTATTTCTGTCGAAAATCACAATGAAACCTTACCTGTTCCTGAAATTCTAACGGAAATATCTGAATTAGAATATATCCATGGACAAAGTATGAACGAGCTCTTATATGCAGAGTTTCAAGGGACAAAAGATGCTCTCACACTAAGTCAACGACCTGTTATACAAATAAAGATGAAGGAAATATCCGAGTTCACTGTCGCCCAATTACTATATATGCTTGAAGTAGCAACTGCTATGGCAGGGAAATTATATGCAGTAAATGCCTTTAATCAGCCCGGTGTTGAGGAAGGAAAGAAAATCGCTCGTAAACTCATGCTGGAAATGAAACAGAAAAAAAACTTGGAATAAGTTTACACTATCATTTTAAATTATATTATAACATCATACTGCTTAAATTCTTTATATGAATAATATAAACAGTGAGAAAATATCAGACATATCCTCCCAGCCTCATCGCGATGTCTTCCCCCACATTGACAATATTTTTTTTGATAGAAGAAAAAAATCATTTCGATACTTAATTTTCTCCATTGTAATATTAACATTCTATTTATGGTTTTCAGACCGCTATTTGCGCTTTGATTTAGATGAGACAAAGTACCGTGTTGCATTGACATTAGAAAAAGAATCGGCTCGGCCTATTATGAGAAATTTGGCTACCAAAATCTTTTCTAATCCCACTCTGTTAGATGACACAAGATACTATCAATATTTAGAATACCTTGCTTCAATTGAGGAAGATGATGAAGTTATAAAACTTTATCAAAATATTTATGATATTGGGGACATTAATTCTTCATTTTTATCTAATTATGCGATAAAACTTTATTTCTTAGCAGAATACAATAAGGCAAGAGAGTTGCTCCAAGAAGCACAAAATCTTCCTCCTAGTAATTCTTTATTAGGATATTTAGAATCGGCAATGATTATAATCCCATCGGTAACGAATGAAAATATATTTGCAGAAGGCATCTCTATAATTGCTAAAGAAAATAGAAGCGGAACTCCTGTTACCTTCCCAGAACCTTTCTGGCATGATACACTTCCAAAATATACTTATTCTTATTATGTACAAAAATCTAACATTATGAATCATTATTTAGCACCTCTTTACAAATTATCTTCTGAAATACTTAATAGAATAGAAAGAGATTTAAATGAAAATAATTTTCAAAATGCGCAAGTATGGTTGGAAGAACTGTTTTTTATGGGTAAAAAAATAGGGATGAGTATAAATTCACCTGATTTATATTTAAATTTGCCAATATGTATTTTTTCCTTAAAACTTCAAAAAGATGCTTTGACTTTAAGTGATAAATTTTCCCGAACCCTACATTCTAATCTCTTAGAGAAAGAAAGAAAGAAATTGAGTCAAATATCAAATCTTTTAGAAGCATGTGAAAAACTGGAAAATATGAGAAGTTTTGAGTTAGAAAAAAACAGAGCCAACAGGACAAAAATAATAGGATTTATCTTTTTGGGGATTCTTATATTATTAATAATCTATTTGGTGGTTAAATTAGCATCTTATTTGTTATCTAAATTACAATCTGATTTGTTGGTATTTTACTTTCCAGATTCTATCTACTTCTTATGTTTAATTTGGGTAATTCTTTTATCTATACCTTCATTTTATTGTTTATATTTAAATAAAATTTTATTTGAGAAAATTTCCCTAAACCTTTTTATTTGGTCCTTTCTTATTATATCTCCCTTTCTCATAGGTTTATTTATTTTAAGATATAAAAAAATAAGTATAAATGATTCAACTAATCTAAAAAATAATCTCGAGATTCTAAAATTAGCCCCCCCAAAAAGATGTTATACTTTTCGTTTGGTTATCTATTTTACGGAAAAATTATCAGGTATATTATTAGGTTACTATATAGTTTTAGTTTGTATTTTATTTTTATCATTTCGTATCATATCGTCTTCTTATCCTTTTCAGTTGAATTTGACCAGGGACCCAATGAGAATTGAAGAACTGAATTTGATAAAGAATTTTATTCTATTTATTCATTCTTGACATAGATTACTAAATTTACTTATAATAACTACTAATCTAATTAATAATGTTAAATATGTAATTATTACGAAACATAAACTATATTGATTTAGGAGATTAAGAAAATGAATCGTGAACAAAAAGCATTCACAACTTTTGAAGCAGCGAGAATTTGTCATGTAACACACCATAGTATTAAAAACTGGATTCGTCAAGGGCTTATTAAAGCATCGAGAACTCCGGGAGGTCATTACAGGATTCTTGAGAAAGATTTGGATGAATTTCGTGAAAAATATGATATGTTTCCCAGAGATAAAAATGCAAAGAAATACCGAATTATGGTAGTAGATGATGACCCCGATGCCATTGATTTGATTGAAAATATATTAAGCAAAGAAGAATATGAAGTTTTAAAGGTAAGTAATGCGACGGAAGTAGGTCTTAAGGCAATTCAATTATCACCCGACCTTATTTTATTAGATTTCCTTATGCCAGAAATTAATGGTTTTGAAGTATGTCGTGCGTTGAGAAATAATGATATGACCCGATTCATACCTATTATGGCAGTTACATGCTTGACAAAAGATGCTGATATTGAACGGATTTTTGCCTGTGGTGCAGATGAATATCTTGCAAAACCATTTAAAGTTGATCAATTACTTGAAAAAGTAAAAGATTTAGTAACCAAAGGGCGTCCTGTCCAAAAGTAATCATAGAGGTCTAATTATAAATTTTAAACCCAAGAGAAAAGTATATTTCTCTTTGGGGATATTTCATGGAACAAAAACAGAAATATCGCACCAGCCTTGAAAGAAAGTTTTTTACGGCAATTTTTTGGGTTGGTGTCATTCCTATGACGCTAACACTAATCGTTGCCTATATATTTGCAAGAGAGGGACAGTGGATTACTGCAAAAAAAAATTTAACAAGTACAGTAAAAATTACCACAGAAGGAATTCGACTTTCTTTATCAACCCGCTTGACTTTCACATCTCGTATTGTTACTGATCCTATTTTCTCACAATTCTGTGAAAAACCA
The DNA here is from genome assembly GCA_938014335.1 of uncultured bacterium. Classification (GTDB taxonomy): domain Bacteria; phylum Hydrogenedentota; class Hydrogenedentia; order Hydrogenedentales; family Hydrogenedentaceae; genus Hydrogenedens. The sequence continues at coordinate 12,059 of CALLRP010000025.1, forward strand.
AAAGAGGAGCGGGAATTATTTACACATCAGATTGAAGAAAAAATTACAACATTCCAGTCTGCAAGTGAAGGTAAATCCATAGCCATTGCAATTACGGATATAGATAATAATCTTCTTTATTCAACACCCTTATTCAAATTAGGTAGCACACTTGTTTCAGATTGGTATAAAAAGATACACTATCCAGAAGTTATTGCAATATCCACCCCACCCCAAGCCGATAGATATACTTTGACAATAGCGGTTCCCATTCGAAATTCAAACAATAAGATTGTGGGTTTTCTATTAGAAATTCAGGAAGCATCAGAACTTATTCATTTTGCGTTAGCACAATCATTAGAAAGCAGTATCCATTTCGAAAATATTTATTTTATGTTTGTATATCTAAGGGATAATGATGGGATATCTGTCTTTTGTGATAATAGAGAAAAGGATGGAAAAATAAACTTTAATTATGAAATTTCTGATGCTCGATTAGTTCAACGATTAAAAAGAATATCTGACAAGACAGAGGGACTTATAACATTATTAAGATTCTCCAGTCAGGGAAAGAACTTTCCTATATTGTTAGCGTATCAAAAAATTCATCCGGAGTATGACCTTTATTTCTGTGCATATCGTCATCTCGATAATATATTTTGGTTTATACATGTCGGTTCTATTGTCGCATTAATAGTAGCTGGGATGGTCATTCTTTTCTTTTCATTAATAAGTTATCGCATTGTTCACAGGAACATCCTAAGACCTTTAAGTTTAATTAACGAAGGTGCTCAAATAATCCGTCAGGGCGATTTAGAACTTAAACTCAAAATAGAAACGGGTGATGAATTAGAAGAAGTAGCCCACTCATTTAATGAAATGGCAAGTGCATTAAAAAAGAATATTTATGAATTAGAAACGTCGGAAGAGCGATATCGAAATATTGTTAACTCAATGAGAGATGGTATATATCAAGCGAATAAGGAAGGAATTTTAACATTTATCAATCCTTTTGGAGCAAAAATTTTGGGTTTTAACGAACCGGAAAAGGCAATAGGGACTCGTATAGAAAATCTGTTTTTGAACTTAAAAGACTTTAAAGTCTTTTGTTCGGATTTAGAAAAAAATGGTTATTTAAATCAGTTTCGTACGTGGGTTAAGACTATAACGGGAGAATTGATTTGCGTAGAAATATCCGCTGGATATATGAAAGATGAACATTCAAAAATAATAGGTATTGAGGGTATTTTCCGAGATATTACCCAAAATGTTTTATTGGAAAATGAAGTCCAAGAGCGAGCAGAAAGATTGCGAGCTGTAAATATTATTGCAAGGACCATTAACTCCAGTTTGGAAGCAGGGAAATTATATGAAACCATTGTAAATGAAATTAAACAATTAATTGATACAATTGACTACGCCTTAGTCGCTTTTCCTCCTGAAAAACTGGGACATCCTCAGTGTCTTGATTTTGAGTCCTGCTTTGAAATATTAACTTTACTCCCATCGCTGGAAACCGAAGCCCGTATGGGGAACTTCTATTGTGGGGAAAAAGTCATCCGAGAAGAGAGAACTCTTATTTTTGATTACCTACAATCTGAAGATGATACCATTGCAAAAGAATTCCCCCCAGAAATAACAAGTTTAGCTGCAACACCCTTATTTGCCGAGGAAAAAGTTATTGGTGTTTTAGTGGTGGGGTCAAAAATTCCTAAAGCATTTTCTCCCCATGATATAGAAATTATCGAAGAGGTTTCCCCTCACATTGCGGTAGCCATTCGCAATGCAAGATTACTGGAAAAACTTCAGAACACACTGGATGAAATTAACAGGGCAAGGGAACAGTTAAATAAAGCTAATGAGGAATTAAAAACTCTCGATGAAATGAAAACCAATCTTCTTTCGAATGTATCTCATGAATTACGGACACCATTAGTTTCGGTTATGGGATATACCGACATGATTTTAAAAGGCAAAACAGGTCCTATAAATGATACACAAAGAGAATACTTATCTATAAGTATACGGAATGTGGAAAAGTTAGTTAATCTAATTGAAAATCTGTTGGACTTTTCAAAACTACATAAAGGGAAGGAGGAACTCGTATTTAGCACTTTTGATATTGTGGAATGTGCCGAAATTGGATTACAGAATATACGACCTATGGCAGACCCGAGAGGGATTCAATTAATTTTGAATGCAGAACAAAAACCGATATTGGTGGATGGAGATAAAGGGAAAATCTTACAAGTCTTTAATAATTTATTATCGAATGCAGTTAAATTTAATAAGAATGAAGGTTCCGTTGAAGTTAGAATAAAAATTATAGAAGAGGATGTAGAAGTTTCTGTTATTGATACAGGAATAGGTATCCCGCCAGAAGCCATTGATAAGATTTTTACTCGTTTTTACCAGGTAGATTCTTCTTCCACTCGAAAATACGGTGGAACAGGGATAGGACTTTCTATTTCACAAGACATTATGCGTCTGCATGGGAGCCGCATTGTTTTAACGAGTACCCAAGGGAAGGGTAGTATATTTTCTTTTCGGCTACCTATACATGGAACACGGTCTGAAGAAAACCGTATTTACGCTCGACAAATAACACCTGATGAAACTCACCTATTGGTAGAATTGGTCACGCAGGACAGGTCATTAAGTGCCCAGATCCGCCATTGGCTATTAGAAGAAAATATAGATATACTTCATTCTGGACATCCTTCCACAGCAATATCATTAGCACTCAAATATAATCCCGATTGTATAATCATTGATTGTGATGAAGGCCCCTTAGGAGAACTTACAATAAGCGAAATACTTGGAAGTCCCGGTGTCATTGAAATACCTATCATATTAATTACGGGAAATGAACAATTATATACCCAATATTCGGACAAAGTTATTCATTGGCTTCCCAAGCAATTGAGAAAAAGTATACTTCTTAGTGCTATACGCTATGCAATCAAAAATATCCCTCTGGAAGAGTGTAAATTAGGAGATACGATACTTTGTGTAGATGATGATGTAGAGATTCTTCAATTCATGAAAAATTGCCTTGAAACAGAAGGATATAAAGTGGACATAGCCACTTCCGGTGAAGAATGTATTGAGAAAGCACAGACAGGGCAATTTCGTCTTATTTTACTAGATATTGCTATGCCGGGACTTGACGGAATTGAGGTTTGTCGAATTATTAGAACGAACCCGAAATTAAAGGGAATATGTATCCATATTGTTACAGCCAAACCGATTAATGAAGTAATTAAAAGGACCTATGAAGTAGAAGCAGATGGAATTTTGCAAAAACCTTTCAAACAAGAAGACCTTATATCTATTGTAAAAAATTACATACCCAAAGATAACATATAATCTTTATTCAAGGTAGGATTCAAAGAAGCGGTAGGGAGGTTCAATGGGTTTATCATTTTTTCTATTTATATCTAAAATAGGACTGAAAAGTACTTTTATGGGTTCTTGCTCATTAACTCTAATTTTTTTAGCCAATAATTCCATTCCTTCTGTTGCCGATTCTCGGACAGGAAGCCAAACATGTGCGGACGCTTCAGATAAAACCGAACCTTTTTCCTCGTAAGTCCATGTTAGCACCTCACAGTTCTCTCCTATTTTTCTTCCCGCTCTTTTAATACCCTCTTGAAGTGCATCTCCGTTTTCTGTACCACTACTATCAATCAATGCGGTAATTTGGGTATCCGAGAAAAGTTGATATACTCTTAGCATAATGTTTTTAGGGTTAAAATTAACAGTTCTAATATTCTTTTCATTAAAGGGGATGCGAAATTCCTCCAAAGCTCGCTTATAGCCTTGAATTCTTTCTAAACCCGGTTGGTATTGGTCAAAAGACTGCAATAACGCAATATGTTTATGTCCTCGTTCGATAAAAAATTTTGTGCTAATATATGCAGCTTTTTCATAATCAACAGTTGCGTATGACATTTCGGGGAAAGAATATAAACGACCAAAAGCAACATAAGGTATTCTCGAGTTGTGAATCTTTCTGATAATGTCATCCTTTAGGGATATTGCTCCCGCTATGATACATGCTTTAAACAAATTATCAAAAACTCCTCGTGCATAATCTCCGGACTTATTTAACTCATAAGGGAACATATCAAAACATATATATTCACCTTTTTTCCCAAAGATACGATAGAGTTCCATAAATAGCCATAAAAAAAAATTAGGACTAAAAGGAGTAACTTCTATAGGCGAAGGGAAAGTAATTCCCACACATGCGGGTTGATTGGCTCTTAAAGAGCGAGCAAAAATGTTGGGATGATAACCTAATTGTTTTACAATTTCGAGTACTTTCTTCCTTGTTACTTCTTTTACTCCATCTTTGTTATTAATCACCTTACTAACTGTTTTTGCCGATACTCCTGCCTTTTTAGCAATGTCATAGATAGTAACTTTTTCATTCATTTTGATACTCCCTTTTCAGTAACCGTTTACTTATTATATCAAATAATGCATATTTTTTTTCAATATTTTTTATGCAGTTTATTGATTTTGAAATACACATAATGAAAATTTGAAAAACATAATTTTATAATGTATAATATATACATATATGGTAAACGATTACTTCAATGGGCGAAGCAATCTAAATGTTTTCTAACCAAATCACAAGGAGTGATTCAATGAACAAAAAAGGTTTTACACTCATCGAACTGCTGGTCGTTATCGCAATTATCGGCATTCTTGCAGCGATACTGTTGCCAGCACTCGCACGGGCTCGTGAAGCAGCTCGTCGGTCCAGTTGCCAGAACAACTTAAAACAGTGGGGCCTCGTTTTCAAAATGTATTCGAATGAGGCAAAGGGAGAAAGATTTCCTCCCATCCAGGCAGGCAAATATATGACTTACAATCAACAGCCTCAAGGTGTACTCGATGCAGGACCTAATGTGTTTGTTCTGTATCCAGAATACCTGACAGACCCGATGATTGTATTCTGTCCCTCGGATTCCGAATTAGGAGATTCCATCGCAAAGGCTCATTTGAGTGATGACGTTAATCAAGACTGGTGTCTCGGATATGCACATAACCATGGAGGGAGATGTGCCCGTGCTATCGATTCCAGTTATGGTTATTTAGGCTGGGTTTTAGATAAAAGTGATTGTGATGACCCTGTTTCAGCTCTTAGTAGCTTTACTTTTTTAGGTACGCTTGCTTCATTATTAGGAGTCCAAATAGATATGAGTACGCAAGTCTCTACACAGGTAGGTTCTGCTTTAGATTATTTAGTACAACAAGTTTTGCCTGTTTATGGTGATATTAACCAAATTCCTTTTGGCATCCTTCCTGCTGTTGACCAGGATATAAGTGTTCCTGCTGGCGTTGGAAATGGTGGCAGTTCTACAGTATATCGTCTCCGTGAAGGTATAGAAAGGTTCTTAATCACAGATATTAATAATCCAGCGGCGACCGCACAAGCCCAGAGTTCCGTTTGGATTATGTTTGACCAGTTAGCAACGAATCCAGCTGCATATAACCATATTCCGGGTGGCTCAAATGTCCTATATATGGATGGCCATGTACAGTTCTTAAGATATGGAGAATGTGAACCTGCTCCTGTAAATAGACCGATGGCTGTTCTGGTAGGGATTTTAACCTCCGGATAGTCGTTTGACCTCATTGTAAAAGAAGAATGTCGGCGTTCTTTTGAATGTCGACATTTTTTTATTACAAAATTAAATCAATACAACTTATTTTTTTAATATGTTTTTGCTTTTGTAATCAACAAAATAGGTCTTTCCATTTTCTTGAATGGATAATCTTGCACATTCGTTAATAAGTTCGTTGTAATATGCGTTTTTAGGAGTGGCAATAATGCCCTGTTTGTCTATGTTCTCTAATTCTTCTAACTGTTCCTGTTCGTCTTCAATAGTATCAATTTTATTTACACACTTTACTAATTCTTCTATAGAAGTATAGCCATATCCAACAGGTTTTAAGCCGGGACCGTTCCAGGGAACTAATCTGAAATAGTCTGTATTGATTGTATAAAATTTTTTTCTTGGTTCCGTTAGTTCTTCTTTGATACTATAACTTACGCCTCGGAATTGGTCATCATGTCGTAGAATAGAAGTGCTATTTTTACTCTCAAAATACATCTCCAATCCCTGCTGATTACTTCCGCCACCCATGTCAGGATAGCCCAAACCATTAATTACAGACAAAATTCCTCCATTTTCGTAGGTAACTCTTCCGTGTGACCACATATAGCCAATGTTTCCATTTGAGTACGGTTTTTTTATACCTATGACGGAAACTGCAACTGGCTTTAATCCCGTAATGAAGGAAACAAGGTCTACATAATGACAACCCACATAGGTAAATGGGTCGGATATGTCATAGGTGAACCAATTCTGGAAATTACTATGTCTGTAATAATAGGGTTCTATCATTTTGGCTTCACCGATAACAAATTCACCAAAAAGTCCATCTCGATAGTGTTTCCGTGCTAGAAGGGAACGAATATCAAATCGTTTGTGGTACTCCACTCCCACAAAAAGTTTTTTTTCTTTAGATATTTTTTCGATTTCTACAAGTTGTTTGTATGTTTGAACGAGAGGTTTAACACATATCACATGTTGTTCATGATTCAGTGCTTCCATAATTGCGGGATAATGGAGGTGGTCAGGCAATGCAATGAATACGCATTGGCGTGGAGGCAAGGATTTTATAGCATCTTTGTATAATTCGGGATAGTATTCTTCTTCTGGTGTATTCAAAGAAGGAAAGGGAACAAAAGACTGGTTCGGAAATGCTTCTTTAATAATAGGACTATCATGTAAAGTTTTTAACGGGGTGGTATGTCTGGCACAAATAGAAATCTGACCTATCGCCCCTATCCTTTGGAGGTGGTATAAACTTGGCAGTATCTGGTCATAAACGATCATGCCACCGCCTAAGATAAGAATATTTTTCACTCCCATCGTAAAGTCCTGTTAATTGTTGTTCTGATAATAAATTATAGTAATTTCTTTCTGAAGTTCTTCTAATTTATTTTTCAAGATTAATCTCACTTTTCTATCCACAAGTTGTTTATAAATCCCTTTTTTCATTTTATCAAAACGGATTGTTCCTGGCATATTTTTTGAAAGAACTTTTATAATATTCCAGCCGTTTTGGGTTCGAAAAGGTTGAGACACTCCCCCTTCAGGAAGCATAACTAAATAATGTTTTACTTCTGGTAAAACTTGCTGTAAGTTCATCTCATAATAACGACATTCCTGCATTTTAGAGAAGGAGTCTTCTGAAAATTGCTGAGCCAGAGAAAAAAAATCTTCTCCATTTTGAATTCGTTTGTATATTTCATTTATTTGTTTTTCTTTTTCGGGGTCACCCACAAAATCTATTATTAAAATATTCGCGAAGTCATAAGTATTAAGGGCTCTCTTTGCCCATCCTGATTTCACATATTTTTTATATACATCTTCTATTTCATCATCAGATACAGAAATGGTTGTCTCTATTTTTTTAATATATTGGTCAACTATGCTCTTTTTTTGAATCTGCTCTTTTATATATTCATCTGTAAGCTGATTGGATTTTAACCATTTTAGGTATTCTTCCTCTCCCCCCAATAACTGAATCCCCTCCTGATATGTTTCGTTTAATTCTTTATCTGAACAAATGATATTTTCCCGAGTAGCCAGAAGAAAAATCATTGTTTGCTCCACGATTTCAGCCATTACTTTTTTTTGGAAATTCTGAATATTCTGAGGAGTAAACAAGACATTCTTTTTCTTCAATTCAACCTGCCGATATTGGATATAGGCTTGATAATCGGCTTTGGTTATTCTTTCTGAGCCGACCTGTGCAACTACTTCATCACGGAGGGATATATCTTGCGTAGAATTATCGGAAGCAATAAGATTGGGAGAAACAATAAATAATAAACAAGCAATAAATATTATCAGAATTTGATTTATCATTTGATAAAAAAATATTTGTTAATTTACCTGACTATAAATTAATAGGTTTTCCGAGACGGGCGGATTTATAAATTTTTTCTATAAGTTCAACTGCATTTCGTCCTTCTCTCCCATCCACGGCAGGTTTGCGACCTTTTAAGATTGCCTGGGCAAAGTCCTCGATTTGTCGGCGATGTCCTTCGATTTTTAATGCGGACAAGGGGTCACTGGCACCGGAGCCTAATTCGGATTCTTCGCTCATGGATTTTTCTACTTTTGCATCCATTGATTTTTTCTTACTGAATTTCCAAAAAATAAGTTTTCCATCTTCTAATACAGCGCTTCCTTCGGAGCCATGCACTTCTACACGAGCTGGATGTCCAGGCCAGATGGCTGTACTTCCTTCAATTACACCATAGGCACCATTCTGGAATTCTAATGTGGCGGTGGCTAAATCTTCGACTTCTAATCCTTCATGGGCAATACATTGGGTTTGAGCATACACCCTTTTTACAGGACCCATAAACCAGAGCAATAAGTCAATCTGATGTATCCCTTGATTCATTAAGGCCCCTCCGCCATCTAATTTCCATGTTCCACGCCACGAAGCACTGGCATAATATTCCTTCGAACGAAACCACTTTATATATGCATCTCCTAAAACCAATTTTCCGAACCGATTTTGTTCTATTGCCTGCTTAACTAAACGGGAACCTTCCGCAAATCGGCTCTGGAAAATGCATCCTAATAGAACGCCATATTTATCTGTTGCTTTGATAATACGGTCGATTCGTTGTGTAGTCACTTCTAAGGGCTTTTCTGAGAGGATATGTTTACCTGCCATAGCACAGTTTTCTGCAATTTCTGCACGCAAACCACTGGGAATACAAAGACACACTGCTTGTATATCTTTCCGTTCTAACATTTTCTTATAATCGGTATAAGGCTCTGCATTATATTGATTAGCTAATTTCAAGGCATTTTTTTCTACAACATCTGAAACTGCAACTAATTTTGCACATGAAACCGAATTAATCGCAGATGCATGAACAGGACCAATATTTCCGCATCCAATAATTCCAAATCCAACTTTTTTCATTGTCTACTCCTTTAAAAAATGTTTAGAATAATTAATTCTTTATCAGAATAAGATTATATATTCAAAATACATCGTAAATTATAACTATGATATAATACCAAATCCAACCTTATATAGATAAAGCATCTTTTTTTATAAGGATTTTTATATGAAATTAGCTCTGCAATTTGGTGCAGGAAATATTGGCAGAGGCTTTTTAGGGCAACTTTTTTATGAGAGTGGTTACCATACCCTTTTTATAGATGTTGTCCCTGAACTCGTAGAGCAAATAAACAAAGAAAAACAATACCCTGTGAAAATTATTGGAGATAATGAGTATACAATTACAGTTAAAAATGTAGATGCTCTTCTACTCACTGAAAAAGAAGAAATATCCAATGCGATTCAAAGAGCCGATATTGTTGCAACCGCTGTAGGGGCGAGAGGTATATCTGCAGTAGCCGAAGTGCTTTCCAGTGGTATTGCCAAACGATTAGAAGAAAACTCGATTAGCCCCTTAAACATTATTATATGTGAAAATCTCCCCGAACCTAAAACGACTGTTTATAATGAAATAACGTCTCACCTTCCTCAAAATTTATTAGAGTCTTTTGATGAGAATATCGGACTTGTAGAGGCATCTATTGGTAGAATGGTGCCTATTATTACAGAAGAGGTGAAAAAAGAACATCCTTTATTAGTTCGTGTTGAAGAATACTGTGAACTTCCTGTAGATGCGGATGCATTTAAAGGAGACCTTCCCCAAATCAAGGGAATGAAACTCTGCCGTCCTTTTTCGGGGTATGTTCACCGCAAGCTATATGTGCATAATCTGACCCATGCCGTTTGTGCTTATCTTGGAAAGTTAAAAAATTACAAGTTTATCTGGGAAGCGGTGGCTGATGGTGAGATATGCAAAATAACAAAAAATGCAGGGATTGAAAGTGCAAGAGCTATCCACCAATTAGACGGATTGTCATTCCAAGAACTTGAAGATTATATTGAGGACTTACTAAAACGATATAGCAACAAACATTTAGGAGATCAAATAGAACGAGTTGCAAGAGACCCCATTCGGAAATTAGGTCCCGGTGAAAGGTTTATTGGAGCGGCAATGTATTGTTTCAAGGCGGGAATTATACCTGAACATATTTCAATAGGGATTGCCAGTGCCTTATTTTATAAGGGAGAAGATGAAACCAGCCAAAAATTAAGGGAGATCAGAACTCAAAAAGGTGTGGAAGGGATATTAAAAGAAATTTGCCAAATAGAAGAAACCAATCCTTTATTTAATTTAGTAAAACAGGCAATGGAAAAATTAAAAATTAATAATTGGTTATAAATAACATCAAAAGAAGGATAAAGTCATGTTTGAAGTAAAAATGCCCAAATTAGGACAGACTGTAGAAGAAGCCATGATCGTCCAATGGCTAAAACAAGAAGGTGATGAAGTTAAAGAGGGTGAACCTCTATTTACTGTGCAGACAGATAAGGCAGAGATTGAATTTGAGTCCCCTGCCGCGGGAACCCTTTTGAAGATATTAGTTGAAGCAGGAATAGAAATACCTGTGCTAACAGTAGTAGCACTTATAGGAGATAAAAATGAAGCGATTCCTACGGAATACACTCAAGGTGCAATATCGGGCACATCTACCCAATCTAAAATAGAAGAAAAAAATGAAGTAAAAGGCACAAAAGTTGTAGAAATTCCTTCTTCCCCGACCGTGACTGTTCCAACTATGGTAACTTCAGAGGAAGTTATTGCATCTCCGAGAGCAAAGAAGCTCGCAGAAAAACATAATGTTTCTTTACAAGGTATTCAAGGGTCAGGTGTCGGAGGAAGAATAATGTCTTCTGATGTAGAAATGGCTGTTAAATCTCAAGTAAAAGCAACACCTGTAGCACGGAAATTAGCAGAACAAGGAGGGATTGATTTACAAAGTGTTAAAGGAACAGGAGTTCATGGAAAGATTATGAAAGAGGATGTAGAAAAAACAAAGACATCCCCTCCAAAGGAGACCGCTCCTTTACCTACCTTTCCAACTACAATACAAAAGGTACCTCTAACACCGATGCGAAAAATTATTGCAGAACGCATGGGGCAAAGTATGCACATTGCTCCCCATTATTACATAACTGTTGAAATTGACATGACGAACGCAAAAACACTAAGAGGAAAATTACCATTTAAGGTATCCTTCAATGATATTGTGTTATATGCTACGGTAAGGACACTTCGAGAGTTTCCTTTAGTAAATGTACAGTGGGGTGGTGATTGTATTATTCAAATGCCGGATATCAATTTAGGTGTTGCGGTTGCTCTACCTCAAGGTTTAATCGTTCCAGTAGTTAAAAAAGCCCAAGAACTTTCTTTAGAAGGACTTGCTAAAAAGGCAAAAGAACTTATCACAAAAGCACAAAATAATAAATTACTCCCGGATGACTATACCGGCAATACATTTACGGTGTCCAATTTAGGTCCCTATGGTGTAGACCATTTTACTGCAATCATTAATCAGCCGGATAGTGCTATTCTGGCGGTAGGACAGATAAAAGACCGCCCTGTTGTAGTTGAGGGAGGTATTTTTATTCGACCTATAATGAAAGTGACGATGTCCTGTGACCATCGAGTAATAGATGGGGCATTAGGCGGACAGTTTATGGGTAGATTTCGTGAGATATTAGAAATGGCAGACTTCATGTAATACTAAAATAAGAAAAGGAGATTGCATCATGGTGGATTACGATGTCTTAGTGATAGGAGCAGGTCCCGGCGGATATGTTTCTGCAATTCGCTCTGCCCAGAGAGGGGCAAAAACGGCAGTTATCGAAAAAAGATTTTTAGGAGGCGTTTGTTTAAATATTGGTTGTATTCCTACCAAAACTTTGATAAACACCGCAGGCTTGTTTCGTAAATTGAAGAAAGCAGATGAATTGGGTATTCATATTGCAAATGCACAGTTAGATTTTAACCAACTTAAACAACGGAAAAATAAAGTAATTTCTCTAAACACAGGAGGAATTGAGCGACTTTTTAAATCCTATCATATTGATTGGATAAAAGGGGAAGCGGAAATTTCACAACCCGGTAAAGTCGTAGTAGATGGGAAACCAATTACATCAAGAAATATCATTATAGCCACAGGGGGAAGACCTATTGAATTACCCATTTTGCCATTTGATAAAAAACGAATTATTGATAGTTCTCAAGCTTTAGAATTAACAGAAATCCCTAAAAGGATTGGCATAATTGGAGCGGGAGCTATTGGATGTGAATTTGCATGTATATGGAACAGTTTTGGTGCAGAAATTCATCTCATTGAAATGTTGCCCCATATTCTTCCTAAGGAAGATGAAGAACTTGCAAAGAGGCTTGAATCGATATTCAAAAAAGAGGGAATTCAGGTATATACAGGGAGTAAATTAAAGGAAGCAAAAGTAAATGAAGATAATATTATCCTCTCAATAGAAGGTAGTAAAACTACGGAAATTATGGTTGATCTTGTCCTTGTGTGTGTAGGGATGAGGTGCAACTCAGACTGTGTAAAAGAACCTCTGCGGAGCGCTCTAAAAATAAACAAAAAGGGTGGTATTGCCGTAAACGACAAGATGGAAACCGGCGTTCCGGGGGTTTATGCTATTGGTGATGTAGTAGACCGAACATGGTTAGCACACGGTGCTTCCAATGAAGGTATTGTAGCAGTAACGAATGCTACGGGCGGAAATAAACGAATGGATTACCGTGTCCTACCTGCATGCACATTCACCTTTCCTGAATTAGCAAGTGTCGGCTTAACAGAAGCAAAAGCCAAAGAACAGGGCCTTTCCGTTAAAATAGGTAAATTCCTCTTTTCTGCTAACGGTAGAGCTCATGCTATAGGTGAACCTGAGGGGATGGTTAAAATTATAGGGGATGCTCGCACGGATGAAATTGTAGGAGTTCATATATTAGGACCAGAAGCGGGTGAAATGATAGCAACAGCAAGTGTTGCTATGAGATTAGAAAGTACTGTTGAGGAACTTGCTGAGACAATATTTACTCATCCCACATTATCCGAAGTGATTATGGAAGCTAGTGAAGACTATTATGGAATGAGTATTCACAGCCCCGCAAAGAAATAAGCCATAATAATTTTCTATCATATTTATCCTTTTTGGGGTTTATAACTGAAATTCTTTATAATGACTATATGACAAACATGAACACAAATGTAACAACACATTTTAGGAGAGACCTCATATCGGTCTGTCTCTTTTTATTCATTTTTCCGCTGGTTATTTTGGTAATTGACTTTTCTTTGAATCAAATACCGGGAAATTATACTGCTTTATATTCCAGTCCACTTTGGGTGGAAGGGAAAACAATACAAAATAATGGTTTTAAGAAAGATATAATTACAGATAGTTCTAAATATCTCTCTGACTATTTATATATGGCAGAGACAAAAAGTTTATCCTCAATATTATGGGATAATACCTCAGGAGGAGGGACCCCTTTTCTCGCAAGATGGGAAACCCGAGTTTTCTCATTATTCAGTTTACCTTTTTACTTTTTACCCCTATGGCAAGCTATTTATTCAAGTGTTTGGTTAAAAATGATAGTGGCAGGTATTGGTGTATATCTATTAGCAATGTCGTTTGGATTATTACCCTCTGTAGGCTTGTTTCTTGCGGTATTATTTCAAGTTAGTGGACCTTTATTCCTAATACCTATTCATCCCATAACCGATATCATCGTTTGGTTTCCTCTCTATCTATGTCTTATGAATCTCACTTTATACTATTCATTCCGTTATTGGGTTTTATTATGTCCTGTAATTGCTCTTATGTCACTTGGCGGGAATATTGAAATACTAACTGTTATATTTGTTTTTACCTTCATATATTTGATTGTTGTATATCTAATTGCCCGACCTGAAAATACTATTTACTATGTTCCTGTGATTTTTGTTGTCCTTGCTTGGGTAACTGCGTATGGTTTAATCGCATTTCAGTTACTCCCATATATAGAATGGAATAGATATAGGACAATTATTACATTTCCCTCATCTGTCCCCAATCTTGTTCATAAAGATTTTATAGGTTTTTTCTTCCCTGCTGGTGTTTCCAAAGAACATCCCCATCTTATCTCTCTTATATTATTGTGTTCCCCAGGAATTTGTTGCATCCTTTTACTTCCTTTATGGTTAAGTGCTCGTTCTCTGATTAAACCCGAAACTCGCAGTAAAACAGAGGCTTTTTTCCTTACGAGTTTAATCCTTTTTGCCATTTCTTACATCTTTATATGTCTCAATATTCACATACCCTATATTGGTAATCTATCCCTAATCCATATGGGGTGGCTTATTATACTTTCTACAGGTGCTATTATTGGAATGGCTATTGAATCTTGGAATTTGTTCTCTCCTGATGAATGCCGTTTATGTGTAAAACGACTTTTGTTTCTTGCCTTGTTATGCTGGACCGCGTTATTTATATTAGCCTTTATAGGGAAAATAACAAATGTTATAGGAACTGAATCTTTTTGGAGAGAATTTAGTATATCTTTTTTGTTCCTATTTCTAATATGTTTTTATTTACTTGTAAGCCTCTTTTCTCCTTCCCCTCGCAATGCAGGGTATATAATAACACTTATCCTCTTACTATCTGTAGTCATTTTATATCGCCCATACCGTGTTACCACACCCATAGAATTATTAAGATTGAGTGAAACATCTATCAACAAATTAAAAGAACATGGGACAAGATTTGCAGGACCCGATTATTTACAAGATTCTGTTTTTCCCACCAAGGGGTTAAACATGATGGTTATCCCTTTTGAAAAATGTACCAATAGATATTCTGTCTTTATGACAAAAGCTTTGGAAGACCCAAAACTGTGGTTTAGAGCAGGGACTTCTTCTTTTCTTTTTACCCCTTCTGATAATGAAAATATTAACAATTCATTTTATAGGATTCGTTCTGAATTAAAGTTAGCAGATATGTTTTCTTCCGGATTGGCTATACTTAAATCGGATAAAAATGCATATCGTGCTTATGTTATTTACAATGGAAAGACTACTGATAAAATAAACCCTGAGTTATTATCCTCTGAATTGCCTTATTTAGTAGAGAATGCCCCTATCCCTGAAACAACACCTATTGCTGAGCTTCCTGCAATAGTGGAGGATGTTTCTTCAACACATGTTCGTATAAAAGTAGAAAAAACCAAACCGGGAATACTCGTATTAGCAGATACCTATTATCCGGGTTGGTCGGTTAGTGTAGATGGCGTGTCAAAGGATGTTATTCCTGTCAATATTGCTTTTCGGGGTGTAGAGCTCAGTGAAGGAGACCACCAAATTGATTTTGAATATCAGTGTAAAGGGTTCTGGTGGGGATTCTTCATTAGCGTAGTTACTTTCATCTTATTCTTAATCATCATAAGATTTTCTTTCCGTTTCTCAAGGCAACTCATATAAAATATTTTTATACCACCTTCTCACTCTTTTCTACTTTAAAGATCAATTCATTAGCATCATTTGTATCTATTCGGACATGGTCTCCTTCTCCAATACCTTGTGAAAGAATTTGCATCGCCAATGCATCTACAATTTTTCTCTGGATGACTCGTTTCAAAGGTCTTGCACCAAACACAGGGTCATATCCCTCTTCCGCAAGTAGATTTTTTGCATCATCACTTACTGTAAAATGTATTTCTCTTTCTGATAAACGATTTACCACTTGATTGAGCTGTAAATCTACAATCTGCCTTATCTCTTCTTTTCTCAACGGTTGGAAAAGGATTATATCATCTACACGATTTAGAAATTCGGGACGAAAATGATTATGAAGGATATTGGTTACATATTCTACCTGTTTTTCATAACTCAAATTGGTTCTCTGAAATACTTCACTTCCCAAATTAGAAGTCATAATTATAATGGTATTGCGGAAATCTACCGTTCTCCCTTTCCCATCCGTTAGTCGTCCATCATCCAACAATTGTAAGAGGACATTAAATACCTCAGGATGGGCTTTTTCAATTTCATCTAAAAGGACTACACTGTATGGTTTTCTTCTCACTGATTCAGTAAGTTGCCCTCCTTCTTCATAACCTACATAGCCCGGAGGAGCCCCAATAAGGCGAGCAACCGAATGTTTTTCCATGTACTCGGACATATCTATCCGTATCATGGCTTGCTCATGGTCAAACAACAATTCGGCTAATGCTCGTGCTAATTCCGTTTTGCCAACTCCGGTAGGTCCAAGAAAGATAAATGAACCAATGGGACGGTTGGGGTCTTTTAAGCCAGCCCTTGCTCTACGAACTGCATCCGAAACGGCACGAATCCCTTCCTTTTGTCCAACCACACGACGGGAAAGCCGTTCTTCCATATTTATTAACCTTTGCATTTCTCCTTCTAACAAGCGGTCCACAGGAATTCCCGTCCAGCTGGATACTATTTTAGAGATATGCTCATCTGTTACCTCTTCACTTAAAAAACTTCCATTTTTCTGTATCTCTTCTAATTCTTTTTTCTTCTGTTCCAATTCTTTTCGTAATTGGTTAAGTTCGCCATACAAAATTTCAGAGGCTTTTCTTAAATCTCCCTGTCGTTGGGCTATTTCTGCCTGTCGCTTCGCCTCTTCTATTCTGACATTAATCTCGCGTATCTGGTTTATGACGGCTCTTTCTGTCTGCCATTTTGCTTTTTTGGCATTAAGTTCTTCGCGTAATTCTGCAATTTCTTTCTCAATGGCTTCTCGTCTTTCTATGCCTGATTTTTCCGTTTCTTTTTTCAATGCCAGATGTTCAATTTCTAATTGCCGAATCCTTCTGTCCAAAATATCTATTTCGTATGGCATACTATCTATTTCTATTCGTAATCGGGATGCTGCTTCATCAATTAAATCAATGGCTTTATCCGGAAGGAAACGGTCCGTAATATATCGGTGACTTAAGTATGCAGATGCTACAATTGCATCATCGCGAATGCGGACTCCATGGTGAACCTCATACTTTTCTTTCAGCCCGCGAAGTATGGCAATCGTATCTTCGACATCAGGTTCATCGACAAGAATAGGTTGAAACCTCCGCTCCAGTGCAGGGTCTTTTTCAACATGTTTCCTGTATTCATCCAGAGTTGTCGCACCAATACAGTGAAGTTCCCCTCGCGCTAATGCGGGTTTTAGCATATTGGACGCATCCATAGCCCCCTCCGCAGAGCCGGCACCAATCAGTGTATGCATCTCATCAATGAAAAGAATGATACTTCCTTCAGATTCTTGAATAGTAGAGAGCACCGCTTTAAGACGCTCCTCAAATTCACCTCTGAATTTACTCCCTGCAATAAGAGCCGATAGATCCAGGGCATGAATTCTTTTGTTCTTTAGTGTTTCTGGAACATCACCTGAAACTATTCTCTGGGCTAACCCCTCTACAATGGCTGTTTTACCCACACCGGGTTCACCAATCAACACCGGATTGTTTTTTGTCCTACGAGACAATACCTGGATTACTCTTCTTATCTCCTCATCTCGGCCAATAACAGGGTCTAATTTGCCCGCTCGTGCTAATTGAGTTAAGTCCCGACTAAACCTTTCAAGAGCATCGTAGGTCGATTCTGCATTGGGGTCATCTACACGCTGGTTTCCGCGGACTTCTTTCAAAGCCGATAATAAGTTTGTTTCATTAATCCCCAGATTTTTAAGTATTTTTCCAGCATGATTGCTCTTCTCACGAACCATTCCTAAAAGAACATGTTCAGAACTTAAATATTGGTCTTTCAAAGTTTGAGCAAAGTTCCATGAGTTCTCTAAAACCTGCTGAAGTTCATAAGACAAGTTGGGATTATGTAGCCCTGAAGAAACTCGTGGTAACTTTTCCATCTCTTGAGTTATGTATGTTTGAATCTGTCCTTTGGAAACTCCTAATCGTTGTAATATAGGAACAACCGCTGAGTTATTCTTTGAAATTAATGAAGACAGCAAATGTAATGATGTGATTTCAGGATGTCCTTTGTTTGTTGCTAAATCAAGTGCTTCCGATAAAGCATCCTGCAAAGGTATAGTTAATCTATCAAATCTCATAGGTTATTACCTCCTTATTTTTTATTTTTAATACAAGCAAATGGTATGCCAATAAAAAATAGGCTTTTCTATCAATTTTTTAAAATTTTTGTTTCAAAAAAATACTTATCTTTAAAATTTGTTTTAATTTAAAACGAAAGAGGCAAATCTTATAAAAGATTTGCCTCTAACAATATAAATATTGATAGATTTAGAATTTAAGAACCATCATCCAGAAGATGTATCCAGCATCGTCGTTATCCGAACCACCTGAAAAACCGGTCCCGTTGGCTTGAATATAAGCACCTTGTGCTAATCCATCACCTACAAATAAGTAATTACCGTATAATAGGAACCACAGGTCTTTTGAGTAATTGTATTTAATCCATGCGGCGATTTCCCAACCTATGTCACTTTCACCTTCGTCTGTCCAGAAACTAAGCAGGGGCGCTGCATAGAATTTTCTACCTAAGACCTTAAATGTTTTCGGTGGGTCAAAGGGGGAGACAATCCCATCATAAGCTCCATGGACATGTAATAAGATTTTTTCTGTGGGTTTTAATTCGAACCCTAACTGAACCTGCCAGTAATTTGATAACCAGCCATTATCATTTACTGTAGGAAGATAGTTTTTATCAGAGAAAAGACGATTAAATGAATGACTTGCTTCAGGTTCATAAAATGGATTTAGCCAATCCCAGAAACTGATGCTACGATTGTCATCACCCTGGAAAAATACACCCAAAGTATAAATTCGGGGCGACCATTTTACATCTTCAAATGTATATCCCAAAGTAAGTTCTGCACCTAAATCACCCCAATTCGCGTCATCATCACCATATATCATACCTATAGGTTTAAAGGTCGCACCTAACGAATCCGCTTCGCCAAATTGATATGCTAATTCTAAATCATAATCGAAGCCTGAGGATTTACCAAATGCACGGATACCAACAGTATGTAATTTTGTAACACCATAATCATCCCGACCGAAAATGTCCTCTGCCCACTCGCGAATAGGATCTCCCGTGGTATCGTGAGGACTTAAACCATCTCTCAAGAAATACCAATAAGCAGAAACGGTTAATGGTTTCCAACCTGCATAAGTTCCGTATATACCATAGAAATCTACATCCCCATCCTGTTCAATCTGGAAACGGTCATTCAGTTTAGATGCAAAAGCATCAACAGTCCAATCTCCTTGTTTATAGGTGAGACGAATAGCATCCTGGGAGGAATATTGAGAAGGGGTTAGCATATTTGTTACTAACCAACCTTTACCCATGATCAAGTCTTGACGACCCACACGCAATGTTAAAGGTGCACCAAACAATTCTCGAACTTCTACATACGCTTGCTCGATTTCAACATCATCTTTAGAATCGGCTCTTGTATCTATTCCTGTTACATAATCCTTTGAACGAAAGTCTTCACCCCAGATATGCCAGTCATAAAATTCAATAAATGCAGAAACATTATCTGTAAAGTCTGCTTTAAAATTTAGTAATACAGAAGTTTCATACCGCACCCAATCTGTACCTTCATCATCCCATTTGAATAGAGATGTAATACTATTTCCACCCACAGGTCTTCTTTGTATAAATGCAGGTGGTATCCTTTCCGTTCTTGGAGCAAATGTATTAATATACCACCTTCCCCGAATCCTCAATTCACCCCCCACAGAAACACTCTGTAATTCTGCCATCGCTACAGATGTAACAATAGCAAATAAAAGAAAAACGAAAAATCCCCTAGTCAACATTGATTTGTTCATCTAAGTACCCTTTCATCAAATTATTAGTTTTATTGTTTGAGAGAAATCAAATAAAAAATCACAATTTTATAATCATATTAAATAGATGACAAAAAATTCAAACAGTAGAAGAATATTTTTAAATTCACCTTTGTTAATAATACAAAAAATAAAGGAGAGTAAGTATGGTTGCTGTAAATTCTACCATGTTACCAATAGGGACAGAAGCCCCTGATTTTCACTTAAAAGATACATCAGGAAAAATCGTTAATCGAGATGATTTTCGAGGTCGTAATGGGTTGCTTATTATGTTTATTTGTAACCATTGTCCATTTGTTAAACATATCCAGAACGAATTAGTACAATTAACAAATGAATATCAAAATAAAGGCATTGGAATTGTAGGTATAAACTCCAATAATGCAGAAAAATATCCAGAAGATTCGTATGAAAAAATGAAAGAAGAAGTAGAAAAGGTTGGATACACGTTTCCCTATTTATACGATGAAACACAAGAGGTAGCCAAAAATTATAAAGCGGCATGTACTCCTGATTTCTTTTTATTTGATGAAAATTTCAAATTAGTATATCGTGGGCAATTCGATGATTCTCGCCCTGGAAATGGGAAACCCATTGATGGCAAAGATTTAAGAAATGCTTTAGATTGCTTATTAGAAGGGAAAACCATCCCTGAACATCAACGACCCAGTATAGGCTGTAATATCAAATGGAAGCCTGGTAATGAACCTGATTATTTTCTAAATCATTAATCCAATATAATCATTAGCATTGATTTGCATTTTTGTTATTGCTTCCTTTTTATAATAATATCTTATATATTAATGATTTTTATGAAAGGAAGCGAATATGAAAAATAACAATACACCTGCAGAAAGAACCGACTCAATACTTTCTTTTTTTAAATTATCTATGAGACTACTTGCTATCGCTTATTTTATAGGTGCATTATTCTTTTTCTTTATCACAGATGGTGTCAACTACATCTTAAATTTTCTCCCTATTTTCTTAAAAATATTACAGCCTTTACCTGAAAAAAATACAGATTATTTTTGGCTTCCATTAGTGGCTTCTCTTATGCTGGTACTGACATATATCGCATACCAATCGTCAAAAGACCCACACAATAAGATACTATTGAACCTTCACATCTTATCAAAGTTTATTTCTTCTGCAGGTTATCTTTTCCTATTTTTAACAGATAAATTTGTGTTTGGATATATAGTAGGTTGTCTTCTGGACCTTGCTATCTGTGTTTTTGTCATCTATTTGAAATTAAAAATCAAAAAAATAGAGAGCGTTTCCTAATATTATCATGAAGTTTCCATATCATATAACCAATCAATCCTTTTTAATACCAGAATGTAAAAAAAATGCTTATGAAGTTTGGTATTGGAAATTGAATCCTATTGAAGTAGACTGGTCTTTCTGGTTTCGTTTCACAATATTAAAAAATAACACAAAAAATGTGGCAGAGGTATGGGGAATTTTTTCAAAGAAAGATTCTACCAATGACCCGACAAAATCACTAAATATCGCAGTAAAAAAAACTTTTTCTTTTGAGGAATGTTCCTATCGTTTACCAGATAACAGTATTACGCTTCGTGATAATTTTGTTAATTTTACATTCTGTCATGGATATATTAATGATAAAGACAAAGTACTTAAATGGGACTTAAATTTGATGCCTATTGCTCCACAAGCATCTTATAATTTTGTTCCTTATTTATTATGGAAAAGAGGAGTTGTTAAAAATTATGCAGTTACAACCCACGAAAAAATACTTTATAACGGGACCATAGAAGTAAACCAGGAGACTGTTCAGGTAAATAATGCATTAGGTATGCAGGGACATTTAGCAGGCCTAAAACAGGGGCACTCATGGGCATGGGCTCATAGTTGCATTTTTTACGATGAAGAAAGTGGGGAAGCAGTCCCTATTATCATTGATGTTTTAACCGCCCGTGCAAGATTAGGGTGCAAAATAGCCTCTCCCCCTCTTACAACGTTATTTTTATATTATGAAGGGAAAATATACTCATTAAATTCCATTCGTAGTATGCTCCATATTCGATCTAAATATATTCCTCTATTTTGGGAATTTAGAACCAATACAGATGATATTCAATTATCTACTACAATCGAGGCAGACCCTTCTCTTGTCGTAGGTGTTCAATATGAAGATACGGATGGAAGTCCACTATATTGTTACAATACTAAAATGGCAACAATGAAATTAGTAATTTATGATAGGAAATTAAATAAGGAACGACAATTTATTAGTTTAAATAAATGTGCCTTTGAATGGGTACAAAGGCAACTCTGGAATAAAGTTCCTCTATCAATATGAGAATATATATGGAACCATTTCTTAAAAAAAATAGCTATGCTATACTAAAAACGCTCTTCGACGATGACCCTTATTGGCTTGAAAAGATATCCATAGATAATTTCTGGGTCGAATTTAAGAAAACATTAGATACTTTGCCACCCCTTAAACGATTTGCTTTTGCTCTGGCTATTGTTATTCTTTCAATAATCCCCCCTCCTTATTCATTCTTTTCTGCCATTCATAATTCGAAATTACTTGTGAGAAAAAAATGGCTCTATTCATGGGAACAATCAAGATGGATTTGGAGAAAATCTTTATTTTTAGGTATTCGGATTCTCCTTGTAGGGAGTGCACTACAACTACCTCAAACTATGGTCCATACAAATTATCATGAATTTCTTTCAGAGCGAGAAAAACACCTTTGTTTGAAGGTAAGAGAGATAAATAATGAATGAATATCTACTCGATATATACAACCGTTCTAATGTGATTAATTTAGCAGATAATGAAACCACAAATCTAACTAATATTATTTATGATTTTATAGTTATTGGCAGTGGAGCGGGGGGGGCAGTTATCTCAAAAGAACTTGCAGAACAAGGAGCAAATGTAGCCCTCATCGAGGAAGGTTCGCTCCCTTTTCCATGGGAAACTTCCGCATTTCGTTCCTTGCTTAAATTATACCGCGATAATGGATTTACAGGGACTATTGGTAAACCTATGATACCTATCCCATTAGGACGATGTGTCGGTGGAACAACTGTAATTAACTCGGGTACATGCTTCCGTGTTCCTAAAAAGGTATTAAATATATGGGAAGAAGAGTTTGGCTTGAAAGACTTTAATAGTGAAAACCTTCAAGATTGCTTTTCAAAAGTTGAAAGTGAAATTCATGTTGAAGACGCTGACTGGAATGTTATGAATAAATCCAGTGATTTTATACGAAAGGTCTTTTTGAACAAAGGTTTGCCATGCTTTCCTTTGAGAAGAAATACACATAACTGTAAAGGATGCGGGATGTGCTGTTATGGCTGTACCTCAGGGGCAAAAAAGAGCATGGAACTCTCGTATATACCTAAAGGAATTCAGGCGGGTCTAACATTATTCTATAATGCAAGAGCGAGCCATATCCTTCTATCCGATAGTAAAACAGCACAGGGAACAGCCATTGATGTAATTCATCCGTATACGCATAAGGTCATCAAAAGAATTGTAATTAAAGGGAAAAATGTTATTGTTTCCTGTGGAACTATGTTATCGCCTTTATTACTTAAAAGAAGTGGCATTGCAGTTGATAATCTCAATTTAGGGGCACATTTAACTATCCATCCCGCAAGTAAAATTGCTATCGAATTAGAGGATGAAGTTTCTTCCTGGGTGGGAATCCCTCAGGGATGCTACAGTACTGCACTGGAAGAAGAGGGTATCATCTTTGAAGGTGTAGCTATGCCCCCTGATTTAGGTCCTTCTGCAGTCCCTTTCTCAGGCAGGGAGCTTATTCATTACTGGAAAAATTATAAAAATATGGCAACCTTTGGATTTATGATTAAAGACAGTAATGAAGGGAAATTAAATTTCAGTATAAAAAATCATCCTATTTACTCTTATCAACTCACAGCTACCGATGTTCAGCGATTAAAGAGAGCCATAACCTTTCTTGCAGAATTATCATTAGAAGAAAAACCGGTTCAAATATTTATAATGGTAACAAGAAAACCGAATATTATTAGAGATAAAGAGGATTTATTAAGGTTTATCAGAGAGGAACATGCTCCATCCGATTTTGAGTGCATGGCATTCCATCCCTTAGGAACCTGTCGAATAGCAGACTCATCACTTAAAGGGGTATGCGATTCTAACCACAAGGTATTTGGCACAAATAACATCTATGTCTGTGATGGTAGTTCTATCCCAACATCTCTTGGCGTAAATCCACAATTAACCATCATGGCTCTGGCAACACGCTTAGCACAGATACTTATAAATAATTAAAAATCCCTATAGTCTTCCCTAAATAGTTGTTAAAGTGTTTTTCATTAGAGTTTCTATACTTTTATCTAAATAATATGAAAGCAGAAGCATCCCGGTTCCACAGAGAGTGCGGGTACCCCACCTAAACATCATATATCTACAGGTTATATACTTTTACTACACTTTATTATTGTATATCATATCACTCCCCTTTTCATTCCGTCAGCAAGATACAGACGATACTTCTCGGGGAGGAATGCCTGCACTACTTTTTCGTCAGCAGGGATGGTGATTATACTTAATTCTGATGGAGAGTAAAGGAGTCTATCCAGATATTTACATTATTGAGGGTACATGGGTCGATACGAATAGATTTGATTCTGCCTGTCCAATTAGGATGGTCTCGCAAGTTAAAAGTATAGGTATAATATCCCCCATCGGCACGGATGGGTATTGTTATAGAATTTTCTTCATTAAATTGTGTACCTTTAGAAGACCAATATAACTGAGCTTTGTTTTCAACTGGTGTAGGTGTGTCCACACGCAAACGTAAAGTAGCGCGTGGATATTGATGCGATTTTAATCCTTTTAAACCATAATAAAAGAAATATAAAGAAGCGTCTTCTGTATTGGTTCGTCCCGTCAAACTTCCTTCTTCTATTTTAATTTCGCTTATACCTCTGAATATTTTCCAGCCGGTTAATGATTCATGGAAATCCCAGGATGTTTCAAAAGGAGGAATGGGAAAATCATAAGGTCCTAAACCTACATCTTTCGGAGTAATATTTACAGGTAGGGATTGAGTATTGGTAGAAACAAAAACATCTCGAATGGCTTCATACATGGTAAAACCAAACTCTGTATTGGGTTCTACATAACTACCTTCTCCCCACTCGTTGAGTGGTCCTAAAACAATCATGGGGGTATTTGTTTCTCTGATAAAATTACGGACAGACAGTAGCATAGATTTAAATAATTCGGGTGTTCTCCCTTCGATAACTAATGCTCTCGAATCATGCCATGGTCGTGAGTCCCAACCTGTTTCTACAACGGGATAATACATCATCCCTTCACATAAATTATGTTTTTCCATCCAAATTGAAGGTATAGTAGAAACGACATCTTCGTATCTTGCATGGTTAGGAGTTTGGCTCATGTAAACTGCTTTATAGAATTCATGATAATTCGTAAAGGATGTATATCCTTCATTTTTTAGTATCTGTAATTCACCTGCAGATTGATTGTTGTTAATTGCCATGAATTCAATACCTTCATAACCTGCATCTCTCGCCCATTGCTGGGATTTATCGAATAGATCTTTTACCGCTTCAGAACCGCCTAAATCACGGCGTATATTCTCCGGAGACCAGATACACACCAGGGGCTTATTGTTAATTCGATAATAAGAAGGTAGATTGAAATAGTTGTCTATCCATTCGTTATTTACCTTTTCCCAGTCTTCCGCAGAATGGGTATTCGGTGGATTGTGATTTGCCCACATGATTGCCACTTTCAGGTAATCTCTATACCTCGCTTTGCGATAAGCTTCAAACCAGTGTGTTAGAGACTGTTTTCCTGCCACCCAATACCAATCTACAAGGAAACATTTTATTCCATTCTCCACCGCCCATTTGATTTGCCAATCTACACACTCGGGATTACCCTCATTATAATAGCCTAATACAGGTTTTCTGATAGGAGCGGTTGTCATAATACAATCCCATTTTTCCGCACTATCCCAACCGGGAAAATAAAAGGCGCAAATATCTACTTTGGTTTTAATAGGTTTTGGTTCAGGCACATATTCGGCGGATATTGATTTTAGGTCAGGTAATATTTGCAATTCTCCTGTATTAATTGTAAGTGCACTCCCTTTTGATGTAGGAATAATTTCTATGGGATAGATACCCGGTTTCTCCGGTAAAACAGTCCAATAAATATCTATATAATCATCATATTCAATCTCGTAGGGAGGTTCGGGACGGGGACCCTCTTTTATAGTCAAAGATTCTGGATGTTTAAATTTTAAGTCATCAACTCGAGCGATTCCTCCCCCCTGATTTGCAAGTCTTAGTAATATAGGAATTTCTCTTTCTGCCCTTACAACTCCCTGGTCAGCACCAAAGTAAGAGACAATAAGTTCAGGTTTGTTTGCGGGTTCTTCGCCTATTGAGATAGAAAATATTTTTGTTTTTGCAATGTCTTTAACATTTAATCCTAAAGCAAGGAGAGGTTCTTTCCATATGGGATATTGTGACATATCTAAAACAGCAATATGTGTTTTAGCATCAGAAATTAAAGGAATAGAGATAAACTGAGGACCAATACTATCCTGACTTGCCCAGATTAAACCTAACGAATTACTATTTTTCATTGCAGAATATTCAATTGAAATATATTTCTTTTTTCCAAGTAGTAGTGATACAGGCTTGCTAAAATAATATATGCTGTTTTCTGAATCTATTTTCCATGGAGAAATATCTCCTTCTGGAAACTGCCATTTGTAAATATCTGTAACAGGGGGCTCCCCTTTGTCCCATGTCTTTACAGAGATTTTTTCTAATTCGAATTCCAGAGCATCACACAAATCAAAACGTATTTTGATAATTTTACCTTCTTTATGCCAGAATGGGAAAACATAAATATCTTGAAAGTCATTCTTCTCTTCAAAATTGAATGTTACAGATTTTTCTCCAGACAAGCCTCCATACTCTCCTTCATTTGTCCCTGACCAGAAGATTTGTCCCATTCCCCCACGATTTGTTTTTATTCGGATATGAAGGTATTGATAAGGGGTAGCAGGGAATTCAATTCCCTCACACAAGAGGTATGGGTCAGAGCCTTGCGTTTTTCCATATAACTTACCATTTTCAACTCGTATATCCTGCACTTGCCCATTTGGAATCCATTTTCTTAATATTTCTGAATTATCAAATGTCCATTCAGGAATTTGAACACTCAAAAAGACCATGATAAATGAATTTAATAACATATAAATCTCCACTTATTATAAAACGAAGGGGGCTTTAGTAAAATAAAAATTGGGAAGATTATAACATAAAAAAATATACCCGCCGAAATTGCAACTTCGGCGGGTATATAACCACTTATAGTAAATTAATTATTAACTAATTTCCCGTGCAATAACCATCTTCACTACCTTGACATAAATGGTAACCACCTGAATTAAAGAATTGTATTAATCTCAATAATTCGGTAAGACTAATCTGCCAGTCTTGAGGATTGTAATCACTCGCATGCGGTAAACAATTTCGTAAAGATGGGTTTCTACCCGGAGCATATCCATCTTCTGATGAACTATCACAGTGATAGCCAAATGAGTTAAACAATTGAATAACGCGGAGTAATTCCGCTAACTCAAATTTCCAGTTGTAGTTTCTATCTGCAGAGTGTATCCCATGTGGAATTTCTCCTTCCGAAGAACCTTCGATACTACCTTCGGAAGTGCCTTCTTCTACACCTTCTGGGGTGCCTTCCGGAGTCCCTTCCGGTGTCCCTTCTGGGGTACCTTCAACTACACCTTCGAGAGTACCCTCTGGGGTGCCTTCCGGAGTACCTTCGGGAGTACCTTCCGGGGTCCCCTCTGGGATACCTTCAACTACACCTTCAGGAATACCCTCTGGGGTGCCTTCCGGAGTGCCTTCGGGAATCCCTTCGCCTTCAGGAGAAGGTAAGAAATCGGAGCAATCTATTACTCCATTATTGTTTTTGTCTGCTATATCAAACTGTTGTTGTGTTATACCAGAACTCAAACCACGAACTTCACTTAAAGTTAGGACATTATCACCATTAGAATCTAATTTAGGTAATAGGTTAAAAATAATACTTACTGTTGTAAATTCTTCATAAGAGAGTTGATTGTCGCGATTCTTATCTACAGCATACCAATATAAGGAAATCATCCAATCGCTCCAACCTGTAAGAGATTTAAATTCACTTTTTGAGAGCAAACCGTCACCATTAGTATCGCCAAAGATTAGCATTAGTAAGAAGTAATGCTCAATATCATCTATATCACATGTAGGAGGTTCGCCTTCTACTGAACCTTCGGGAATACCCTCAGGTGTGCCCTCGGGAGTACCTTCCGGAATACCTTCCGGCGTCCCCTCAGGTGTGCCTTCGGGAGTACCTTCTGGGATACCCTCAGGTGTACCCTCAGGAGTGCCTTCGGGAGTACCTTCTACTATGCCTTCACCTTCGGGAAAGATGAAGTCATCACAATCAAGGGCTCCATTCTGATTTAAGTCAACCGCATTTAACTGGGCCACTGTTATATTCGAATTCAAATTTTGTAATTCGATAAGAGTAAGGGCTCCGTCATTATTTCCATCCAATCCAGGCAATAGGTTATACAACCATTCCACTTTAGAGAATTCTTCGAGGGATAATTGATTATCACCATTTGTATCCACAAGTCCCCATAACAATAAAGCGGTGTCACTCCAGCCTGTGATTGCTTTGAGTTCTTCTTTGGATAATAATCCATTACCGTTTGTATCACCGAACATAAGTAGGATGTAGTAGTAATGTGTAATATCATCGATATCGCAGGGCGGTTCTCCTTCATAAGAACCCGGGCAGAGAGGACAACCTCCACCATTTACTGCTTGATTTATGTCCAACGCCGCGAGAATGAAGGTGTCGATATCGGCAGGGGTTGATACATAGGCTTTGTACTCACCGACATTACACACTCCGTCAAAATCAGGGTCACCTGCGGATGATAGATATTGCCCTGCGGTTAGGTCATAACCATTTAAATTAAATGTTCCCCAGAACATTAATGTATCAATTATATTGACTATCGAGTCTATAAATGCCTGTTCTCCGGTAGTTAGGACACCTGCCACAACATTTATAAATGTAGTATTCGAGAAGAGGGTTCCCAATAAAGGAATAGATTCCCATTTCGTTTGAGCAACAACTCGATTGTTCATATATGCATTCTTCACACAGCAGAATACCGGTAATTCTGGATGTGCTAGAATATAATCTAACAAGCGTGCCTGGGCAACATCATACATCCCATTGCTATCTAAATCAGCAGTGTCTGGATTAAGCCCAAGCCATGTGGCAAGTCCGAATAAACTACGCAATGCATTTTCAAAACCGGAGTTGACCGCTGTTTGGTTACAGGTATCCCAGCACCATTCTGCATAACAGGACTCAGGGAGAGGACCCATTATGTCAATGCAATCCAGATAACCATTGTCATCTATATCAAATTCATCAAATTTCGCTTGTGTGATCTTTGAACTAAGTTGTCTTATTTCAGTCAATGTTACCTGGTTATCTCCATTTGAATCGAGGTGAGCGGGTAAAAGTCCACCTAAACGATTACTGGCAACAAATTCTTCAAAGGACATAAACCCATCACTATTTTTGTCAATCAACCACCATCCCAAATCTAAAAGGAAACCACTCACAAAGGCTTTTAATTCATTTTTTGATAATTTGCCATCCCCGTTTGTATCCCCGAACATGACTAACAGAGCAAAATAGTTTTCATCTGAACGCATATTACATGGCGGAGGTCCACCGCCTTCTCCTTCACCTTCTATGGAACCTTCATTCCCACATGCGGGGCAACCACCATAGTAATCCGTAGTACCCGGACTTATCGCCGCTTCCACAAAGGCATCAAAATCAGTGGGAATATTCAATACCCATGCCTTGTATTCGCCAATGTTGCAAACACCATCTAAATCGGCGTCACCTTTGGCATTGAGGTAAACAATATTTGAGCCATCCAGTTCCAGTAGGGATAAGTCGGGCAAATCAGGAATAAGCCAATTTAATGCAGACAAAATTGTATTAATAATTGCGGTGTTCCCCATGGTTGCCAGTGCAGCGAAGAAAGTTTTCATATTATCGAGGTCGGGTGGTTCACCTAAATAGGAGGGCCAACCTGCATTGATAGCCAGCGCAAGTGCTTCCACTTTTAAGCGATTGCCCGCATAAGCCCAATAGATGCAGTTGCGAGTCGGGATACCACCAATCAAAGAGAACCTTTTCATGATGGTATCGAACAAACGAGCCTGGGCGGTATCTTTCATTCCATCAAAATCCAAATCAAGGTTGTCAGGATTCCCACCAATTAATGGAATTTTTGCGTATAATTCACGCATTGAGTTTTCAAAACTTTCTGTATAGACAGGACCAGGGATAAGATTATTACACTTGGGAATATTGCAATAATCTACCTGTGCTTCTGTTTGAGCAATAGCGGGTAATGAAAAAACAAAACATATACTAATAACAAAAAACCATAATGTTATATATATTTTGCTTTTACTGATTTTGCTATTCATTTTTTTAACTCCTTAATTAAGTTTTATTTATATAATTATACCTAAAATATTTATATAAAAGGAAGATTTTAAGTGCTTATATAAAAGGACTAACACAGAAGGGGAAGAATAGGTATTTTTATACATATATTTAATTTTACCCATTTTACTATTTGCATATTATATAGCATAGCATATTCTTCACTTTTTTGACCAAAATTTGTCAACACATAATTTTGATGAGAATATTTTTTTAATGAAAACAAAATTTTATCCATTCTAAAGGGGAAATTATATAATACTAAATGTTTTAATGTTTTTGAAATAGGAATTTTTGTCTTCTCATTTTTCATTTTTTGAATAACTATACATAAATCTCGCACATCAATAACAGTATCTCCATTCATATCTTTTATATCGGTGATAGGGGGCGATTCTGTTGGTTTTAATATGGAAAATAAAACACTTTGCCATAACGCAACATCTGAGTTCTGGAATGTTGAAATAGCAGTTATTGGATACAGAAATAAAGATATAATTATGAAATATGAAATATACTTATACACACTTCAACTCCTCTACACCCAGATTATATCATAAAAATACCAAAAATAAATATAAAATTTATTATGTTTTCTGATAAAATACTTTTAAAGTTTATTGTTGTTAAAAAATAATGGGGTTTGTGAAATGAGGTTAGAACCAAGACAATTTTTACAGCAGAGGCAAGAGCTACAACTGTCGCTGTTTCAAACACAGTCGTTACAAATACTTCAAATGCCAACCACAGAATTAGTGCAATACATCCAGAAAGAGGCGGAAAGAAATCCTTATTTGGAAGTAGAATTTAAGCCAATGGATACTGAAGATGAAGGCTCTACATATACTGATTTTGATGAGCCAGAACAAAATTCAGTTGAAATTATTAATGAAAATATTGCTTTGCCTCAAAATAAAGAATTCGAAATGAATGACGAAAGAACGGATAGAGATGAAATAGAAACAGAAACATGGGATAGGGATTATAATAGGATAGAGAACCTTACAGACTTAAGTTATAACCCTGATATAGACGAATGGGTAGAAAGCAAATTCTATAATGTCCGAGGGAATGAAACTTTAAAAAGTCACTTAATAAAACAACTTAATATAGAAATTGAAGAACCCAAAAAAATCCAGATAGGTGAAAGCATAATTGCAAGTATTAATTCTCGTGGATATTTTGGTGGTAATATTGATGAGATAGCAAAAGAATTTAATGTCTCTACTGAAGAGGTTGAAGAAGTATTAAAAATCATACAAGGTTTTGACCCTTCTGGCGTTGGAGCAAGAGATACAAAAGAATGTCTTTTAATTCAAATTAAACAAATGTATCCAGAAAATACACTTCTTCGAAAATTAGTTGAAGAATATTATGACGAATTTATTCACCGCCAAATTACAAAAATTGCCAAAGGGTTAAAGATAAAGCCGTATGAAGTAGAAGAATTAATTAATTTATTAAAAGTACTTCATCCTTTTCCTGGACATTTATTTCCCGAGACTCCCGATATTATCATCCCAGATGTTATTGTAAGAATAAATGAAGATAATGAACTGGTTATTGAGTTACACGACAAACATCTTCCTGAAATAAAAGTTGTTGAACCTGTGAAAAAAGAGCAAATAAAAAAATTACCCCAAGAAGAAAAGGAACAAATAAAAAAATTTAAAGAATCAGCGATCCGATTAATAAAATGCATTGACCTTAGGAATAGCACTTTATATAAGGTTGCCAAAGAAATTGTTTTGTTACAAGAAGATTTTATGCGGAAGGGAGAAGAATTTTTAAAACCTTTAACTTATAAAATTATTGCGGATCGTTTGAGAATCCATGAGTCTACTATTTCGCGTTGTATAGCGGGGAAATATATGTCCACACCTCAAGGAACTTTTGAATTTCGTTATTTCTTCTCAGGGGGTATGAAAACAAATGAAGGTGAAAATGAATTATCGTCACGAACAGTTAAAACTATCATCAAAAGAATTATTGATGAAGAAGATAAATCGAAGCCTTTGAGTGACCAACAAATTGCAGAACTTGTTCAGAAACAAGAAGGGATTAAAATCGCACGTAGAACCATCTCAAAATATCGGGAAGAAATGAATATCCCTAATGCCTTTGAGCGTAAGGTATATTCAAAGTAATTAAAATTATAAAAGAGTGATGATTTTATTTGTATTTTTTGTATATTTCTCTTAATAGATTATTTTCTGCATTTTTAACAGGGATAATTGTATATTGGTATTGGTATCTTTTCGGTTTTATAAGATATTCTTCATGAGGCAAAGCACCCCAACTATCATCTCCGCCGACACCCATTTGTAAGTAGTCAATATTTAATGTCCAGTTCTCTTTTTCCGGGAGTTCATAGTCATGTAGAGAAGTTTCAATATCTTCCATAGAACAGAGCCATACACTAAATGAAAGGGGTTGTTTACCTACAATCATTATCCCATTTTTGCTTTCGTCTAACAGTGAAAACCAACGCACATCAGTCCTATTTCCATTTTCTTGAGGTCGAACATAATGATGGAATAAATCCTTTATCGGGAGGGAATGTTCGCTAATTAACGCCCCTGTTTTACGGTCGCAATAAGTTTCATGAGGTCCCCTTCCATACCACACAGCTGAAGAAAGGGATTTGGATACATTGGTTTGCATACCAATTCGCGGAATTTCAGGTAATTCAGAGTTCGCTGGGTTGAATTCATAATTTACCCTAATCGCACCTGAATCATAAATAAGATACTGTAATACCACCTGAGATTTTGTATCGGGTAATTCATAACCAAAACGAACTTCTACTTCAGAATCATCATGCTTTTTTATATTCCGATAAGAAAGGTTTCGCACATAGGTATCTTTCTTCCAGCATTCTAATCGCCATGGCATATTATTGCCACGGTCATTATCTGTAGGAGGTCTCCAGAAATTAGGGACAAGAGAACCTGTAATCATAGGGCTCCCATCGACAGAATAAGAATTTAATATTCCATTTGTCCAGTCAAAGATAATTTCAAAATTGTTGTTTTTTATTGTTAACAATTCTTTTTTCTTTATAATTTGTATCGGGTGAGATGTTTCTTTTTCATTTCGTTGACTATTTTGCTCTTGTTCTTCCTTTGTTTTCCAGGGTAAGCAAAACTGTTCCCATGCCATTACATAACCTGCATCTGCCCACGGAGTAGGTTCATTCAAACGGAATTCTATCGTAAGCCAATATTCTTCATTGGGCATAATCTCGACACTTTGAAGTGGAATGGATACCTCACATTCAGACTGAGGAGCAAGAGATAATAAAGGCAATTCTCCTTCTTGAATAGTTTCACCATTTCTATCCAGGAACCAATGTATGTTAAATTTTTCTAAATTAAGAAATGCATATTGATTAATAATCTTTACTATTCCCTTATGTAAATCCACTGGTTTTATTTTGATATATTGATATACTTTTTTAACCTCAAACAGTCCTGGATTGGGTTTGCGATCCGGCTGTAATATTCCATTACAGCAGAAATTACCATCGTTGGGTTTATCGCCAAAATCACCGCCGTAAGCCCAGAAAAATGTTTTACCTGTCTTCTGGGCGACTTCTTTGGGTAAGGGGGTTTTAATTCCCTGGTCCGCAAAATCCCAGATACAACCCCCAATAAGTGATTTGTGGGCTTCGATTACATCCCAGTAGTCTTTCAAATTCCCTGTGCTATTTCCCATAGAATGGGCATATTCACATAGGAAGAAAGGTCTTTGTGGATAATGGGCAACAAATTTAAGCATATCCCACAATGGAGTGTACATTTCACTATGAACATCCGTGATTTCGTTCATTCTTTCATAATGAATGGGTCTTGATGAATCCAGTTCTCTTACTTTTTTTGCACATGCCTCAAAGTTACAACCACTTCCCGCCTCATTTCCTAAAGACCAGAAAATAATACAGGAGTGATTCCTATCCCTCTTTACCATAGCCTCAATACGGGCAACATGAGCTTTTTCCCATTCGGGTTTATTTCCCAATGTTCTTTCTAACTCATATCCCATACCATGTGATTCAATATTCGCTTCATCAATAATATAAATTCCCCATTCGTCACATAGGTCATACCAAATAGGTTGGTCGGGATAATGGCATGTACGAACGGTATTAATATTATTGCGTTTTAATATCTTTAAGTCTTCAATCATTTGCTCGCGGGATAAGACATGTAACGACTCTGCACATATTTCGTGGCGGTTGACACCCTTTAATTTTATTTGCTTCCCATTTATATAAAGGGCACCCTCTTCTAATTTTACTTCACGAATACCCATCTTTTGTGGGTAAACATCAATCATATTTCCCTTGTCTTGCAAGGTAATAAATGTTTGATACAGATACGGGGTTTCAGCACTCCATAAATTAGGATTCTGGATTTCAAGATTATATTGAAGTTTTATACAAACCTCATTATCATTTATTTCTTCGATATTTCGTCCTATTTTTTTGAAAAGGACCTCTTCTCCAACTGGATTTTTTATTTTTATTAAACAATCAATATCCTTTTCTTTTGTTTTAGGGGCTCGGACTTGTAAATTACATTCCACAATTGCTTTTTTATAATCATCTAAAAGTTTTGTTTGGAAGAAATAATCTTCTACATACGCATCTGATAAAGCATACAGATAGACATCTCTATATATTCCGCTCACTCTCCATTTATCCTGGTCTTCTAAATAACTTCCATCACAGTAACGAAATACCTGAACAGCAAGTATATTCTGTTTTTCCTTCACATAAGGAGTTATATCAAATTCTGCGGGGGTCATACTGTCCTGACTATAACCGACAAAGTTTCCATTAAGCCAAACATAAACTGCGCTCATAACCCCATCAAAAACCAGATGTATCTTTCTACCTTCCCATAACGAAGGTATATCAAAAGTGTGTCTATAGGACGAAACAGGATTATCGTCATGTGGAATAAAAGGGGGATTTACAGGCCAGAAGGGGTATTGTATATTGGTATATATAGGTTTTCCATAGCCGAACAGTTCGGGGTGAGAAGGAACAGGCATATCCAACCATTGTGAATCATCAAAACTCACTTGATAAAAATCTTTGGGACGTTGGTCAGGAACAGGAACCCAATTGAATTTCCATGTCCCTGTTAAAGAGAGATAGTAAGGAGATTTTGTTCTCTCATTGGAGGAAGCCATTTCCTCTGAAGGGAAAGGCATTAATGTGCTATGGGGTGAAAGTTTATTTATACCTATAATATCCGGATTTTCCCACTCTTCTGTTTCTGCATGAGAAGCCATTCCTAACATAATTATACAACACAGCAATAAGATTACAATTTCCATAACCATAAAACACTCCTTTATAAATAAAATTTGCTTTGGCATGATTAAAAATAGAATGTTAAAATATTTTTCTGTTATTGTGATATATTAAATGATTTTCAGTGCAAAATATCAACTAATGGAGAAATTTAATTATGGTTATACAAAACATAGATTATGGTAACCTGAAAGGAATTATACATTTTAAACTTGGGCGGTTTAATGATAACCGCGGATTTTTTACAGAACTATACCATTTAGAAGAACTAAATAAAGTAGATTTTTCGGAAACTTTTGTTCAGGATAATTTGAGCAAATCTCAAAAAGGTGTCTTACGAGGCATGCATTATCAATTAGAACCTCATGGAATGGGGAAATTGGTCTGTTGTATCACAGGGGGAATATACGATGTTGTTGTTGACTTACGAAAAGGCTCCCCTACCTTTGGTAAATGGGAGGGATTTTACTTAACAGAAGAGAACCTAAGCTTCCTGTGGGTTCCAGTGGGTTTTGCACATGGTTTTTTAAGTCTAAGCGATAATACACATGTGCTATATAAATGTACTTCCTACTACAATAAGGAGGCGGAACGTTCATTGTCATATTGTTGTCCTCAGGTAAGTATAAAATGGCCTGAAAAACCCTTAATCATTTCCGAAAAAGATAAAATGGCCCCACCTCTTGAACAAGCAGAATATAATTTCCAATACAAAGGATAATAATTTTAGGTAATTTGAGATGTCGAGTTCACTCCTCCTTTTAGATAAGCTACGATATTTTATTTCAAGTAATTATATTTCTGTATCTTATTATTTTATCTTATTCATTTTAATTTTATTAACAACCCTATCAGCACTTTTCCCTTATCAAGCCCAAAATATTTTTAATAAATACATCATAAGTTTTTTCACTCGTCCCCAGACTTTAAAGATTATTGTTTCAGGTGAAAATGACTATAGCCAAGCACCTATACTGTCCATTATTAATGGTTTGAAACAAAGGAATAACAAGATAGTAGTTAAAGAGGTAGAATGTGAAAAAAATTCTTCCCCTATTGAGATGTTAATAAAAGGGAAAGGAGATCTTGCAGTTATTTCTTCTATTTCTTGTTTATTGAATCAAGACAAAATCAAATCTATTTCGTCTGCGGGAGAAAAAGCGATTTATATTCTTGCTCCTCGAAATTATGGTTTTGAGGAGTTTCAAATGTTGTCAGGGAAAAAAATAGGCTTTATAGGAGATACACCTACAGGAATATATATATTAGAACGGCTTATACAATTCTATCATTTCGACATACCTCCTGAACTGATTAAACAACGGATATATGATATAGAAAAATCTTTTTCCAGTGGGGTAATAGAAGCAATTGTATGGGTTGAAGAGATAAATTCACTTTCAGTCCAAGAGTTTTTAAATAAAAAATGGTATCGGGCGGTGCCAATTAAACAGTCTGTAGAATTTTCAAAAACAGTACCCGGACTCTATACAAAAAATATAGACACCTTATTTGGCTCGCTAAATTTAATTTGTACTAAAGATATTCTGGTTATTTCTAACAGAGTATCCAAGAGTACCGTTCGTGAAATCATACAAACATGGTTTTCTTCGGAGTATGTATTATCCCATCCTGAATATGATAATACTCTCAGGAAATTTACTCCTCCCCCATTTTTAGATACTCATCCCATCGCATCGGCATATTTTAACAAAGGAAAACCTTTAACACGAGAAGAATTAAAAACACTTGTGGTTTCTTTTGTCTTAATTTTTATTGCAATTTTACTTTCAAGGCAATTGTTTCGCATCTGGTTAGAACGAAAAAATAAACATTACGAAAGAGAGTTAGAAAAAAGATGGGAAGAATTAAAATACTTAAAATACCAGTGGAATATAGAACTTTCTAATGAAGAAATTTTATTACATTTAAAGCGAATAAAATCTATTTATAACTGGACATTAGAAAGTTATAAGCATAATTTTATATCAGAAAAAGCAATGGCGCTTCTTTGTGTTAACATTATTCAACAAGTATTATATTTTAATGAAAGGTACTTTGAGCACATAAAAAACAAGCAATCTATATTAGAACTTTCGCCAGTTCATGAAGACATCTTTACAACAAAAGAGGCTAATACTGATACACAATTCCCTCAAAATACATCTAAACCTGTATTCGATGAGAAAGATAAATATTTAAAAACACCTGTTACGCAACAATCTTCTAAAGAGCAAGCACAACAAATGTTGTTATTTATGGAAGAAAACAATATGGAAAGATAGGAATATATATGAAATACCAGTACATTGTTGATTTACGAGAAGGAAATGAAGTAAATGATTATTTCCTTATAACTTCAAAAAATTTAAGGGAACAGCCTTCAGGAGATAAATTCTTAGGATTTGTTATTCGAGATAAAACAGGAGAAATGGGGGGAATTTTATGGGAAAAACCGGAACAAATAGCAAAAAGAATCGAGGTGGGCGATGTTGCAGTTATCAAGGGGATTATTAAATCATATAAGGATAAGCTACAAATTCACGCAACCCATATAATCCCTCTTGGAAAAGACCAATATGCAAAGGAGGACTTAATGTTACCTGAAGAAACCAATAAAGAATATACAAAAGAATTATGGGCTATTTTTGATTCCATAAAAAATCCGTGGTTAAAAAAATTAATCCAGTCCATCCGTAATGACGCAAAAATCATGAATACATTGCAAAATATCCCTGCTGCAAAAAAGTGGCATCATGAGTTTCGAGGGGGACTTCTCCGACACTGTTACGAACTAATAAAATTGGCATTATCGGTTTGCGAGTTATACCCAAATGTAAACAGAGATTTATTAATAACCGCTTGTTTTTTACATGATATTGGAAAAATCCATGAACTTACAGACAATCCCATGCTTGTAGATTATACCGATGCAGGGAAACTTTTAGGACATCTTGTAGAAGGAGCAATTATCATATCGGAAAAAATCCAAAAAATAGATGGTTTCCCGGAGGATTTACGGCTTCATCTTCTTCATTGTATTCTGGCACACCATGGAGACTATGAGAAGGGGTCTCCTGTTTTACCTAAAACAGTAGAAGCCATGATTCTACATTATTTAGACAATCTGGATGCACAAACCTATGCACTCACCCGAATTGAACAAGAAACTCTAAAAAAAGGAGATAAATGGTCCGAATTGATTAATTTAATTTCACGACAAATCTGGACCAAGAAATTATAGTCTGCACGATATTATCTTAAATTATATTGAACAGGCTTACAAACCGATTTTAGATTCTCGTAAGGTGTATCACCTGGGATTTCGCAACCTGCACCAATCATAAGAGGGGGTCCTACTTCTTTATACATTTCCAGATGTTTTTTATAAATAATATCAGGCGTAGATTCCATTACTTGTCGCACAGGGTCCAGGTTTGTAACCAATACCACATCTCCTAAAATATTTCTTGCCTCTTTCAAAGGGACAAACCAGTCTAAATCAAATAC
The DNA here is from genome assembly GCA_938014335.1 of uncultured bacterium. Classification (GTDB taxonomy): domain Bacteria; phylum Hydrogenedentota; class Hydrogenedentia; order Hydrogenedentales; family Hydrogenedentaceae; genus Hydrogenedens. Next base: position 51,362 of record CALLRP010000025.1, read on the forward strand.
ATCACAGGGTAAATCTTTCCAGTAAGGTAAAAGATGATAAGTATTTCCGCAAATATGTAATCGAACCAATCCCCCTGCTTCTTTTATCGCTTTCATTAGACGATATTCATGTGGAAAGATTAAGTCGCGATAAGTCTCGGGAGATACCTGACTTGCAATAGCATCCCCTATACCTATGGTATCTGCCCCTTCTTTTAATTGTGCAAGTGCAAACTTAATGGCGGTATCCACACAAAAGTTCATCAGTTCATTTACATATTCAGGTTGAACCAATAAATCCATTAAAAACTCTGTAACACCCCGCAAATCCGCTGCTTCCGCAGCAGGTCCCTCTACCCAGCCCATTACAGAATATTCGTTCTTAGCACGATTACGCATCTCCCGCACACCTAAAATACGGTCCAGCATACGCGGTGCTTTATACGGGTCAGGAATAGGGAGTTTTGTAAAATCGGGGTCATCATGCAGTGGCGGATTGGGACAACGAGGAACCGCATCTTCGGGATATTCTAAAACAGCACCAAAACCAGATGTCTCGCGGAAAGGGTCCGAAATAGCACTCCACTGGTCATAACCAAAATCACGGATGCATGCTTCATTGGCATTAGCAATGAAATTATAATCCGTAACAAACTGACGATAACTGCAACCTATATACTTTGCCGCAAAAAACATCAATATAGGCAAGCGAGGGAGAAAATCAACAGGCTCATTTTGTATTGTTTTTATATACCTTTCATACGAGTTCATAGCATACCCTTTCCAATTTACTATTGATTTTATACTAACATACTTATTGACCACGAACAACACATTAAAAATTATAAATAGAGAGATAATGATTTAGGAGCTATTTGGTGTTTTTAATTTTTATTTATATCAAGTCAATAATTTTGATTTTAGATATTTCCCTGTATATGATTTCTCATTCTTTATAATCTTCTCTGGTGGACCCTGGGTAACTATATATCCCCCTTTATCTCCACCTTCAGGACCGAGGTCGATAATCCAATCAGCAGTTCGAATTACTTCAAGATTATGCTCAATTACAATAACTGTATTCCCCAAATCCACAAGGCGATGTAATACACGGAGTAGTCTATCTACATCTACTGCATGTAAACCTGTGGTGGGCTCGTCTAAAATATAAAGTGTATTCCCTGTGTGGCGTCGTAATAATTCTGTGGCTAACTTAACGCGTTGGGCTTCTCCACCCGAAAGTGTAGTTGCGGGTTGTCCTAAAGTTATGTAGCCTAAACCTACTTCAAAAAGCGTTTCTAATGACCGTGATATTTGAGGAATATTTTTAAAAAATTCCAAAGCATCTTCAACTGTCATATCGAGTACTTCAGCTATATTCTTACCTTTGTATTGAATCTGTAAAGTATCACGGTTATATCTTTTACCATGGCAAGTATCACAAGGGATATATACATCAGGAAGAAACTGCATTTCGATTGTTAAGTATCCATTTCCTTCACATGCTTCACATCGTCCACCTTTAACATTAAAACTGAACCTGCCTGCACTGTATCCTCTCGCTCTTGCTTCTGGCACTTTACTAAATAACTCACGAATAGGTGTAAATACTCCTGTGTATGTTGCTGGATTGGAACGAGGTGTCCTTCCAATGGGGGACTGGTCAATGTCTATTACTTTATCAATGTATTCTATCCCTTCTAATTGTGAATAATGAAGTTTCGTTTCTGTTTTTTTTCTAAAAACGGCACATTGAACAGCGGGAAATAAAGTTTCATTTATTAAACTCGATTTTCCGGAACCAGAAACTCCTGTAATACATATAAATAACCCCAAAGGGAATGATACATCAATATTTTTCAAGTTGTTTAATGAAGCCCCTCGTAATGTTAACCATCTGTTATTGGGTTCCCTTCGACCTCTTGGACAAAAGACCTGAAACTTACCGGAAAGATATTTCCCTGTCCACGAGTTTTTGCATTTAACAATCTTTGTTGGGGGTCCTTGGGCAACGACTTTTCCCCCATGAACACCTGCACCCGGACCTAAATCTACTACATAGTCCGCTGAACGAATTGTTGACTCGTCATGTTCTACAACAATAACGGTATTTCCCAAATCTCTAAGTTTAATAAGCGTTTCAACTAAACGATTTGTATCCCGAGGATGAAGTCCGATACTGGGTTCATCTAACACATAAATCACGCCGACCAATCCTGAACCTATTTGACTGGCTAAACGAATTCTTTGAGACTCTCCTCCAGACAATGTGCCTGCACTTCGGTCCAAAGTCAAATAATCTAATCCTACATCGACTAAAAAGGATAGTCTAAGGTTAATTTCTTTTAACACTCGTTCTGCTATTTTTCTCTGGAATTCCGACAGTTTCAGATTTCCGAAAAAAGACATGGCTTCCTTGATGGACATTTTTGTTACATCTACAATATTTCTTCCATCTATTCGCACTGCACGGGATTCGGGCTTGAGTCGTGTCCCTTGACAGGAACGACAGATACGGGTAGCCATGTACTTTTCTATCATCTCACGAGCACGATTAGAGTGGGTTTCTCGGTATCGCCTTTCTAAATTGGGAATAACTCCCTCAAACGGCTTGTAGGTCTCGTAAGAACTGTTTGCCATCTGATAGGAAAACCGAATATATTCATGTCCTGAACCATACAAAACAATCTCTTTGAAAGAATCCGGTAAATCCTTCCATGGAGTTAAAGGACTTTCTCCATAATGCTCACAAAGTATTCGAAGAGTTTTTCGAAACATTGAGTCAAGGATGGGACGTTGACTCCACGGTTCTACTGCTCCTTCCGCAAGGGATAATTCAGGGTTAGGGACAACAAGGTCAGGGTCAATTTCCGTGACAGTCCCCAATCCAGCACATGTCGGGCACGCTCCGTGTGGGTTGTTAAAGGAAAACATACGGGGCTCTAATTCTTCGACAGAAATATTGCAGTCAATACAGGAGAGTTTCTCGCTTTGCAATATCTCCTGGGGTTGATATCCCGGGATTTCATACCAAACACGGACAAGTCCATTCCCTAATTTCAATGCAGTTTCTATAGAATCAGTTAATCGTTTCTGTATCTCTGGTTTAAGAACAAGTCTATCTATTACAATTTCGATATCATGCTTTTTATACCGTTCTAACTTTATTTCATCATCAACATGATACATCGTTTTGTTAACACGGACACGAACGAAGCCGGATTTTTTTATTTCTTCAAATAACTTTGTATAGTTCCCCTTTCTCTGTCGGATTATGGGGGCCAGAATCTGTATTTTTGTCTGTTCGGGAAAACCCATAATATGGTCCACTATTTGTTGTGGAGTCTGTGCAGAAATCACTTTTCCACATTTATAACAATGAGGTGTCCCTACACGAGCAAAAAGTAAGCGTAAATAATCATATATTTCTGTTACTGTTCCGACAGTTGAACGTGGATTGCGATGAACTGTTTTCTGTTCAATAGATATGGCTGGACTAAGTCCTTCAATAAGGTCTACCTCCGGTTTTTCCATCTGTTCAAGAAACTGTCTCGCATATGCAGAAAGACTTTCTACATAACGTCTCTGCCCCTCTGCATAAAGAGTATCAAAAGCAAGACTGGATTTCCCTGAACCACTTAATCCTGTAATTACAATAAATTTATTCCGGGGCAAATCTAAATTAATATGAGCAAGATTGTGCTGTCGTGCTCCACGAATAACAATATATTCCGAATTAGACATAACTTCTGTATTATTTCCCCAACTATTGATTCAGTATATTATTGATTTTGTTGAGTATTTTCAGATGGGATTGTTTGTGTGTTAACGATTAAAGATGCCTCAATATTCCCATCAATAATAATATCACCTTTAACTGTTTTCAACAGGACTGAATATTTTCCTTCTCTAACTTGTGTTTCTGCTTCTTGTCTTGTTCTTGAAAAAATACCTGCTAAAGGAAGTGCCGTATCTATAATCCCCTCTTCCGTTACCGCCCTTATTCTACAATCCGCTTCGGGCGATAAGAGAATACTAATATTTCCTTTTTCATTCGATATATCTACATCCCCTGATATTCCATTCAGTGCCAAAAATCGTATATCTCCTTCTTGTATGCGTGCTATAACTTTCGACTGCATATCTTCCAAATTTACATTTGCTTGCATTGCAGTTATATTGATAGGGGCTCGAATATTTTTCAGTGTTGCTCCTCCCCCTCGAATAGAAATTTCCCCATTATTATTTACATCCTCTATTCGTATATTACCTTTTTGATTAGATACAAAATAAGGACCTGCACACTTCAATAGGGAAACAACCCCCGAACCCTGATTTATTCTCAGAGAATTTTTCATACTTTCACATGCGGTTTGTCCTCCTTTTGACTCAATAGAAACATCTATATGGGGAGGACAAAATATCTGAACATCTACTCGCCAATCCGATAAATAATCAGGTAAGACATCATAATTTCCAGAGGTGGTAATATAAACTCTGTTTTCTGTTCGGTGGAGGTTGACGGATATTTTTTCGAGTGCAGAGGTTGCTTTATCAGCAGAGGAAACCCAAACCAAACGAGTTGCCTTTACACGAATTCTTGTATCATCCGAAGGAAGAATTCTTACATCTCCTTTTTGATTATTGATTATTAAAGCATCATCCGAACTAACTTCCTCTTCCGAAGTAAAAATTTCACTGAAGGGTTTATAATTTGAGATGGAACTTTGAGGATTTGAGAGGAGTACCTCATTTTTATTGATAGATATATCTGAAAATATACCCGTTATCTCTATTTTATGTTTTGCATCCGGATTCGTTAAATTTAACGTATTTAACGACCCCGTAGTTTTTTGAATAATAGGCAAGTCTGTTGTAAATTGACTGCCTAACAAACTTCCCTTTATCTCTAACTCCGAAGTATCTTCTATTTTAATACTTGACTTACCACTATCCGTATGTAAAACATATCTCCCCTCACCTAACTTTTGTAATTTTAGTTCACCTAAAATATTATAAATACTTATTTCTCCTTGCAAATCACTTATCTCCGCATTCGTCCTCGAAAGATAAAAAAGTCCTCCATTCATAATTTTTCTTACCTTTAGTGGAAACTCCCCCTGTGCTCTTAAAGACACCCTACCATTAATATTCTCAAGTTCCACAGACCCATATTGTTCATTAATCGTTACCGCTCCATCTATGTTAGAAACACGAGTATCGCCAAAAAAGTTATCTACGAAAATATTAGAAGAGCGAGGTAATGTAATAATATAATCAATTTTTATGAAGGATACACTCTCTTCTGGAAACTGATTTTCAATTACTAATGTATTATTCTCATTTATCATGCGAGGCTGGAAGTTGTTCACTGTTTTTTCAAGTATATCTTGACTTTGGCCTCCCAATGTTAGTGTAGTTTCCACAGTTACTAAAGGTTCGCTCCATGACTTTATATCAACCATACCAAATTCATTTTTAATTAAAATATTCACATTCTGAGAAACCGAAATCTGATTCTCGTATTTTTTTGTAACTGTATATGGGACTGATTGTTGATTCCCAAACAGATTGGACCTTAGAACTTCATCCGCATAAGAACCTATTTGATGAATACCCTTTATAACTGTGTCGAAACCTGTTTTGACACCTTCCAATAATTTATCCTGACCATACGAGAAGTATGTAAACAGGGATATAAAAATAAATAAAAGGGGGATCGTTTTTTTTCTATTATTCTGACTGTTCATCATCTATTTTTTTAAAAAGTATCCCAATAGTTTTTTTATTATTGTTAATCCATTATCAGGGGTGTTTTGTTCCTCAAGATTTATATTTGAACCTGTATTTTTGTAAATATTCTCAACAATTTTTCGAACTTCGGATTCGACCATTCCTCGTAAGGGAACAGTGGCAAGCATACCATAAACAGGAGCAGTGGCTTGTTTTGCTAAATTAGGATTTTCTTTTACTCGTGATACTGCTTCCTTTAAATCGCTTAAATATTCATCCACAATTTTTTCATGTAAAGGATTTATCATAAAATGGATACTTGCAGGTTTCTGCTGTCGGTCAATATGCCATCCTTTTTCTTCTAAAAGGTCTGCCACCGCATATATGTTCACTTCAGGACTTTTACTATAATACGCAAATAAGGGTCCTTGCGGTTCACCTACAATCTCCAACTCGGGTATTGCTTGTATCCCTTCTTTCATTCTTTGAACAATCTCAGATAATTTCTTGGCATTTTCGAGATACTTATTTTGTCCTAATCCCATGAGAGTTGCCCATGCAGAAGCAATGGCTCCACCCGGTCGAGTCCCTGTAAGTCCCGGAGTCATCACGATACCTCCCGGGAAATTCACTGAAACAAATAATTGATGCTTCATAATATCCATAGTACGATATAAAATTACAGAGGCACCTTTAGCAGAATAACCATATTTATGCAAATCTGCAGAAAGAGATGTTACTCCAGGAACACGAAAATCAAAAGGCGTAATATTTTCTCCCAATTTCTCTAACCATGGCAAGATAAATCCTCCTACACATGCATCTACATGTAGATTCAGATTATATTTTATTGCTAAATCACTTAACTCAGATATGGGGTCAATGGTTCCATAAGGATAATTTGGTGCAGAACCTACCAATGCTATGGTATTGGGAGTTATTCTGCGTTCCACTGCTTTCACATTCACTTTCCCTGTTTTATCAACGGGAGCATGTATCATTTTTATATCAAAATATTCACCGGCTTTTAAGAAAGCAACATGAGCCGAATCAGGAATTATAATCTCGGGGATAAAGTATTTTTTCTTCCGTTCTTTTCGAGCTTTATCTCTATATGTTTTCATCGCCAGAAGGATACTTTCTGTCCCCCCGGATGTCATACAACCCACAGTATTATCATCACCATTAAGAAGAAAAGCCGTCATTTGAACTACTTCCGATTCAAACTTCCTCAAACTCTGGAAAGCCATTGGGTTTAACCCATTTTCATGTATATACATATTGTAAGCAGACTTCACAAGGTCCGAATGTTCTTCTGAAAAGTGAAATACAAGGCTAAAAATCCGACCTTCTTCCCAACGGGCATCATTTTGTTGGGCTAATTTTAATTCTTTTAATACTTCTTCTTTTGACTTCCCTTCCTCTGGAATCATCATCACGGCTTAGACTCCTATTTATTATTTCTATAAAAATTTATCCATTGATTATATCCTAAATATATCTACCATTTCCGAAATAACTCTATATCATTAAATTACGAAAAACTACAATTGAATCAATAATAAACCGATATATAACCCATGCAACTCCTGCAAATTCAAAAAGGACTAAAAGTGCAATTTGAGCATCACGAATATTTCGGAATGTTTTATCCCAGTCATTTTTCAATGGCAATCCTCCCATCATGGCAGATAGTATCCCTGTCCACATATAAAACAAAAAAGACAGGAATACCAAATGATACACTTTATCAATATCCACCAAACTACTATTAGAGGTTGCAATCCAATGGGTATGTAAATATTCTATCCCTTTTAATAAAAAAATCGTTGCAAGATGAATAAATATTAATAAAGATAATGTCAAAACTAATTGATAAACAAAGAAACCCCATCGAATTTTTTTACCTCTATAAACTCCCGATGAAAAATAAAGAAAAAAGTATACCGATAAGTAAAAAATAAAACCGATACCTCCACACAATCCTAGTAGGGCAAATAAAAATCTTATAACCATAACAGGGAATCTTGTTCTTACTGCTAACCCTGCACAAACACCTAACCATACTCTATTTTCAACATTTAAAATTAATTTTGTAGATGGATTTATCGGATTAAGTAATTTTTCCGCTTGTAATTCAGGCTCCCCCAATTCATCATACAAAAAATGGCATAACTCTTCATCGGAAATATAATTTTTGCCACTTTTCTGAAGGGAATTAAAAATATTTTTCTTTAATTCAATAAGGAATCGTTTTCTCTTTTCTATATCTGATACAGAATTTAAATAATTATTTACTTCAGATAAATATTTATTTATGATATTTTCTTGTTGTTGTGTTAAAACCACTTTTTTCTCAACTTTTTAATTTTTTATAAGATTTTGTAAGTAAAAATTTCAATTTGAAAGATATAGTAAAGAAATTATACCGTTTTTTAATTCGTAAAATCGTTTTTCTAATGTTTTTTTACATATCAATCTTACAATTAATAGGGATAAAAATCTTATTTATAGGACAAGTTGAATAAGTTGAATTTCTATTTTTTATATGATATAATTTTAAGCGGTTGCCGAGGTAGCTCAGTTGGTAGAGCAGCGGACTGAAAATCCGCGTGTCGGCGGTTCGATTCCGCCCCTTGGCACCATTTTTATTCGATATAGTCCAAATGGGAATAAATAAAATACAATACAACTATTATTTCTATTTTGAAATGCTGGAATAGCTCAGTCGGTAGAGCGGGTCACTCGTAATGACCAGGTCCGGGGTTCAATTCCCCGTTCCAGCTCCATCTTTATATACCTTCCAAAATATTCTATAATATAATGAATTATCAAAATATCAATTAAAGGTATTTTTTAGCAAAATATTTAAAAGTTGAAAAAAACAAATCCATATAAGTATAATTTATAAAATTTTCAATAAAATCAATCAAAACAAAGGATAGGATATATGGAATCAAGGCTTTCTTACAGTACATCAGATGTAGCGAAGTATTGTCATGTAACAGCGGATACAATTCGTAAATGGGCAGAGGCGGGTAAGATACGAGTATTTAAAACCCCAGGAGGACATCGCCGTATTCGTCGTGATGACTTGCTTCGTTTTTTGCGTGAGAATAATATGCCTATCCATGAAGATTTGGGAAATGCGGGGGTAAAGATTCTTGTAGTGGATGATGAAAAGGCGGTTATTTCTGTTATTCGTAGATTTTTAGAAAGAGCACAAACATCATTCCAGATTGAGATGGCTATGGATGGTTTTGATGCGGGGCAAATGGTTGCAACATTCCAACCCGATATTATCTTTCTCGATTTAAGGTTGCCCGGGTTAGATGGATTTGAAGTTACACGGAGAATTAAATCAAATCCGGATACTTCACATATAAATATCATTGCAATGACAGGGTACTATCAGGGTGAAGTGGCGAACCGTGTATTGGAATTGGGGGCGGCAATCCTGTTGCAGAAACCGTTTACTCCAGATGACCTTCGTAAGGCACTTGCAAAAGTAGGGGTAGAAGTAAGTTAACTCCTTAAGTATTAATCTATATTATATTTGTCAGTTTCTTATCATTTATTGTTTAGGGACTTTTTTTAATTTTAATAATGTTTCAATAAAAATAAGGATTTTATTATGCAGGTTCGTGCATTAGAAAAATTAAATAATTATGTTCCATATTCAGGACCTTTAGTACTGGTGATTATGGATGGAATTGGTATTGGAAAGCAGGATGAAAGTGATGGGGTGTATATAGCAAATACACCGATGTTAGATGAGTTGTTCCATGAGCCACTGTTTACAAAGTTGAAGGCACATGGAATAGCAGTAGGTCAGCCAAGTGATGAGGACATGGGTAATTCAGAGGTGGGACATAATGCATTAGGAGCAGGCCGTGTTTTTGCTCAAGGAGCACGGTTAGTTAATGAAGCCATTGCAGATGGTAGAATTTACCAGGGGAAGGCATGGCAGAGCATCATGGAGCGAGTTCGGGGAGGGGGAACTTTGCATTTCATTGGATTACTTTCTGATGGGAATGTACACAGTCATATAAATCAATTATTGGCAATTATCAAGCATTGCGCAGAACATCGTGTTCCCAAAATTCGGGTACATGTTTTAACAGACGGTAGGGATGTGGCAGAACGAAGTGCGTTGATGTATATTGAGCGGTTAGAACAGGTACTTGCGGAGTGCAATCAGAGTGGACTGGATTATAGAATTGCCTCGGGTGGAGGTCGAATGTTAGTAACAATGGACCGTTATGAAGCGGATTGGCGAATTGTGGAACGAGGTTGGAAAGCTCATGTATTAGGTGAAGGCAAACAATTTTCCTCAGCCAGAGAGGCAGTAGAATTTTATTATCAGGAGCCAACTGTAAACGACCAGTTCTTAGGTGAATTTGTAATTGTTGAGAACGGTAAGCCTGTGGGAACGATTGAAGATGGGGATGCAGTGGTTTTCTTCAATTTTCGGGGAGACCGAGCGATAGAGTTATCTCGCGCATTTGAGGAAGATAATTTCCCCTATTTTGACCGCAAACGAAGACCTAATGTTTTTTATGCTGGCATGATGCAATATGATGGGGATAAGTTTATTCCGAAAAATTTTTTGGTAGAACCTCCGCAGATTGAGGGAACAATTAGTGAATATCTTTGTGCTTCGGGGATAAAAAGCTATGCCATTTCAGAAACGCAGAAGTTCGGACATGTTACTTATTTTTGGAATGGAAACAAGTCAGGATATGTAGACCCTAAATTGGAATTGTTTGAAGAAATTACATCAGACCAGGTACCGTTTCAACAAAGGCCCTGGATGAAAGCAGGTGAAATAACGGATGCCGTATTAAAACAAATTGAAGAAGGAACTTATAAATTTATACGGTTGAATTTTGCTAATGGTGATATGGTCGGACATACTGGAATCGCTCCCGCAGTGCGTATTGCAGTGGAAACAGTAGATTTATGTCTAACAAGGATTTATAATGCGGTCAAAGCAATGGAGGGAATTCTGGTAGTGACTGCAGACCATGGAAATGCTGATTTACTTTTCACTGAAAAAAAAGGCAAACGGGAACCTCATGTGGCACATACATTGAATCCTGTTCCATTTATTATTAAAGACTTTTCAGGGAAAAATTCATTTCAGATGAGCGGTATTGAAAATCCCGGATTAAGTAATGTAGCAAGTACATTGTGTAATCTTTTAGGGTTCAAGGCACCAAAAGAGTATGACCCGTCGTTGATTAAGGTTGGATAAGTTAGGCTTGTCTGACCTATCTAACTCGTTGGACAAGTCGGACAGGCAGACAGAATTTTAATTAAACAATTGGGCAAGTAATTTTCGTGAAATTTGAACGATTTTTATCCCTGCGTTAGGTTCCATGAAACTACTACGTGCAGTAAGTATCTCATATCCACCCTCATCAAAGGCTTCAGGAGTAGGACAATAGCCAGCATAACCATTGCTGATCTCTGCAATCATGGTATATTTTGCCGGAGATGATTTCTTGATATCTAAACCCAATCGACAAAACATTTCGGTAGGATTGCAAACTATTGCTAAATCACCAATTCTTACAACATTAATCTCAACATTAACATTTCCACCTTTCTTTTCTTTTATTTCTCTTAATAATTGAATTTCTCTTTGATATATATCCATCTGGTCAGAACCTAATCCTGTTTTAGCCTGATATTTTTGTTCGTCTAAATCACGAATGGGGATAGAGATAATTTCAGATGCATTATTAATAATTGCGGTATCCTGATATTTCGTCCATAGGTAAAGTTGATAAACTTTACAGGCGAGGGTCTCCCCTATCCTTTTTGACCACTCCGGCCCTGATTCTATAGGTTCCTCCTCTCGTAAGTTATTGACCTGGGTAACATCACCACAGGCACCGTTCAGAAAAGCAATAGGAATAGGTTGACCCCATTGTTTTCTTAAAAAATCACGAAGATAGTATATGTAATCAGCCGAATATAGCCCTCCACTATACACAGTCCCATGCAAAGCATAGTTAACAATCGCACTTACTATTGTTCCGTCTTCTTTCGTGATAAACATCGCTATCACTTGTGAATCGACAGGACCCGCCGGGGCTATAGTCAGAGGATTTTTCCAGCCAGGATGGGTTATAACGGTACCATCCTTCATATAAAATCTGCGATTAAAGGCAATCCCTGTTTGTTCACCTTCGGCAAAACCTATTTTTACTTTTGTAAGATTTTCCCATGCTAACTGGATACTTTCCACTATCTTTTGCTCTACCAAGGAACAATACTCAGGAGCCCGTTCGGAAGAGAATACATCAACAATGGGCCCCCCATGATGAGTATGTGATGCAGAGATAATAATGTTTTGAGGAAGAATGGGAATATTTTTTGACGCTTTTTGTCGTACCCCTGCAACAATATCATCAGGAATAAACAAGGAGTCAATGGCAACAATGACAACAGCATTAGATTCATTTTTCAAGATAACAGTATTGAGTTCCAATGGGTCATGTGTCCCTTTTGAAAAGTATTTTCTAAAACCACCGGGCATTTCTTTGCCGGGCTCAGGGGTAATATCCACTATGGAGGCTCCTGCCAATAATCCTTCTTCAGCATATAAATAATTAAGTAATAAGAATAATATTAATGTAAACATAATGAACAGTTTTTTCATCATTTTTTCATCTCCTTATCTAAAATCGTATTTCGAAACCGACACAAAGGTGTGGTTCTTGTGGATGTTTTGTGATAATTTCAAATTCCTGCTGGACATTAGGCCATTCTTCGGGGAGACACCCTCCATAGAGATGGTCTAATGCAATACCTTTTTGGGCAAAGATATTGGCAATATCTTTGGGAGGTTTGAAATAAAAACGGTAATATCTTCCAATTTCTTTCATACCTAAACGGCGATAGAATCGCTGGGCATTTCTGTCCTGACTCCAATACTCGAGACGATGAAAACCCTTTTTGAGAGCATCTTGAATAGTTGCATCTATTAATAATTTTCCAATGTTTCGCCCTTTATATTCAGGTAGTCTTCCAAATTCGAGGACATAACCAGCCAGAGTGTCTTTGTTCCAGCAAAATTCCCCTAGTTCATTCTCATACTGAACATCTGTTAAACCTACAATTTTATTATTACAAACAGCAACCAACCGTGTGCTCTGGTGTCCTTCGTAAATAGGCCGTTCCTGAATGACATAGTTCCACGCATGTGAAATACTCATAATCATCGCGTGGACTTTAATCCACTCTTCTTGGTCTTCCTCACGGTATTCTCGAATAATTATCTCGTCCATTTTAATTCCTATATTTAGGAGGGGTTTAATCCATCTATATTTGAACAAAGTATTTCACCTTTTGTAAGGGTGCCTCTCGGGGGCCATATCCACATTATTGGGGAAAGTGTGAATGCGGAAAGCAGGGTAATAGAACCCTTAACTGTGGCTATCTCTGCTGGGAAACGGGGATGTAAAACTGTACCGGGTTCAGCGAATATTTCTTTGTCATTAACTTTAACACGAGTTACAAAGACATTTCTTCCTTTATATGTAAATCGTGTCAAAATAGTCTGGGATAAAGAACGCACCTGGCGGTCAATTTCGATAGCGGGGACATCCCAACGGATAATAGCATCATTGATAGTTGGTTTAGGGTCATAAGAGGCAATTTCGGGATTCTGGGGCTTTCCATGAAGTCCCTCTTGTTCAATACGGTTTACAACATCTAATACCATTGTCCTTGCAAGTTCAGAGGCACGACAATATACTGTGTAGGCAGTATCTGTATCCAGAATAGGAAATGATTGTTGTTCAATAATAGGACCTGTGTCAATCCCTTCATCCATGATATGGAAAGTAACACCGGATTGGGTCTCTCCCTGTCGGATGACTGCATAGAATGGGTTGGGACCACGGTGGCGTGGAAGTAGAGAGGAATGAACATTAATACAACCTACTTTGGGTAGGTTAAGAATAGGCTTTTTGAAGATAATACCGAAACCACAGGTAATAATAAGGTCAGGAGAAAGTTCTTTTAGGGATTTAAGTTCTTCTTCATTCATTTTATCAATCCAGAAGATTGGAATACGATGTTTTTGGGCTAAGCGAAGAATACTGTCTCTTCCACCGAAAATACCTAAAAACAATGGGGAGAGAAATCTGCGAATACCTTTGGTCTGTCTCCCGTTTTGAAGGATACCTACAATCCGATGTTTACTTTTAACCAATGGTTCCGCAACACAAACACCTAATTTTCCTGTACCTGCAATTAGGATATGCATTAAAATACCTTTTTGGAGTCAACTAATATTGTTACAGGTCCATCGTTTACTAATGAAATAAGCATGTGTGCAGCAAAAACACCCGTTCCGACATGGATGCCTTTGCTTCGGACTAATTCTACAAATTTTTCATAATAAAGGACTGCCTTTTCAGGTCGTGCGGCGGTGCTAAATGAGGGGCGCCGACCTCGCCGGCAATCACCGTGTAGGGTAAATTGAGAGACCACTAACATCTCCCCTTTCACATCTTCCAAAGATAGATTAAATTTATTTTCTTCATCGTTAAATATTCGGAGACCTATAATTTTTTCGGCAGTATATTGAATATCCGCTTCGGTATCCTGCTCATCTACACCAAGCAAAACTAATAATCCATGTCCAATTTGACCTACAACTTGGTTATCTACTGTTACGCTTGCATTTAATACTCTTTGGACAACTGCACGCATAAAGTCCTTTCTGAACAATGAGGGTATATTTTTGATATTATTAAAGATAGCAAAATAAAAATGTTTCATTAATTATATTGAGAATTGCACTGAAATAAAAATTGGGTATGGATACGCAAACAAAAATAAATGATGATATTAATTATTTAGCAGGTGCAAGTATTACAAGGCGATATGGGACTCACGGGGAATTGTTATGTTCGGAATATATAAGGAATCGCCTGCTGAATATGGGACTTCAGCCAGTAGTGGAAGCGTTCACCTGTTCCCGAGAAACTTTCCAGATTTTTTCTCTTTACTGGATGGAGTTCATTTTTGTTATATTGCTTTCGGTCTTTTTCCCATTAGCAGGTTTTTTTTATGGTCTGACTGTGTTCTGTCTATATCTTCTCGAAATTTCGGGATATCTCAATTTGTCGCAGTTGGTCCCGGAGTATCAGTCCCAGAATATACATGCCGTTATAAGAAATCAGGAGGTTTTTGATGAACCTAAAAGTCGAATTGTGTTCCATGCAAATTATGATTGTGGAATATCTCATTTTCTTTATTCCAAGGAGGTAATGGGGTACCTTCCCTTAATACAACATTTGATAGTGATTTGTATGTTAGGGGCTTTGGGAATAAGTTTGCGTGATGTATGGAGTGACATTACTCCGTGGCAAGATAATATTTCCATGTCCTGCCGGTTGTTCACAGGGCTTATAATAGGGACTATGAGTTTTATTGCTCTCATTGCGACCACGAATGAAGAGGATACACGAGGTGCCAATTTCAATGCATCCGGCGTAGCGTGTCTTTTAAGTCTGGCAGAATATTTCTCAGACCAATCCCTAAAAGATATAGAGATACATTTTGTTTTCACAGGGGCGCATCAGTGTTGGATGTCAGGTTTACGACATTTTTTGAAGAAAAATAAACTATCTAAAAATGAAACTTTGTTCATAAGTGTTGAAGGAGTGGGTTCAGGGGAATTACATGTTATTACACGGGAAAAGATGATATTTACTTTTCATATAGACAAAAATATTATTGAATTTTTAGATAAATATCATCTAACGAATGAGATACAAAAAGCAGATTATTTGCCACTTCCTACTTCGTCGTATATGATAAATTCGCATGGTTATAAGGGATTTACAATAATGGGACTGGATAAAGATAAAAAACCGAGATATTGCAATCAAATTGAAGATACGACAATAAATATTGATGAACAGAATATTAAAAAAACTACGGAAATTTTAACAAGATTTGTAAGGTTATGGATAAGAGAAGGGAAATAATCATTATCTATTGCTATAATAATAAATAATTTTTTTTCAATATATTTATTTTAAAAGAAAGGAGTTTTTATATGAATGTAAATCCGAACATATTTCGTGAATATGACCTTCGTGGTATTGCAGGTAAGGATTTAACCGAAGATATTATGGAACTTTTAGGAAAGGCATATGTTGCGTATATGAAAGCAAAACGGGCTATACATAATAACCTTGTTGTCGTGGGTAGAGACGGGAGGATAAGCAGTAAAAGTTTTAGTCGAGCATTGATTGATGGAATTACAGAAGCGGGTATGAATGTAATTGACATTGGTGAAGTACCCACACCTTTAACTTACTTTGCTATGAATACATTTGAAGTAGATGGTGGTTTGATGATAACTGCAAGTCATAACCCCGGAGAGTATAATGGATTGAAAGTGGGTGTCGGGAAAACAACCCTTTATGGGGAACAGATACAGGAATTCCGAAAATTTGTAGAAACAGGAAATTTCCCTGTTCGTAAAAAGGATGTATGTATAACCAAAATAAATATTGTACCAAAATATGAAAAACGAATATTAAAGGAAATAAAACTAAAGCGAAAGTTAAAAGTAGTTGTTGACGCGGGAAATGGTGTTGGTGGTGTAGTTGCAGTCCCACTATTAGAAAAGTTGGGGTGCGAGGTAATCTCCTTGTATTGTGAGGTAGATGGGAATTTCCCGAATCATCATCCGGACCCCACAAAAGAATCAAATATGAAAGAATTGATTAAAACTGTAAAAAAATATAAGGCAGATGTAGGGATTGCATTTGATGGGGATGTTGATCGTTTAGGGGGATGTGATGATAAAGGTAGAATGTTGTGGGGTGACCAATTATTGGTATTGTTTGCAAGGGATATTTTGAAGGAGAAACCGGGTGCCACTATTTTAGGTGAGGTGAAATGTTCACGGAGTATGTATGAAGAAATCAAAAAAGCAGGTGGAAATGCAGTGATGTGGCGGACAGGGCATTCTCATATTAAGTCAGCCATGATTAAGTTAAAGGCTCAAGTAGCAGGTGAAATGAGCGGACATATCTTTTTCAAACATCGATGGTACGGCTTTGATGATGCTATATACTCTGCCTGCCGTCTTCTGGAATTAGTTGCAAACAGTAAACAACCTTTAAGTGCGATGTTAGATACTATCCCGAAACGTCATTCCACACCTGAGTTGGAATTTCCCTGTTCGGATGATAAAAAATTTGATGTGATTGCAAAGGCAACAAAGCACTTTCAAGAAAAAGGATATGAAGTTATCACCATTGATGGAGCACGCATCGAATTTCCCGATGGCTGGGGACTTCTTCGTGCGTCAAATACATCACCCAAATTAGTCATGCGCGTAGAGGCAGATACACCTAAACGCATGAATGAAATCCGTCAATTAATTGAAAACGTGGTAAAGCAGATTAATTAATTTGCAAAATTGTAAAAAAAGAGTATATAGCTATTTCTTTACATTTATTTTTATCATTCGTGTATACAAGATTAATTTCAACTTTTTCTGAAAACAGGCTTAAAGATTGAACTATAAAAATAACAAGAAGTAAATATTTATGGAAATGGTACCTTATTTATACAAGATACAAATAATTTCCTTAAAAATTAACTTTCATTTTATACTAAATTTATTCTCACTATTATTTGTGGAAGTATATTCTTGTCTATTCAACTGATTAGAGCTTTAAAAAATCAATTAATATTTTTAAAACCTAATTCAAATATTTTTGTTCAAATTATAAAAAATTGATTTTTTTGAATTAGTATTAAAATACATAAGAAATACAATAAAACATATTAATTTATGAAATTTAAAGAGGTAATTGTATATAATTTTCCCAGAAAAATAATAAAAAAATAATCTAAAAGATTAACATTAAAAACAATTTAAGGATTGGCGGTTATGAATGTAATAACTAAGATTCAATTACTGTATCATATTGCAAAATGGAGAGCGACATGGGATTGGAGAAACACTAAAAAAGCAGTTCATGTTCCGGGAAATCCTAAATTTATGGGTGCCCGTGAAGCAGTTGCCATGATTAAAGATGGTTCTGTTATTGCTTCTTCAGGACTTGCAGGTAATATGAGAGCCTCCTTTATGTGGTGGGCAATCAGAGAAATGTTTCTGGAAACAGGACATCCTCGTAATCTAACAATTGTCAGTGTAGGGGGACAAGGGGGAAGGGGAAAAATTCCCGGGACATTAGAGGAATTAGGATTGCCTGGACTTTGCACACGTATGTTCACGGGACATACGGAAACATTCAAGTCTATTTTAAAATTAGCTGACCAGGGACAATGTGAGATTCAGATTCTTCCTCAGGGGACACTTACACTAATATTAAAGGCTATGGGTGAAAAGGGAGAAAATTATGTTATTAATAAAACAGGGACAGGGACCTTCTTAGACCCGAGAACAGGCAGAGGAACACCTCTATTGAATGGAAATAAGCCTCAATATGTGTCCATAATAGATGATGAATATTTCAAGTATGAGTGTCCCTGGCCTGATGTGGCTATATTTAATGCACCTTCCGCAGATAAAGAGGGTAATATTTACCAAAAAAATGCGGTCATGATTGGTGAAACTTATGAGATAACAAAAGCGGTCAAGAAAAGGGGAGGTATCGTTATTGCCAATGTGGCACAAATTGTAGATAAAGGGTATGGCGAAATTTTTCTTCCTGCGTCAGACATTGATGCCATTGTAGTCTGGAGAGGAACTGAACAAACGGGGGGGGTAAAACATATCCATTATTGGGATTTTTTAACATTAGATAGTAAAATGCCAATAGATGAAGGCATTGCACGTGTTCGTTTTGTGAACAAAGTATTAGGAATCACCCCCCGAAGAACGCAAGCAGACGATGTATTAGCACGCCTTTCTGCAAAGATTTTCGTCCAGAATTCTAAAAAAGGCGATTATGTCGATATTGGCGTGGGACTACCTGAAGAAGCTTCCCGCCTTCTCTATGAAAGTGGTGCATTAAACGATATAACGCTAATGACGGAAAGTGGTGTTATGGGTGGATTGCCTGCGCCAGGGATATTTTTCGGAGCGGCTATTAATCCTACTGAAATTGTCTCGTCTGCAACTGTATTCCAGAGAATGTATCAAAGATTGGATAGTGTCATTTTAGGTGCTCTTGAGGTTGATGGTCAAGGGAATGTAAATGTTTCCAAACGCGGAGAAGGAGCTATTAATTATGTCGGACCTGGTGGTTTCATTGACCTTACCACTTCGGCGAAAAAGGTGTTTTTCTGTGTTGCATGGGGAAACCAATCGGAAATAAAGGTAGAAAATGGAAAAGTAACCGTAATAAAAGCAGGACAACCTAAGTTTATTGAAAAAGTAAGCGAAATTACATTTAATGGACAGGAAGCACTCAAAGCGGGTAAAGAAGTGTTTTACATAACACATATTGGAGCTTTTACCTTAACGCAAAAAGGGATGGAATTACGATGGATTATGCCGGGAGTTGATATCGAAAAGGATATTAAGAATGTAATAAAAATGCCTTTTGTGCTCCCTGAAAATGGTCCTATTGTTGTTGACAATTCTATCGTTACAGGGGAAAATTTTAAGTTAAAATTTGAATAATAGATAGTCTCTAAAAATTGTTCAGCAATTAATATTTGTTTATATTTATATTTTACTCTTGATAAAAATAAAAGTTTAGAGGTCTAATTAATTTAAGATGGTCATTTTGGGGAAAGAAAGTAGTGATTTAGGATTTTGGGAAGTTGTTCTATATATTCTTGCCAGTTGGTAAAAATATAATTAGCAGTAGTAGAAGTCATATATTTTAAATTTATTCCCGCAAATAATCCTGCCTGTCCACCTAAATTTTTGATACCTACAATATCGGTTGGTTCAAGGTCCCCCAAATGCAATAGTTCATCTGTTTTCACTCCCAATTCTAATGCTGTTTTCTCAAACATTATTGGTTGAGGTTTTGCTACACCCTCTACATCAGAAAAACGGTATGCAGATATGTATTGTGTAAAGCCATGTATTTCGAGTAATTTGAATAAAGATTTTCCCGGCGATATTCCCGTATCTGAGATAAGCCCAACGGGAACGAATTGGGAAGTCACTTTTACTGCTTCTAAAGCACTTTCTATGGGTTCAGGTTGAAATATTAAAATTGCGGTAGCAAATTCTTCTGCAAGGTATTCATATTCGTTTGGATTGAGGTCTACACCTAACTGGAGTGAAACCATATCCACTGCATCCTCAGGCGTTAAAGTTCTTTGTTCTTCAATGTGGCATCGGGCAAATTCTTTCATTACAATAGACATTGCTTCTAAAGCATCATTTAAAGTAATGTCTCTCTTAAAAGTATTTATAATAGCTTTTGCTCGATACTCCTGTCTTTCTTTACTAAATGCATCACGAAATAATGTTCCCCAGAAATCAAAACTTACTGCTTTTATCATGTATTTACTCCCTTTTTAATTTCTTCTCAAAATTTCCTTAATTTGACTTCGGACTGCCCCTACCATTTCATCTTCCACGGTGGGAGCCCATCCTACAGGGGAAGTATATTGTTCTTGTATAACACGAGATTGATATATATCCAGTCGGACAATTTCTCGTGTGGGTATATACAAATTATGTTCTCCCATATACGCGAACAACATAATAGGGTGTTCATTTCGAAATGCATCTTTGATACGCATTCCAATAGGAGCACATACTTCGCCCTGTAAAGCTACAAAGATTAATTCACCTATTTTAGCAACTATTGCTTCTTCAAAGCGACATGGATATTCTCTTCCGTCGGGGTTTTCTTCAATTAAAAACTCATCATCAGTGCACATCTTATCTGTTGTCTTTGTGGGGAAGGGAATATTTTCTTTGTAATGTTTGAACAATGACCGTATCCAATTTGTATCGCGTTTAGGGTCCGGATAATGAATATAACCAATATCCGTCGGGTAGAAAAATGAAAGTCGTTGTACATCCTCAAATGGGATGGGCTTATTTAGTGATAAAGGGATAACCTGAAAAGAACTTGTAATATTCCCTTTTATGGTTTGTTGTTTCTCTTTGACTATGCGAATTACTGTACCTGCCAATTCTTTTCCATATTGTTTAACAACTGGCAATGGAGCATGCATCATATGCTTTGTGAACTGATTCCCACCACAAGCATCTGCAAATAGTGCCATTGTGTCGGGAAAAAATTCCTCTATATATTCTATGGCATAACCGAAATGTCCTGTATCAATAACATTATTTTGCTCCTTTATTTGAAGTGGATGTGTAGGATGATTAAAAAGCACGGCTAATGGACTACCCTCTTCTTTCATCACTTTCAATACCTGAACCTCATAATCTACGGGGGCATTGCCTAAACTAAATAGGTGGTATACATATCCAAATCCAAATTCCAATGAAACAGGTCCTGTTTCATTCTCAATAGCTTCTATTATGAGCTGGTACATTTTCTCTGCTAACCATCTACCGTATTCAAAGTTTTCAGGAACAATCTGTATTGGGGCACAGTGGTTGTGTGTTGCAAGGGGAATAAAGTATTCTACAGGGATATTTAATTCTTTCTTTAATCGTTCACGAAGAATGGGTGTTGCGACATCGAGACAGTTCAGGTCATAGGTCACTATCACCATTCTTTTGGAGCCATCATTTAGGACAAGAACGCGAGCGTAAATATCTCTATTTACCTTTTCCATTCTATTACCCAATACACCGATAGGCTCTTTTGTTACATCGGGTGTTATTATGCCCTTAGCCACACCTGCTGTTAGTGTATATGAATTAAGACAAAAAATGGCGATAAAAAGAAGGAATATAAGAGCAGTCATAATTTTTGGAAAGGAAATAGGAATATACATATAATTATCCTTATAATTTTAGAACTATTTTAATTATAGTTAATTTCGTTTTACTTTTCATTATTTATATAATAAAACAATGAGAATAAATTTATTTAATTTATTGTTTTCATAATGGATAAACTCCGTATATTTAGAGGAATCTATTGTTAATGGCAGACCAAAAAGAAAAAATACTAATAGTTGATGATGAATTAATTATTCGAGAATTGCTTTTTGATCTATTGACTGAAGAGGGATTCTTAGTAGAAACGGCACCCGATGGAGAGACCGCACTAAAGCTCATCCGAGAGGGGAGTGAAATTGCGGTATTATTCACAGATATTATGATGCCCAAAATGGATGGGATTACTTTAATACATAAAGCAAAGGAAATGAATCCGGGTATTGTCCCTATTATCATGACAGGATATGCCACAATAGAAACAGCACGTGCAGCGGTAAAGGAAGGGGCTTATGACTATGTTTTAAAGCCTTTTAATATTACAGAAATAAAAACTGTTGTAACCAATGCTTTAGAACGAAATCGTCTCATTCAGGAAAATGCTCGATTAAAAGAAATCACAGAATTATTTAAGATAAGTGAAAATATTTCCTCAATGAGAGAGGAGGAACAACTTTTTAGATTTATTCTCAATGCAGCGTTAGAACATACACAAGCAAAGCGAGGTTCTATACTTGAAGTTATTGAAAATGGAAGATATTTAAAAGTGGTTGCCAGTACAGGTTTGCCATCTGAATTAAACGGTAAAATTATTCCTATAGACACGAATACAGTTTCGGGATTTGTTGTAAAAAATATAGAACCCATATTAATTGAAGATATTAGCCAAAATCCTGATTTACAAAGTTCTTTAATTGGTTTAAAGAACACATCCTTTATTTCGGTTCCACTTCAGAGGAAAAAATCAGAATTCATAGAATCGCATCCCCTGACCATTAATGAACAGGATGTTATTGCGGTATTGAATGTAACCGACAAATCCGATGGGGAAACTTTCTCAGAAACGGATTTGAAAGTTTTAAAAATTATTGCCAATCATGGGGCATCTGCAATAGAAAATGCGAGACTTATTCGTGAAATAGAAACTGCGCAAAGAGAAATTGTCTTTACTCTGGGAGAAATTGTCGAAACACGATCTCGCGAGACCGGTAGTCATGTGAAACGGGTTGCAGAATATTCCAAGTTATTAGCATTGAAATTTGGGCTTTCCACAAAAGAAGCAGAAATTCTGAGATTAGCTTCTCCACTGCACGATGTAGGGAAAGTCGGTATCCCCGATGCTATATTAAATAAACCGGGTCCATTAACTCCTACTGAGTTTAATATAATAAAAACTCATACCACAATAGGCTATGATATGTTGAGCAAAACAAAAGGGGTCGTACTACAATCTGCAGCGATAATAGCATTAGAACATCATGAACGATTTGATGGGAATGGTTATCCCAATGGGAAAAAGGGGAAAGACATCCATATTTTTGGAAGGATAGTAGGTATCGCTGATGTTTTTGATGCTTTAGGTGTGGAACGGGTATATAAAAGAGCATGGACATTAGACGAAATCAAAGAATATTTTGCAGAACAACGAGGTAAACAGTTCGATCCGGACTTAGTAGATATTTTCTTTTCAAATATAAAAGAAATTCTACTCATTCGTGAAAGATTCCCCGAAAAGGACTAAAACCGATTATTGTTTTTTATTTAGTATTCATAGGCTCCTATATCATAATCTGAGCCATCACCTGTAACACCAGGAATAGCATCTCGTCCACGTAGATTACCCTCGATATCTGTCAAAACATTTCCCCATTCATCAAGGCTGGTGTCCATCCCTTTGTCTATACATGGAGAACCGCTATTTAATCTAAAATTACCTCCACTTGGAAATATAAATAATGGGTCAGAACTAATATTTCCTTCTCCATTTTTCACTTGCTGTGTATTGCAATACATAAAAACTGCATCATTTCCAAGAGAATAGGTCCCTTGTCCTGAATTTTGCCAGATAATTGTATTTGCAAATGCCATGTTACTGTAATAGTTAAAAACAGCCCCTCCATGATTGTTTGTAGTTAGGTCTACTTGATTGTCATATAAGGTACAATTCGAGATTACAACATTCTCACAAAGGTCTACATGAATACCACCTGTTCTTTCATTAGAAGGACTGAAATCGTATGCTTTATTTCGGAAACCAATTGTATTTACGATCTTTGCCGAACTTCGTGTCATATACACCATCCCAGCACTTGCACGAGAAAATCCTACATGGTCATTTGTTGAAACATTATTATTCCTAAAATCTGAATTTTTTAAGTGTATGTTGCTATACCATAGATAAATAGAACCCCCTAATGCTTTTGCAAAAGCACCATATATACCTCCGCCAACAGTACCGTGACCGATACCTTCTGCAATACACGAATTTGAATAAAATAGGCAGTTATCTATTGTCAAGGATGAGTTATAAGCAAATATACCCCCACCTGCAGAGACAGCCGTTATATTCTGTGTAGAAGTCTGCCATGTAGCTTTGGAAGAAATACGATTTGATTCAAAGCGTGATTTTTGAACATTAAGAACACTATCAGTCGAGTAGATAGCCGCTCCGTAATTATAACTGGAAGTGGAAGAAATATTTTCAATTGTATTTTCAATAAAGTTACAGTTATATATAGATAATTTACCACTAATACAACAAATTCCTGCACCTACACCGGCAGCTTTGTTTTGGAAAAAGGAGCAGTTTTTAACTACCATTTTCTTTGCAGGAACATACAAACCGCCTCCATCTTGTGCATCATTGTAAATGGAATCGTAACGAGCATCGCCTCCCTTTATAATAAAGCCATTCAATTCACTGTAATTTTCTCCGCGAACTACATGCCAGGCAGGTTGTCCATCTCGGGCAACACTCCCGTTTATAATAGTAATATTGGTTTGATAATTTCTTTGATTAAGTTCTGTTTCTGTCCCTTGAAAACCACCATATACATTAACCAATTCACGAAGTACGAGTGACCCGTATGGATTAGAACGGACTTCATTATAATCTCCCATAGCTACCCATACTTCTCCTCCACCTAATTCAAATGCTTTATCTACCCCTTCCTGGATGGTAGAAAATGCTGTTTCCCAAGATAATCCATCAGACTCAATTTCTTCTTTTATTGGTGATTTTTTTACATAGATTCGTGAACCATGAATTATTTCGATATAATTTGTTTTCTGCTTAATACTTTGTCCTGCACTGGTTGTAATTGTTAATGTTACTGTATAAGTGCCCGGAGAGTGATATATGTGAGTAGGATTTCTCAAAAGACTAAAACTACCGTCTCCAAAATTCCACTGCCAAACAGGGTCGGTTCCATTTCCCATTTTACTTTCATCACGGAATTCTATTTCACTATTCACTATATTTTTTGTGGGAGTAGCTGAGAACTCGGCTGACGGAGGATAGGGAAAAGCACTGTATATACGAATATAACCTGCCAAAACAGAAAGGGGATAAATGTCCCCATCAGGATAATTTATCGCCATAATACTTTCCGCATAAATGGAATAAATATCATTAAAATCTGCATTTTCAGAGACTTTAAATCTCAAAATAGCATAAATCCCATTTGTCATGCCAGAAGTTGAGGTCCCTGTCGTCGTTAGCCTAATTTTTCCCGGGATAATCTGTCCAACAGACAAGTTGCGCCCTGTACTTTGAATAGCAGGACCTATCATATAATCCATGTATTGGATTCGGTTGGAATTAAAAATGAGGTCAAATTGAATATAGCTTAATGCAGTGTTCTTTGTTTCAAGGGTGAGGGGGATATTAATTTCCGTATTGGGAACTGTGTCCCTTCGGTCTATAATTATTCGAGCAAAGTTATATGTTTCTCCTTCGCCTATCCCTTCTCCCTCTTCGGTTCCTTCTGGGAAACCTTCTATGGACCCTTCGGGTTCTCCTTCTATAATCACTGGGCATAAAACGGGACGAAAACCGTCCTCTTTAGATGGGTCAATTTCATACCCACAAACATTATAAAACTGCACCAGACGGAGTAGTTCATTTAACGATATTCGCCATGGGGTATTGGCTTCATAATCACTATCATGGGGTTCACAGGACTGGTCGCCTGGACCAGGATTATAACCATCTTCGCCTTCAGGGTCACAGTGATAAGAACGAGCATTAAAAAATTGGATAACGCGGAGTAATTCACTCAAATTAATTTTATAATCTTGGTCTTTATCTGCAGTATGGTAATCCCTCTTTGTAAGGGAAACTCCTGCATAGCAAATTTGGGTTGATGATATATAAAAAAGATTAAAAAAAATGGCTAATATGAACAGCCAAAAGAACAGTACTCTGCAATTCATTCAAAAATATTCCTATTTAATTCTATTTTTTAGGTTTTAGCCCCGTATAATAATATGTAAAAATCCTTTTAAACTATAATATATATAAAAATAACATTTTTAAAGCAGTTTTTGCAAGATTTTTTTAGGGAAAAAACTTTTTTTACAACCTCCGAAAATATTACCACATTTTGTAGTATTCATTTGGTCAATATATTTTTTAAGTTCTTCTATAGAAATTGTACCACTATTATCCATATCAATTTCTGCGAATAATTCTTGTGTTATTTGTGGAAATTTCTGCATAACCTCGTTAAAAGTTAACACTCCATCCTCATCTAAGTCACAAGAACTGTAAGATGATAATATTTGTAAGGCAAGATTTCTCTTTTCTTCCTTATCTAATATTCTTATTTTTTGATAACTTACATCCACAGTGATATAAGAGGCATGCGGAATATAGACTTGTCTTCGGGGTGGAGAGATATATCCCTCTATATCGGTAAAAATTATTTCATAAGAACCTATGGGAAAAATAAATACTTCCCCGGGTTCTTTCCATTCCGCTTGTCCGTTCATTTTCCATTTTGCACCCAATTTGACCGCTTCATCAGGGAAAATATTAAGAATAATTCCACCTGATTTCCAATAGTTAACATATATAACTTTATCTTCTTTTTCACCAAGTTCTACTTCAATATAATCAGAAGTAGACCAACCTACAGGTTGGGTAAAAAACACTTTATACATACCTGCATAAAGATTTGCCACTTTATCTCCGCTGTTGTATAAATTATCATCACCCTCGATTTGCCATTGGGCTCCATTGAGAACTGCCTCATCTGGGGTTAGTATAACGGTTAATGAACTATACTGGGTTGTTTCCCCTTCCCCCTCAACCGCTCCTTCAGGAATACCTTCTATTATTCCCTCGCCCTCCGGCGGTTCTCCTTCTCCACACCATATACATCCTCCTCCATTACCCATCTCCGTAGGATTTAATACCCTTTGTTTATATCCTTCTATTCCATATCCATTTAGTAAACTCCAGCGATATTCCCCATAATTACATACCCCATCCCGTTCCGCATCACCTAATTTGCTCAAATATCGCGCCATACTTAAATCAAACTGCCCCATGTCCGGCATCGGAACTTCTATCGGTAATTTATCTATCATCCCTAATAACATATCTATCGTCGTCTTCTCGCCCACTGTCGTTAAGCCTGATATTACTCCCTCAAATCTAGCCCTCTCTATTAATAAAAACACTATTGGTTGGACAGATTGTATCTCATCTGCATACGCCCTCGAACTTTCCACATTGTGCCTATACACTTGCTTTACACAACAGTGTATTTCATGGTTATTGTCTTTTAATACCTCATCTAAAAGCCATGCCTGAACAGTATCTATCATTCCGTTCGTATCTAAATCAGCCGTATCGGGGTTTTCTCCTACATAACCATATAGCCATCTCAAATCCTCCTCAAAATGGCTTTCTCCTAAAACTTCATCACATACTTCAATACACGGTTCTATATTACATGGGTCAAATAACCCCTCCCCTTCTACTGAACCTTCACCTTCTATTGCACCTTCACCCTCTCCGGTCCCTTCAGGACTTCCTTCCATTACTCCTTCACCTTTCACAATGCCTTCCCCTTCAATTAATCCTTCGGTAATACCGTCATTATCTATAATCATTTTATTAATAGGTAATGTAGGTGATGGATAAGATAAAAAAGGGAAGAGGGTTAAGAACAAAAAAACAATTATTATATTTTTTGTATCCATATTTATTTCTCTTTAATATTACTTATTTATTATATCCTTCAAACGACAAGATTGTTCTCTAAATTCATATTTCTTGTATTGAAAAAGAAATCGTTTTTACAAGATGTGTTTTGCTGTTCAATTGATTCATCAATTTTTCACCTTGTTCTTTTGACTCTACAATCACAAAAAAAGTTGACCCACTTCCTGTCATTCCCACATGAGGGAATCCTAATTTTTTTATTTTTAATCTTAATTTATACAGTTCTGGATGAATATTAAAGGCAGGAATTTCTAAACGGTTATATATAATTTTATCCCAATCTGATTTATACAAAGCACATATCGCTTTCCGAAATGATAAGCTATATTTGTCCCCTTTTTTATAGTGAGGGCGAATTTTTAATGTGGGGTGTTGATACACCTTTGCTGTAGAGAGTGAAAAGGGGGGATGGATTAATACTATCCATCTATTAGATAATGGAATAAGGGGCGATAACCTTTCTCCTTTCCCCCCAACTGCTTGTGTCCCTCCTTTAAGGAAATAAGGCACATCAGAACCTAACTCTTTTGCTATGTCTACTAAAGTATTCTCATCCCACTCTAAATCCCATAATTTATTTAATGCATATATTGTGCCTGCGGAATTAGCAGAACCTCCCCCTAAACCTGCACCCATAGGAATATGTTTTTCAATATGAATATGTATTCCTCTCCTTATCTTTGCAATTTCTTGTATTTTTTTTACCGTTTTATAAACTAAATTTTTTTCATTAGTAGGTAACGATTCATCATTCGTTGTAATATGGATACCTTCAGGTGCTTCGTTAAAATTAAGCGAATCTGCCAAACTCACAGTTTGAAAAATAGATTCGATTTCATGAAAGCCATTTGAATATTTTCCCACCACATCAAGGTAAAGATTTATTTTTGCATAAGTTTTTATTTTTATTGAGGAAACCATAAGTAATTCGTTATAACCTTTTTGAAAACAGAATGGATATTATTAGATAAACAGCAAGTATCCCTGCTAGTGTAAAGCCAATTGTACCCAAATTTTTTGTGGTAGCAGATGTGGTTACTAAAAGACTCGACCCTACAATTAGTGAAGCAGTAATTAAACTAATAGAAATACGACTGCTGGATTTATCAAGGGTCTGAGCTAATTTTTCTAAATATTCATGATGGACATGGAACTTTAGCTCTCCGGAACGCATTTGTGAAGTTATACTTCGAATATCCTCTGGCAACTCCATAAAAAATTTCCAGATTGTATTTAACTGCTGAGTAAATTCACGGGAAAGATGGGAAAATTCGTATTTAGATAATATAAATCTTTCAAAATAGGGTTGTATAATGGAGACAAAGTCAAGTTCAGGGTCCAATTGTCTTCCCACACTTTCAATAGTCGCCAATGCTTTGAGTAAAAGTGTAAAACGGGGCTCTAACTCTAATCCGTGATTTCTCAATATCTCAATAGCCCGTTCTATTCCCTTTCCTACCTGCCCTGTACTGATAATTAAATACGCTTCAAATGCAAGAAAGTCTGATATTTCATACTCAAGCGATTTAACTTCTTTGAAATCGGGCTTAGAACAAAGAGCTAACACAGATTGTGTGCACTGTTTAACATCCTGATGAAAGATTGCTAACAACAAATTGGTTATTAACATTACATCGTTATTGTCTAAACTACCTGCCATCCCCAAATCGAGGAATGCAATTTGATTGTTGTGTGTAATAAAAATATTTCCGGGATGGGGGTCAGCATGAAATAATTTATCTTCACATACCATTTTACAAAGGATTTCGCATCCTAAACGGGCTATTGTTTTGCGATCACAATTCCGGGCTTCATACTGGTCAAACTGATCCATTCGGACACCGTCTACCCACTCCATTGTTAATACTTCAGGAGTAGAATATGATTTAAATACCTTTGGGATAAGAACATTTTTTTGATTCACCATATTTTTACGAAACATCTGGATAATTCTTGCCTCTATCAAAAAATTAAGTTCTCTCCTCACGGAACGGGCAAACTCATCAACAATCCCAGCCGGTCTCAAGAAAGCAATATCAGGATGCCCTTCTAACCATAGGGCTATCGTTTTCATCAACTCAATATCTGAAGTGATAATACGGTCAATACCCGTTCTCTTCACTTTAACAGCGACCGGTGTTCCATCTTTTAGTACCGCTTTGTGCACCTGACTTAAAGAGCCCGCTGCTACAGGATTGCTATCGAAATTCTGAAAAACTTCACTTATTGGATTGTTAAAAGCACTTTCTATAGTTTTTACAATTTCTTCATAGGGAAGTGGAGCCACACGGTCCTGAAGTAAACTCAGTTCTTGTGCGATTTTCGAACCGACAAGGTCTGGGCGTGTACTTAGAATTTGTCCCATCTTTACAAAGGTAGGACCTAATTCCGTTAACGCTTGCCTCAATCGTTCTCCCCATGTAAGTTCAATATTGGGAGAACCTTCTTTTACCTGGCGAAACAAAGACCAGGGAAGGCGTTGCAAAAGTCCTAAACGGGAAAGAAGGTCATAAAACCCATGTTTTGCAAAAACTTGGAATATTTCAAATAGCCGTACTGTATTTGTTGCTTGTCTTTGCCAACGAGTATATATCACAAAGCCCCTCTACTAATATTATTTATCTATAATATTGTAATAACAAATGAATGACAATTTAAATATTAATCTAAAATTAACTCAACTTTTTCTGGATTTTCTTTAAAACCAATAGAAATCACATCATTATTAAGGTTAATACTTTTAAGAGGCTTTCCACCCACAAGAACCTTGTTGATTTTACATGTAGCGGGTTTATAAATATATAGAAATGCAGGGGAAACCAATGTTTCTTTAAACACAATTTCTAATTTCTTTTTATCATTGTCCCATCTTGTAGAACTAATATATTCCAGTCCACATTGCTGTTTGGTTTTCACTCCTATCACGGAAGGTATATCTGTTTTTAATGTTAATCCTATAAATTTTTCTTCAGGGTTACTCTGAATCGTTTCCGTATCATCTATGAATTTTTCATGGGTATAATCCCAAAAAACAGCATCGTTATGAATACTTTTTAGAGATACCGCAGAGAAAGGTTCCGCATTCCTTGCAACATAGATAAGTGAATTAGCAAAACTATCCTGTGTAGCATAACTTTTCAAATACCAGATGGAAGGTACTTTATTATTAGCATCAAAAGGTGAAAATTTTGCTCTTGTAGTAAGGCTCAATTGTAGCAATTTTTTTGATATATCGGAACGGTTAAAATCCCCTAACCATACTGCAGGTCCAGGGAAAGATTGTAATAGAGTATTTGATAAAAAGTTTTGGGTAGTTAACAACTGATTATTGATTTTTACAGGACTGATACCTACATTAAATCCTGCTAATGTTCCTGTAATGGTACAGAACTGTGCCAACTCCTCTTCTGTATTAATTACACGGTTGGTGAATACGGGATATACAGGAATTTTTGAAAAGAAATTGGACATTTCTTTTAATCCTACAAACATCGCCTCTGTATGGGTAGTATTTATTTGCTCTAATACTGCATCTGGAATAGAAATATCACAGATAATAAAATCGGGATTCCACGCTAAAATTTTTTCCCACCGTTTTTTTGCAATTTCCAACCCTTCTGGAGTATGGAATTTAACAAGAGCATATTCATTTGAGACAGGGATTGAATGTTCTGTCCCTGCAGGAACTGCCCATGGATTTAAGGATAAACCAACTTTCATAGAACCATGATTTTTTAATTGGTCTATGACAGATTTCATATCTCTTGATAGATTTTTTGCATTTCCTTTTAATGACCCAAGAGGTTGTTCCCATCCCGCTGGTATATAAATGGAATTTATACCCATGTTCCCAGAGAGACCCGCAACTTTGGATAAGTTTCCCAATGATACCTTTTCGGGGTCAACAGAAACCCAGCCTAAAATAGGTTTTTCAATAGTTATTTTAGAACAGGGTGGAGAAAGCTGTGATAGAGCCCATGTGAAATTCATATGCAATTTATAAGCATCATTGCTAAAAGAAACAAATACAGGGTCACTTTCCAGTGTTTCACCGGGAGCAATTGTTATTGGAGGTAAATATTCGCATTCTATTGCACCTGTCCAGTTATCTCCTTCTCCTGTAGTCACTATTTTAGACCGAGATTTCCCCTGTGGACAAACGGCAAAAACTAATTTTTGTCCTTTTTGGGTAGTCATTTCTAACACTTGTGATTCTTCCTCTGGTACAAAAGCCCAATATCCGTTAATATTTGCAATAGGACGCATTATCTTTTTATTAGGGAGGCGTATTAAAAGCCCTGCTACAGGAGGAAATACAAAGGGCTTTATTTTAGAAATTGTTATTGGAGTTGTCCCGCTATTTGTTATAAGGGTGGTAAAAAGAACAAAACTACATTGTTTAAAACTTGTTGCTCGCTGTTGTATTTGAATGCCATTCTTATTTGGAAATATCGCAGTAAAATGAGTCGCCGGTCCGAACACACTCTCTACTGCAACTCTATCTGTATAGGAATTGCCCAAGGATTCCGCAGAAATTTCTTCCCCCGACTTCAACTGTACAGAGGGGCCATAACCCTCAATAATGGTCATTTCAGAATAATTGTCGGGAACGGTGTAAAAAATATGCCAATCCCCGTTCATTTCATCAAAATCAATGCCCATATCTTCCCAAGAGAAAGTGTATCGGTGCCTTAATACCCATGGAGAAGAACGCGGTTGTGGAACTTCATCTTCTATTTTCTTCTTCTTTTTCGTAGCAGTCCAGCCGTCTAATGACAATACAATGACAAAAGTTATTAACAAAACAACTAAAAAATAAAACTTCTGATTTTTTTTCATACAAATAGAACTCCATTCACATATAGTTTTGGATTACATATTACAATTAACGAAAAACAATATAACAACTATTTAGATTTATAACTTATTCCTAAGAATCAAAGATAAGTAATAAATGCTTCGATTGTGTTAAAATATTGTTTAATTTTAAAAAAGATTGTTATTATGAGTTTCGGAAAGTTTATATTAAACTATAAAACGATGTCAATTCTATGCCGACAACTTGCATCTGCATATGAAGGGGGTATTCCCATTATCCAGGCATTGCAAATTGTAGGAGATAACTTCCCCTCTCGTAAAGTAAAAACTATTCTATACCGTTGCGCGGATAATTTAACACAGGGGAAAACACTTAGCGAAGCACTATATCGAGCAGAAGTATTTCCCGATTTGTTTATTCAACTTGTCTCTGCGGGAGAAAAATCCGGAAAATTAGATACTATTCTGAGGGATTTAAGTTTATACTACGAAGATTTATGGAAGATGAAACGTTCTACGATTTCTTCCTTAATATATCCTATCTCTCAACTGGTTTTGGGATGGTTTTTGGGAAGCTTTGCATTGGGTATTGTTCGTAATATCGGATTAGAAAAGTCATTTTCTTTAAATCAATATTTTTCAGACTATGTTTCCTTCCATATAAAAGTAAGCATCGCATTTATAATTTTCATATTCTTTTTCATTTTTTTCAAAAATACAAAAGGGTTCCAAAGAATTTTGTATGGAATATTTAGATATGTTTATCCCTTCAGTTTTATCATTCATAAATTTTCCTTAGCTCGTTTTTTTAAATCGTTTGCATTACTTTATGCCAGTGGTATTCCTATTACTCAGGCGTTGAAGCAATCTGCTGAACTTCTCCCCTCTTCTAATTATCAAAATGATGTAATAAATGTGATTTATCTTATCCAGAACGGAAGTAATCTTGAAAAATCCTTCAAGACACTCTCATGGATAGGACGAATAGGTCAAGAAATGATAACCATAGGAGAACAGTCTGGCAAATTAGATGAATCGCTACAAAAGCTGGCAGAATATTTTTTGATAGATGCGCAACAGGCTCTTCAAGTTGCAAGCAAAATATTTAACATATTAATCTTTTTGGTTGTCGGAGCAATCATTGGTTTTATTATAATCAGTTTCTATGCTCAACTTTATGGAAATATGTTTAAACAATTAGGAATATAATAGGTATAAACTATGAGCGAACCTATTTATAGAGATGACATTCTCCCTGAAGAACCCAAAGACTGGACCAAATATATCTGGGGTGGAATTATTCTACTGGTCGTTTTAATGATTGGAATCATGTGGATGGTAGGACATACAAAACCAAAAACTTCTTATGTACGTGCGAAACATATTCTTATTAAATTTTCGCCAAATGACCCCGCAGACCGCCAAAGGGCTCTGGAATTTATAACCGAAATAAAAGAACGCATTGCTAAAGGGGCAGTCTTTGAAAAACTTGCTAAAGAATATTCAAATGACCCTGCCAGTGCCCGACGAGGCGGAGATTTAGGATATTACGGGAGAGGTTCGTTTGAGCCTGCCTTTGAAAATTATGTATGGTCAGCACCTATTGGACAGTTAAGCGATATTATTGAAACAAAATATGGTTTCCATCTCATTATTGTAACTGACCGACATTTAACCGAAGTTGACCGATACGAATTAGAATTAGACGAAAAAGCAAGGAAAAGCGTTGAAGAAAATAAACAAGGAAATAAATAAAACAATAACGAAAGGATAAAGAATGTTAGAGAAGTTTATAATGGCTCCTCCTGACCCTATTCTCGGGCTTACCGAAGCATTTTTAAAGGACAGTAATCCTAACAAGATTAATTTGGGCGTGGGAGTTTATAAAGATAATTTAAATAAAACACCTATTTTCAATACAGTTAAAAAAGTGGAAAAATTTTTATTAGAGAAAGAGCAAACGAAAAGTTATCTTCCCATATCAGGTTCCCCTGAATTTTGTGAAAATGTGCAATGGCTGGTATTAGGAAAGAACAATTGTGCCATAAGCGAAAAAAGAGTGGCAACCGTTCAAACCGTTGGAGGTACATCCGCTTTACGAATCTTTGCCGACTTAATTAAAGCAAATATCGGTACTAAAAAAATATGGTTAAGTGACCCCACATGGGAAAATCACGCAAAAATATTCCAGACAGCAGGATTTGAAATGGGGACTTATCCCTACTACAATCCAGAAAATCATGGTCTTGCGTGGGATAAAATGCTTGCTACTTTAGAGACTATTCCAGAAGGAGATATTTTATTACTGCATGGTTGTTGTCATAATCCTACCGGTATTGATTTAAACAAAGAGCAATGGCTTACCGTAGCAGATATTTTAAAAACAAGAGGTATTCTTCCCTTAATTGACTTTGCATATCAAGGATTAGGAGACGGACTGGAAGAAGATGCTCAAGGAATAAGAACAATCGTTGAAAAAGTGCCCGAAGTGTTTATATGCAGTTCTTTTTCAAAAAACTTTGGTTTATATAACGAACGGTGCGGTGCATTAATCAGTGTTTGTGCAGATTCCGAAACCTGCCAGAAAGTTTTAAGCCAGATGAAGGTAACAATCCGAACCAACTATTCCAATCCGCCTGCACATGGGGCACATATCGTTCATACTATCTTAACTAACGAAGACCTTCGAAAAGAATGGGAACAGGAAGTCAAAGAAATGTGCTCTCGAATAAAGACCATGCGAAAACTGTTTGTTGAGAAGCTAAAAGAAAAAGGAGTAACTCAAGATTTTAGTTTTATCGAAGAACAAAAAGGAATGTTCTCCTTTTCGGGCTTAACCAAAGAACAAGTTCTACGTTTGAGAGAGGAATTCTCAATATACATCGTCAATTCAGGAAGAATTAATGTGGCAGGTATAACTACTGACAACATAGACCGTTTAGTTGAAGCCATCACGCAAGTTTTGTAAAACGAATTTTTATAGTATATGTTAAGAAATAAATCAGGTTGCGTTATGGACGAGGATGTATAGGTAGACACAGATAAAATGTATAATGCTCCCTCCCATAACGAATAGATGCCAAATGACATGATGGAAAGGGAGACGCTCCCATAAATAAAAGAATGTCCCCCCTGTATATACGATACCACCAATAAGCATGAGCCATAAGGCACCCATGGGTATCATTTCAATGGCAGGTTTAATTGCAATAATGGCTATCCATCCCATTAGGATGTAAATAAATGTGGCAAGATGGTTCCATTTGCCGATAAAGAAAAGTTTGAATATAAATCCTAAAAATGTTAGTATCCAGAGTGCTGAAAAAAGTGACCAGCCCCAGGGACCTCTCATATATACGAGTAAAAAAGGTGTGTAAGTCCCCGCTATCAGTACATAGATACAGGAGTGGTCCATAAATTGGAAAAATCGTTTTATTTTGCCAGGAGGGAAGGAATGATATAAGGTAGAGCTTAAATAGAGTAATATTAGAGCAATACCGAATGTAAGAACGCCTGCCAGAGTCCAGGGTTCTTCTTTACGAATGGCAAGTATTAGCATTACGACAAAGCCCGCAATACTTAATCCGGCACCGAGACCATGTGTAATAGCGTGGAATACTTCTTCTACAGTGGTATATACTTTCTTCATTACTTATGCCTATGGATAAACTTTCTTTGTTAAGGAGATTTTTATGCAGGTTATTATTCAGCCAACTACCATGGATGCAGTTAACCTTGTTGCCTGTATTATATCAGAAAGATTACGCCAAAAACCTCATCTCGTCTTAGGACTCGCCACAGGAAGAACAATGGTGCCTCTCTATCAACGATTAATAGAAATGCATCAAAAGGAAGACCTTGATTTTTCACTCGCAGTTACTTTCAACTTAGATGAGTATATTGGAATACCGCCAGAACATCCCGGGTCGTATCATTATTTCATGTACAACACCTTTTTCCGCCATATTAATATTGATTTACGAAATACTCATATCCCCAATGGTATGGCAGAGGACATAGCGAAAGAATGCAAAGAATATGAAGAAAAAATAAAGGATTTTGGTGGAATAGACCTACAACTATTAAGTATTGGAGAATCAGGGCATATTGGTTTTAATGAACCTTTATCTTCGATGTTCTCAAGGACACGAGAAAAAGCACTATCACCCAAAACGATAGAACAAAACAAACATTTGTTCTCTAATCCTGATGAAATGCCTAAAAGAGCCATTACTATGGGAGTAGGAACTATTCTCGAAGCACATGAATGTTTAGTCCTCGTTACAGGAAAACATAAAAGTAAAATTTTGGCGAGAGCAGTTGAGGGTCCTTTTACCGCTATGATTTCTGCTACCGCGCTTCAATTACACCCGAATTGTACATTCGTAGCGGACGAAGATGCTGGTTCTGAATTGGAACAGCGGGAATATTATCAGTGGATTTTTGAAAACGAGCCAGAATGGGAAATATATCGTAATAAAGTAAAAGTATAAGATTTTTTATCGCGAGGAATGGTCTTTTTCTTTCATTATATCATCTAAGATTAATAATCGTTCGAACCAAATCATTAACATGGTACACAGGTATCTTCTGCCCATCTCACGAAGTTTAAGTTTGGATTGTCCCCAGGTGCGTCCATACCATGCAATAGGGATTTCTGCAATTTTGTACTTACGAATTAATGCCGATAACGACATTTCGATGGTGATATTAAAATGAGCTGCCTGGAGAGGGCTTATATTTTCTATTACATGCCGACGATAAACCTTAAAGGCATTGGTTAAATCGTTAAAACGAGTCAAAAATAGTATCTGCAAAAACTTATTAACAACTCGATTCGCAATCAATTTTATCTTCGGGTAATGAGTAACAACACTTTCTTTTCTGAAACGGGAACCAAAAACACAGTCATATCCTTCTTCTATTTTTCGATAGCATCGCACAATATCCTTAGGGTCATCAGAACGGTCTGCCATGACTATCGCGACTACATCGCCTTTAATATTTTTTAGCCCACTACGAATAGCACGACCTAATCCCCCGGGTAAAGGATTGTCTACCACTACTATTTCTGGACATTTTTGGCTAAGTTCCTTTATTACTTGGAGAGTATTATCAGTGCTGTTATCATTAACAATAATAACTTCAAAAGGGATTTTCTCATTTCTTAACTCTGGAATTAACTCTTCTATCGTATAAGAAATGTTATTTTCTTCGTTATGTGCTGGGATAACAATTGAATAAAGAAGTGTATTTTTTGGCACAGGCTGTAAATCAAATTCGGCCTTGAAGGCCATGGTAAATCTCCTCTAAAATTTTTCGAATATCATAAGTATATTTCCATTGGGGATAATGACTTTGAAATTTTCTCACATCACTAATCCACCAAATATGGTCCCCTTTTCGTGCCTGCTCAACATAAACATAGTTCATCTTTTTCCCTGTGATTTCCTCACACATTTTAATGGCTTCCAACATGGAACAATTACTATGCCTGCTCCCACCGATATTGTAGACTTCTGCAATACGGGGAGATTGGTAGACTTCCCAGAAACATTCTACGAGGTCATCTGCATGGATATTATCCCGAACTTGCTTTCCTTTATATCCGAATATACGGTATTCCTTCCCTGTCATAGCACATTTCATCAAATATGCCAGGAAACCGTGCAATTCAGCCCCTGCATGTTGGGGACCTGTTAGACATCCGCCCCGAAATATCGTAGTTTTCATCCCGAAATATCTACCATACTCCTGCGTCATAACATCCGCAGATATCTTAGAAGCACCGAAAATGGAATGTTGGCTCTGGTCAATACTCATTGTTTCATCAATACCGTATTTTGCCCAGCGATGGCTCGGATCGACTTCCCATCGTGTTTCTTGTTCCATTAATGGTAAATAGTTAGGTAGGTCGCCGTAAACTTTATTTGTAGATGTAAATATAAATACTGCATCAAACGCATATTTACGAGTTAGTTCTAATAAATTCAATGTCCCTAAGGCATTTACACCAAAATCGGTAAAAGGTTCCTTTGCCGCCCAATCATGACTGGGCTGTGCAGCGGTATGAATAACTACGGATATATCCCCCTGATATTCTTGAAATACTTTTTCTAACTCATTATAATCGCGAATATCAGTATTATAGTGGCGATAATTAGGCAATTCTGATTTCAGGCGTTCCACAGACCAGCGAGTACTTGCCTCTTCCCCAAAGAAATAAGAGCGATAATCATTATCTATACCTACAATCGTAAAACCCTCCTTTGCAAAACGGCGAACCGATGCAGAACCAATTAAACCACCTGAGCCCGTGACTATGGCTATACTCATCTTATTTCCTTATCTTATATTTGTTATATATCAAACATAAAGGGAAAAATTAAGTTTTCATATTATAGAAGATATAGAGGTAAAGGATAAAAATCAGGGTATAAGCATAAACAGTATATTACAAATTACATTCAAAATCTATCTATTCTCCGCATATTGTTGAAGTAAGTTTAACATTTGTCTATCCACTTTATACCCTTCCCAATTTTCATATTCGACATCAATTCTATCAGAATTAATAGGACCGAATGGACCCACAAAATTCCACATTGACCAGCCCCATCCTACTTCATTAAACAAACTTAATGTATCTTCTAACCATTTTATTACAGCCTTATGTGGAGTTCGATTAAATGCACCGAATTCACCTACAAAAACAGAGACACCTTGATTTTCCAGTTTTTTCCATGGATTGATTACTTTTTCACGAATACCTTCTCTATCCCATAAAAAATCCCCTTCTTTATAAGGATAGTCCGGCACAGGAACATCGTCCCATTTGCCTGCCCATGATGCTTTATAATGGGTAACAGTAAAAGGTTGATACATATGTAAATTAGCCACAATACCTAAATCAGCGAGTTCCATCGGCGGTAAAGCACCCCAGAGTCTTCCATCACAATGAATCGGTCTCTTTTCATCTACGCTTCGGATTGCATCTAATAGTTTTCCAATAACATTTTTATGTTTCTCCGCGGAAACATTTCCCGGCTCATTTAATAGATTAAAACTCAACTGCTTAGGTGAAACGCTTTGATACCGTTGAGCAAAAGTTCGCCAGTGATAAGCACATATCTTTTGTGCAGTCTCGTCCTTCCATAAATCCATCGGTTCATCAGGTTTTGCTACAGTCCACCCCGGAGCACGATGAAAATTTAAGCAGACATGAATATTATATTTTCTGCCCAATTCAACGGCTTTGTCTATCTCTTTCAAATCTTCTTCTCGTATATGGGTAAGAGACTTTTCATCTGTCCAACAACGATAATCCATGGGTAACCGAACGAAATTAAAACCGAACCGATGAATGAGGGCGAATTCTTCTTCCTGAAAAGGTCTTTTCCCATTAACCATAAAGTAATTTAATAAATTAAAACCAAAGAGAGAACCCCAAATATTGTCGTTAACATTGTCATTTAATTGTTCGTTAGATGTTTTTACCGTTTGAACATTCTCTCCCCCTAAAGAACCATATTTTATCCTATTTATTATAGGAGCCATAGCACCTAAATGTACTAAAAACTCTCTTCTTTTCATAAACAATTACCTTAAAAAAAATAGCACATAGTAGGAATTTCTACCATGTGCTTTATATTGATTTTTTAAGAATTAGTCAACAGGCTCTTTTCCAGTTAAAGCAGAAAAGAAATCCGTTATAATCTTGCTTATAAAGCCTGCTAAATAATTAACTATTTTTACTATGACTTCTTTCAGAATTAAATTAAAATCCATTCTTTTACCCTCCTAAGTTTAATGGTTTATGCTACGCCGAATAGTGCCAATAACTGACCAACAAGCCATTCGGCAAAGAACTTTACAAAGACACTTACGATAATATTTAGGATGTCTGCAATTATCATTATTAACTCCTTTCATGTTGTTGCTTTTAGATAAAATATAACCCCTCACATTGGAGTTATATATTTCCTATTGTTAATAATTGTTACAAACAAAACCGCCAATTGTTACTTATTATACAAAACTTTCCTTTAAAACTCAAAAAAATATTTTTAAATTAAAATTCCAAAAATATATGATTTTCAATTATTTATTTTTTCCTTGTGCATAATTTACACAATTTAGTCTATTAATAACAAAAATTATGCCCATGTAAATCTTTTATTAAAAATACTATCTACCAATCACTTAAATCAAATGTTTTCTAATTATGAAAATAAAATAGTTTCATAATTGTAGGGAAATAAACAAAAATAACATCTTTGTATGTAAAAACACATAGGAACTAAAAACTTTTTGTCTTATTTTGGTCACAAATTGCACAAATGATCTTAAGGGATATAATATTATTCCTTTTTTCGGATAAAAGAGTTTATTTTTGTTATTATTTATTGTCCTCTTTTGCTATTTCTGAAACTAATTTTAATATAACTAAAAGGAATTTAGATATGATTAGAACAAAACTCGTTATTGCTTTGGGGTTAATACTTCTATGGAAATGCACGGCAGAAGAACTATCCCAAGTTCACACAATTCAATACGAGTTCATCAATTTCCAAATCCCTTCTTCTATCCATACATCGGGAGAGATTACTTTTAGAAACCCTCTATGGGAAATTGATTTTTCAAAAAATATTTTTGCAAGTTTCAATCATCCTTCTTTATCTATCTTTGGCACACCTAAAAAATTTATCTTAAAACTCTGGGCAAGTTCTGAAGGGAGTGAACTGGAACTTTTATTAGCATCTCATTTTCAATTTTTCCGCAAGAAAATTGGAACTTTATATTATGGAGAACAAACGATTGAATTTAACGCCCCACCTGAAGGTTGGGAATATTTCTCAGGCGAAAATGATGGCAAAGTTAGAACTCCACTACGGTTTATTCAACTTCAAATCAACAGAGCCCATTGCCCAAGTAATACTTTACAGTTACAGATTCAGTCTTTTATCTGTGAAACGGAGATACCTTCCCATCAGGAATGTATCCTCATTTCTAAAACTTACACAAATAATCAAGGGATATATTCTTCGTGTTCCTTTACAAATTTATTAGACAAAGATGTTTCTGGAGAATTATTCATTCAAATAAAAGATTGGGAGGAAAATATATTGTCTTCTTCTTCCCAAAAATGGACTATCCCTCCATCCGCCCAATCAATCCAATCTGATATTCCGTTATCAATCCCTGACAATAAGAATTTCATAGAAATAGTGTGGACTTTTAAAAGAGATGACGGGAAAACATTCACTGCAATTTCCACCTATTCAAGAGAAATAAATTATCCAATGGATAAAACTTTAAATCCCAATTCCCCCTGGGGTATGGGATTGTATTTCCTTCGCTACGGTTCTGACCAAAAAAGTAGAGAAAAATCTGCGCAAATAGCCTCTCAGGCAGGGATCAAATGGACGAGGGAGGATTTTGCATGGAGTCATATTGAACCGGAACCCGGCAAATTTGATTTTGCTTATTATGATAATATCGTAAACACTGCAAATGCATACGGTATTAGTGTTTATGGGATTCTTTGTTATTGGGCACCATGGACAGAGCCCTATACCATGAAAGGGGTCGAGGATTTTGTGCGATATGCAGAAGCCACTGTAAACCATTTTAAAGATCGTGTACAATTCTGGGAAATTTACAATGAACCGAATATCTTTTTCTGGCAAGGACCTAAAGAACTTTATCCTGAACTGGTGAAAAGATGTTATGATGTAATAAAAAAAGTTGACCCTGAGGCACAGATATTGGCTATCTCAACCTCGGGAATAGATAACCAATTCATTGACTTTTGCTTAAAAGCCGATACCCCTTTCGATATCCTTACAATTCATCCATACAGAAGAACATTGGATGATGTAAAATTTATTGATGAATTGAAAAGAGTAGCTCAGCAGGTTCAAAATCGTCCGGTCTGGATTACAGAAATGGGCTGGAGTAATCATTTATGGAAAGATGGCGTAACAGAACGCGAACAAGCACTGTTGTTTGCACGATGTTATTTATCCGCTATCGCATCAGGGGTTGTTCAAAACATTAGTTGGTATGATTTTCGTAACGATGGCAATGACCCATTTTATTTTGAATATAATTTTGGTATTGT
>CALLRP010000026.1 GCA_938014335.1 uncultured bacterium
ATAAGGCTGAAATTCTAATTGTTTTTCACTAATAATATTTTTCAACTCGGTAAGACCTAAATAGAAATTATCGAATATCTTAACTTCAGAATGACTTTTCAGGAAAGAAAGTAGCAAATATTTATCAATTGAATTATCACCTGATATCTCTTTACATTTTTGTATTAGTATATCAAGAGATACCCAGGGGTCTTTACTTTCCGCAAGTATAGAAAGACATATTTCTTCTATATTTTCAATTTTCTTCAACCTCTATCTCCTCTAAAAGATTTGTTTCAATTAATGTATTATTATCAAGATTTATTCTTACTGTCTTAATTTCAAAAGGTTTAAAACTTAATGGATATATCAACTGTGCAAAAGTAAGGTGTAAGTTAGTAGTTGTCTCTTTGCCATGTGTCTCATAAAACCTAATTACTAAATCCTTTCCATCTTCACTTTTCTTAACTACAGAAATCAGGATGTTCTCAGCTTCTGTTCCTAATAATGTTGCACTTAATCCTCTTTTTCCTCTATGGGCATGTTCGTATTGTCCAATAAGTGGAACATTAAATTCCCATGCTGATTTTATTACTCTTGTATCTTGCCAGGTACCAAGGTGTGGAATAAGTCTTAATTTCATTTCATGCCACCCTTGGTCAATAATAGGATAGTTTTTTGAAACTGTGTATCTTTCCGGGTTATGATGAGCATAGGCAGGACTGCGTAATAATGTTACTCTTATTACATTATCTTTTACATCATAAGCATAATTACTATCTGTAACTATGGCCAATCCATATTGTTTTTCGTTAATTTCGCCTGACAAATCTATCCATTGCTGGCCTACTTCCTCTTCTCCGTTACAGGGTCTAACTTGAACACCATAAGGAATTTCATAAGTGGCAATACCCTTTAAAATATTTGTATCTATTGCCCATTTTAATACTGTATATTTTTCTAACCATAGGATATTCAAAGAAATATCTATATCCGCTATATCTTTATACAGAATAATTTCCTGTATCAATTTTGACTGATTATATTTAAATTCTTGTACAATACTTGCAAGGACTTCCCCCTCTTCTTTAATATACATATCCGTTAGTGAAAATTTTCCCGCTTCTACCCTATATTCGAATACATCATGACTCCATGTATCTGAATTATCAATTAGTGGGATGGGGATGCCTAACTGTCTAACCACATCAATTTTATTTATTTTATCATATAGATGAGATA
Source organism: uncultured bacterium (assembly GCA_938014335.1). GTDB lineage: Bacteria > Hydrogenedentota > Hydrogenedentia > Hydrogenedentales > Hydrogenedentaceae > Hydrogenedens. The sequence continues at coordinate 1,222 of CALLRP010000026.1, forward strand.
TACCTCCATGTAAGCAGTCAAATTCTATATACCAAAAATCATTTTCTATGTGATTTTTATTCACAACAGGCGGATGAGGTGCAATATGAGGTTTAATTTTTAACTTATGAATTTCTTTATGTTTCTCGCACTCTTGACGGGCAAAATAAACGCGATATCCCATAGAAGGGACTTCTGCTATAAAAACATATTTTCTTGAACCAGGACGATTAGATTGTATGGGTTGAATGGGGCAGCAGGACTGTTCATCATTGACCAATTCAACATTTCCATTTCCAAGCCCCCTTGATATTATCTCTGATACAACAACAGGCTGTTTTACTGTCCATGGGAGTGGATTAACAACAACGATGGCATTTCCCTCACCTATTGTATTAATACTCTTAGCAATTTTTTGCATCGTTTGGTTGATTATTACATCTGCACGGTGTCTACTCGCCCCCATCTGATCTCTTACATCCTGATATGCTTCTTTAATACTTGTTCCCGCCAATATGTCATGGAACTGGTTAAACAATAAATCTTTCCAGATTGCTTCAAACACTGTTTCTGGGTAATCTACTTCTTTTAATAACCAACCTGCTGTGGCAAATCGTTCTGCCATTAGCACTTTATGTTCTAATTGTCTATTAAGTCTTTTTATTTCAGATAAGACACTATAACATCCTCTTGCATGGTGATGTAGGTCACCTCTTATAACAGGTATTGTGCATTTTTTTTTCAGAAAACTTTCAAAATATTCATGGAATGTAGAAAAAATCAATTTATATTTTTTTAATTCTTTTTGTTTGTTTATAATATTATCTATTGTTTTTCGAGTAGGGCCACCGCCATGATTACATATACCGAAGAAACATAAAAAATCTTGTTGGTTTTTGCTCCAATAAGGATATTTATCTATGTTATTGATTTTTTTTATTACTTCTTTATATTCTCCACCATAACTCATAGGAATTACATTAGCAATTATATGAGAACCATCGGGGGAAATCCATTTAAATGTCGTTCCTTCAGAGTATTCTTTTTCTTTACCTGGAGATGGCCTCATAAATACATAGTATTTTATTCCTAATTTACTTAATATCTGAGGTAAGGTGCCTGCATGCCCAAAACTATCAGGAGCAAAAGCGATAATAGGCTTTTTGTTAAAAACTTTTTGGAAAAATCTTTGTGAATATAAACCATGACGAACAAAAGATTCTCCACAGGGAAGATTACAATCAGGTTCCACATAAAATGCTCCTGTTATTTCCCATCTTCCTTCTTTTACTCTTTTCTTTATCTCATTTAATAACTCGGGTTCTGATACTTTTATCCATTCATAAAAACATGAACTACTTGCAGTAAATTTCAGGTCTGGAAATTCTTTCATCAAATTAATTACACTTTGAAAAGTACTTCTAACTTCTGTGTAACCTTCCGTCCACCTCCATAACCATACGGGGTCTATATGAGCATGACCTATTAGATGTATTGTTTTTTTATTGTTCTTCATAATTTTTCCTTCATTTTATTAAATTTATTTTATCATTTATATTAAATATATTGTTATTTTTATGTAAATTGAAATATAAAATATCTTTTTTATGTTTTTATATTAGATATTGATAAACATAAGGAGAATGTATGAAAAGCATTTATTTACTTTACAGATTTATTTTCAGTTTGCTGGTGTCTTTTGTTTTGGGATTCTTACCCCAAAAAAATTTAACAGCAGAACAAAGGTCACAGGATACTCCTCTTAAGTTTAAGGTTAAATCCATTAATGGTCAAGAAGTTGATTTGCAACAATACAAGGGAAAAGTAATAATGATAGTGAATACAGCATCTAAATGTGGATTAACACCTCAGTACAAGGCATTAGAAAGTCTATATCAAAAATATAAGGACCGTGGTTTCATCATTCTCGGATTCCCGGCTAACAATTTTATGAATCAAGAACCTGGAACTAACGAGGAAATAAAGAGTTTTTGTGAACTCAATTATAAAATTTCTTTTCCTATATTTGAAAAAGTGTCTGTAGATGGTTCCGATATGTGTCCTTTATATCAATTTCTTACATCTAAAGATAATGCGCCTTTTGATGGAAGTATTAAGTGGAACTTTACGAAGTTTCTTATAGGTAAAGATGGGAAAACAGTAGCTCGTTTTGAACCCAAAGTAAAACCTGATGATTCTTCAGTTATTGAGGCTATAGAAAAAGAACTGAATAGGAATTAGTTCTCATTGGAAATTGTTAAATAAATATCACGGTCAATCACTTTTTTTACTACGATTTTATTTTTTAGTTGTGGATTGTTATAAATAGAATCTATAAGATGAACAATCGGCCCATCAAACATAAGTATATATTTTGTCCTGTTAATTGTCTCTAAAATGAGTTGTGTATTACTTCCATAGGTAACCGTTTCTAAATAGTCTATTACTTTCTGTATCATTTTTTTGTCTTTGAAGCCATCGAAATATAAATTAACATCTTTTGTATTCTTTTTATTTTTGAGAGTTGATAAGAAAGAACAAGTAATTACTCTTTGAATAGACTTTAATGCACAATCTTCTGCAGATTGTTTTTTTGCTTCCGTCAAATCTTTCCCTTGAACAGAAGCAGATACACTGAACGCATCTAATAGTTTTCCATCAGATACTTGGAATAATTCAACAGTTAAATTACAACGGACTTTTTGTACGTGATTATTAGATAAATCTCCAAGAAGTTCATATTGATTTATACCAAGAACAAATACATCTGAGTCCTGACTCATAGCCATCTTTTTTTTACCATTTAACCCCTCCTCAATTAATTGTATTATTTCACTTTTCTTAAAATTTATTTCTATATTTGATTTCTGTATTGAAAATTTAAGATTTACTAACTTTTTTTCCATTACATCGTAGGAATTGACTGCCTCTGTGTATTTATTATCGGGATGATGATGGGAGTCAATAATATATATGGATATTTTAGGCAAATCTGTGACACGTGGAATTAAAAGTGTTGTAACATCTTTATTAATTAATTCATCATCCAATTCCACATCCAATTCCACAGTGGATTTATCATTTACAGTATTTTCGTTTAAAATTTTATATGATTTTAAATATTGAGATGCTTTGTTAAGTAATGGACTCAAATACTTTAAATATTCTTCAGATAATATAGAAAGGAGGTATTGCTCTATAGCATTTTTTTGAGCTTCTGCTAATGCCATCTGACGGGCAAGATACGAAGGTCCTTCTGCATAACCTTCTGTACGAATACGGATAGTTTCTGTGTTTTCCCCCCCTTCCACTCTTAATAAAATAAAAACAACACTAATAAAAATAAATAAAATATTTTTCTTAAATCTGCATCTTTGCAGGAATATCATTCACGGCCTCTAAAGATGATTAATAATCGTATTAATTGTAGTATTGCTGTTGCAGCTGCAGCAACATAAGTTAAGGCAGCTGCGTTTAGCACGGCACGAGCACCCTCTAATTCTTCTTCGGTTAACAATCTCCCACTTGATAATATTTTAATTGCCCTTTTACTTGCATTAAATTCAACAGGTAATGTTATAACCGTAAAAAGAACTGCAAGAGAAAACATGTAAATTCCTACATTAATTAGCCATTGGGCATGTATACCAAAATAGGTTAAAAGCACACCAAATATAATTAGAGGGAAGGAGAGATTGGAACCCAATGCACTTACGGGATAGATAAAATTTCGAACTTGCATAGGGGCATAACTTCTTGCATGCTGAATAACATGCCCTAATTCATGAGCCGAGATACCTACTGCTGAAATACTATTTCCGTAATATACAGGTTCAGATAAACGGACTTTTTTATTTACAGGGTCATAATGGTCGGTTAGTTCTCCTTCTGTAACTTCTATATCAACATCATTGATACTCTCCCTTTGGAGTATCCATCGTGCGACATCCACTCCGGTTATTCTTCTCTGTGTTGGGACGGATGCATATTTTTGATAGGTTCTTGTAACTTTTAACTGTGCCCAAATGGCAAATAAAGCAGCGGGAATTATTAATAAATCGGCGGGATGAAACATATATATAGGCATATTTCTCTCCTTTCTTTTACTATTTTAATATAAATACGAATGAAGTATTAAAAAAGTTAATAATAACCCCTAATCACTTTTTTATTTGTTGATTTTGTGGATTAATTTGTAAAGGTTGATTGGTTTGTTGAATACTTTTAGGGGGTTCTACGGGTTGAGATGGTTTTGACTGTTCTATTTTTTTCATAGAGCAATTTCCATTAAATTGTGCACCCTCTTGAATACTAAACCACTTTAATGCTATTACATCTCCGTTTAATCTTGCAGATTGTTGAAGTTTGACTCCTACTTCTGCATTGATACTCCCATTGACCTGTCCGGAGATTACTATTTTCTGTCCTGATATTAAATCTGCCTGAATTTTACTATTAGGACCTATTTCCACATCGTTTGTAGTCTCAATTTTCCCTTCGACAATACCATCTATAGAAGCAGATATTGCTTTAATACTTCCTTTAACTTCTGCTGTTTTACCTAAAATAAGGCTACCTTTAACTTGTATGTTTCCATTAATTTTTCCATATATTTCGGAATCACATTCACCTCTTATAGAACCTTCAATATACACATTTTCAGGTATAATCATAGATTTAATTCCTGTCTTTTGGGGTTTTGAAATATTTAAAGACTCATTTTGCTGAGGTGTTTTTTGTTGTATAGGTCCTTCTGGAACCACATTTTTTTTCTCTTCTACTTTTGGTTGTGGCTTCGTATCCTCTTCTTGAGGTTTCCGATTTGCCGACCAGACTTCATTTAAATTGCCAAACCTCAGTTTTCCAAATAATGTCTTTGATTCTTTTTTTCCCTCGTCTTTACTCATTTTAAAATTCCCTTTAGACGAGTTAGATATTTATTGTTGTTATGGTTCTAATTATAACAAATATTTAATATTTTATCATCTTTACATATTCATGATATAATTTCATTTCCACCGAATTTTTGGACACCTTTATGAATTACGAATTGATTACAAAAAAAATGTTTCCCGATTGGATACGATTTAAGATTCCTGATACAGGCGAAGTTAAGCAAATTCACTCTCTACTTGAAAATATTGGGATAGCTACCGTTTGTAAAAGTGCTTTATGTCCTAACCGTCCAGAGTGCTGGTCCCGAAAAACCGCAACTTTTTTATTACTTGGTGATATATGTTCTCGACGATGTTCTTTTTGTGCTGTAAAAAAAGGGAATCCAATTGCACTTGACCCCATGGAAAAAGATAAAATACTGAAAGCAGTTGAATTAATGGGATTACAATACATTATTTTAACTATGGTCACAAGAGACGATTTGCCTGATGGGGGAGCAGAACATATTTCTAATATTGTATCATCAATTAAAGAAAAGTTCCCCGAACGTAAAATTGAGGTCCTTGTGTCTGACTTTCAGGGGGATACATCATCCTTACATACTATTCTTAAAGCAAAACCAGATGTTTTTTCTCACAACCTTGAAACAGTTGAACGATTATGTCCTGTAGTACGAGATAGGAAATGTTCATATCGTCTCTCCTTAGAAGTATTAAAAAAGGTAAAAGAAATGTCAGCGGAGATAAAAACTAAATCAGGAATCATGGTTGGTTTAGGTGAAACCCAGAAAGAGGTTCTTCAGACATTAATAGATCTCAATAATGTGGGTTGTTCGGTAGTAACCATTGGACAATATTTACAACCGACATCAAAACAGTTAGCTGTATCAGAATTTATATCTCCTGATGAGTTTCGTTATTATGAACAATGGGCAAAAGATAATTTATCATTAAAAGTCATAGCAGGTCCTGAGGTGAGAAGTTCATATCATGCAGATTTTTGGTGCAAAGGAGAATAGACAAATTATGGATTATTTAGTTTATATACCTGAAGAAGCAAAACCCGATGAGAAAGAGGTTAAGGTTCAAATATCTCAGTGGTTATTTGGAATAGGTGATATGATAGAAAAAGGGGCAGAACTTGTTGAAGTATGCACTGATAAAGCAGTATATGTGATTACTGCCCCGGTATCGGGGATTCTAACTAAGGTATTTATTGAAGAGGGGCAGTTTTTTAGTCCCGATAATCCTATATGTATAATAAATATCAAAGAGAATTAGATTTATTTGTAAAATAGATTATTATTGAGGAGTTTTTTCATGAAATTAAAGATAGGTGTTATTGGTGCAGGTACAGTAGGAGGGGGAGTTATTCATCTCCTACTTAATCACTATGAACATATTAGAAATCAAACTGGGGTAGAATTAGAATTAAAACATATTGTTGAAATAAAACCTGAACTTTTAAAGACTTTTGATTTAAGTAATGTGACCGTTTCTGCAGATGTAGAGACATTAATAAATAATCCGGATATAGATGTAGTCTGTGAACTTATAGGTGGGTTAGAACCTGCAAAAACTTTCATCATAAAAGCATTAAAGTCGGGGAAACATGTAGTAACCGCGAATAAAATGCTTCTTGCTAAATATGGTGATGAATTATGTAAAATAGCACAATCCGTAGGGAAAGAACTGAAATATGAAGCGGCAGTAGGTGGGGTTATCCCAATTATAAAGACATTAAAAGAAGTGTTATCGACTACTCATATTGAATCTCTGTATGGAATTGTAAATGGTACATGCAATTATATTTTAAGTCGTATGACTTATGAAGGTTTAGACTTTGAACCAGTATTAAAAGAGGCACAAGCCAATGGGTATGCAGAAACCCCTCCTGATTTAGATATTGAAGGTCATGATACGGCTCATAAATGCCAGATTCTTGCAAGTTTATGTTTTGGGACACCCGTTCCATACGAAAAAATTTATGTTGAAGGTATTACTAAAATTACACACAGTGATGTGTCCTACGCTAATGAGATGGGATATGTAATTAAACTTCTTGCTATTGTTCGGAAAGTAGAAGGTGAAATAGAAGCCCGAGTTCATCCCACTCTTGTTCCCCAAAATCACCTATTAGCATCTGTCCGCAATGAATTTAATGCGGTTTATGTAGAAAGTGATTCTGCAGGTCCCACATTATATTACGGGAAAGGAGCTGGAAGATTCCCTACTGCAACTGCGGTTATTAGCAATCTCTTAGACCTTGCTTATAGGAAAGAATCTCCTTCCCTCCCGCCTTTTATTTATTACCACAATCTACATATTCGGGATATGGGTTTGCTTCAAAGTAGATATTATTTGCGATTTACAACAAAAGATTATCCGGGAGTATTAGGACAGATATGTACCGTTCTGGGTAAACATCAGGTAAGTATTTCGTCATGTCATCAAAAAGAGACCTTGTCCTATCATAAGGCACTTCCTGTACATGTGATTATCATGACCCATGAGTCATTAGAATCAAGTGTTCAAAGTGCAGTTGCAGAAATAGACCAATTAGATTGTATTGTTGAACCGACACATGTAATTAGAGTATTACAATAAATATACAATGGAGTAAATCTATGCAAAATATTGGTTTAATTGAACGCTATCGTGAATTTTTACCCGTGGGAATAAACACTTCTATTGTAACTTTAAATGAAGGAGGAACCCCTTTAATACATGCTCCTGCTTTAAGTTCAGCGATACATCCTCGAATTGATATTTGGTTAAAGTATGAAGGTTTGAATCCTACTGGTTCTTTCAAAGATAGAGGCATGACAGTTGCAGTTACTAAAGCCAAAGAGGAAGGTTACAAGGTAATCATGTGTGCTTCTACGGGCAATACATCAGCCTCAGCGGCAGCTTATGCAGCTCGTGCAGGTTTGCAATGTGCTGTTCTTATTCCTGAGGGTAAGATTGCTTTGGGTAAATTATCACAAGCGATGATTCACGGAGCAAAAGTTATTCAAATAAAAGGGAATTTTGATGATGCATTAAGGTTAGTTCGTAAAATTTGTAATGAGTATCCCATTGCTTTGGTTAATTCTGTAAATCCATACCGTATAGAAGGGCAAAAAACAGGGGCTTTTGAAATTATTGATTCTTTTGATGGTATAGCACCTGATTTTCAATGTATGCCGGTAGGTAATGCAGGAAATATAACTGCATACTGGAAAGGATATAAAGAATATTACCAAGTGGGACGGGCAAAAAATCTACCCAAAATGTTAGGATTTCAAGCATCCGGTGCCGCTCCTATAGTACTTGGACACCCTGTTGAAAACCCACAGACATTTGCAACTGCTATTCGTATTGGAAATCCCGCCAGTTGGAAAGGTGCAGAGAATGCTCGGGATGAATCAGGTGGTGTTATTGGAATGGTTTCGGACCAACAAATACGAAATGCATATAAATTACTTGCACGCACCGAAGGTATATTTGCTGAACCGGCAAGTGCTGCAAGTGTTGCTGGACTTATTAAACTTGCAGAAAATGGTTATTTTGATAACCAGTCACCTTTCAACGGTGACAAATTAAGAATCGTCTGTATTTTAACAGGACATGGACTTAAAGACCCAGATAACGCTATTGCTGTGGCTGAACAACCTGTTACTGTAGAACCCAAAGAAGAAGAAATTTTAAACTGCTTGCATCTTACTACAGAAGTAGGAGTTTCATAGAGTTTTTAACATTTAATATTTAACAGATAAAGTAATTATTTTTTTTGGTTTGACTTTCAGTTTTATTTTCTGTTCTTTTCCCGAGATTTTTTCTATAGGTTCCTCATTTAAGTTCGTAAGCCATATATTCTGAACAGGAAAACCAAATTTAATATAACTTGATACTTCTTTTTCAGTTGGATTAAAAAATCTTATTATTAGTACATTGTCACTGTCTTCCGCTAATTTAATGGCGTTGATTTGTAAATTTTCTTTTTCAATTTCGATAAAACTATTTGTTAGAGGCAGATATCCTCCTTTTAATGGACCTGCTTGAATAGGTTCTAAATTAACATTTAACTGTTCCGCCTCTTTAATAACTCCATTTTCCCATGTCCCTTTATGAGGATAAATGGCATATGAAAATTCAAGTTCACCAAGACATTGCGATAATTCCATCTCTGGATAGACATCCCACCTCCCAAAAATAGGGGCATTTCTAAATGTAAAGGCACGGAATAATGTTAAAGCGATTGGATGATTAGGCTCATCGGGGACTTCATATTCCCTCAATCCCGAATTGTTCAACACAGCAAAACCTATTTTCCCATCCGATACATCTACAAAACGATACATCGGATATTGAGGATTAGGCTTGCCGAAGTAGGGATTATCAGGAGCTATATGAATGAGTCTTTTTACAACATCAAACGCAACTTCGGCAAAACTATGCATTGCTTCTGTGATTCCTGTAGGGAAGATAACTCTCAAACGATGGTTTTTAGCGTTATTTTTTACTTTTGTTGTAATTTCTAATTGTTTACTGCCTTTTCTTAATGTAAAATAACTACTTATCTCTAATGGAATTTTTTCTTTACTGCGTCGTGTATGGTTTTTTTCTGCTTCTCTATCCAATTCTGTTATATCTCTTTCAAGCCCTGAAGGTATCGAAAGGGTATAGTCTATCCTCACTCGGGATAATAATGGTCCATTAATTTCTACAACAAATTGAGCTGTACTACCCAATGAATATATTGTCTCATTTTCATCAGGTTCCATGTGTATCCATGAATGTCCCGTTTCTCCAGTATCTTCAAAATAATGTAAATTATGAAATGTATCACCTGTTTCCTTATTCGTTAGATTAAAAGTTCCATCATTGTTAAATAAAACACAAAGATGTTCATTCTCAAGAGTGACCGGTGTTTTGTATATACTCTTACTTTCAATAATTGGAGGATTTTCAGTGGGTTTGATGTAAAATGTCTTGTAGCCGAAAGCAGGTATAGTATCTATATCTATATATGTTAAAAATCGTTTTGACCTGAGTTCAATAGAAATATCTTGCAAATTCCGGACAAGTGTCCCTGTTTCGAATTGCTGTTGTATTTGTAACTTACAGGGAGTGTTCGTGTCGGGATTTATTATCTGAAAAGTGTCATAACCCATATTATCGGGAATATCAATATATGTGGATAACACTTGCTTTCTTTCAAAAGGACTCGGATTAAATACCACAAGTACACTTTCTTTTGGAGAAACTTTTGCAAGGTCAATTTTTGAATATATATGTTGAAGTGCTCTTCGCATCAACCCCTCACCAATTATAGATACTTGTTCCGCCCGATATATCGCATCTCTTTCCATCTGGTCAATACCCCCACCTGTGATTGTATCATGGGGGTGGTTTTGTAAAAGTAGTTTCCATGCTCTTGTAAATGCATTTTTGAAGTATTCTTTGCCCAAAATATGAGCAATAGCATTCCAGGGTTCTGCACATCTTTGTAATATTATCTCAGAATGATGATTTGTTTTCTTGACACGGACACGAGCACTAATCACATCTCCCATAAGATGTGTCCATTTTCCTGTTGCTCCAGGGTCTCTACTTTCTCCATAGATTACAGTGGGGTCTTTAACATATTTTTTCATTGAATTCATAAATTCTTCTAAATTCGATAGTCTAATTTCATGCTCGGGTAAGAGTTTCTGGCATTGTTTGACAATATCAGATTCCTTTTCATCAGGGGCTGAACTATCAAAACCTTCCATGCAACATATATGAGGTGTTGTAAAATGTTGAGATTCATCTCTAATCAATTTTTCAAGTTGTTCGCGGATAGGTTCTACATTCCACATTTTGTTGGAAGGGTCTGTAATGTAGTAATGAGCGCGAGGTCTATTGGATAAAGCAAGGCGGAAAGGACCTGCTCCTCTGTCCCAATTATAAAATGCGTATACATCATCCGAACCGTATCTTAATACACGATAAACATATATGTAATAACTGAAGCGGCTTAAGCAGCCAAAACGCATCCCTAATAATCTTGAACCATCAGGTCCCTCAAATATAAATTCGCTTTTGGGTGTATTAATACCACGATAAAAAATAATAGTATCAATGCCAAATCCATTATAGATTTGTGGCATTTGTGAAGTTTGACCATAACTAAAAGGGGTATATCCAATTTTGGAAACTTTTCCAAAGGATTGTGCGACTCGATGTCCTACTAATAAATTACGAACTAATGATTCACCATTTACGATAAATTCTTCCGGGAGAGAATACCAAGGACCTATTATAAGTCTTCCTGATTTAACTAAGTTCTCAATTTCACCTCTTTTTTCAGGTCTTAATTCAATATAATCTTCAAGACATACTGTTTGTGAATCTAATGTAAAAGAATGGAAATCAGGGTCATTCTTTAATATGTCAATCAATTGGTCCATAAACTCGACCAGTAATAATCGTGTTTCTTCAAAGGGATACACCCATTCTCTATCCCAGTGAGTATTGACAACTACATGAATAACTTTTTTTTCCTGTTCCATAATCGATGTCCCCCTTATAGTAGAATTTCAAATATTATTTTTTTATTTATTCAAATAAAACTTATTTTCGCTCTTGTTGTGGGGTTGCTTGCTCTTTATTGTCTTCTGAAGGCTTTGACTCTAAACTTGCTGTGTTTTCTTTTATTTCACTCTTTGATGTATCCTCTGATTTATCCTCTTGCTTTTCTTCTTTTGGGAATAATTCGGGATGTTCAGTTTTTATTTTCTCCAAAGCATTTTTAGCTTTATTGGCTATCGATGATTCTGTGAATTCTTCCTGTTGTTTCTTGTAAAATTCTATTGCCCCCGGCAAATCATTCTTTGCCTCTAATACACGAGCAATGTTAAATGATTGCCTTTTCGCTATAAATGAATTACTCCATTTTTCTTTTATCTCTTTATAAATGTTAATAGCATTATCATAATTTTTTCTTAATTCTTCTAAATATCCCAAACCTTCGCGTGCATTTGGTACCCACTCTGATTGTGGATATTTTTCACACAGTTTTTTCCATACCGTTTCCGCTTCATCTATTTTTCCTAACACAAATGCAGTTTCTGCGTAAGTATATAATATTTCAGGTGTTAACGGTGAATTTGTATCCGTAAGGGGCTTTAAAGCGTCCCATTTTTCCTGTAAATCTTCTTTAATAACTGCACTTGCGTAGCGTGTCATAATATCTTTGGTTTTGGAATTTTTATAAGAACCATATCCAAGACCGATTACAACACACAAAATAATAAAAGATGTTGAGAAAACATAAAGATAAAGGTTTTCTTTGATGTGCGTCCACCAGAGTAGTAATTGATTTTTTGGCTCATCCATGTTAGGTAAAATATCTTTTACTTCTGTTTTTCTTTTCTTCTGTCTACGAATAGGCATAAATACAAAATTCCTTCTTTTACTAATTTTTAGGTTAAGAATTATAATGATTAAGAGTGGTTAGAATAAAATTACAAAAGTGGACTCCAGGATTTAATTTTCCATCCTTCAGGCTCTTTTTGTAATGTAATAATAACCTTTCCCTGGATGTTGACAGGAACACCTTGAACCGGATTGTAGGGTTCTGCTACAGTTCCAAATGTGTCTAAAACTGTTGCTTTATTCCCATCCATTTGTATTTCTGGAGTTGCTCTTGTAATTCGAATTACTCTGTAATCTCTTACGATACTTTGAAGATATTCTCTTATATCATTATATTTGCGATTTTGGTCATCACGGTATTCTATGGATACATAATCCATTACTTTCTTAATTTGTTTTCTTTCAATCAATTTTTCTACTGTATCTAAAACTGCAATAATTTTTTCCCTTTCTGTTGAAGGATTCTTGTTAATGAAAGGAATGTCTATTTTCTTTACGGTTCCACAAGAAATCAAAAAAATAGACATGAAAATAGAAAAGACAAAAAGAATAATTGAATAAATATACTTTTTATATCTTTTACTTCTTCTTAGTTTCATCAAACTGATTTTATTCTGTAGGAGTTAGAGTTAGAATTAATTGTTTCGGTCTTCCTAATCCTTGAGGGATAATATTAACTTGTAATTTTTTTCCTTCTTTAGAATAATTTAACTGAATTCCATTACCTTGTATAACATTATCTAATTTCCAACCATGTTTTGGATTTTCTTTAACATAAAATTGTGCCACATCATTTGCATCAGCTCTGATATTGTAAACCATTCTACCTACTTGTAAAGTACTGGACTCATATACATAAGAACGCTCAAAATCTTCTTTTACTTTATCCGGCAAGGGAACATCTTTAAATCTTTGAGGACCTGGAACAAGTGTTGTCCCTTCAGCTGGTAAAGTAGTTGAAGTTTCTGCCTTTGTTTCATCCAATAATTCAACCGGAGGAGGTTGTTCGTTTTTCTTTTTCCATGGCATAGACCCACAACCTAAAGAAAATAATAAGGGAGAAAGAATTAACGCTATGATTCCTGCAAACAAATATCTTTTCATTTTTTAACCTCCTAAACTGATATTTTTGTAGATTTTAATAAAGCATATAAAAGTAGTAACTGCATAATCAAACTACCCATTAGTCATTTACATTTATTGTAGGTGGTCCTTCTTTTCCTGCTGTTTTTTCATAATAACCTTTTCCAGAACGGACATATTTTGTAAAACCTTTTTCTGCAAGATTTTTATCGCTTAACATTTGTTTAGCCATTCGTTCGTTAGCCCAACCTGCAATATGTGCAGGCTTAAAGATTCGCACAACTTTTTCTCCCGTCGTGGGATGAAACTGCAATGGGGAATCACCTGCCTTCTGGAACACTTCGATAATTTCACCTTCGGTACCGTCTTCGTGAATTACCTGATAAGTGTATAAAGGCATATGCATCCTCCTTTCTGTGATTATGTTTGTCACAATCTCAATGGATGTCTTTTTTCAAATTTATCAATTAAATCTTCATATCGTAGTGTTAGACCGATTTGGTCCCATCCATTTAATAAACGCTCTTTAAGAAAGGAATGGATGTCAAAATGTATTTTTTCACCATTAGGCTTCGTAACTTTTTGGTTTACTAAATCTACTTCCAGCATATAATTTTCGTGGGTCCGAACTTCGTGAAAAAGTTGTTCGATTGTCTCAGGGGCGAGAGTAACAGGCAAAATTCCGTTGTTAAAACAATTGTTGTAGAAAATATCTGCAAAAGAGATAGCAACAATACAACGGAACCCATAATCTTTAAGTGCCCATGGAGCATGTTCGCGGGATGAACCACAACCGAAGTTATCACGGGTTAATAATATAGTTGCACCTTTATATCGTTCTGCGTTCATCTCGAATTGAGGATTGGGAGTTTTTCCATCATCAAGATAACGCCAATCATAGAAAAGAACATCTTCATAGCCTGTTCGTTGTATTCTCTTTAAAAATTGTTTTGGAACAATCTGGTCTGTATCCACATTTCTTGCATCCAGAGGGGCAACAATTCCTTTTAATACTGTAAATTTTTCCACTGCTCTATCTCCTATTAGTCATTGAATTTCCATTTGCGAATATCAACGAAATGTCCCATAATAGCACATGCGCCCGCCATTGCAGGACTAACCAAGTGAGTTCTTCCACCTTTTCCTTGTCTCCCTTCAAAATTACGGTTTGAAGTGGAAGCACAGCGTTCACCGGGATTCAATCGGTCGTCATTCATCGCTAAACACATAGAGCAACCGGGTTCTCGCCATTCAAAACCTGCATTGATAAAAATAGAATGTAATCCTTCTTGTTCTGCTTGCTTTTTCACAAGCATAGAACCCGGAACAATAATCGCTTGTTTAATCCTTTTACTAATCTTATATCCTTTCACAACTTTTGCCACTTCTCTTAAATCTTCTATCCTTCCATTAGTACAGGAACCGATAAAGATTTTATCAACCTCAATGGCTTCAATGGGTGTACCTTCTTCAAGACCCATATATTTCAATGCTTTTTCAACAGCATTCTTTCGATTTGTGTCTTGTATCTCACTTAAAACTGGAACTCTTCCGGAGATAGGAGACACCATTTCAGGGGATGTGCCCCAGGTTACCTGTGGCTCCACTTCTCTGGCATCTATGACAACAGTTTTATCATAGGAACAGCCAGGGTCAGATGCCCATGATAGCCATAATTGAATTAGTTCTTCCTCAGAAATATTTTTAGATATGTAAGGTCTTCCTTTAAGATATTTCACAGTTGTTTCATCTGGTGAAATTAATCCTGCTCGTGCACCTGCTTCTATAGTCATGTTACACAAGGTCATACGACCTTCCATAGAGAGTTTTCTAACAACTTCTCCTGTATACTCAATCACATAACCTGTTCCCCCATCTGTTCCTATTTTGCCAATAATATGCATGATAAGGTCCTTAGCCGTTACACCGAGAGGTAATTCCCCTTCAATTCGAATTTCCATCGTTTTTGATTTTCTTTGTAACAATGTTTGCGTAGCAAGGACATGCTCCACTTCACTCGTCCCGATACCAAAAGCAAGGGCACCAAATGCTCCATGTGTCGAGGTGTGAGAATCCCCACAAACTATTGTCATTCCAGGTTGTGTCAAACCTAATTCAGGACCCACAACATGAACAATCCCATTTCTCGGGTCATGCATATCAAAGCATTCTATCCCGAATTCTTTACAATTCTTCTTTAATGTTTCCACTTGTAATGCAGACATAGGGTCGGCAATTGGTTTATCCCTATTTGTAGTCGGTATATTATGGTCCATTGTAGCGAAAGTTAAATCTGGACGACGCACTTTTCTACCCGCAATTCTTAATCCTTCAAATGCCTGTGGAGATGTTACTTCATGAACATAATGTCTGTCTATATAAATAATAGGGTCCTGGTCTTCGGGTTCATATACTAAATGTGCATCCCAAATCTTCTCATAAATACTCTTTACCATTTATACTCCTTTCATATAAGTTTTTAAAATAAGATAATATATATAACTCGTTATTTATTCCGTTATCTCTCTAAAAAAAGAAGAATTGAATTATATCACAATCATTTCTGTAATTGACATTTTAATCTTTATTGAGAGCTGTTTTAATTGTTTTTAAGTAAAATTCTTATTTATGATATTTTTTATAAGATTCAAACTCATCCCATGCCCTTTTCCTGGGACTCTTCCTGCTTCTTTTATAATTTTAATTATCCCATTATGTATTGTTTCAGGGTCCTCATCGGCAGAGGATTTCCCTGGATAGATTTCATATAACTTTTTGTATTTAGGCGGGGTTAGATTCGGCATGATAACATTAGCCCCTCTTTTCAAGGCTAAAATCCGACCTTCTCTTGTATTCACTGTGGCGAGTGCTGTTGTAGCAGGAATGTTTGTATATGGGCATATTATTCTTGTTAGGGCAAGAACTTTATAAGTCATTAATTCTGTACTGGGTACAAATCTTTCATCGTCATTTTTATATGAATTCAAAAACTCCTTTCCTAATGGGGTGTTCGGATGAGGAATATAAGGTCCGATTCCTATCATGTCAAGGTCTAATTCCTTAAAAAGTAAGATATCATCTGCTAAACTTTCATAATTCTGATAGGGTATTCCTATCATTATTCCGCTTCCTGCTTCATAACCCAACTTTTTGAGTATCTTTATCTGCTCAATTCTGTATTCTAAACTTTTTGCCTGTTTAGATGAATGGATTCTCGTAAATAGTTCTTTATTGGAAGTTTCAAAACGAAGAAGATAACGGTCTGCCCCTGCGGATTTCCACAATCTCAAACTTTCTTCATCCCTCTCCCCTAAACTTAATGTGATAGCAACATCTGCAATTTTTTTAATTTTTTTTATTAAGTCTACTATTTTCTCTTTTGTAAAATAGGGGTCTTCTCCGGATTGAAGAACTATTGTTCCGTATCCATTTCCTTTTGCAAACTTAACACAATTTATCACTTCATCTTCCGTCATTCTATATCGTGTTAATTTTATGTTTGAGATTTGAATCCCGCAGTATAGACAGTCTTTTTTGCAATAGTTTGATATTTCTATCAACCCTCGTAAGTGAACCTCCTCTCCAACAAACTGCTTCCGAACAAAATCGGCTCTCTCCCACAATTCTGTTAGTTTATTTTTATCTTTTTCTTGGAGCCAATAAAGAATTTCTTTTTTATCCATAATAATATTTTATTTGTTTGCAACCCCTTTTTTTGTTTTTTGTTTATATGTCTCGAGTGCGGATGGGAATGGTTCTAATGCTCGTTCAAGGATACCTAATGAGTAGGCTATTGTTAAACCATAATTACTTATAGGTACTCCTTGTCTTTTACAGTGCATAATTCGATTTAACATAGCACGACGATTGAGTGTGCATGCACCACAATGTATAACCATTTTATATTTGGTTAAATCGGTATAAAAATCATTTCCCTGGACGATATCAAATTCTAATTTTCCTCCAACATATTGAATTAACCATCTTGGTATTTTTATTCGTCCTATATCATCTGCAATAGGATGATGTGAACACGATTCCGCAATAAGTATTTTATCTCCCGGTTTTAAATCTTCAATTGCAAGAGTTCCTTCTACCTGCGTAATCAAATCTCCACGAAATCTTGAAAACAATATAGAAAAACTTGTAACCCATACATCTGGGGGGGTATCAGCAACTACTTTCAGAAAAGCTTGTGAATCGGTGACTACAATTTTAGGGGGGATTTTTAATTGTTCTAAAATTTTTCGAAGTTCTCTTTCTTTTACTACAGCACACATAGCGTCGTTATCTAATAAATCCCGAATGGATTGTACTTGTGGCATTATTAATCGGCCTTTGGGCGCTTCTTTGTCGATGGGAACAACGAGTATTGCAAGTTCTCCTGGACCTACTAAATCTCCTAAAATGGTTGGATTATTTATAAAATCTTCGGGAGCTGAAGAAATAAGTGCATTTTTTAGTTCACTGATACCCTGCTGTTCTGATGCTATTGTTTTTACAAATAATACTTTCTCGTTTTTAAGGCGATTACATAATTCTTCATCGGGTTTTTTTAGATCTGACTTGTTAAAAACAACAAGGATAGGAATATTTCTTACCTTGAATTCATTATATAGACTTTCTTCGAATTCGCCCCATATTCCCGATTCGGCAACAATAACTGCAACATCGGTGCGGTCAAAAATCTGTCGTGTTTTCTGTATACGGAGTTCCCCTAAAGCACCTATATCATCAACGCCTGCAGTATCAATAAAAAGCACTGGACCTAATGGAAGCAATTCCATTGGTTTTTCTACAGGGTCTGTTGTTGTCCCAGCCGTCTCAGAAACGATAGCAACATTTTGTCTTGTAATTGCATTAAGTAAACTGGATTTCCCTACATTTCTTCTTCCGAAAAGGCCTATATGTAATCTAAATGATTTTGGAGGACTTCTAAACATAGTAAATTCCTAAGATATTTTTTTATTTAGGTTCTGTAAAACCTAATTTACAAACGGATTCAGGGGTTATAAGTGTATCAAATTCTTTTTCACTTAAAATATTCTCTTCTAAGATAATTTCTTTAATACTTTTTTTAGAACTACTTACTTTTTTTACAATATTACATGCCTTTTCGTATCCTATTTTTTGTATGAGAGCGGTTATAGTGGCAGTGGAAGTGTTAACATATGAATTGCAAACTTCACGATTTGGAGTGATTCCTTTGATACATTTTTCCGCAAAAAGTTGGGTTATATTTGTTAACATTTCTATCATATTTAACAAACAATGAGCAATGAGAGGCACAAAAGGATTAAGTTCAAG
Organism: uncultured bacterium; assembly: GCA_938014335.1. Taxonomy (GTDB): domain Bacteria; phylum Hydrogenedentota; class Hydrogenedentia; order Hydrogenedentales; family Hydrogenedentaceae; genus Hydrogenedens. The sequence continues at coordinate 19,890 of CALLRP010000026.1, forward strand.
ATTCCCAGAGGAACAGGCAAATGCAATTGTTTGGTCGAATCCAAAAGTAAGCATTGCCACCTGATTTACTGCCTCAGGTAAAACGGGGTTTACTTTACCGGGCATAATTGAAGAGCCTGCTTGTAATTGTGGAAGTTGAATCTCGCGTAAACCCGCCTCGGGACCGGATGACATCAATCGTAAATCGTTAGCAATTTTATTTAGTGTTATTGCATATGAACGAATTATTCCGGACACTTCTCCAAAAACATCCAGATTTTGTGTAGCATCTACTAAATTTTCTGCTCTTGAAAAACCAATATTTGATAATTCGCGTAGAGTATCTACCACTCGAAAAATATAACTTCTGGGTGCACCTAAACCTGTTCCTATTGCTGTACCTCCTAAATTCACTACGCGTAACCGTTCCTCACATTTATAAATACGCCAACGGTCTCGGGCTAAAGCATCTGCATACGCGCCCATTTCTCTACCTAATGTAATAAGTGTCGCATCCTGAAGTTCTGTTCTTCCAACTTTTATAATATCGGCAAATTTTTTTTCGAGAGTTTGAAAAGTCTCTAAAAGAAAGACAATTGCGTTTTCTAATTTTCGTAACATCCTTATAGTAGCAAGTTTGAGAGCTGTTGGATAGGTATCATTTGTAGATTGGTGTAAATTTATATCATCTAATGGAGAAATTATCTCGTAATTTCCTCTTGGGAACCCTAAGATTTCCAAAGCACGATTTGCAATAACTTCGTTGATATTCATATTTGTGCTGGTTCCCGCTCCGCCTTGAAGTGCATCTACAATAATATGTTCATTCCATTTTCCTTCTCCTACTTCTTCACATGCTGTAAAGATAGCAGATGCTTTATCTTTAGGTTGGTTTAAATATCCAAGAGAATAGTTTGTTTTAGCACATGATAGTTTAACTATTCCGTAAGATTTTATAAGTTCAGGATGAACTTTTTGATGAGTAATAGGAAAGTTTTCTATAGCTCTGGCAGTGTGTATCCCCCAATATACATCTGCAGGTATCTTTTTTTCACCTATTAAATCTAATTCAATACGGAATTCTGCCATACGATTTACTTACACATAGACATCCCGTTCACCGGATTTTACACGAGCCAACATGTCTTCAGTTCGTGTTTTACGAGTTTCGGGCATTGTGTTCAATATTTCCTTAATTTTTGTCCATCCCACTTGTTTTGTATCTTCGGAAGCATAATCTTCAAGATATTCCGCAAAGGTACTAAGGGCATTTACTTCACAGTGATTTTTGATAAGTCCCGGTTTTGCAAGGTCCATAAAATCAGCACCTGTCCTCCCTAAACGATAACAAGCAGTACAAAAGGATGGAATATAACCTAATTGGGTGATATCTTTAATCACTTCATCTAAGCTACGATGGTCACCTAAAGAAAATTGACTCATATCTTCCGCCTCATTACCTGTATAACCCCCTGGATTGGTTCGACTCCCTGCGGAAATTTGAGATACCCCTAATGCAAATGTTTCTCTTCGTATATTTGGTGTCTCACGAGTGGACATTATAATGCCTGTATATGGAACTGTAAGCCTTAATATTGCGACAATCTTTCGAAAATCAAGGTCAGATACAGGATAAGGGGGTTGTGATGCTAAATCTGAACCTACCGCAGGTTCAAGTCTTGGAACACTAATCGTATGAGGACCAACTCCAAAGGTATCCTCTAAATGTTTAATATGTTGCATAAGAGCAAGGATTTCAAACCTCCAGTCATATAAACCGAACAAGATACCTACACCTACATCATCAATCCCTGCTTTCATAGCACGGTCCATTGCGGTGATTCGCCAATCGAAATCTTTTTTTTGACCCCCTAAATGAACCCTTTGGTATGTTCCTCTATGATATGTTTCTTGAAATAATTGATATGTCCCAATTTTAGCAGATTTTAATTTTTTAAATTCTTCCAATGATAAAGGTGCTACATTCACATTAACGCGTCTTATCTCCCCCCTTCCCCTTTTAACACTGTAAATTGTTTCTATACAATGTATAACGTAATCAAATCCTTCTACAGGGTAGGATTCCCCTGCTACTAATAAAATTCTTTTGTGCCCCTGGTCAACTAATGTTTCCACCTCACGACGCACTTCTTCCTGTGTTAATGCTTTTCTACGAACTAATGTATTGCTCCTACGAAAAGCACAGTATAAGCATTCGTTTTTACAGAGATTGGATACATAAAGAGGTGCAAAGAGGACTAACCTTTTTCCATAAATTTCTTCTTTTACTTTTCGGGCGGTATCAAAAAGTTCTTTTAATAAATCGGGATCACTTATGGATGCAAGCGTTGCTACTTCTGTTTCGTTTAAGCCTTTTAATTCAAGGGCTTTAGCAAGTATTTCACGTACATACAAAGCATCTTTTTTAACACTGTTTTTTAATGTGTCAAATATTAATTCTTCATTAATAGGAATTGTTTCTATCTGAGAACTCATAACTATTGTCCTTTCTTATATATTAAAGACATAGCACCAGAATTTTTATCTGGTCAATTTTTTCATAGCAGTAATTAATTGTTTAGGATTAAGAGGTTTTGGAATAAATTCATCTATCTTCATCTGTTTTTTCTCTTCTTCTGAACGAGGGCTAATATCATATCCTAACTTTGAATTTATACCTGTAATCATGATAATTGGAATTTTTGCTTTTTCATCATTAAATTCTCTTACTTTATTAACAAACTGGATCCCTTCATCAATTCCTCCCATCATCAAATCCGTAATAATTATAGACGGAGTATTTGTGGTTAAAAATTCGAGAGCACTTTCTGAACTGGAAAATGTTACTACCCTATAATCCTCTCTTTCCAAAACTATACGGCAAAATTCCTGCACATCCCTGTCGTCATCAACAACCATTATAATTTTTTTTTCCATTTTACTTTTCCTAAATACTAAACACTCATAACCTACATACTCCTACCTATTATACTACTTTTTTTATTTATATAAGAGGGGAGTGTATTTTTATACTCCCCTCCTCAAAATATAGTTTATACCTTTGTTCTCGCGTGGTAATGTGTATGAAGTAGGTGATGAGAAACTTCGCTATTCGGATGTCCTAAAAATTCCTCATACAATTTTTGTATGTCAGGATTTACATGAGACTTTCGCAGTTGTTTTCCTTCATCTTCTTTATATATAGCCTGAATGCGAGCCAGTCTAACTGAGTTATCTGTAAACCGAGGTTGTCCACCGCCACCGATACATCCCCCCGGACAGGTCATTATTTCGATAAAGTGATATGTCTTTTCACCTGAACGAACTCGTTCTATTAATGCTCTCGCATTACCTAATCCATGAGCAACAGCGATATTTACGGTAGCTCCTTCTAAAAATGCCCACTCAGGCACACATTGTTCCAGTTTCAGTGAGGCTTCTTTAATCCCTTCGAGACCTTCAATAGGGGTAACATGAAGACCATCGAAAGGTAATTCGCGTCCTGTCACAATTTCATAAACGGTTCGTATCGCCGCTTCCATTACACCACCTGTATTCGCGAAAATGTCTGCTGCACCTGTAGATAAACCTAACGGAGAATCTTGTTTATCATCGGGAAGATTAACAAAGTCAATACCTGCCTGCTTAATCATCCTACCTAATTCACGCGTAGTTAACACATAATCTACATCCCGTACACCGGAACTGTTCATTTCGGGTCGTTGATGTTCGTATTTCTTTGCGGTACAGGGCATTATTGAAACGACTACAATATCTTCTGGCTTTTTACCAATCTTTTTAGCATAATATGTCTTTGCGATAGCACCGAACATCTGTTGAGGTGATTTACATGTTGATACATTAGGAATCATATCGGGATAAAAATGTTCCAGGAATTTAATCCATCCCGGAGAACAACTGGTAAACATAGGTAACGCAATATCTTCACCGTCTACTAATTTTTTCTTTAATCGTGTTAGTAACTCTGTACCTTCTTCCATGATACAAAGGTCTGCGGCAAAGTTCGTATCGAAAACGGCATGGAAACCTAAACGGCGTAGAGCGGTAACCATCTTTCCTGTTACTAATGTGCCCGGGGGTAAACCAAAGCACTCCCCTAATGCAGCACGAATAGCAGGAGCAGTTTGAACTACAACTGTTTTGGTCGGGTCATCTAAAGCAGAGAATACATCCGAAATTTGGTCTCTTTCTACTATAGCACCTACCGGACAAACGGCGCCACATTGACCACATTGTACACAAACAACATCATCCAAATCACTACAAAATGCAGGACCTATGACTGTTTCAAATCCACGATTCTGAGGAAATAAACCTCCAACACCTTGAACTTCATTACAAACGGTAATACATCTTCTGCATAAAACACATTTTGATGTATCTCGAACTACAGCAGGTGTACTTTCATCAACAATTCTCTTACTCTTCTCACCTTGATAACGAACTTCTTTAATTCCTAATGTTCGTGCCAAGTCTTGAAGTTCGCAATCTTCATTACGAACACATATCTGGCAATCTCCATCATGGTCTGAAAGCAGTAATTCTACAACCGTTTTTCTTGCTTCACGGGCTCTCTTAGAATGGGTATGGATTTTCATACCTTCTGCAACAGGTGCCACACAAGAAGCAACCAGAGTTCGTGCTCCTTCAACTTCCACAACACACACACGGCATGCACCAATTGCTTGAACTTCTTCGAGATAGCAAAGGGTCGGAATTTTTACTCCGGCTTGCTTTGCTGCTTGAATTATTGTTGTTCCATCGGGAACTTCTACAGGAATTCCATCTATAGTTAGTTTTGGCATGGTTTATTCTCCTTCTTTTTATTTATTTAAACTTACTTTTGTTTCTCGATAATCACAACGCAGACAGCGACGTGCTTCTCTTACAGCTAATGTTTCTGTAAATGGGATTTCTACTTCATTAAAGTTATGTATTCGCTTCTCTACAGAAAGAAGTTTCATTCTTGCTCTGGGGAAATCTACTGGGTCAGATTCGGGATCAAACTCGGTATCTACCATAAAAGGTTCTCTCCAAAAGGCATGTTCTTCGCCTGTGAAATATTTATCTATACCGACTGCTGCTCTTTCTCCGGCACCAATGGCTTCTGCCACAGAAGAAGGACCCGAACTAATGTCTCCGCCTGCAAATAACCAATCTATTGAAGTCTGACCGTATAACGGGTCAGTCCATAAGAAGCCGGAAGGTGTAAGTTTTACGTTTAATCCTTCCAAATAGCGTTTTAAGTCAACTGTTTGACCTATCGCTGCAATGACCTGGTCTGCTTCTTCGATAAAGGGTTCTTCGCCGGATTTTGCTTCAGGTCTCCGTCTACCGGAACGGTCATATTCTCCTAACCACATATGTTGGCATTTAACACCAACAACCTTTCCATTTTCGGTTAGAATTTCCAATGGAGCAACTAACATTTTAAGAATCACGCCTTCATTAACGGCTTCTTCTATTTCTTCTTTATAAGCAGGCATTTCTTCCCTTGTTCTACGGTAAAGAATAGTGGCTTTTTCGGCACCTAATCGAATAGCGGTTCTTGCCGCATCAATTGCCGCATTACCACCACCAATAATAACCACTTTCTTCCCAACAGGGACGGAACCACGAAGATTATATTCGCGAAGGAAATCTATGGCTTCTACCACTCCTTCTGCATTTTCACCTGGAATTCTTAATTTCTGGCCGGATGGAGCACCGATTCCAAGAAAAATGGCCTCATATCCTTCCTCTTGCAAACTTTGTAATGTAAAATCACGACCTAATGCTTTTTCAGTTTCAATAGTCACACCCATTCTCTCTATCATACGAATTTCACGGGCTAATTCTTCACGGGGTAAACGATAGGCAGGTATCGTTTGAACTAACATTCCTCCGGGACGTGTAGCAGCTTCGAATACACGAGGTTGATAACCTAACCGTGCTAAGAAATATGCACATGTAAGTCCGGCGGGACCTGCACCTATAATAGCAACCTTTCTTCGGAAATTTTCTTCATTCTCACGAATTTCCGGGAGCTGTATTGTTACTTCCTGCTCTACCATAAATCGTTTTAATCCACGAATAGAAACTGCGTCGTCTAATGTGGCTCTTCTGCACTTATCTTCGCAGGTATGGAAGCAAACACGTGCACATACTGATGCAAATGGATTTTGGTCACGATGTACTCGGAGTGCTTCTGCATAGCGTTTCTCGCCTATTAAAGAAACAAAGCCAGGGATATACACATTAGCAGGGCATGCACTCATACAGGGAGCACGAACAAGGGAGGGACAAACACCCGCTGGACATTTGTGTTCACGAATATGTACTTCAAATTCCTCACGGAAATGACGAATTGCTGATAATACAGGATTGGGGGCTGTTTGGCCTAACCCACAAAGCGATGCATCCTTAATCTGTTGTCCTAATTCAATTAATTTTTCTATATCCCCCTCCTCTCCCCTACCTTCACAAATTCGTGTTACAATTTCTAACATCCTCTTTGTCCCCACACGACATGGAACACATTTTCCACAGGATTCATCTTGAACGAAATCGAGGAAGAAACGAGCCATATCTACCATACAGGTGTCTTCATCCATAACAATGAGCCCGCCGGAACCCATGATAGCACCTAATTCCTGTAAGGACTCATAATCTACGGGGACATTTAAATATTGTTTCGGGATACATCCACCGGAAGGGCCACCGATTTGTGCCGCTTTAAACTGTTTCCCTTTCGGAATTCCACCACCTATGTCATAAATAATCTCTCCCAAAGGTGTCCCTATAGGAATCTCTACCAATCCTGTGTTGTTCACAGCACCTGCGAGTGCAAACACTTTTGTTCCTTTACTCTTCGCTGTGCCGATAGAGGCAAACCAATCAGCACCTTTTAATATGATTACAGGAATGTTTGCATAAGTTTCTACATTATTTAATAAACTGGGTTTTTCCCATAAGCCTTTATAAGCAGGGAAAGGTGGACGGGGACGAGGTTCTCCACGTTTTCCTTCAATAGAACGCATTAATGCTGTTTCTTCTCCACATACAAAGGCACCCGAACCCATTCGGATTTCTAAATCGAAGTTAAATCCCGTACCCATGATATTTTTCCCTAATAAACCTAACTCTTTTGCCTGAGCGATGGCGATATTGAGTCTTTCCACTGCTAATGGATATTCTGCACGGACATATATATATCCTTGGTCAGAACCAATAGCATACCCCGCAATTATCATAGCCTCGATAACACTGTGTGGGTCACCTTCTAAAACACTTCTATCCATAAATGCACCTGGGTCACCTTCATCTGCATTACAAAGAACATATTTTTTATCTCCCGGTGCTTTCTGGGTTAATTCCCACTTTACACCTGTTGGGAATCCTGCACCACCTCTTCCGCGAAGTCCTGATTTTTTTACTTCTTCAACTACCTGTTGAGGAGTCATTTTAGTTAAAACTTTTGCCAAAGCCTGATACCCATCTCTTGCGATATACTCTTCAATTTTAGTAGGGTCAATTATACCGCAGTTTCTTAATACAATTTTTGTTTGTTGTTTGAAAAAACCAATTTCTTGTAAGGCAGGAATAATTTGTGATGTTGTAGATGACTTAAAGTTCAAACGACTAACGGGTCTACCTTTTAGCAGATGCTCAACAACGATGTCTTCTACATCGGTTATTTTGACACCTTGATAAAAAATAGCATCGGGATAAATTACAACGACAGGACCAATAGCACAGGGACCCAAACATCCTGTATGAACTACCTGAATCTCATCAGTTAGTCCATGTTTTGCAAGTGCCTCTGAGAAAGCAGAACTGACTTCCATAGAGCCTGATGCCACGCATCCTGCACCTGCACAGATTAATACATGACTTCGAAATGAACTCATTTTGTTATCTCCTTTCCATAACTTTTGATATTCTTTATTCCTAAGTTTATCTTTAATATTTTAATTCTCTTCATAAAATTACATTCACTTTACCTAAAAAATATCTCTTTGCTTTATCCTCATTGGTTAAGGGCATTTGAATTTCAGGTGTTCCTGTCATAGAACCTGCTGAAATAAAAACAGAATATGTTCCCTCCTTTAATAGAAGTGGCAAAAAGAAATTTGCTTTTTTTTCTACTTCTTTTGTCTCTTGGGGTTTACCCACAGGTAATTGTCGAAGATTAAATGTATCGTCTGTAAAAATAGCTACAATTCCATCTTTTTCGTCTTTCCATGTAATGATTGGATACAAATCCTTATAACAAGGTGCAACTCCTTTATTGACCCAACGATAAGAAATATCCCATGTCTTGTCTGATATTTTTACTGTTTTATCCCACTTAACTTCAGTGGGGAGAATACGATAGCCTAAACGAAGATTGATTTTTTCTATCAAATCTTTGTTCTCCTGTAGAAACTCTCTGGGCCACCAATGAATTGAAACATAACTTGCATGATAATCCTCTACCGCTTGCAGGTACTTGCTTCCATCTTTCCAATGTCCCATTTCCTTTGAATATCCATAATGTGAACTTTCTAATATGACTGGTTTATCCTTCCAAAAATGTTCTGCGAGAGTGGCACTAAAATAAGAATTATCTTCACCCTGGACAAGTATACTATCGTCACGGAGCGTTAACCCCCTTTCAACAGCGTAATTCAAGAGTTCCTGCTGTTTTTCTGACAGTGTTTCGAATTTTTGTCCGTTTGTAATTATATCGTCATTAAGAGCGATTACTGTGTTTTTAAAGTGTTTTACATGCAAATCAATGTGTTTTTTGATGGTTTCGAGTGAAATGTGTTTTTGGGTAGAATGCCATACATGACCTTCTCCCCACACTCCTAAAGAACCTATATCTATGAATGCCACTTCTGGATTTCCGTCATATCGTGTTGCTAAAGCTATTAAGAAGTTTTCCAACTTTTCCAGAAATATTGAGTCATCGTATTCTGGTTCCCAATGGGTACCTTTCTCCTGAATTCCTTGAAGTGGGATAAAGAAGTTACCTTTGGCACCTGCTTCATAAACCCACTTAGGGGTTGCCCAGGGGACAGGAGTTTCACTGCAAGTAATACGCAGAGCAATCTGCTTTCCTTTTGCAATCCACCTTTGAGAAGGAGTATCCAATATAGACCAGTTATAATTTCCTTCCTCAGGTTCTAAAAATGACCATGCAATCCTTAAATAGATAACTGAAAGGGATGGGAATTCATCTACAGTATCAGAAGGTTCTAATTTGGAACCATAATTCTCTGGCACATTATCGTAAAAATGTAGGACCCAACCTACTCCGGGATTATTCAGAATTGTTCTGTTGTCCGAGAGCAAAATGTTTTCCCATTCAGATACATCGGAGAAAGTAGAAAAAGAACCAATAAATAAAATAAGGATTATTACTATCCCTATTTCATTAATTTTTCGTGTCAAATTATAAATTTTCATTTTTCTACTTTTCCTGAAATAAAAGAGGTAAAAAACACATTTGTTATGAAATTAAATATTCCATTACAGGCTTACCTTCTGCCACATGTTGCTGAACAATGGTACGGATTTTTTCCGAATTTAATTTACCGTAACGATATTCAGAACCGGATGACTTGTGAGTTATAGTAATCATAGGCTCACGGTCGCAGAGTCCTGCACATCCTGATTGGCGAACTGTTACATTGGAAATTCCCAATGCAGAAAGTTCTGAAACGATGCTTTTTAATACTTCTCGGGCACCCGCAGAAATACCGCATGTTCCCATGTGAATTGTAATAACTAAATCCTTCTCAGTACTACGTAATTCAATGTCTTTTATTGCTTTTTCACGCAAAGCATTGAGTTCCTCTGGAGAATGAATAATATTTGACATGTTTTTTTCTCCTCTTTATCTATTCTATTTATTTGTTTCTATATTTTTATCTAAATATTGGTCTAATATGGCTTGAATTCGTGCGGGTTTCACTCGTTGATGGACATCGTTATCCACCATAATTGCTGGCGCAAGTCCACAAGCGCCAAAGCAACGGGCAACTTCTAATGAGAACATCTTGTCTTTTGTAGTTTCTCCGACATCAATATGAAGTTTATCTCTAATTGCAGAAAGGACCTGCTTTCCACCACGAACATAGCAAGCTGTCCCCAAACAGACACGAATCATGTGCTTTCCACGAGGCTGAGTTGAAAAGAAAGAATAGAATGTTACTACACCTGCCACTTCACTGTAAGGCTTATTTAATCCCAGACTAATTTTCTTCAGGGCGCTTTCTGGTAAATAGCCAAACATAGCCTGAGCAATTTGCAGAACAGGAATAAGGGCACCGGGCTTATCTTTATATTCTGCAATTACTTCATCAAGCCGAGCAAGTAATTCTTCTTCACTTGCTTCTTCCATGCAAACATGTTTTGACTCTTCATTCATATTTAATCTCCTACAAAATATTTTTATTTATTGATTGGTTGTTAATGTTTCGTATTCACCTTCATCTGTTTCATGTTCTATTTTCCATTTCTCTTCTTCTACATAATGTTTCATTCTTCTTGCAAAAAAAGAAACTTTTTCAAATGTAGTTGAAAGATCTACATGTTCTACAAAAACAGAGTTGGGAACCTTAATTCGTAATGGAGAGAAATTGAGTATTCCGCTAATACCTGATTGAACAAGAAGGTCAGAAACAGATTGGGCACCTTCACCTGGAATGGCTAAGATACCTACTATGCTTTTAGTTTCTACTATAACTTTTTGTAAATCTAACATGGAATAACAACGACACCCATGAAAAGTATGTCCAACTTTTGCAGGGTCTTTATCAAAAGCGGCTCGAATGGCTAATTGTCTCCATCGTCCCGCAAAATTTGCTAACAACGCAAGCCCTAAATGTCCCACACCTACTAAAACAGCACTCTGAGGTAATGGTGAATCTAAAAAATTAGCAATACTTTCTAACAGTGGACGAATTCTATAGCCGCTGTTAGGAATACCTGAATAACCTAACTGCATTATATCTCTTCGAACCTGTGCTGGTTTAATATGCAATAGGTCAGCAAGTTCATGAGACATTATAGTTTCCTTACCCTCAACCCTCAATTGCTGAAGTATACGACGATATAGACTTAATCTTTCTATTGTTTTTTCAGATATCATAACATTTTAAATTGTGAATTTATGAACAAATTTATATACTTACCTGTAAGTATAATTGTGAATTTATGAACAAATTATAACAAAATATTTCTCTAATGTCAAGCAAAAAATACATTTTTCTAAAAATTTTTTCTTTCACTTGAATAACTATTTTTTTATATATTTTATTGATTTTTTTCATTAATTATGAGTATAATATAAATAGATTTTTTTTCGATCTTTTAATTAAAATCTATCAAAAGGAGACCAAAATGAAACACTTTATTTTCTTTTTATGCTTTTCTTTGTTTTTATCTTGTTCATTTCTTTTTAGTCCCTCAATTGCAGAGGCACAAGATGAAGTCCCTCGTTTACTATTAGTAGGAGATAGTTGGACAGGTTTTATGTGGGCATTTAGGACATTTAAAGAGATTTTCAATGAGACACCCGGATTGGAATATATCCGAGAAATAGGTGGACGAACTGCTATTATGGGGGCACGAGCTTTTGAATTTTATCCTGAGGAATACAATTATATTCAGAATGTAAAAGAGGAATTAGAGAAGTATCCTACAATTGATATTGTACTCATGACTTTAGGTGGAAATGATTTTCTTCGTGGAACACCTCAGACTTCTCGTTGGAATTGTGACATGCTATCTAACCCCGCACAAGAGGCATATATCATTAATACTATTATTAATTATATGAGCGGTATTATTGATGAAATATTAGCTGTTCGACCTGATATTCGTATAGCCTTATGCGGATATACTTTTGCAGGAAGAGACCGTGGTGGTTGTTCTATTTGCGACCAACAGAATGCCTTTGCTCGTTTTGAACAAGCTAAAAAGGCACTTGCTGATAGCAAACCTCGTGTGTATTATGTCCATAATTTGGGACTAATGCAGTATCACTTTGGAACTTCTACCCCAACGAATTTACCCCCTTATTCAGTGCCTTATCCAGGTGGTTATCCCTCTTACAGTCCTTTCCCGGGTGGAGACCCTTGTTCCTTAGTTCATCCTTCTGGTCTTTTTGATGGGGACATTCATTTATCGCAAGCAGGATACAAAATTTTAGCACAAAGATGTATGTCTGAATTTATAAGTCAGTGGTTAGACTACCCCAAGGTTTATAAAATTAATCTTATTTCTATTAACGGGAATAGTGCAATATTTGAAGTTGTATTTAGTGAGAGTGTATCAAATGTTGATGTTACGGATTTTTCTGCAAAAGATAGTCAACATACACCTCTACCCATCACCTCGGTGAGCTCCATTAATGGACAAATTTATAATGTAACTGTTAACATACAGAGTGCGGTTGGGGATATAGTATTGGGCGTTGTAGATGATGATTCTATAACGGATAGTACAAGTAAACCTTTAGGCGGTCCTGGAACGGGTAATAATGAAGGTAATGGTGATTTTTGGTATAACGGGAGTTGGGAATACCATGATTTTGTAAGACAGCCTAACCATGAAATTGTAGCAGGTATGCAGTATTTGCATGAAAATTTAAGTGCATACTATGTTTTATTAGGTGACCAAGGAGCAGAAGGACTTTCTTTCAGTCCTGCAGAATGCGATATTAATGGTGGACAAATTTCCATAGAACCCATTGTAATTTCAGGCAATGGAATGTTAGATTCATTGGAATTTGCTTTAATTACAGAATGCTATAACAATATAGCCATTGATTTTACCGCAAACGGTGGAGTAAGCCATCAAATTGCAGTTGATGCTTTTAATCACAATATGCAACGGATGATATACGACTGTGGGGGCGAAGGGAGTATTGTAAATACTATTTTCTATGGCTTACCTCAAATGTTAGCTGGATATATGACTTTAGGAAATCCCGAATCTACGATGATACCTACGGTAATTTCAATAGCTGCTCAAGCCATCGACCCCAGCTTTAATATCCATGTAAACATTATTATTCCGTTGAATTACCAATTACTTCCTCAATACTTTAGTCCCGATGGAGATGCAGATGGCGATGGCTGGACAAACAAACAAGAATATGAATATTTTGTTCGTTCTAATATGAGTTACGAAGAGAAGAAACAAACATATATTAATTCTGCATTAAATCCAGATGTGTATCCTGGCTCAGATTGTGAAGATTGTCAAACATCTTCTACATTCGGAGGAATATTTGAGGTGGGGAGTAATATTTGTTTGAGAGTACCCGACCCTGTGGCTACCAATTCAACATACAGATGGACAAAACAAAATGGTAATTTAGAAGAAAGAGGATTAATTACTCGTTGTCGGTCTCTCTGGATTCCTAACGCACAAGTGGAGGATTCTGGGATTTACATATGTGAATATAATGATGGGCAAAAAGCCACTACAACATATACTTTCCATGTGATGGTTACCGAAGAACTCCCTGTAAGCACATTTGGTACTTATATAATACTCATAAGTTTTATTATTATCGTTACTTCCTTCTACCTAAAAAAACAGTCCCGGGTTAAAATATAAAACTCTTTTCATTAAAATACTAACTATAAAAAATTAAGTGTGAGGGAAGGAATTTTTTTAAATTTAATAAATGAATGATAAATTTGATAGTTCGTTCTTCGCAGACAAGTTTTACTTTACCTTTTCGGAACACTCTGCTATATTATCTTTATCGTGTTTCCATGAGAGTATCATTTTTATAAATATTAAGTCTGATTAAATAAATTTATTTTAATGTTATATTTCAAATAATCATATGAACAGGTATAATTATGAGAGATGAAACATATTTCCTTGCTTCTCTTAACTTATTAAAAGATGTTTTCAAACGATTGTTCATAAACAAGGAATGTGTATATCTTTTCGGTTCTCGTGTCAGGAATGATTATAATGAATATTCAGATATTGATATTGCTGTGGAAAATGCAAATTCAAAAACGATAATTTTGCTGAGACATGAAGTAGAAAATTTAAATATACCGTACAAAGTAAAAATAATAGATTTAAATGAGGCTTCCTTAAAAATTAAAGAAGTGATATTAAGTGAGGGTATCAAAATTTGGGGAAATTAGATGAAAAGATAAAATACAGAGAGAATATATAGCACATTGCCTCATTATTTAGAGTTAATGCGTGACATAATGTCGAAGGTTAAGGTGAGGAAATAATAAATTGTATGAGATTTTAGTCTGCAAATCGCCATAATCCTACGGAAACAGCAAATGAGCGGACATCTTCTATTTCTTCTCTTGTGGGTCGCCGGGAGATATTGGAGTATTCTGGATGAGTTGGAATTTTATATGCAGGACGATATTGCTCCATGATGTTTATATAAGTATTTTTGGAAATATTGGTCGCTAACCATTGCAGGATTTCTTTTGCTTCATTAACTAAGGTAGGCATCACAAGGTGTCTTATAAGTAGGCCTCGCTGAGCGATTCCATCGGAGGTTAATATTAAATCGCCCACCTGACGATGCATTTCTTTTATCGCCGTTTTCGCAATATCGGGATAATTTTCTGCATACGAATACATCTTTGCAGTATTAGTCTCCCAATATTTTATATCGGGCATGTAAATATCAATCCAGTTTTCAAGTATTTTTAATGATTCGACGCTATCATAAGCATTCGAATTATAAACAATGGGCATGCGTAAGTCATTCTTCTTTGCAATAATCAGTGCCTCTATGATTTGTGGAATTACATGGGATGGTGAAACAAGATTTATATTATGACAACCCAATGATTGCAGGTGTAACATCATTTCTGCTATGACTTCTGGGGAACACTCCGGACCGGATGGATACTGGCTAATTTCATAATTCTGGCAAAAAACGCAATTAAGATTACATCCACTAAAGAAAATGGTTCCTGAACCATGCCATCCTACTAAACATGCTTCTTCTCCAAAATGAGGAAAAGCACTTGAAACTCTTGCATAACGACCTATTTTGCAATGTCCCAATTCATTGCTAAATCTATTCACATTACATCGTCGAGGACATGCTGAACAATTTTTCAATTCTTCCTTTGCCCAGTTAAGACATATATCTTCTATTTCTTTATTAATATCCAAATATATAGGTTCTTTATAGCTCATAAAAATCTCAGGGAAATTAATGGTAGTTAAAAAATGAATATAATTAATTTTAAATGAAAACAAACTTTTTTTAGTAATAAACTTTTCCTTTATACAAATTTACCTGTTAACAGTTTACATTATTAAAAAAATAATTTATAATAAATTTGCTTAATTGTATAACAATAATTTTAACAATTTAATAGAAGGAGTTGTTAATATGATTAAAAGTAATAAAGGTTTTACTCTAATTGAACTGTTGGTAGTCATTGCTATTATCGGTATTCTCGCTGCTATTTTATTGCCTGCTTTAGCAAGGGCACGTGAAGCGGCGAGGCGGTCCAGTTGCCAGAACAACTTGAAACAATGGGGCTTGGTATTTAAAATGTATTGTGGTGAAGCCAAAGGAGAAAGGTTTCCAAGAATCCTTGTAAGAGAAGGTTCCCAACCTATCTACAGAGATTGTGATGTTGCCAATCCACCCTATACTACCTTTCAGAGGTCTGTATTCCTTGCTATGGGTCCTGATTTAACCACTTTGTATCCTGAATATTTGACCGACCCAGCAATAATCTTTTGCCCATCGGATGCAGAAAGCACGATAAAAGATGTGACTAATGATGCCACTGGAGAGAACACAGCAGGATGGTTGTGTACCAATGAACATTATGGTGCCGCTGCAATTGATGAAAGTTATATCTACATCGGATGGGTAATAGATAGAGGGAAAACGACAGATAATCCGATGACATTACCTGCTATACCACCCCTTATAAATGAGCCTTTAACTGGACCTGCCCAACTTGTAGAAGTTGCACTGAACACGCTTGTCCCCGTATTTGCTAACCCTTCTCAATGGCCTAATCTTGTGGATAAAGATGTAACTGTAAGTGCAGGTAACGGTAATGGCGGTGGCACTGTCGTGTATAGGTTAAGAGAAGGTATTGAAAGATTCCTTATCACTGATATTAATAACCCCGCCGCTTCCGCAATGGCTCAAAGTACTGTATGGATTATGTTTGACCATGTTTCAACAAAACCTGAAGGCTTTAATCATATTCCGGGCGGGTCAAATGTGTTATACATGGATGGGCATGTGGAATTTATCCGTTACATAGCTGAAGACCCAGCAAATCCTACCGGTGCAGGAGTGCCTCCTATAAATGCGGGTATGGCGAGTGTGGTTAGCAATTTTATTTAGCGTCTAAATCTAAAATTCATTAAATATTTGAATACCTATTTTAGTTTTAGGATAAGAGAGCCACGAATGTATAGATAAAAGCATGATTGACAAATTGATGAATTTTTATCTGACATTCGTGGCTCAAAATAAAATCATAATGAGAGACTTATATTTTAATGACATCTGCCGGCAAGCAAGAGAGTGCTTACTTTTTATTTGTTATTTTATTGAAGTATTTTCCCTTGATATTCGCCTGTTAAAGTTTTCAAGAATTTTGTGATTTTTTCTTCTTCAATTTTCGGTATTTGTTTGCCTACTTGATATTTCAGCATGATATTGACGACCTTCTGTAAGTCGTCCGTAGAGCCATCGTGAAGATAAGGCTGGGTCACTGCGATATTTCGTAGTAATGGAACTTTGAATTTGTGTTTGTCTTCTTCATTTTTAGTCACATTATATCTTCCTAAATCAGCTTCTGTAATGGTTCCACCCCGGTCTTTGAAGTAATCTGCTTTTAACCCCATTTTTTCATAAGATTGTCCGCCCATTGCTTTACCTACATGGCAGGTAGCACATCTGTATTTTTTAAATAAGGCATATCCTTCTTTTTCTTCGGGAGTTAATGCATCTGCCTTTCCTAACAGGAACTGGTCAAAACGCGAATTGGGGGTTACAAGCGTTTTTTCAAATTCTGCAATCGCTTCAGTGAAGTTATCTTTGTTATACCCCGATGGGTATACTTCAAGGAATGCCTGAGTAAATTCTGCATCCTGATTTAATTTTGATGTTACTTCTTCCCAGTTAGAAGCCATTTCGATGGGATTGTTAACAGGTCCATCCGCTTGCTCTTGCAAATCTTTAGCACGGCCATCCCAGAATTGAACAAAATTAAATACTGCATTGTAAACGGTGGGGGCGTTTATAGGACCGACGGCACCACCTACACCCTCGGAGAATTTTTTACGGTCCACCCCTCCTGTCGCTAAATCATGACATCCTGCACAGGCAAGGGTATTGTCTTTGGATAATCTTTTATCATGATACAGTTTATCTCCAAGTGCTACTTTCTTCTCATCGACTTTTACTTTTTGGGGCAAGGGCTGAATAACTTCAGTTTTTAGACTTTCAGGAATGCCTTCGGTGGCATAATGTTTAGCACGGGTAGACTTCACCCAGGATAAAATTAAGTTTTGTTCTTCTTTGGATAGCATGCTATCCCAGTGCAGTGCAATATAGCGTAAAGGAGGCATTTCGTTCATTAATGTTGTATGTTCAATTTTTGCTAATGCCACTTCTGTTGGAGGTTTACCTTCACCTGGGAAAAGTTCTTTGACCATGTTCATATAAAACAAGCCTAATTTAATATCTGCTTCTATAATTCCTTTGGCTACGGGAAAGTTTGCATAGAAAGGAAGTTTATATTCTGTGGTATGACAATTCACACATTTTTTCTCTAAAATAGGCAATACTTTAGCAAACGCGGGGTCTTCTACTTTTTGATTTGTAATGGTTGTCCCAACAGGAGGACCAACGATTAAATTTACAATTGGAAAAGCCAACGCACAAATAATAGCAATAACAATTACAATGACAATGTACTTCTTCATGTACCTACTCCTTATTTAACTTTATTTATTCCCAACCCTAATCCCTGAAATTAGTATAATATATTCCATACTTAGTTTCAAGTAATTCATAAAATATAAATTTATATTATAAAACCATGCAAAATGATAACCATAAAAATTTATCTAAAAATAATAGTTTCTATCAACTCATAGACTCAGGAGACAGACTTAAATTAGAGCAAATTGGACCTTATAAAATTATCCGTCCTGCTTCGGAGGCATGTTATCCAAAGAGTCTACCCAATCTATGGGAAAAAGGTATTGATGCTACTTATGTTCGTTCTGATGAGGGAGGTGGACACTGGGAATATAATAATCTTGTTCCTCAACAGTTTTCTGTTTCAATGGGGAACTTTAAGATGTATGCAAAATTAACAGGTTTCGGGCATATTGGTTTTTTTCCGGAACACTACCCTTTATGGAATCTTTTGTTAAACTTAAAAGTAGAAGAACCGGGCAATATTAATGTATTAAATCTTTTTGCATATACAGGGCTATCCACAGTTGCATGTGTTAAAAAGGGGTTTTCGGTATGCCATGTAGATTCTTCAAAAGGAATGATTGAATTAGCAAAGAGGAATTTATCTTTGAATAATTTAAGTGAAAATTCAGTTCGCTGGATGGTAGAAGATGTGCGAAAATTTGTTGGAAGAGAAATAAAGCGGGGTAAAGTTTATAATGGTTTTATATTAGACCCACCTGCTTTTGGGAGAGGACCTAAGAATGAGGTTTGGAAATTAGAGCAACATATTTCTAATCTATTGGAGGATATTATGGAATTGTGCGGGGGGGCACCCTCGTTTGTTTTTTTGACATGTTATTCTTCTGATTTTACCTCGCTTATTTTGGAAAGAATATTACGAACTCATATAAAGACGGGAGGTATTTTTTTGTCTGGTGAGTTGGCTATAAAAGAAGCGTCTGGGCATCTTTTCGCCTCTGGGGGTTCTTGTAGTATTTATCTACAAAAAGAGCTTTGCCCGAGCAATTTTTCTCTTTTTCCAAGGTATTAAAAAAAGAGGGAGATAAGGAGGAACCTTATCTCCCGAATTGGATTTTAATCTGTTTTTAATTCAACAGAGGAGCAAAACCATCTTCTGTGCCTTCTTGAAGGACATATCCCCTACCGGGAGCATTGTATAACTGTATCTGCCGTAAGAGTTCTGACAGGTCGAACTTCCAATCCTGGATGCGGTAATCTCCAGCATGAGGAGCACAATTCCTATGTCTACCTTCTCCAGGTTCATATCCATCTTCAGAATTCTCATTACAACCATAACTACCGAAATTGAACATTTGAATTACTCTTAACATCTCCGTAAGAGATATTGACCAATCTCGATTGGAATCGGCAGAATGTGCACTCTCTGGTGCCCAGCCTTTTAAGAGTACTGTTTCAACGACAGGAGATGTTAATTCTTCACTTTCTACAGTTCTATATAGAACGTATCCACTGAAGACAGCCTGCCCTTCTGCATCGTTTGGAACCGATACTGTATATACCACTTTCACAGGGAATCCAGGGACATTCATCCATGCAAATTCTAATGTTCCTGTAGAACCATTTTCCGGAGCAACTACTGCATTACTGGTTTCCACGACAGATTGTAATTCCCACCCTGTCGGGAGTGTTTCTTTAAGACCTAATGCAGAAATATTTAACCGTATGGGTTTTCTAATTGTTAAAATTACTGTTAATGTTTGACCCGGCCAATACCTGCGATTGCTTGAAACAGCCCTTTCTAAAACCAGGGTCGATGGAGGTTCATTTCCACCTGGACCAGGTCCTTGCCCACTCGTTTCACTGGATTGGGCTTGACATTTTTCACTAATCGTCTGCAATTCTTCAATTGTGATTAGACCATCATTGTTAAGGTCAAGCATACTCACAATGCGAATAATCCATGTTTGATCTATCGGCATCATATAAAGGGATGCAATAGACATAATTATCTCATTTATATCTATTACTCCATCTTTGTTTTGGTCTATAGTATTGAACATCTCAATTGCATAAGGAACAAGTGAGCATGGATTCCATAAGTCAGGAAGAATTATGATTTCTCCTTCTTCTGAAGGTTCGCCTTCTTCTGGCTCGATGGAGCAATTATCTATGATTGTCTGGATTTCTTCTTTTGTAATTGTCTCATCTCCATTCAAATCGAACTTCTTAAACACTTCAGAAATAATTGATATATCTATAGGAAGTGGGAGTAAAGACATAATCACAGGACCTGTGAGTTCATCCATCGTGATTTGCCCATCTTTATTCTTGTCTATAATGTCAAAATATTCAAGAGCAAGTGGGGCTATAACGCACGGGTCTGTCGGGATTTCAAATTCCCCTTCAATAGGTAAGGGTTCGCCTTCAATAGGAGGAATTTCGGGACAATCAGCTATAACAGTTGCTATTTCTTCTCTTGTAATTGCACCATCTGAGTCTAAATCAAAAAGTTCAAATATGGCATCAAGAGAAGCAGGGTCGACCGGAATAGGATATATCACTGTAAGAGGTGTAATTAGTTCATCCTTCGTAATTTTTCCATCCTTATTTTGGTCTAAGAAATCGAAATACTCTAATGCGAGAGGAGCAATCTGGCAGGGGTCTATATCGGGTATGGGGATTTCGCCTTCCCATGGGGGAAGTTCACCCTCCCATATAGGCGGTAGAATTGAGTTTAAATCATTACAATCAATTAATCCGTTTCCATTTAAATCTGCATAAGCAAATTGTTCCGAAGTAACATATTCGGAAACTTCTTCGTAACTAATCATCATATCTCCATTTTTATCAATAATAGAAAGAACATTATTGGGATCAATTCCTAATTGAGGCGCCAAAATGTTTAATATAATCATCAATTCATCAGGAGAAGCCCCTCCATCTCTATTCGTATCTATTATTAGATACACAAGATTTAAATTGAGATTATATTGACCGAGAAGATTATCTATATCGGGATATAAATTTCTAACCTCATCTGGGCTTAGTTTACCATCTTTATTTGAATCTATAAATGGGAAGACTAATTCTAAAACTGAACTTAGTGTAGTAGTGGGTAGTGGACATTCTCCATTATTCCCAATATCAATACCACACATATCTGCCCACGCTTCTAATTCTGCTTTTGTAATAGCATCATTACTATCTAGATCAAATAGTTCGAATAACACATCAAAATCAACAATAGGTGGATAAATCATAATGATGGGGAAGTTTAACTCATCACGGGTAATTACTCCATCATTATTCTGATCGAGATTAGCAAATTCGTTAATAGCCATTTCTACCCAATCGCATGGGTCCGTTTCGGGAGGTGTTATTTCACCTTCAACAATAATTTCTCCCTCTTCAGGTTCGCCTTCAATGATAATCTCTCCTTCTTCTGGCTCACCTTCTATTGGAGGTAATTCTCCAATATCTCCACAATCAATAACGCCGTTCCTATTCCTATCCAGTAACTGGAACTGTTCTTGACTAACATAGCCTGACACTTCCTGATATTCAATTAATTGATTGCCATTGGCATCTACAAGTGAAAGTAATCCACCCGGTACATATAGTTGAATTAATGTAAGAATAGTCTGAAATTCGTTTCGATCTATCTTTCCATCTCGGTTCGTATCGAGCATGTTGAAATATTGCTCAGGAATTGCATAAAGCAACGACAATTCTGCCAGGGACAAGCCTCCGTCCTTGTTCGTATCAAACATAGGCCAGAGCAAATCCAATAGAGCGTTATTGTCGGATGGTAATGGACAAGGCTCTACAGCTTTTACTACCAATGGGGCTAATATTATTGTAATACTTAACATAATCACCCCATACATATTTTTACGAGTTATTTTACTCATATTTTATTCTCCTTATGATTTATAGTTTTTTAATTTATAACTAGATTCTAAAATAAAACAAACAGCAAAAGACTATGTTCGTGGAGGTGATTTGGCACTTATATGATATGCAAGATATTTTTCCCCGTAAAGTTTAGTGAAACTGTTATTTTCCCTGCCCGCTTTTCCTTGTAAATATTTTTTTAAATAGGTCGGAAATTTGCAATTTTCACTTATTAGACTATACTTTTTAATACCATCATGAGTTTTTATTTTTGCTATTTTCTGTCTATCGTAATTTGCTCTTATAATGCCGTTAAATGCTTCAATCTGTATTTTAACCGTTTTTTGTTTTGTCCCCATATTTTTCATAAGTATTTGTAAATCTTTTATATCAATTTTTCTATCATTATTAATGTCAGGTAGGTTAGAAATATTGTTTGAGATAATTGCTGATACTAACTGTTGAATGTCACACACATCGACGATACCATCCTCATTTATATCTACATTTCTCTGATACAAAGGATAAAAACCACCCAGACTTACCCCGCAAATTAAAAATAAAATCAACAATTTTTTTAATATATATTTACTCATAATTTTCCTTTTTATAATATTACCACATAGAATAAAAAAAGTCAAATTTTATAAAATAAAATTAAAAATTATGAAAATAGGTTTGAGAATATTTATAATTTACAATTGAATGATTAATTCATTATCATAATCATATAAAAAAAACTCAAGTGAAAGGTGGACTATGTCATTCTGGACTTTTGTAGGAGAGATCTTTAGAGCCAATAAAACAACCGGTGCATTAGCACCGAGTAGCCCGGCATTAGCAGATTGTATAACAGATTTAGCTCCCTTAAAAGAGGCAAAAGTCATAGTAGAGTTTGGCCCGGGGACAGGGATTTTTACCGAATATATTCAAAAGAAAAAACAATCGGATGCTTATTTTATTGCAATGGAAATAAATCCTGTTTTTGCTAAAGCTACTAAGGAAAAATGTCCCAATGTCAATGTAATTCAAGACTCTGCTGAGAATACTTTAAAGTATTTAAAAGAGGCGGGGTTTGATTCTTGTGATGTAATTATCTCGGGTTTACCATGGACAAGGTTCGAAGACGAATTACAGGACAAATTACTTAATGCTACCTATGAGTGTCTGCGTGATAAGGGGAAATTTTTGACCTTTGCCTATTTCTTTAGTCCATGGGTCCCCTCGGGAAAAAAATTCTTCAAGAATAAACTACCCCAAAAATTTAATAACAAATGCTCTCGTTCCCCTATCATCTTTAAAAACTTCCCTCCATGTCATGTATATATATGTGAAAAGTAGAAGTAGGTAAATTAAAAAACATGGGACAGTTATTAAAACCTGTAAATTGCGCTATCATCGGTTGTGGTAATATATCAGAAATATACATTGAAAATATTTTTCGGATTAAGAATCTGAAATTGACTGCATGCTCAGATATATCAAGGGAGAAAGCAGAAGAAAAAGGGACAAAATACAATATTCCTGTATGTGATGTTGGAGCCATCCTTAATTCTGAAGATATTCAATTAGTTGTAAACCTAACTAATCCGTCTTCACATTTTAATGTCTCTTTGAAATGTTTGGAATATGGGAAACATGTATATAGCGAGAAACCCCTCGCATTAACATTTGACCAAGCCTGTAAACTACTTGAAACTGCAAAAAATAATTCATTATTAGTGGGGTGTGCTCCAGATACTTTTTTAGGAGGAAGCTGGCAAACAGCAAGAAAAATTATTGATGATGGTTGGATTGGTAAACCTATTTCTGCCACTGCATTCATGCTATGCAGGGGACATGAATCCTGGCATCCATCTCCTGAATTTTATTACCAAAAAGGTGGGGGTCCCCTATTTGACATGGGTCCTTATTACCTGACTTCTTTAATCTTTTTATTAGGACCTGTAAAATCAGTTTTTGCAAAAGGAAAAATAAACTTCCCCAAAAGAGTAATTACAAGTCAACCTAAGTATGGTCAAGAAATTGATGTTGAGGTTCCCACAGATATTCATGCGATACTTCATTTTGAAATGGGTGTGATATGTACACTTATCATGAGTTTTGATACTTGGTCTCATCACTTGCCACATATAGAAATACATGGAGAAACAGGTTCTTTATCTCTACCCGACCCAAATCAATTTGGAGGAGATATATTCTTTTATAATCAATTTAGAAAAGAATGGGTACCCTTTCCGACTTGTTTTGACTACTTTACAAATATGAGAGGATTGGGTATTAGTGATATGGCTCACGCAATACAAAAAGATACTTCCTTCCGAGCAAATGGCGAATTGGCAAAACATGTTGTAGAAATTATGGAATGCATTCATAAATCTATAGAAAATCAAGAAATAATTACTTTAAAATCATCCTGTCCTCTGCCCGACTTGTTAACTTCCTCACATTTAATTTTTATGACCCATCATAAATAACGCTGTAATTATTTAAAACCTTATTTTAAACATTAAGGTCTTTTTATTTAAAATCACTTTAAAATGTTTGCTAAATCAATTATTTTACAAATTATAATAATAGAGTATATTACTTTTAGGATAAAAAAATGGCATACAAAGAACATGTAAAAATATTAGAAGCAGGTGTCCAGATTTGGAATCAATGGAGAGCATCCGATCCCGCCATATCTCCCGATTTAAGTGGTTTAAATTTTACTAAGAGAAATCTTTCAGGGATAAATTTTAGAATGTGTGATTTGAGGCAATGTGTTTTTAATAAAACGGACTTAAGACAAGCTAATTTCCAAAAAGCATATCTCCATTCTGCATCTTTTATAAAATCGGATATACGAGACACGAATTTTTCACAAGCAGATTTAACTATGGTCAAGTTTGTAGATACTATATTAGAGGGTTGTGTATTCACAAATGCTGTTCTCAATGAGGTTGATTTTTCTAATCGTATATTAAAACAATTCGATTTTTCTAAAGCTAATCTATACAAAGCAAATTTCAGAAATTGTGATTTAACAAAAAGTGTTTTCAGACAGGCTTATTTAGGTGAAGCCGATTTTTTTATGGCAAATCTCTCACAGGCAGATTTGAGAGGTGCTAATCTCAGTGGTGCAAATTTATCTACTGCATTCCTAAAAGATGCTTTACTTGAAGGAGCGATAATAACAAACGCAAATTTTGATGGGGCTTTCTTATCTCCTCGTCAAAAACTTTCTCTCTGGTTTCCTTTTATTCCTATTAGATAATTTTTTCTAATTATCTTTTGAAACAAATCATCCCTTATTCATGTCATAATAGCCAGAGTTTTTGGAAGTTTTATTTATTCTCAAATTTTTTAAAAAGGGGCGATTATGAATAAACTATTTTTCCAATTAACAATCTTAACCATCATTTTTATACTTACTCTATTGATAGGTTGTGAAAAAATTGAAAATACCTCTCCCCCACCTCTTGAGCAACTTATACCTCCGGAAGGTAAATATGATGTAACTATATATCGGGACGAATGGGGAGTTCCCCATATTTATGGGAAAAGAGATGTTGATGTCGCATATGGATTAGCGTATGCACAATGTGAAGATGATTTTAAAACAGTTCAGGAGGGGCAAATTTTAATTCGCGGAAAAAATAGCATAGTAAATGGATTTAATGGATTTGTTTTCGATTACATGTTGGAATTCTTGAATGTATGGGATATTGTAAATAAACAATATGAAACGGATTTGTCGGAAGATGTAAGAGCCATCTGTGAAGCATACGCGGAAGGAGTAAATCATTATGCAGGTCTCCATCCTGAAGAGGTCATACGTTGGGATGTTTTCCCTGCTAATGGAAAAGACCTTGTTGCTGGTTTTGTACTTAAAGCACCTCTTTTTTTTGGGTTAAATCGATATATTGAACCTCTTTTTAAATCTCGGACCAAGCCACAAATTCAACGCCCCAAAATGTTAGGGAAAAATGATGAAACAATGATTATCAGGCAAATCTTTGAAAATCTTCCATTAGGTTCTAATACATTCGCTGTAAGTCCAAAACGAACTGCAGATGGTTCTACTTTCTTAGATGTAAACTCGCACCAACCATGGACAGGTCCCGTTGCATGGTATGAAGTACGACTTAAAAGTGAAGAGGGCTGGAATATTACGGGAGGAGTATTTCCCGGGGCACCCATTGTATTGCATGGACATAATCCGTATTTAGGTTGGGCACATACTGTTAACATGCCTGACCTTGTAGATGTTTATGAATTAACAATCAATCCTGATAATCCAGCGCAATACCGCATGGATGGGCAGTGGAAAAACTTTGAGAGAAAAGTGGTTTATATCCCCGTAAAAGTTTTTAATAAATATACTATCCAAATTCCGAGAGAAATACTTTTCTGTGATTATGGCCCAGCTATCCGTCGCCCTCATGGAGTTTATGCACTTCGCTATGCTGGCTATAAGAATATTAAACAAGTTGAACAATGGTACCGAATGAACAAAGCAAAAAATATTCAGGAATTTGAAGAAGCTTTGAGAATAAGAGCCATTCCTTCTTTTAATATCGGCTATGCAGATTATCAAGGTAATATATGGTATATCTATAATGCCCTTTTACCTATTCGGTCTGAAAAATATGATTGGAAAGGTTATTTGCCTGGAGATACTTCCGAAACTTTATGGACTGAATATTTGCCTTTCGAAAAATTACCGCAGGTAAAGAATCCGAAATCGGGATTTATACAAAATTGTAATTCCTCTCCATTTCAAACGACCATTGGTGATGATAACCCCAACCCCAATGACTATTCTTCAACATTTGGGATTGAACCTCCGGAACATATGACGAACCGTGCTTTACGCTTGTTAGAACTCTTAGGAAATGATGAATCCATAACGTCAGAAGAATTCTACGAATACAAGTTTGACTGGACATATTCAACAAATTCAATAGCCAAAAAATATATACAAAAATTAATTACTGAATTTCGGCCTGAAAATGATATTGAAAATCAAGCATTAGAACTTTTGAAAAGTTGGGACTTGAAAGCAGATCCTGATAATCTGTCCGCAGGGATAGCCATACTTACATTAGAACCTGTTGTCCGTGCTGAAATGTTTAATCGTCCTGTCCCTGATTTATTCAAAACATTTAAAGAAAAAGTTAGTTTACTTCACTCTATACATGGCAAAGTTGATATCCCCTGGAAGGAACTTAACCGTCTTGTTCGTGGCAAAACAAATCTTGGCTTAGGTGGAGGACCTGACCTTCTTTATTGTGTTTATGGGGAATGGACGGGTAAATATTTAGAAGGAAGGGCTGGTGACTCCTATATCTTGTTAGTAACATGGGATAAAAATGGTAAGGTCCACTCTCAGGCTTTACATCAATTTGGGAGTGCTACCCAAGATGAAAATTCTCCTCACTATGCAGACCAGGCATATCTTTTTGTCGAACGCAAAATGCGATCTGTTCACTGGGAGTTTGAAGAATTAAAAGAACATATCACTAAAGAATATAAACCGGGACAATAAGAAAATAATTGATCCATTCATAAAAATGATATGCTCACTTCCAGTTGGAAGTGAGCATACTTATAATCGGCCTATATAAACTCTTTATGAGTTATTGTCTATAGCGATTACGATTTCTGCGCGGTGCAAATTCCTCCTTAGGTCTGGCTTCGTTAACTTTGATTTCTCGTCCACCAATACTCGTACCGTTGAGTGCTTCGATTGCTGATTTTGCCTCGTTGTCATCAGGCATTTCCACGAACGCAAAGCCACGAGACCTACGCGTATTACGATCTGAAATGATTCGCGCAGAGTCTACTTTGCCGTATCTTCCGAACATTTCTTCTAATTGTTGTTCGGTAGATGAATACGGCAGATTTCCGACAAAAATATTCACTTGTGCATCTCCTAAAACATACACATTCTGTCATAGAAGTTTACCAGCCTGTACTCTCCAATCCCAAAACACCTTTACGAAACAGAGAAATGTGTTTTAGAAAGGTCTTAGTACATCCCAAACTAATAAACCCCCTTGACATATTCAATTGACAATGCATACTATAACACAATGAAGCCTAAATTGCAAATTTTTATTTTTTGGAAATATATTTTATTATTGATTTGTTTTTTATTTATAAATATGTTAAAATCAACTGAAATATATTTCATTCCATGACTAACATAGGTACAAAAAATAAAATAATGGAATCTATATCGTTCAAAAGTATCGAAGTTTCTTTTTTCTCCTGCCGATGTACCCCCTTCATGTGTTAGTTTCCCTCTCTTTTTCTTTTCTTTTATTAATTTGATAAAGATATCTAAAACTATAGATTTAGGAGGACTTTAAGATGAAAGTATTTACTGACAACAGCCAATCTATTGGAAATACGCCTCTGATAAAAATAAACAAACTTAGTCAAGGTGCAAAAACAGACAAAATTTTTGCAAAAATTGAGGGCCGTAATCCGGCTTACTCTGTAAAATGTCGTATTGGTTCTGCAATGATATGGGATGCAGAAAATAAAGGATTACTAAAACCCGGAGGAACTATTATCGAACCTACATCGGGTAATACAGGGATTGCACTTGCTTTTGTTTCTGCAGCACGAGGTTATCATCTTATTCTGACCATGCCCGAAACTATGAGTTTAGAACGAAGGGCCATGCTAAAAGCATTTGGTGCCGAGATCATTCTTACCCCTGGCGACAAGGGCATGCGAGGTGCTATCGCAGAAGCAGAGCGAATAGCAAACGAAAATCCCCATTATTTTATGCCACAGCAATTTAAGAATCCGGCAAATCCTGCTATACATTTCAGAACAACCGGTCCTGAAATTTGGAATGATACGGATGGTAATGTAGATGTATTTGTAGCAGGTATTGGTACAGGAGGTACGATAACAGGTGTAAGTAGATATATTAAAGAGGTGTGCGGTAAAAAAATTATAAGTGTAGGAGTTGAACCAGCAGGTTCACCCGTTCTATCGGGAGGTTCTCCGGGGCCTCATAAAATTCAAGGAATCGGTGCTGGATTTAAACCTGATATTTTAGATTTAAATTTAGTTGATCGTATAGAAAAAGTTACTGATGAAGAAGCCTTTGAAACAGCCCGCCGATTGGCTAAAGAAGAAGGAATTATTGTAGGGATAAGTTCAGGAGCAGCAATGGCTGTGACAATAAGATTAGCTAAGTTAGAGGAATTTGAGAATAAAACTTTTGTGGTTATTCTCCCCGATTCGGGCGAAAGATATTTATCTACTTCCTTATTTAATGGACAATAAAACAAAACAAAAAATAAATAATAATTAATAAAGAAAGGAAATAACTATGACAAAACATCAATATCGTCCGGGAACTTTAGCGTTGCACGCAGGACAGGTAACAGACCCAGCCACAGGGGCACGGGCTGTACCTATTTATCAAACTACTTCCTATGTATTCAAAGATAGTGAGCATGCGGCTCGTTTATTTGCTCTTCAGGAGTTTGGAAATATTTACAGTCGAATAATGAATCCTACCGTAGATGTTTTTGAAAAAAGAGTAGCCGAATTAGAAGGCGGTGTAGGCGCATTGGCATTGGCTTCAGGGTCTTCAGCTATAACATTAGCTGTACTCAATATAACACATGCTGGGCAAAATTTTGTTTCATCCAGTACTCTATACGGAGGAACATATAATTTATTTGCGCATACTTTTGCGGAGTTGGGAATTGAGGCTCGGTTTGTTGATGCCAGTGATCCTGAAAATTTTAAGAAAAAAATAGATGATAAAACTCGTTTTCTCTATGTAGAATCTATAGGAAATCCAGCAAATGACATTGTGGACTTTGAAGCCATAGCTAAAATTGCCCACGAACATGGAATTCCTTTTATAGTGGATAATACCGTAACCTCACCTATTCTATTTAAACCTATTGAATTCGGTGCGGATATTGTGGTCCATAGCGCAACAAAAGTAATAGGGGGACATGGAACTTCTTTAGGTGGTGTCATTGTAGACAGTGGTAAATTTGACTGGGATAATGGAAAGTTTCCAGAGTTTACATCCCCTAATCCTAATTATCATGGTATGGTATTTAATGACATATTCAAGCCTCTGGGCAATATTAGTTATATCATCAAAGCGAGGGTAACTCTTTTGAGAGATATGGGTCCTTGTTTATCCCCGTTTAATGCATTTCTTTTACTACAAGGGTTGGAAACGATACATTTGAGAGTTCCACGCCATTGTGAAAATGCTTTGAAAGTAGCTCAATTTTTAGAAAAGCACAAAGCGGTAAAATGGGTCAATTACCCAGGGCTTCCTTCTCATCCTGACTATGCACGTGCACAGAAATATTTGCCCAAGGGACAGGGGGCAATTGTCGGGTTTGGGATAAAGGGTGATATCCCCTCAGCAAAGAAATTTATTGATAATCTTAAACTTGTATCTCATCTTGCCAATGTATTAGACGCTAAGACATTAGTTATTCACCCTGCTTCGACAACTCATCAACAATTATCACCCGAAGAACAACGCGCCGCAGGAGTAACTCCTGATTTTATCCGCATATCTGTGGGTATTGAAGATATTGATGATATACTTGAAGATTTGGAGCAAGCACTGAACAAATCACAAGAATAAATTCGGTTATAATAAATCTATGGAAACAGGAAGTGTAGGAATTGTTGAGACAAAATACTATACATTTGCTCACTCTCCAGAGTATCTTACTCTGGAGAGTGGAGCCAAGTTAGGTCCGATTACAATAGCGTATGAGACTTATGGGACATTATCAGCAAACAAGGATAATGCAATCCTTGTTTGCCATGCTTTGTCGGGAGATGCTCATGCAGCGGGTTATCATAATCCTGATGATAAAAAACCAGGTTGGTGGGACCCTATGATAGGTCCCGGAAAGGCTCTGGATACCAACCAATATTTTGTAGTGTGTTCTAATACACTGGGTGGGTGTGCCGGTTCTACAGGTCCTATGTCTATTAACCCTCAAACTGGACAACCCTATGGTACAGATTTCCCCTTTGTAACTATTGGAGATATGGTAAAAGCTCAATATGAGTTAATGAAATATTTAGGTATTTCTCAATGGCTCTGTGTCATTGGTGGTTCTATGGGAGGAATGCAAGCATTAGAATGGAGTGTCCGTTATCCTGAAGAAACAAAGTCTGCTGTTATTATTTCTGCTCCTCCTGTAAGTGAGGCTCAGCAAATTGCGTTTCATGCTGTGGGTAGACATGCAATACTTTCAGACCCTAAATTTTTAGATAGCAAATACTATCCATCTTCAGGTCCCACCCATGGGCTCGCAGTTGCAAGAATGCTTTCTCATATTACCTATCTATCCGATGATTCGATGAAGGAAAAATTTGGCAGAAAACTTCAAAATGGAAACCAATTTCGTTATGATGTTAATAAAGAATTCTCCATTGAAAGTTATTTAGACTATCAGGGAGAGAAATTTGTTAATCGTTTTGATGCAAACTCATATCTTTATATTACAAAAGCAATTGATTATTTTGATATTTCACGAGGATACCAAAGTTTAGATGATGCTTTAAGTAGAGTCCAGGGTAAAACACTGGTTATTTCCTTTACCTCAGATTGGTTATATCCCCCTGAAAAATCGCGTGAAATTGTATTTGCCCTTGCCCGACAGAAAAAAAATGTAAGTTATTGTAATATCCAATCTCCATATGGACATGATTCCTTTTTAATTGACTATAAAAATATGACAGAACTTGTGAGTGGTTTTTTAAAGCATGTCTATTTTCCAGACAGACCATGTCCTAAGTGTTCAGCCAATGATAGGCAAATAAAAGTAGAACCTAAAATTGCTATTCCCAATAGTATCTACTCAAGTTCACGAATTGATTTAGATTTAATTGTTAAACTGGTTGAATATAACGCTCGGATATTGGACCTTGGCTGTGGAGCAGGAACATTGCTATGTCGTCTGGACCGCGAAAAGAAAACAAACGGATTAGGGATTGAAATCAACCAACAAAATATTATAAGTGCGGTATCATGTGGTCTACCTGTTATTCAAGCAGATATTGATGAGGGATTATCGGAATTGCCTGATAGATGTTTCGATTATGTAATATTAAGCATGACTTTACAAGTCATAAAACGACCCGACCTTGTATTAAATGAAATGCTTCGTATCGGAAAAAAATGTATTGTTAGTTTCCCTAACTTTGGATATTGGAAAGTTCGTTATAATATTCTTTTTAATGGAGTTTCCCCTGTTACTCCTAATCTACCTTACTCTTGGTATGAAAGCCCTAATAGACATTTTCTAACATTAAAAGACTTTCGTAATTTCTGCAACGACATGAACATCAAAATAATCGAGGAAATTGCACTAAACTCCAAAGGAATCGTTCGTTATACAAAGAATCTTTTTGCAGAAGAAGTTGTATATATATTAGAAAAGGCATAACATTATTCTTTATAATTCTATTATCTATCTCGATTTACTTTCCCCAAAAATATTTGGAGAGCCCCTTATGTTATTTGATTTTGATTTAATTTCCAGTATATTGAGTAATTATAAGAATAAGGTTAAGCAAGTTCGTGAACAATTAAATCGTCCCTTAACACTTACAGAAAAAATTTTATATGCTCATTTATGTAACTCATCCGATGTACGTGAAATTAAAAGGGGTGATGAATATATTGAGTTTAACCCTGACCGAGTTGCTATGCAGGACGCAACTGCACAGATGGCTCTTCTTCAATTTATGCAGGCCGGGAGACCCAAAGTGGCAGTGCCTACTACTGTGCATTGTGACCATCTCATTCTTGCAGAAAAAGGTGCCGGACTTGACTTGCAGAAAGCACTGAAAGATAATGAAGAAGTTTATAATTTTCTTTATAGCGTTGCGCAAAAGTATGGAATAGGTTTTTGGAAACCCGGTGCGGGTATTATTCATCAAGTGATATTAGAAAACTATGCATTTCCAGGGGGAATGATGATAGGAACGGATTCCCATACGCCGAATGCAGGTGGATTAGGTATGATTGCTATAGGAGTAGGGGGAGCGGACGCAGTAGATGTCATGGCAGGGTTGCCATGGGAGTTAAAATTTCCCAAAATTATGGGTGTGAAACTCATCGGAGAATTAAAAGGGTGGTCATCTCCAAAGGATGTTATATTAAAATTAGCGGGTATACTTACCGTAAAAGGTGGTACAGGATATATTATTGAATATTTTGGTCCTGGAGCAGAAACCATTTCCTGCACAGGCAAAGCGACTATTTGTAATATGGGCGCTGAAGTGGGTGCAACTTGTTCCATTTTCCCATATGACGAACGAATGAAAAATTACCTTATTAACACGGAAAGAGAAAAAGTTGCAAAACTATGTGATGAGGTATCTGATGACCTAATCCCCGATTTAGAAATAGTCGAAAATCCAGAAATCTTTTATGATAAAGTCATAGAAATAGACTTATCTTCGTTAGAACCCTATCTTAACGGACCTTTTACTCCCGATTTAGCTACACCTATTTCAGAAATTAAAGAGAAAGCAAAAGCAAATAATTGGCCTATGAAGGTGGAGGTAGGGCTTATCGGTTCTTGTACAAACTCTTCTTATGAGGATTTAAGTAGGTCTGCGTCCATTGCACGACAGGCAAAAAACAAAAAATTAAAAGCAAAAGCGGAATTCATTATAACCCCAGGTTCAGAACAAATACGCGAAACTATTGAAAGAGACGGTTTACTAAATGATTTTGAAAATATCAACGGTGTTGTTTTGGCTAATGCTTGTGGTCCATGTATCGGGCAATGGTCAAGACATCGTTACGGTGTTAACGATGAACCGAATACGATTGTAACCTCTTTCAACAGAAATTTCGCTAAGAGGAATGATGGTAATCCGAAAACCCATGCCTTTGTTGCCTCACCGGAAATTGTTACTGCATTGGTTTTAGCAGGAGATATTACATTTAATCCTCTCACTGATAAGTTAAAGAATGAAGATGGTTTAGAGGTAATGTTAGAACCACCGACAGGTGAAGAATTCCCGAAACAAGGATTTATCTGTACTGATAATGGCTATGTCCCACCCGTCGAACGATCCGACAACTTACAGGTTGCGGTAAAACCCGATTCTGAAAGATTACAGTTATTAGACCCATTCCCTCCGAATGATGGAGACCTTAAAGGTCTATTGGTTCTATTGAAAATCAAAGGGAAATGCACTACCGATCATATATCCCCTGCAGGACCCTGGTTAAAATTTCGAGGACATCTTGATAATATTTCCAATAACTGTTTTATGGGTTCCATCAATGCTTTTAATGATAAAACAAACCTGGTAAAAAATCTGTTAACAGGTGAATATGGTACAGTTTCATCCGTTCAAAGATACTACAAACAACAAGGAATAGGGAGTATTGTCATAGGTGATGAGAACTATGGTGAAGGGTCTTCCCGTGAGCATGCGGCGATGGAACCTCGATATTTAGGAGTCAAAGCCATTCTTGTCCGTAGTTTTGCACGCATTCATGAGACAAATCTTAAAAAGCAGGGTATACTTGCACTCACCTTTGCTGACCCCAAAGACTATGATAAAATACTCGAAGATGATAAAATTGACATTTTAGGAATTGACAATTTCACACCTAATCAACCTTTAACAATAATTATTCATCATTCGGATGGAACTCAAGAAATCATATTAGCCAACCATTCTTATAACTCCACCCAAATCGAATGGTATAAAGCTGGCGGAGCCTTAAACATCATAAGGAAACAATTCGCTAAATAATTCTTTTTTTTATTAATTTTAGGAAGGGAGTGTGATTATAAAGGAAGTACCTGTTTCGGAGTTGAGTTGTATATTGATTTCTCCTCCATGGAGTTCGATGATTCGTCTCACGATGAATAGACCTAAGCCGGCGCCTTTTTTACCCTCTTTGCTTTTTGTATCGTATCTTTTGAAACGATGGAAGAGAGAGGATATTAATTGGGGTTCGATAGGTGGTCCATCATTCCAGACAGTTAATTGTATTTTACCTTCATTGGTGCGTTTTGCTGTAATTTTTATATTTCCCCCATCTTTTCCATATTTTATAGCATTTCCCAATAGATTTTCATAAACAACTCGCATAAGATTTACATCTGCAGGAAATGTAAGTTCTTGAGGGACATTAGTTTCAACCCTAATCTTTTTTGCTTCTAATAATTTGGATACTTCATTTAAAACAGGCTCTATAACATCATTAAGTAGATTTATTTCTCTTTTCTCAAAGTATAGGTCTCCTTGTTCTAAACGGGATAGTTGTAGGTAGTTGTTTGTTATTTCTTTTAAGTATTTTAGACTATCCTCAACTATATCGATGCCTTCTCTTGCTTCTTCAGATATTTCACCGAATGCCCCTTCCTTTAATGAAGCTATATTAAATAATGCGGAGCCTAAACTGTTTCGTAGTTCATGGGTAACAAATCCTAACATATCCAAATAATTCCCATTGGTTTCCTCTATTAGTTCTTGTTGTTTTATAAGTTGTTCTCTATCTTTCTCTATGGTTTCTAACATGGAATTAAAGACTTTTACTAATTCAGATATTTCATCACCGATTAGGTCGGTTTCTGCCCGTATCGAATAATTTCCAACCGCAAATTCGTTAGCCGTTTTTCTTAATTTGTAAATTCGTTTTAATAGACGGGTAGTTTGCTTTAATCGAACGATTAGAGCTATTGTCATCATCAGTAAAATAATTGTTACTGTTATAAGTAATACAAAAGTTCGGGTATCCTTTGTTACTGCCTCTAACTCTCCCATGTAAAGCATCCCAATAATATTACCATGAATATCTCGAATAGGTTCGTAACAGGTTAAATACCAATTATCCAGTACTTTTGCTCTCCCTATCCATGGGATCCCTTTTACTAAGGTTTGTTCTTTTACTGATTCTGATACTTGAGTTCCTATTGCTCTTTGTCCATCTGGAAGCAACACTGTCGTCGCAATTCTTTTTGAACCATTGAAAAGTGTAACCGTGCCTACTCGTTTCCCTTTATAAAATCGGTCTTCAAAAACGAGATTTTGAATCTCATCAACAAAATGGTTTGCGCCATCTAACCAACAGCCTGCAATGAATATTAATTCTGTATTCTGGTTATTGTGTGGATTTATATACATCATCTTCCTACAAACATACACAGAAATAATCTCTCCTTCCAAAATCTCTCTCCTCGACTGAAACGCAAATGGGAATTTGGCATTGAGATTTCTGAAATCTTTTTTTATAAATCCAGAAGTATTGTTTGTATTGTCTTTCATGAAGGATTTAACTTCTTGCAAGAATAATTTTGATTTTATTGTATCCATCGGGATTATCCAAAGGTAGTCTATATCATGATTTTCTTCATATTTGGACAATAAATCTTTTGTATCGGTCAATACTTCTTTTATTTTATCTTCGCGTAAAAGAAAATAATGTTGTAAATAATCAATAAATATCTCTAATTTCCGTTTTTTTTCTTCAAAGTAATACCACCCTGATTTTATGTTTAATTTTATTCGCTCATTTGAAGCTTTAATAACGAGATTATTTATTAATATGACTTGGAGAATAGAGATTGATAATGTCAGGAGAACGAATACAAGTATTAAGTTTCCTATAAATCTAAATTTAATACTCTTACGATTAATTTTCATAGGGCACCTCATTAAAACCGGTCTATTTTCCAAACATAAGGAAATCTTTTTGGGAATATTGTTATAAGAAAGTTTTTTGCATTTGTAGAAACAAAAAATCTTTTTTTCACTAATACATCACACATATAAATATACCCTGCTAATAGTTGTGCCAATTCTCCTTTATCAATAGAAATTTTATTTCGTCCTAATTTTTTCATAATACTTATACAGCCTTTACGAAAATGAACACAGTAGGGGATACCCGAAATCAATATAGTTACTTCATCATCTTGTTGTAAAAATGTTTTTTGTTGTATTAACTTTTCCCATTCTGGAATCATACAT
Source organism: uncultured bacterium (assembly GCA_938014335.1). Classification (GTDB taxonomy): domain Bacteria; phylum Hydrogenedentota; class Hydrogenedentia; order Hydrogenedentales; family Hydrogenedentaceae; genus Hydrogenedens. The sequence continues at coordinate 56,707 of CALLRP010000026.1, forward strand.
TCTAAAGTTTCTTCTTCATTAATTACTGCCATCATCCCACCTTCATTTCTTTTATAGTGAGTTTCATGAATAGAGTAATGATGGATTAAAAGATGTACAGAGGGATGACATGGCGGGACAGTAATTTGTATTTTTCCTAACTTTTCTTTTTCTGCAAATTTTCCTATGGCATGTAATACTGCTTTTGATGTTTCTATATCGCTTGAACCTATTTCCTGAATTAATAATATATCTCCATCATTTTTCTTGGGTAAAAAATATCCCAATATTTTCCCATTTATGTCCATCACTGTTCTACCATGTTGCCATTCCCGCCATTTTACAGCGAAGTGTGCTTGTGTCCTTATAATAGAACAGGCGATGTCTTCCTCTCCCTTTTCATGAATTTTCCTTAATAACAGTATGTCCGCAGGTTTCATTCTTCGGACTTTGTATGGAATAGGTTTAAAATTTAATGCTTCTTTTGTTGTTATATTTACATAATACTCGGGTAAAGTTGTAGCAAATCCGAACCGATGGTAAAAATTAGGGATACCGAAAAGCATAGAAACATGATAAGAGTTGGCTTTCATATATTGAACAGAGTTTTGTATAAGTTCGCTGGCAATTCCTTTATTTCTGAAATGCCCCGCAGTAGAAACCCAGCCAATTCCGCCCATTTTTAGTCTGGCTTCGCCAATACGAATTGTATCTGTAGTAATACGCAATGCAGATACAATTTTCCCTTTGTAAATTGCTATACGGACATGTTCATTTTGAAAATTTGGATATTTAGATCCAACACTTATTAACCAATCATTAGCGACATAGAAATCTTGACGGGATATAGTTGCCATTAATTGAATGGCTTCATCTACTTCTCTTTGTGTATTGGCACCTCTTATTTCAAGATTTTCAGTTAACATAAATTTCCATATTATGAATTGTTGTTAATTATATAAGAAAGGGGATAAAAGTGCTACTTTTTCGCTATTCGTGTCGTAGTGCTTCCACAGGATCCATGTTGGCAGCACGAAGAGCAGGATATATCCCAAAAATAACCCCAATCCCTGCTGAAATACCAAAAGCAATTAAAGGACTCCATAAACGAATAATGGTAGGCATTGTAGCAAAGTATGTAATAAGATAAGGTATAAAAAGTCCCAATGCAATACCCATAAGTCCACCTGTTCCCGACATGATTATTGTTTCTATAAGAAATTGGAGAATTATATCTCTTTTTCGCGCTCCTAATGCTCTCCGAATTCCAATCTCTCTTGTCCTTTCTGTAACGGTTGCTAACATAATATTCATAATACCTATACCTCCGACGAGTAAAGATATTCCCGCTATGGTACCCAATACAAGGTTGAAAATTTGTTTCGTTCGTTCTGCTTGTCTCAACAATTCTAAAGGTATAGTAAGTTCATAGTCTCTCTGTTTGTGATATTTTTGTAATATACTATCTACAATCTTCGCGACTTCTTCTACTCTTTCTTCTACATTAACCATTACGATTAATTCATGTAGTTCAACTCTTTCTGCTTCAAATGTCCCTGTGGTTCTTCTGACCAATGTTTCTCCAAATCTTTTTTGCGCTGCGGTAATGGGGATATAAATTCGATATTGAGGGGTTGCTATAGGTCCCTTCTGTTCATCTCTTTTTCCTATTTCTCTTTGAGGAGAAAATCTTTCTCCTGGTTTTCTACTTTTATTTTGATTTTCTGAAGTTTGCACCAGGAAACTTTGTGTTTGAGATGGAGTCCCAATATTTCCTTCATCTTCTATAATACCAATTACTTTATAATAGTCCGAACCGATGCGAACACTTTTCCCTACAGGGTCTCCGTTAGGGAATAAAGATGTTATTGTGTTTATTGACAAAACACATACATTCTGAACAGATTGCACTTCAATTTCTGTAAAATATCGTCCTTCAATAATTTGTAGTTCCCTCATTTCAGGATACCAACTTACTGTTCCTACTATCTGTCCATCAACTCTCCATTGTGTATTCCATACGACATCACGGATAATTCTATTTGGGACTAATATTTCTACATCGGGAATTGTGGAGCGTATTCTCGTAGCATCTGCCCATGTTATTCCATATTCGATTGCACGACTTCTTTGTCCTGTGGCTTTCTGTTCCAACGAAGGTTTTACACTACGGACAATGATATTTTTACTACCTAATCTCCGAATTTGATCTTGTGCTACTTGACTTGCTCCTTCCCCGACGGCTAACATCGCAATTACTGAAGCGACTCCGAATACAATACCTAACATTGTTAATAAAGAGCGTAATCTGTGCAACCACAGGCTTTTAAAGCCCATCTTGACGATTCTTATCCAACGATATATAGAGAGAACACTTAACATAGTAATAATTTATACACTAATTCTTTTTGATATTCTTTCATCTTTTTCTATTAATCCGTCTTTCAACCTTATGATCCTATCTCCGTATTTTGCTATGTTTTCATCGTGGGTTACCATAATAATAGTTTTGCCTTGCTCATGAAGTTCAGTAAATATACCCATAATTTCTTTTCCCGATGTTGAATCCAAATTTCCAGTAGGTTCGTCTGCAAGTATAACTAATGGATTATTCACTAATGCACGTGCAATACCTACTCTTTGTTGTTGTCCACCAGAAAGTTCTGTTGGTTTATGATATAGCCTTTCTGCTAATCCAATACGGGATGCCAATTCAATAGATTTGTTTCTGCTTTCATTAGGCGAAACCCCCTGATAGTAAAGCGGTATTTCAATATTTTCTACTACAGACAATTGCGGGATAAGGTTGTAAGATTGAAACACAAAACCAAGATAACTACATCTCATATCGGATAGAGTATCGTCATCCATTGCAGAAATATCACAACCATTTAGGTAATATTTTCCCTCTGTAGGTTTATCTAAACAACCTAATAGATTCAACAAAGTTGACTTTCCACAACCGGAAGGTCCCATGATACAAACAAACTCCCCCTCATCTATCTCCATATCTATACCTCTTAATGCATAAATATCAACGCTGCCCATTTTATAATTTTTCTTTAGTTTTTCTAATTTTATTACACATTTTTTCAATTTATACTTCCTTAGCTCTCTTTTTTTTCTTTGGGTCTGGCTTGGATTGACTGACCGGGCGTATATAACAAAACTTTTTCATTTTCATTCAGTCCCTCTTTTATTTCGATAAACGACTCATTAAATTCCCCAGTTTTTACCATTCTCATTTCTACCTCATTCCCCTTCTGCACATAACACACCTGTTGGTTATCCACATTAAATATACTTTGTAGAGGGACATATAATACGTTCTTTAATTCTGCTACCCGTATTTCTACTTGAGCCGTCATGCCCGGCTTCAACCATGGATATTTTCCATCAATAATGATAAATGTATCATATACCTTTAAATCAGGATTTAGCCATCTATTCTGGGCATTTGGTAAAACAGCAACTTTATCTACTGTCCCTGTTAAAGACTCTTCCGGAAAAGCATCTACGCGTATTCGGACTTTTTGTCCTGGTTTTACCCTTTTGATGTTTGATTCATGAACTTTTGAACGTACTTGCATAACGGAAGTATCTGGAATCGTTATTATAATTTGTCTTTCACGAACAGAAGTCCCCTCTTGTATTCGCTCTTGCATAAACCGGTCTTCTTCTCCCCCATAAACAACCAAACCGGGCTTTGTTGCTCGTATTTTACATTTCTGTATTTGCTCATCTAGTTCTCTCTTTTTTCGAGATTCAAGAGCAAATTGTGCTTTAGCTGAATTTAGATTGGCTTCGGTCTGAGCTAAACGAGATTTAGCAAGTTTTTGTATCCGAATATATTTCCATACTGCCTCAATATATTCTGCCACAAGTCGTTCTGCTTGCTTTGGAAATTCATACTGAATAAAAAGCGACTTATTTGTGTTTGCTTGTTCTAAAGCCACTTGTTTTCTTTTTAATGTTAACTCATCGGTTTCAAGATCTGTCTGTGTTACAAACGCTTTTTCGAATAATCTTCGAGTTCCTTCCAATTTTTTTTGCGATAATTTAACATCTTCTTCGGCTAAAATAACATCTGTCGTATATTTTTGTAAGGTTTGTTGAGCGACACCATCTCCTAACAATGCGGAGTCTGCATATTTTCTAAAATCAATACCTTCCGATGTGATGGAAGATATCAACATTCTTGCCGAGTTTTCTTCCGTTTCAGGGGTAGAAGTTATTTCATCACTCTTGTTATTTCCCTCATTATTATCATTGTTGTTTTTCTCTTCTATATTTTTTATCCTATTTAACTCTTCTTCATTCATTTTATTTTCTTTTTCCAATAGAGCTAATTTTTGGATACTTCCTTCATCTACACCTATTTTTTTCAATATATCATTCGTAGTAGTAATCCCTAAATATTTTTCAATATCCATTCGAGCAAATTTTACGGCTAATTCATTTTGTCGGATATCTATTTCGTTTTGATTTTTTTGGATTTCATGTTGTTCTTCTGCATTAGCCAGACTTGCTTTCGCCCTTTGAAAACTTAATTCTTGTTCTGTTTGTTGATCTAATAGTTTTTTTGCATCGAGTTCTACTAATATTTTTCCTGCCTGAACATCTTCTGGAGTAACATAATATCCTTCCTCTACAATACTCAATATTTTTGTTTCTCCCTGTACTTCTGACTTTATTTGTAAAGACTCTTTTGCTTCAATACTTCCCCCTTCTAAAATAGTAACCTCAAAATCTCCCCTCGTTACTGGAAAAACTATGTTCGTAGTAATTTGGCGTTTATTGTATGTGTTTTTATAATAGAAGATATATGAAAGTATAATTAGAATTACTATTATTATAGGGAACCAGAATATTTTTCGTTTTCTCTTTGTCGTATTAGTTAACATCTTTTATCTCCTCCCACTTCCCGTCGGGTTTTATATATAAAATTCCAATGTTTTTCCAGAACTCGAGACGGGCTATATTATGGGATATTATTGCGGAAGTTAAATTATTTTGTGCTCTTGTTAAATCATTTTGAGCATCTACCAAATCTAACGCAGTTGCTCTGCCTAATTCTGCAAGTAGATTTTGTTCTTCTACACGGCGTTGGCTTAATTCTACACTTTTTTGGGCAATTTCATAATTTCTCTTTGCTTGTTCTAAATTTCTCCATGCAGTTCTGACATCCAATTTGACTTGGTCTTCTTTTAGTGATAATTCTCTTTTTACCCTTTCATAATTTATCAACGCGGTCCTGTAGGCATTTCTTTCTTCTTTTTGATTTAATGGTAAATCAAGGTTTAATCCTCCGCCATAAACACCTCTTCTAAAATTTAAATCTTCAAAGTTTGTTTTCCCTTGATTTGTTACTGTCCCCTCAAAAAATAAATCTACGCCTGGTTTTAGAGCATTTTCGGCAATTTTTATTTTTCGGAGGGCATCTTCGACAATATCTTTTTGTGTATAAATCTCTAATCGTGTTACTAATGCTACTTTTACTGCTTCTTCATCTGTAATTTGGGGATGTTTTAATCCTTCTTCTTTTAGTTTTATTAATTCCTTGGAGTCAAGTATTACAAGACTATCTGTTGATAAACCTATCGAAATTTTAAATTCATCTAAGGATTCTTTATATCTTCTTAATGAATTTATCCAGGTATCTTCTGCACTTAATAATGCCTGCTGGAGACGTCCTATTTCCGTTAATGTTTTTCTCCCTTCTTGAGCAAAAGCATTTTCCCTTTCATAACTGGCTTTAAAATTTAAATAACTCTGATAATTATTTTTAACAATGTCTCGTTGTTCTAATACTGAATAATATGCTTTACAAATTCTAACAACAAACTCTTGACGATATCGTGTAAAATCACGCAAATCATATAAAACATTTCTTTCGGCTTGGGTTAGTCGTTCTGCTGAAATTTCTCTTCCCCTACCTCTCCATAATGGCTGTGTAAAGGAAGCAGAGATAACACTCCCTGCTTCCTTATTAGGATTCCCATTCAAAAAACGGAAAAAGTTATTTGTAAGTTGTAAGGCTAATCTACCCCCCCCTAATAATAACATTGATACTCCTGTTTGTAATGAAGCTTTTGCAGATTGCTTATCAACAATTTCTATATCTGGTTTTGTCCAACCTGCAATATCTCCTGCTTGTTCCAATATCTGATGATATTGCCTTAATATCTGAGCGGAAGTCCCTGTAAGGGCTTGAATATTAGGGATTGAGGTTTGAAATGCATCTAAGGCGTAAGTATATTCTGAAGGAACCTTTTTATCATAAGTTTGTTGTGTAACTGTTATTTTGTTCTTATTCAAAAATAGAGGTGTATATTTATATCTATCTAAAGTTAAACCTAAAGCGGAGAGATATAATGTTTCTTTTCGAGTAAGATATTCTCTACTACAATTCATGGCTATTTCAAGAGCTTTTTCTAATGAAAGTAAATAATATTCCTGACCTATATTTTGATTCGCTCCAAATGCTTCTTCCGTTTCGATATATATAGGTAAATTTTCTAACGGGTTATAATCTTTTTGAGTTTCTATATTGAATTCTTTTAACATGCCTGGGACTTCTTCACTCTTTGTTTTAATTATTTGAAGTGTTTCTTTATCCGCAGATTTTTTGTATCTATCTTTTGAACATGCAGTGATAACGCATGAAACACTTATACAAATAGTTAAATAAAAAAGTGACTTATATAAATATATGTTTTTTTTAAGATTATTCATTGTCTTTTTCATTTATTTATTGTATAAAGACTTTTTTATTTTTATTATGGTTTTATTGTTTTCTCGTTATGGAGTTTGTAAAAATAATATTCGATTTGTTTGATATCTTCTCTTATAGCTTGAACAAGTTCTTCTTTACTTGAAAATTTCTTTTCAGGTCTTATATGTTTATGAAAGACAATTTCTATTTTTTGATTTAATATTTCTTCATGGAAGTTTATAATATGTGCTTCAACTGCAAAATCTTGCTGACGGATAGTTGGAGCAATACCAATATTTACTGCGGATGGTAGAATCTGCCCATCTTCCAAAATGCATTCAGCGGAATAAACACCATGTGGGGGGATTGCACTATGAAATGGGAGTATGTTCGCAGTGGGAAAACCTAATTGTTTACCAATTCCTCTCCCTTTTACTACTTGCCCCATCAAGGAATACCTCCTCCCTAAGAAATCAACCATTTTTTCCATCTCTCCTTCTAAAACTAACTCACGAATAAGAGAACTACTTACTCTTTCCCCTTGAATAACCAACGGTGGTATTTGCTTTACCTTAAAGTTATAGGTTTTTCCATATTTTTTTAATAGATTAAAATCGCCTTCTGCATTTTTCCCAAATCTAAAATCATGTCCTACAACTACCGCATAAAGATTTTCAAAGTTATGAAGAACATCTATTATAAATTCTTCGGGAGATAAGTTAGCCGTTTCTTTATTGAAAGGGAGAACCGTTGTTATTTTTACACCATTTTGCTTAAATAAACTTTCTTGTTTTTCATCACATGTAAGAATATTTAGAGGTGTATCAGGTGAAAAATAAGTTCTTGGATGGGGACGAAGCACCATCACACAAGGTGTTCCATCTACTGACTTGGACAATGAAACCACTTCTTTTAATATCCCAATATGGCCTAAATGAACACCGTCGAAACTACCGATTGTTAAAACAATATTTTTTTCTTTAACTTTTGTTTTACGGATATCTTTTATAAGTTTCATTTAAGTCCCCGTTTAATTGAACACTTTTTTGGGAATAATGGATAGTCCTACTGCAGTCCTAACTATATTGGCAATTCCTAAAAAAACTCCATGTCTATTAAACACCTGAACAAGGTCATCAGTTCCTTCATTTATTTCCAATATCTCTTCTGTTTTCACCTTATTCCCATTTTTAAATAAACTTTCACCTGAAGTTGAAATAATTGCACGAGGTAAATCAAGAGCATATTCGATAGGAATAAGATTTTTTTGAATTTCTTCTTTTGTCGAAATTGATTCCAGAGGAGTTGCTTTATCAATAATATAATTCCCTATTTTTATTCTTTTAAGTTCTGTAAGTATTGCTCCACAGCCTATTTTTTCTCCGAGATCATGGCATAAGGTCCGAACATAAGTTCCTCTGGAACAGGAAACACGAAACCAGATATTGGGCAAATTTATATTTATTATCTCAAACTCATGAATTTTTATTTTTCTTGGTTCCCTTTCTATTGTGACCCCTTCTCTTGCCATTTTATATAATCTTTTTCCACCAATCTTTATAGCACTTACCATTGGGGGAATTTGTTCAATTTCTCCTATAAAATTAGATAGATATTTTCGGATTTCTTTTTTTGATATATTACCCACTTCATTTTCTTTAATGATATTTCCATCTATATCATGAGAATCAGATACAACCCCTAATCTCATTTTTCCTTCATAGGTTTTGTCTAAAGCAATAAAATATTCAGACAATTTTGTCGCCTTACCTAAACATAAAATAAGTAATCCCGTTGCATTTGGGTCTAATGTTCCTGTATGACCAATCCTTCTCATCCCTGTTTTTTTTCTGATGTAATCAACAACATCATGTGATGTAATACCTGAAGGTTTGTCTATTATTAGAATACCGTCCATAGACACTTTATTTATTGTCTCCACTTAACTCTTTTTCAATGGCTTGTACTATTTCACATTGGGCTTGTTTTAATGGCATGTTTAATGTTCCACCAGCAGCACAACGGTGCCCCCCACCACCAAATCGAGTTAAAAATTCACCTGCGTGGAAATGTTTTTTTGAGCGAATGCTAACTTTTGTCTTTTCCGAATTGACCTCAGTAAATAAGATACCTACTGATACACCATCAATATCCCTCAGAATATTAACTAAATTATGACAATCTTCTAATGTTGCCCCAATTTGTTCAAAATCCTTTTGAGTTAAATAACTATACGAAAGTTTCCCTTGAATCTCTAATTTGGCTCTATATAATATTCTCTTCATCAATTCAAACTGAGAAATAGTTAATGTATCAAATATTCTTGCATTTATTTCTTCAAGGTCAAATGGAGTTTCCATAATATAGGAAGCGATACGATGGGAACGAGCATTTGTATTTGAAAAACGGTAACCTCCCGTGTCTGTTGCTTGTGCCACATATAAACATATTGCAGATTCTTCCGTAAGTGGAGTTTCTGTTTTAATAAAAAATTCAGCGATAATTTCTCCACAAGCAGCATAAGTTGGGTCGGCAAACCCCATTAGTCCATTATCTTCCAATGTTTCGTGATGATCCAGTACCAATACTTTATGTTTTGGTTGAATTTTTTTGTATACTTCTCCAATTCTTTTCAGTGATGCGACATCTACTATGATAACCGTATCTATATCAATTCGTGGAAGGTCTTCATCTTCTAAGGAATATATTTTATTTGCTCGTGGAAGAAATGAATACATTTGAGGGACTGGTTTTTCTATAAGTGGAATTATGTGATCTTTACCTTGTGCTTCCAACCAATACCATAAGCCGATAAGACTTCCTAATGCATCACCATCAGGTCTTTCATGGGTAGTTATTAAAATACGGCATGCAGATTTGATTTCTTCAATAATCGTAGGTAAATCCAGTTTTATAAATGGCTGTTCTGTTTTTTTTTCGTGAATCATATTAAAGACCTCTTCCATTGCATAGACACGATCCAAACTATCATCAGGGAAAAATCTTATTTCGGGTATATACCTCATGTGAAGATTTTGAGCAATCATAGCTTTAACCCAGCCCGATGAATTTTGTAATGCTACTAAAGAACTCCTTCTTTGTTTTTCATCCCCATAAAGACTTACATATACATTTGCATATCTTAAATCTTTGGACATTTTTACACCCATAACGGATACAAAACCTAACCGTGGGTCCTTTATCCCATCTATTAGGAGTTTGGCTATTTCTTCTCTAATATATTCTGCAACTCTTTCCATTCTTCCTTTAGGTGTCATAACATTTCAATCCTATAATCTAACATTTCTGCGTCTGTATGCATTGAAGAAGCATATTTAGCAATTTCATTTAATTGTGTATTGGTAAATTTATGTTCATTAGAGACGACACAAACCGTTATTTGGGTTCTCTGCCATAAATCAAGATAATCTGTTTCTGTAATTGAACAGTTAAATTTATTTCGTATCTGACCGATAATACTTTTTACAACACGGCGTTTTTCCTTTAACGACCTTGCTCCGTGTATAAAAAAGTCTAAATATAATATACCTACCGCTACCCCAACATTTATTCTCCTCTGTTTATTCTTTTTATATGGTATTTATTAGATTATCTATTTAGTTTAACGAAGGTCTTAACTCTTCTAACCGATAAACTTCAATAATATCCCCTTCCATAATATCTTCAAACTTCTCTAATTTAATTCCACATTCAAACCCTGCGGAGACTTCTCGGACATCATCTCTATTTCTTTTTAGTGACGCAACCTTATCTTCACATATAATATTCCCCTGTCGAATAACACGGGCTAAAGCCCCACGAACGGTTGTTCCATCTAATTGGAAACAACCCGCTATATTTCCATATGAAGAGGAACGGAACACTTTACGAATTTCTGCATGTCCAATAATTACTTCATTAACGATCGGTTTTAAGAGTCCTGATAATGCTTTTCTTACATCTTCAATAATGTCGTAAATAACTTCATATTTGCGAATTTCTACACCGGTTTCTTCTGCTAATTTTTGGGCTCGAGGATTCACCCCTACATGGAAGGTCACTATAATTGCCTTGGATACTTGCGCCAATAATATATCCGACTCATTTACTTCCCCAACACTGGAACGGATGATTTCTACCCCTACTTCTTCATTGCCTAATCCCGATAGACTGGATTTTAAAACATCAGCAGAGCCTTGAACATCCGCCTTTATGAGGATATTCAGTTTTTTCTGTTCTCCTGCTTCTACTAATGAATGAAAATCTTCAAGGGTAATAACTTTCGTTGTTTCACCGGTCTGGAACTTTTTGATTTTTTCTCTTTTTTCAGCGATTAATCTCGCCTTTCTTTCATCTTCGACGACCACCAGTGTATCTCCTGCTTCTGGAAGGGATTCCAAGCCCGATATTAGAACTGGAGTTGAAGGGGGGGCTTCACGAATGGGTTCTTCCTGTGAATTAAACATAGCTCTTATTCTTCCCCATGTATCCCCTACAAGACATATATCACCAACCTTCAATGTTCCGTTTTGGACTAAAACCCATGCTACAGGCCCAAAACCACGGCTTATTTCTGCTTCAATAACGGAGCCTCTTGCTCGTTTTTTAGGATTCGCTTTAAGTTCCATCATTTGTGATTGTAAAATGATAAGTTCAAGAAGTTCATTTACTCCTTCTCCTGTTTTAGCGGAGATATTTTTCATAATTGTTTTTCCACCCCATGCTTCATCTACAAGGTCATAGGCTATCAATTCTTGACGCACACGGTCTGGTTGAGCATCGGGCTTATCACATTTATTTATAGCTACAATAATAGGAACTTCTGCCGCCTTCGCATGGTCAATGGCTTCAACAGTCTGCGGTTGAACACCATCATCTGCAGCGACGACCAGGACAACGATATCGGTTATCTTTGCACCTCTGGCACGCATTTGTGTAAATGCCTCATGCCCTGGTGTATCGAGAAAAACAACTTTACCATTTGTTGTCTGAACTTCGTATGCAGCGATGTGCTGTGTAATCCCTCCGGATTCTGTATCTACAACATTCGTCTTGCGTACACGGTCTAATAAAGATGTTTTCCCATGGTCTACATGTCCCATTACAGTTATCACAGGGGCTCGAGGCACTAAATCTTCGGGGCGATCTGGTTCCTCCGATAGAATTTCTTCCTCCTCGGGAATAACTAACTGAATTTCCACTCCATATTTTTTAGCAATAAAACGAATTGTTTCCAAATCTATTAATTGATTTTTATTCGCCATGATATTTAGATCCATCAGGTCCATAATAATATCCGATGGTGTTACTTCTAATAATTGAGATATATTTTCCACAGTCATTGGGCCTGAAACTTCAATTACAGGAATTTCCACTTTTTCCATAGTATCATCAAAATGAGCGGTTCTATCTTTTTTCTTTTTCTTCTTTTTCAGATGAAGGGATGAACCAAAAGTCTCAAATTCTTTCACTGCTGCGGCTGCTTCCTTCATCATTGTTTCATCATCCACATACACTTCATATCTATTAAACTTACCTTTCTTTTTGTCTTTCTTGTCAAATTTACCTTTTCTTTCATCTTTTCGAGCAAATAATTTTTCTTTATCTATTACAACAACACTCTTTCCTTTATTTTTTTCTTTTTTCTTTCTTAGTCTTTCTTCGGATTCTTTTTTAACTTTTGCTACTACATCGGGGTCGGGCACGGGGGGATGTTTTAATACTTTTTTGTGTTTTTTACGCCAATCATGCTCATCTTCATATTCTTCTTCTAAGAGTTCCGACTCTTCAATAGTTTCTTCTTCTGCGGGTTGAGCGATAATTAATCTTTCATCAAAATTATTATCATCTATACGAGCCCTTGTTCCATCTGAAAGTACTATTTCTACTACCGGTTCTGCCTCTTCTACAGCGCTACCAATATTTATACCGATATTTTGCTCTTTAGTTTTTTTCTTCTTTTTTACATCATCTCCAAATGTTTTTTTCGATACTTCTTCTTCCGGGACTATCTCTGCAATATGGGTAGTTTTTTGTTCTGTTGCTGTACCAGGGAGATGTTCTTTCTCTTCTACGGACTCTAATTTCGTTTCTTTTACAATCTCATCAATTTTTGTTTTTTCAATGTATCCCTTTTTAGTTTTTTCTGGTACCGATTCTTTTTCTTCTTTTTCAATTAAAGTTTGAGTTTCGCTTTCTCCCGATATTTCTTTACTTGATTTTTTCTTCCTTGTTTTTGTTTTCTCTGTTCCAATAATTTCGTCTTTTTTATCTTCTGCCTCCTCTGCTTTCTTTTTACTCGTTTTCGTTTTCGTTTTCTTTTTCTTTTCTTTCTCCTTGTCTATTACTGTTTCATGTCCCTCAAGTGTTTCTATTTCTTCTCTTGATTTTTTAGTTCTTGAGACCTTCTTTTTTTCTGTTTCTCCCCCCTCCCCCTCTATTTTAGCCTCTTTCTTTGTTTTCTTTGTAGATCTTGATTCTTTCTTTTTCTTTTTTTCCTCTTCTTCCTGTTTTTTCTTTAACCGTTCGTCAAACTTTTTCTCATCCTCATCTATGTCCAATAAGGCTTCGCTCATTTCGTCAGACAATTCTTCCGTAAGGGAATTAAATCCATACAATGTTTGTAGGATTTCACTTGCCCTTTCTATACTCATTGTCAATCTTTTTGAAAACTCTTTTAATGACGGCATTCAAAAACCTCCCGGAACATAGTTCCTTTTATTCTTTACTCGTTATTTTCTGAGTCATCCTGATATGAAACTTGTTCCGCTTTAATGTCTATGTTCCAACCAACAATACGAGATGTTAGTCTTGCATTTTGTCCCTGTTTTCCAATGGCTAATGATAATTGGTCGTGAGGCACTACAACTGTTATTAATTTTTTCTGTTTATCTATAGATACCTCAATAATATCCGCTGGACTAAGTGCTCGAGCACATAGTTCTGCTGGATTATCGCTCCATTCTATAATATCAATTTTTTCTCCACCTAATTCTTCTACGACAGCACGAACTCTTGCACCCTTAAGTCCGACACAGGCACCAATAGGATCAACTGTGGGGTCATGTGACACTACTGCTATTTTACTCCTTTTTCCCGGATCTCTTGCTACTGCTTTAATCTCTACAATTCCTTCATATATCTCTGGAACTTCACTTTCAAAAAGACTGCGAACCAGATTAGGAGTGGCCCTCGATAAAATAATAACAGGACCTTTTTGATTTTTATCTTTTTTTTCTACTTTTAATATGTATGCTTTTATTCTATCATTAAGACGATAAATCTCACCGGGGGTTTGTTCTTTTGCAGGAAGAATTGCTTCAGCTTTTCCTAATGATACAATAATGTCTCCTTTATTAATCCTTTTCACTGAACCTGTAACGAGGTCACCCTCTCTTTGTTTAAATTCTGAAAAGACATGCTCTTTCTCCGCCTCTTTAATCTTCTGGATAATTACATTCTTTGCAGATTGTGCTGCAATTCTACGGAAACCCGACAGTTCTGTCGGGACTTTAAGGTGTTTTCCGATGGTAACATCCGGATTAAGTTTAAGGGCGTCTTCTAGTGAAATTTGCGTCGCAGGTTCCTCAACCTTTTCAACTACTGTTCTAATCTCATAAATTTTAAACTCCAGTGTATCTGGAATTAGTTCTACAACGACTTTTGACTTTTGTCCAATTTCCTTTTTTGCAGCTGCTTCTATTGCACTTCGAATTGCTTCTAAAAGTGCATTCCTATCAATATTTTTTTCCAGTTCTAACTGGTCAAGTATTATTTTGAGTTCCTGGTTCAATCGAGTTTCTCCTTTTTCCCTTTAACGAATTAAGTTGGCATGTTTAAGGTTTTCTAAATGTATCCGGAATATCTCACCATGAACATCAACCAAAACCATTTCATTTTCAATACCTTGTAATATCCCTTTAAAGATTTTTCGACCATTTACAGGCATATCCGTTTGGATTCGAACAGGCTCGCCAGAAAAACGAACAAAATCTTTTTCTCGACGGATAGGACGGTCAAAACCAGGAGATGATACCTCCAATATATACGAAGTCTCTTCCATTTCTACTGTATCCAAAACATTGCTTAAGACTCGAGAAACTGCTGTACAATCGTCTAAAGTGACAGGGCGTTCTAAATGTTCAATAAAAACACGCAATACAGGAGAACGTCCTGAGGTGCCAAACTCTAATTCAATAAGTTCAAAACCTTGCTCTATAATATAAGGTTCTAATAATATCCACAAATTGTGTATTCTCTCTTTTGTGGACATTGTATACTCCTGTCAAATTCAAGTGTTTATAATAAGAAAGAGTGGGTTTTTCACCCACTCTATTATTTGTCAAACAATATCATAGTTTATCACAAAGGAACTTATTCTTTCAATAATTTTAAATCATTCCAATCGCGTAATTTCGTAATTCTCTATCTCCTTTTCTATATGAATAATATCTATCGTTACAATGCGTACATTCACAAATACTTAATATGTTCTTTTCTTTTATTCCATATTCAACTAACTGTTTTTCGTTTGATTTCCATAAATCAAGGGTTTTATTTTCTGTAATTATCAAACCTTCATTAAAGATTTTTTCTAATAAATCAGTAGGTAAATAATAACAACAGGGACCTATAGAAGGTCCTATCAAAGCCACTATATCATCTCTATTTGAGTCAAAGTCATCATTTAACTTTTTCAAGGCTTTTTGAACAATTTTTTTCCTAGTCCCTTCTCTACCGGCATGAATTACACCTAATATTTTCTTTTGGGTATCAAAAAGAAATATGGGAACACAATCTGCAACGGATATACATAACGCTATGCCTGGAACTTGAGTAATGATACCATCTGCAGTAGATATTTTTTCATTTTCATGAGGCCCAATAATAAGAATTTCATCGGAATGTTCCTGTTTTACCCTACGTACTGTAAGTGGAAATATTCCATTTTGTTCTAAAATTGATTTTATTTGGTGTGTTTTTTCATTTTCCGATAAATTACTTTTTATATCTTCTTTCGTTAGAATACCTGCACACGATAATCCAAATTTTTCAATTTTTTTAAAGCGGATCAATTCAATTTTTACCTCTGGTATTAATTATCTTTTGTTTATAAAATATATTTAGACAAATCTCTACTTTCAATTACTGTTTTTAATCTATTATCTACCCATTCCTTATCAATTACAATTTCTTTTTTCTCATAATTTTGTACATCATACATAATATCTTCTAAGACTACTTCCATTATAGTATGCAATCTTCTTGCTCCAATATCTTCGGTTTCCTGATTAATTTTTTCGCAATATTCTGCCATACATTCAATAGCATCTTCTGAAAATCTAATATCAATTTGTTCGGTCTTTATTAATTCTGTATATTGGCGAATTAAAGAATTTTGGGGTTCAGTTAAGATTCTCTTGAAATCCTCTTTGCTTAGGCTTTTTAATTCTACACGGATCGGAAACCTTCCCTGAAGTTCTGGAATTAAGTCAGATACCTTTGTCATATGAAAAGCACCTGCAGCAATAAACAAGATATGGTCTGTTCGAACCGTACCATATTTAGTTAGAACCGTACTCCCTTCTACAATGGGCAATATGTCTCTCTGGACACCCTCTCGGGACACATCGGGTCCATGTGTAGAAGAACCTTTGGAAGCAATTTTATCTATCTCATCAAGGAAAATAATGCCCGTATTTTGGACTCTCTCAATAGCTTCGCGTGTAACCTGTTCCATATCTATTAAATCTTGTAATATCTCCGATTCTAATATTTTTCTCGCCTCACTAATTTTTACCTTTCTCCTTTTTTGTGACTGTGGCATAATTTTCCCTAACATATCTTGTAAAGTAATTTCCATTTCTTCTAAACTTGATCCCGAAAAAACTTGCATTAAAGGCATCCCTTTCGATTCTTTAATATCAATTTCTACTTCTTTATCTTCAAGAAGTCCTTGTTTCAATCTTTCTCTTAAAATTTCCCTTGCTTTCTTAAAAGAGTCATCCTTTTCTATAGAAGCAGGTTTTTCATCTCCTTGAGAAGGGTCAAAAGGTTTATATCTTTCTCCAGTTCTTGGCGGTTCGGGTAAAAGAATATCTAACAATTTTTCTTCTACAATTCTTTGCGCTTCTTCTCTTTTTTGTTCTTTCATCTCTTCTCGGACCATATTTACCGCGACATCTACTAATTCCCGAATCATGGATTCACAGTCCCTTCCTACATAACCCACTTCTGTGAAACGAGATGCCTCCACTTTTATGAAAGGAGCATTCACAAGACGAGCCAAACGACGGGCTATTTCGGTTTTACCAACACCCGTAGGTCCTATCATAATAATATTTTTGGGTATTATGTCTTCTTTTAAATCAGATGTTATTTTATGTCTTCGCCAGCGGTTTCGAAGTGCTATGGCTACTTTCTTTTTTGCTTCATCCTGACCGACAATATATTTATCTAACTCTTCAACAATCTTTTTAGGTATCAATTCTTTTTCTTTTAACATTTGAATTCCCCTAATTTATCTAATTTTTCAAGTCTTCTTTGGTGTCGCTCCTCACCTGAAAATGGTGTATTAAGCCAAATATCAATAATTTCATAACATTGTTCTATTGTTAATATTCTTCTACCTAAACAAAGGACATTAGAATTATTGTGAGTCCTTGCTAATTGAGCCATCAATGGGGTTGTGCATACGGTTGCACGAATTCCCGGAAAACGGTTTGCACTCATAGAAACACCTATTCCAGTCCCACAAATTAGAATACCTCTTTCAATTTCACCTTTTATTAATCCTTCACATAGTGCCTTTGCATAGTCAGGATAATCAACTGATTCAGGACCAAATGTCCCATAGTCAATAACTTCATATCCTTTTTTCTGCAAATATTCTATAATTGAAGGTTTATACAACGGAGGGGGACCTTCATATCCTGCATGGTCACAGCCAATCCCGATTTTCATAAATTATCCTTTATTTTTTTAAGTTAAAACTTTCATTAACTCATCTTTTTTAATAACCCCTTCTCGAAATATTTCTCCTGTATCAGGGTCAAATACAGTAGAAACTTCAGAATTCCCTAAAAATGTACTTTCTATTACAACAGCAATCCCTTCAGGTAATTCTGAAATATTTTTCGCTGGAAGTTCCCCTGAACGGTTAGCAGATGTAGAAGTAATTGCATGACCAAATTCTAATGTCAGTCTTTGTGCAACGGGATGAGAAGTCCATCGGACAGAAACCTTTTCTTTCCCTGCAGTAATTCTTTTTGAGATTGTTGGGGCTACAGGTAACACTAAGGAAAGAGGTCCAGGCCAATATTTATCTATATATTTTTTTGCTTTTTCTGAAACGGATACTACGATTTCATCTAATTGTTTTAGGTTTCCTATAACTAATAATATAGGTTTATTTTCATCCCTTCCTTTTACTTGAAATAGGTTTTTAACGGCTTCTTCTGAAAAGGGGTTTACCGCAAGTCCAAAGACTGTTTCTGTAGGATAGGCAACGATTTGATTTTTTTCCAGAGCAAATACAGATTGTTTAATTCCATTATCGTCTGGCTTAACAATTATCATAATCAAAATTCCTCAAGAATTCTGACATTTTACGAAAAGCCAATGCACGATGACTTATTTTATTTTTTTCTTCTGCTGAAAGTTCAGCAAAGGTATTTTCATAACCTAATGGAACAAAAACAGGGTCATAACCAAAACCATTTTCTCCATAAGGTTCTATACTTATGTGTCCTTCTATAATTCCTTTTTCACAATGAGTAAAACCATTAGGTAAAGCAAACATTGCACAACAAACAAATCTTGCAGTTCTTTCGTGCCATGGAATCCCTTCCATTTCTTTTAGTAGTTTCTGGATATTTCGTTTTGAATCTCCATCCACACCACCATAACTGGATGAATATACTCCCGGTCTTCCATTAAGGGAATCAACTTCTAAACCCGAATCATCTGAAAGAGAAGGGAAATTTGTAATTTTAGTGCAGGAGATTGCTTTTATTGATGCATTTTCTTCATAAGTAGCTCCTGTCTCTTCTGGTAAAGATACATCGGGAAAATCCTTTAAAAATTTTACATCCCAATCTGGCAGTTCCAATATTTCGATTATCTCTTTATACTTATTTCTATTCCCTGTTGCAAGAACAAGTATGCGGGATTTATTCATTCCAACCAATTACCTTTTTTTGAATTTCCATAATTTGTTGTATTCCTTGCTCTGCAAGGTCAATCAATTCATTTAATTGTTTCCGATTAAATATCCCATGCTCTCCACAACCCTGTATCTCAATCAATTCTTTTTTAGAATTCATTACAATATTCATATCTACAATGGCTTGTGCATCTTCGTTGTAATCTAAATCCAACAAATATTCATCGTTGACCAGTCCGACACTTACAGCAGAGCATAGATCTATCACAGGAGATTTTTTTAGAAAACCATTATCTACAGATTGTTTTAATGCGTCATAAACAGCAATAATCCCCCCTGTTATGGACGCTGTCCTTGTTCCACCATCTGCCTGTATTACATCACAATCAACTGTTATTTGGCATTCTCCCATTTCATTAAGATTAACAACAGCCCTTAAACTTCTCCCTATCAGACGACTTATTTCTTGGGCTCTTCCTTTTCTGATGGATTCTCTGTCCACTCTTTGAGAAGTCGACCCAGGAAGCATTCCATATTCAGCTGTTATCCAACCATGTCCAGAATCTCGTAACCACGGGGGAACTTTGCTTTCTAAAAATGCTGTACAAATAACCTTTGTGTCTCCAAAGCATACTAATACGGAACCATGGGCATGTTTTGTGTAATTTCTTTCAATTGTTATTGGACGAAGTTCATTATTTGCTCGGTTGTAGGAACGTTTCATACCTATTATCTTCCTCAAAGTGTTTAAATCAAAAGGACGCTGAACTAATTTCTCTCTTTTTCCCATAAAATATTTCTATTTTTAATTCTAAATTTTATTCTGGAAGAGAAGGTACGGCAGGGGTATTATTTTGTAATTCTATTTCAAGTAATCTTCTCTTTACTGCCATATCATCATCTTCAGTTTTAGTATTATCTTTCGCTTCTTGTTGTGTTTCTTTTACATCTCTGTGATATTTTTTCAATATGTTTTCCCAGACGGGTTCTTCTTGTAATATCTCAACTGCTTTCTTAAGCTGTATATCTTCTATTGTTTCTTCGGAAGCCTTTTTCCTGCGGAAATATTCTTTCATCAGTTTTACTGCATCTTCTCCTGCGATTTTTCCGATTTCATGGAGTAATTGTTCTTGTTCCTGGATCTTTTCAGAAGGTATTTGTATTATTTCATTTCCTGTAACTGTTCCGTGATTTTGTTCATTAATTTTTGATGGGTCTTTCTCATAGGATTTATACATTTGCAAAGCCAATAAACGCTCTTCTTCATCTGTCATATTAATCTCAACATCGGGTAATATCCCCTGATGGTCTATGGTTACCCCCGCTGGAGTGTAATAAAGTGCAGTAGTCAATCTCAATGCTGTTTCATTTTTGGGGGGTAAAGGTATTATAGTTTGAACACTTCCTTTCCCAAATGTCTTCTCGCCTACTACAATTGCACGAAGGTGATATTGTAAAGCACCCGTTACAATTTCAGATGAACTGGCAGTTTGATTATTCACCAGCAGAATCATTGGCATATTTAATGGCAAAATAGGCTTTTCCCTTGTTCTAAGTTCTAAATCTTTGCCATTTTCTTGTGTTAACTGACCTCTACTCCTTGTATAGGTAACCAATGAATCTTTGGGGAGGAAAAGTTCACATACTTGCTGAGATGCTGTTAATAATCCTCCTGGGTTCCATCTCAAGTCTAAAATCAAGCCTTTTATTCCTTTATCTAACATTTCACGAACAGATTTTTTTATATCGCTAGCAGTATTTTCTTTAAAATCAGAAATGCGAATATATCCATAGCCAGAGGGAAGTATTCGACTTTCTTTTATACTTTCTAAAGGCACTTTAGTCCGTTCGACAACTACATCAAAAGTCTCACTATCTTTATCCGCATGGGGTCTCTCTATTGTTAGCTGAACTTTTGTCCCTATGGGTCCTCGAATTTTTTCTGCAGCGGAACTCAATTTTTCCTGTTCAGACATACCCGGTTTCCATAATTGTTCTACAGGGATATTGTCAATCTTTCTAATAATATCGAAAGGTTTCAAGCCTGCACGAGCTGCGGGAGAATTAGGTATAGGCATAAAAACAATTACATTTTGATTGTCATCCATTTTTATAGAAACCCCAATCCCCTCAAATTCACCTTGTGTATCATCTCTTAAAGTTTTTAAATCGGAGGAACTTATATAGGAACTATGACGGTCAAGACTACTCATCATCCCTACTAAGGCCCCTTC
This sequence comes from uncultured bacterium, assembly GCA_938014335.1. Lineage (GTDB taxonomy): Bacteria > Hydrogenedentota > Hydrogenedentia > Hydrogenedentales > Hydrogenedentaceae > Hydrogenedens. The sequence goes on from CALLRP010000026.1 coordinate 77,798, forward strand.
CACAATTTTATTAATATCTACTTCTTTCACATATTCATCTAAAATAGTTTGTAATGTATGTCCAATAGGCTCAATTGCTTGATAAATATCTGTTTTATTACTCTGTGCAGATATTTTAGGTGTAAAACCATTCGTCAAAAGGGCAATAATTGATATTAAAAAAATAAAAATCGATAAAAATTCAAACTTGCTGTTTCTATTTGTCATATTACTTTCCTACTCTTATTTTGCCGTTTTTGTGTTCTTTAATGAATAGTAGTTTATCAAATTTAACAATATAACTTCGAATATTGCCATTCCTATTCGTAAAGACTCACCTCCATTTAACTCTATGATATAATTTTAACTTGAAAAAGTTAAAATAATTTAATCATTAAATGGGGAAAAAACGATGTCAAAAAATAATGATAAACAGGAAAAAGTTATATCTATAAACGGCTCTTTGCCTGTTCCCACCACCTTTGATATCCCAGATACTCTCCCTCTTTTGATTTTACAAGATATAGTTGCCTTTCCCATGGCAATGTTGCCTCTGCATATAACTACACCCTCTGAAAAAATGCTTATTGAAGATACATCAAAATCCCACAGACTTGTTGCTCTTCTGACAGAAAAAACTGAAAAGGATGAACACCCCAAAAGTTCTCACTACAATACTTACTCTATAGGTTGCATCGGAAGAATTCTCCAAGTTCATAATTTGCCCGATGGTAGCATAAATGTTTTTATTCAATCTACAAGAAAATTCTTTTCGGGGGGTATCATGCGGGAGTCTCCCTACCCTATCGTACGAGTATTACTCATTGATGAACCTGACATTAACATAAAAGAAATTGAACCTATTGCATTGGCAATAAAAACTCAGATGGGTGAATTAGTTAAAAATAATCCAAATGTCCCTGAAGGGGCATTATCTTTTTTAGAAAGTATAGAAGACCCTGTGTTCTTAACTGCAGTAGTTGCTAGCAACATTCGTCTAAAAATTGATGAACGACAAGAAATTTTAGAAATGCCCGATTTGAAGTTACGCATGCTAAAATTGGTTGAGAAGTTACAATATCAGGTAGAACTGGCTCAGGCATCCACAAAAATTAGAGAAGATGTCCAAAAAACGATTGAAAAAAACCAGAAAGAGTTTTTCTTAAAGCAACAATTGAAGGCGATACAGAAAGAACTTGGCGAAATAGAAGGAAAAGAAAAGGAAATCAATGAATATAAACAAAAAATAGAAAATTTAAAAGCCTCTGATGAAGTTAAGAAAGAACTATTTCGTGAGTTAAACCGCCTTTCCTCTATGAATGAACAATCACCCGAATATCATGTAATTATTTCTTATCTTGATACAGTATTGGAACTTCCATGGGGGGTATTTACGGAAGATAGATTAGACCTCAAAGAAGCTGAAAATATACTCGATGAGGACCACTATGGTTTATATAAAATAAAACAACGAATTTTAGAATATTTGGCTGTGCGAAAATTAAAACCGGATACACATGGACCTATTTTATGTTTTCAAGGTCCACCCGGAGTCGGAAAGACTTCGTTAGGGCAGTCTATTGCTCGCGCCTTAGGTAGAAAATTCATTCGAGTTGCTCTCGGGGGTATACATGATGAGGCTGAAATTCGAGGACATCGAAAGACCTATATAGGGGCTATGCCCGGTAGAATTATTTCCGGTATTCGGAAGGCAGGTTCACAAAACCCTGTTTTTATGTTAGATGAGATAGATAAAATAGGCACGGATTTTCGTGGAGACCCTGCTTCTGCTCTTTTAGAAGTTTTAGACCCTGCACAAAATAACTCATTTGTTGATAATTATATAAATGTCCCCTTTAACCTATCACGTGTATTATTTATCGCCACTGCTAACGAACTAGAACCCATCCCATGGGCTTTACGCGACCGAATGGAAGTATTACACTTGCCTGGCTATACTCTTGAAGAAAAAATCGAAATCGCTAAGAAATATCTTATTCCAAAGCAAAAGGAAGCACATGGATTAAATAAAAACCACATCACAATCAAAAAAAATGCTTTAGAAAAAATTATTTCAAGTTATACGCGTGAATCAGGTGTTCGAAACCTTGACCGAGAAATTGCCAATATATGCAGAAAAGTTGTAAAACAAGTAGCCTTAGGAAATACGAAGAAGACTGTAATAACAAAAGACAATTTAAAGGAATTTTTAGGACCCGAGAAAATATACGAGGACTGTATCTCCCGCACAAAAATTCCGGGGGTTGTAATTGGGCTCGCATGGACACCTACCGGTGGAGATATTTTGTTTATAGAAGCCACATCCATGCCTGGGAAGGGAAATCTTATTCTCACAGGGCAATTAGGTGAGGTAATGAAAGAATCGGCCCAAATTGGATTGAGTTATTTGCGTTCTCTCGCTCCACAATTCAATATATCCGATGAACTGTTCTCAAAAAATGATATACATATTCATGTGCCATCTGGGGCAGTTCCCAAAGATGGTCCAAGTGCTGGAGTTACATTGCTAACCGCACTGACATCCTTATTCCTCAAAAAAACTGTCCCACATGACCTTGCTATGACAGGCGAAATCACTTTAAGAGGTAGCATATTAGCCGTGGGGGGTATAAAAGAAAAAGTGTTAGCAGGTGCCCGAATGGGAATTAAACGAATTATTCTTCCTGAAAAGAATAAAAACGACTTAGAAGAAATACCAAAAACTATTCAGAAAAAAGTGAAATTTTATTGGGTATCTCATGTCAGCGAAGTATTAAAAATTGCATTAGGAATTGATATTCAAAAATAAAAAGTATGAATAAAGAATCTATCATAAAGTCTTTAAGAAAATTGGCACAGTATTTAGAGTTAGAGGGTGAAAATCCATTCAAAATACGGTCTTATTTGAAATCTGCTGATATATTAGAACACACATCTGAAAGTATTGAATCATTAATCGAGTCGGGCAATTTACGAAATTTAGAGGGAATTGGGGATGCCATTGAAAAAAAGATTTTAGCCTGGTACCATGATGAGCCTGTTCCCACATTAGAAAAAATGCAAAACAAATATCCCTCTTCTTTGCTTGAACTTTTTGATGTCCAATCCCTTGGTGCGAAACGGATACGAAGTCTCTTTGATAATTTACATATAACAAATCTCGATGAGTTATATAAGGCATGTTTAGAAGGAAAAGTATCCACTCTTCCAGGATTTAATAAAAAGATAGAGAATAAAATTATTGAAAGTATTAATTACTTAAATTTATGGAAAGGGAAATTTCTCTTATCACAAGGATGGGATGTTGCCCAAAAATTTATCAGTGAAATAGGACATATTATAAATAAAGAAAATATTTATGTTACAGGGAGTTTAAGAAGATACGAAGAAACTATAAGGAACATTAATCTGTTGTTTGTTACTGATGATGTTAATTCTATTCAGGAAAAATTATTAACTCTTTATCCAAAAATGGGAAAAACCTCTTCTGAAAACGAAATCATCTTGCAGTCATCGGACATCCCTATCTTGATTGATTTCACAGACAAAAAGGACCTGGGAACGAAATTAGTTTTTCATACAGGCTCAGAGGACTATATTAATGTATTAATCAATCATTGCCTTCAAAAAAACTATTCTTTTTCTCGTCAGGGACTTTTTAATATGGATGGGAACTCAATCTTATCTGAAACAGAGAAAAAATTCTTTGAAATTATAGAACTACCTTATTTACCTCCCGAGACACGAAATCTTTATGAAAATATGGATTTAGTAAGTAAAAATACAAAGAATCTTGTCACCTTAGAAAACATACAAGGAATTGTTCATTGTCATACACAATATAGTGATGGACATAATTCTATCTCTGAACTTGCAGAATATTGTATTAAAAAAGGGTACAAATATATCGTCATTTGTGACCATAGTCAATCCGCAGGTTATGCGAATGGATTATCCGTTGACGAGATAAAAAAACAACATGAAGAGATTGTTAATCTTAATGACAGATACAAGCCTTTCCAAATTTTAAAAGGGATTGAGTGTGATATTAAATCCGATGGTAGTTTGGACTATCCTGATGAAGTTTTAAAATCTTTTGATGTAGTTATCGGGTCGATCCATACCAAACTGGAAATGGACAAAACTACAGCAACTCAACGATTGTTAAAAGCGATAAAAAATCCTCACTTAGATGTTATAGGACATATAAGCGGGCGACTTCTCCTTTCACGGAAGGGATATCCTCTGGATATGGATGCTATCTTGAAAGCATGCTCAGATTACAATGTATGCATGGAAATCAACGCTAACCCACAAAGATTGGATATTGACTGGCAAAATATTTATAAGGCAAGAAAATACAATCCCCGATTTGTTATCTCGGTGGATGCTCACCACATAGAAGGTATAGAAGATATAAAATATGGCGTTTTTATAGCACGAAAAGGAATTCTAACACCTGATGAAATATTAAATTGTAAAAATGCTGAGGAGTTTAAAAATTGGTTCAAACAGAAGAAATAAAAAAGAAGAAACAAAAAGCACGAAAAATATATGAGAAGTTAAGTCAATTATATCCCAATGCACATTGTACTCTGAATTACCAATCTCCTTTCGAATTGTTAATCATGACAATTCTTGCTTCCCAATGCACTGATGAACGTGTGAATCAGGTGTGTAATACTTTATTCCAAAAACTGAAATCTCCCCAAGATTTTGTTAATATAGGTCAGAAAAAATTAGAAGTACTTATTCGAACTGTAGGATTTTATAAGAACAAAGCAAAACATATTATAAACACATGTAATATTCTAATAAATAAATATAATGGCAATGTTCCGAATTCTATGGAGGATTTATTACAACTATACGGTGTGGGGAGAAAAACAGCAAATGTCATACTTGGGGAATGTTTTAATACTCCCGGGATAATTGTAGATACTCATTGTGGAAGATTAGCAAGAAGATTAGGACTTACCCATTCTGATATTCCTGAAAAAGTTGAAATGGATTTATCACAAATTTTGCCCAAAGAAAAATGGACATTTTTCTCTCATCTGCTGGTTTTTCATGGTAGGAATATATGTCTTGCACGAAAACCTAAATGTAATATGTGTATAATTAATAATCACTGTGATTTCTATAAAAGAATAAAACAAAATGTCAAACAATAATTATTCATCGCAAGAAATTGAAGACGACAAAGACACCCCTTTTACAATATTACCCTTTCTTATTGTTATTTATTCACTATGTGTCCTTTCTATTGACTTACTTATTACTTTCAATGCTAATTTGTTTTTTTCATGGGGAATATTTAATTTTACTTTGTCCGATTTGTTATTAAAAATTCCTATTTTAAGGGACTACTTCATAATCAGCATTTTTGAAAATTTTGATTTGTATAAGTTTATTTTTTGGTTGGTTTTGCCTTTTTTTCTTTTTAACAAATTTATAGATTTTAAATGGCTATCTTTTAAGTACTGGCAAAAAAATGATTATATCGTGTTCTTTCTATTTTGCATTCTCTGTCTTTCTTCGTTAATTTTTGTTATTTTATCTCCTACCTTGCGAATGTATTATCCAGGTATAGGAAGGGTTCCCTATAAACAAAAAGTATTTTTTTTCTTTCAACAGTTTTTTTGGATTATTTCCTGGTTACCGGGTTGGGAATTTTTAAATCGTCATTTATTGCTTAGAGCATGCAGGCAAATATCAAACGAATATGGATGGTTCTTTGTTCCCATCGTTGAAACTTTATACCACATTTATAAAGCTATGTTAGAAATACTGGGAATGTTCATTTTTTCATTAATAGCATGTATGTGGTCGCTAAAAAAGGAAAACAACCTTATGGCATTCATGTGTCACTTTATCATTGAAGTAGGATTGATTTTTTTATTATTATTCATCTGAACCCAAAATAATAAAAATTTTATCTCCCACAATTTCTATTGGGTATCTTTTTAATGGTTCTCCATTGCCTTCAAAATTTTCGCCTGTATTTTTATTATATTTCCATTTGTGTCTTGGGCAAATTACGATATCCTTCTCCTCTTTTCCGGTTGTCAAATCAGCACCTTGATGCCGGCACATATATTCAAGGACTATATAACCATCTCCATCTTTTCTAATTACATATGTCTTTCCTAAGAATCTTTTAACAACCTGTTTTTTCTGTTCTACTTCTTCTATTGTGGCAATTTTTATCTTTTCCATATTAAAATTTTCCTCATTTAATCCATTGAAATAATATCACTTTTAATTATGTTGTTTTTATTTGAACTTTTGTATTATGCTTTTTATCTTAATAAAAAAATAAAGAAAGGAATATAAATGTCAGAAAACAAAACTTTTTATCCAGATATGCCCGTTGCAGAGGCAATGGCTGTTCATCCTCGAGTCGCAGAGGTATTTGCTGCATTTCATTTAGGGGGCTGTGCCCATTGTGGAATTAGTCGCTTTGAAACTATAGAACAGGTATGTATGGCTTATGGGGTAGAAACAGAGGTCCTTCTCCAAGTATTAGAAGATTTGGTTGAAAAAGCAAAGGCAGAAGAACAAAAGTAATAACTATTACCATAAAAAATTTTTTAAAGTTTCTAATTAATGGGAAAGGCTACAAGTATGGCTTGGAAAAATGTGACTATTGCATTTTTAGTTATTCTTCTTTCTTTTTCTCAAAATTATCTCTATTCTGATAATCAAAACAATAATTTTGAAAACCGCTATCTTATTAATAAAGTTTATAAAGATGAGTATTTAAAAGAAATTGCATTCCCATTAGGAGGTTTTGGGGCAGGACAAATATATGTTCGTGGAGATGGAAAGTTAAACCCATGGGAAATTGTAAATAACTTTAATTCAAATGCTAATGTTTCTGATGCTTTTTTTTCTATCTTCACAGAGGACGGAGGAAAATCTAATGCTCATATACTCCAGATAAACCCCAAACTACCCGGAGAAGGAATTCAAAAAATAGAGTTTATGGGCGAATTCCCTTTTGCAAAATTATTCTATAAAGACCTCAATCCTAATTTGGATATATCTTTGGAATGTTTTTCGCCGTTTATTCCGTTAGATGAAAAGAATTCTTCGCTTCCTGTTATATTCTTTAACTTCACACTAAAAAATAATGGGACAAAGAGCATAAAAGGTTCTTTAGCAGGAACAGTCCCTAACATTATAGGTTGGGATGGTTATGGAGAATTAATCAGTTCTACCCTATCAAAGAATGGAAAACAAATTTATTCTATTTCCCATCCGGAATTAGGATACAACACCAATATAATAAAAAAAGAGCCTGATACAATTTCAATTGATATGGGTATTACCTCTTCAGGAAATGAAAAATTTAATGAAGAAGTACAATTATATACTAATGTATATAATTGTGCACACCCCTTACGATACTTAAAGGGAATTAATATTAATTTCCAAGAAAATTTTAGTTTTAATTTAGATAATAACCACAATACAATTCCTGTTTATTGGTTAGGATCTTCGGATAAAGTTTTATCTTCAGAAACAATAGAAAAATTAAACAAAAGTATTGAAAATGGATCTCACTTGATTATTAGTGGAGACACCAACTCCGTATTTGATTGGTTAGTAGCAATAAACAAAGCAAAAAAAAGTCATAAAAAACCTGTTGTTTTTGATAATTTTGAATCAGGAACATATCAGAATTGGGCAATTACAGGCGAGGCTTTTGGTGAAAAACCTGCAGATGGTAAATTTGATATGCAATCGGATATTATTGGGCATGAGGGAAAATTTTTCATAAATTCTTATAACAGAGATGATAAAAAGACAGGCACTGCCACATCTAAGGAATTTACTATACAACATTCGTTTATTCATTTCCGTATTGGGGGTGGGAATAAACCTGATAATTTATATATTGCTCTAATTATTGATGGCAACAAGATTTTTTCCGCTACAGGTTCTAATTCCGAAAATTTGAGAAGAGTTATCTGGAATGTTTCAGAATATATTGGGAAAAAAGCTAAAATAGAGATTGTAGATAATGCTTCAGATGGTTGGGGACATATTTTAGTGGATGAAATTGTTTTTTCGAATAAATACCCCATAGATAAGAACTCATATAAAATATTACAACAGTGGTTACCTCTTGCCTCTAAAAAAGGTAATTGGATAAATGACACATTTGAAACGAAAATCGAAAATCTATTTCCATACCTAAAAGACATCCAGTTAAAAACAAAAAAAATCTACAAAATTAAATCTAATATAGGGATAAAAAATATAGAGATTTTACTAAAAACGGACACAGGTATTCCTTTGATTGTTCGTAAAAAGTTGGGGAAAGGGTCGGTAGTGTGGTGCAATGGAGATATAACCGAATGGATACCTTCTGAATATAAGAGAAATTGGATAGCTTCCTTGATAAGTTTAGCAAGTAAAGTAAAGTATAGTTATGGGACAGGAATAGATTCTCAACATCCTTTATGGGGAAATATGATGTTTTCCTTGAAAACTCAAGGAAAGAGGGAACCTTTTATCTGTTCTCAATGGAGAGATTTTAACTATTTTTGGCAGTCTTTCTCTCAAAGTGGAAGATTACCCGAACCCGAAAGTCTATCACCCAGTGAACCCGGATATACATGGAACGGAAGTATTGCGTATCCATTTGATTTATCCCCGGGAGAAAAAGAGGAAATTTCCTTTGTTTTATCATGGTATTTCCCCAATCGCACCCGTGGTAATCAATATTATTGGACTCTCCCTCTATTAAAATATGACCATCGCTTAGGTAATTATTACAATAACTATTTCAAAAATGCTTCAGATGTAACAAATTATTGCATAGATAATTACTCATATTTATTAAGTCGTACATCACAGTTTCATAAAGATTTCTTTTCTTCATCTCTTCCTCCTGTACTATTAGAAGCCATTTCAGCAAATATAGCGACTCTTCATACTCCGATTTATATTTATTTGGAGGATGGTACTATTGGTGGTTATGAAGGAACGGACAATTGCTGTCCTATGAATTGCACTCATGTATATAATTATGCCCAAACACTTCCCTTTTTATTTCCTATGTGGGAACAGAGAATACGCTACCAAGAATTATTCTACATGATGGATAAAACAGAATTTTATATCCCACATCGTTTTATTGTCCCCCCCACAGAACCCCAATTAAAAAATGAAATTGGAGGTCCTCATCATCATGCCTTGGACGGAGAATTAGGAACTCTTCTAAAATTGTATCGTGAATACAAAATGTCACCTGATAAAAAATGGTTAGAGCCCATTTGGCATAACGCAATAAAGGTATTCCAACACATTTTAGAAAAACATGACCCCACAGGAGAAGGTATTATCCGCGGAGAACAACCAAATACATATGATACACACCTCTATGGTTCAAATACATTTATAGGAACCTTATATTTAGCCACATTAAAAGCAATGGAAAACATGCTAAAAGAATTAGGTTCTCCTGACCCTAATCTAATCTCAGAATGTCAGAAACGGTTTGAGTCGGGCATGAAAAAGTATATTGAAACCTGTTGGAATGGAGAATATTTTATTAATGTTTTTGATGCTCCGGATGTGAGTCCAGAAGTATATAACCAAATGAATTGCTATGGAACGGGATGTCATTCAGACCAATTATTAGGTCAATGGTGGGCTCATATTTTAGGACTTGGATATTTATTTCCAGAGTCATATATAAAAACAACATTAAACTCCATCTATAAATATAATTGGCGTAAAGACTTCCATGGTCACATACAATTACCTCGTCGTTTCGCGGAAGATGATGAACCCGGACTTTTAATGTGTTCCTGGCCTAAGGGAGGAAGACCTGATTCTCCCATTCTTTATTGTGATGAAATATGGACAGGAATAGAATATGAAGTAGCGGGACTTTGCATTTTTGAGGGTGATTGGGACAAAACTATGGAGATAGTAACAGGTGCTCGCTCCCGCTATCAGGGGAATCGTAAAAACCCATGGAGTGAGATTGAATGCGGTGGACATTATGCACGTGCCATGTCTGCTTATTCAATGTTTCTTGCAGGCTCAGGGTTCTTGTTCGATAATGGAAAAATCAAAATTACCCCTCGTATAAAAGAAAATTCATCCTCTTTCTTCTTCTCAACAGGTAATTCATGGGGAATGTTTGAACTTAATAGGGGTCCCCGCAGGACAGTTTTAACCATTACACCTCATCATGGAAAACTTGAAATAACTAAAATTAGTATCCCCGCGGAAAAATTAAAATTTAATCAGATGAACATGTCCATAGTCAAAGGGGATAAGTCTACACCTATTACAGAAAAAATAGGAATTATCCAACAAGATGAACAGTATAAAACTAATTTGATAACAATCCTATTAAGACAACCCATTATACTTCTTGAAAATGAAAGAATCTTTGTTGATATAAGATGGTAAGAACGGTAAATTAGACCTTTACATCCAAATTTTGTCCCTGTGTGGGGGGAAGTACCGCGGATTGTATTAATTTTATAGCCATGTCCCCTTGCTGTTGCATAACACTTTTACGCATATTCAAGATTCTTGCGTAATATTCCATACTAATCTGGGCCGTCTTCAAACCCACTTGTGAATTTATTGTAAGTGTATCCATAGTATACTTCCTTTTTCATTATTAAATTATATCATATATCAAAAAATTTTTCTAAAAAATTTTTAACTCCCTATTTAATATTACCTATGAGACAAGTATATATTTTAATTATAATAATGTTCTTACCTAACGGAAAATTTCATTATTGACTTAATTTTTTATTTCCTATTTTGAGATGTTAGGTTGTCAAAAATAATATTATATGAATGTAAGGGTTATGTTATATATATCGATATAAAAATAAAATAGTTCCCGAAGGTACCAGGAAAACAAAGCAGAAGGTATTATTGGTAGCGATAGATTGTACGACCTAAAAAAGTAGATTTTTTTATATAAATCTCTCTTTAAGCCTTCCTTTAATCACCTTCAGTATAACCTATCGAAATATGAACCAGTTGTCTCACCTGTAGATTATACCCAAATGCGATGTTAAACCACTATAAAATTATGTTACTATCCTTAATGTATGAAATGGGAAAGGCAGGTTTGGAATCTTTTCCCACTAATAAAGGATTTATTCAAATATTTTATTTTTATTTATAAAAGACGCTCTAATTTTCCACAATTAGCATTTTAATGGTATTTTCAACTGATTTGATTTAAAAAAATCTTTTTGTTATACTCTCTCCATCCAAATTTAAGAATTAAATTAAAAACTAAAAAAGAAAGGGTATAACGATGAACAGGAAAACAATTTTGTTTAGTATTTTAGTTACTTTTTCTGTAGTATTATTGTCATCCGAAGTGTTGGCAGAATTACAGAATGTAGAGGTTGGTGGTTCTATTCGCATCCGTGGAAACTATATTAATAATCTCTTCAACAATTTTGTGGGACCGATGCCTGCGGTTCAATCTCGTTGGTCTCCCATTTCTGTGTTTCGAAGACCTATTGGTAGTTTGGTAGGGCCGGGGGTGAATAGTATCTTTTCATTTGATAATGACCAGAATGACTTGTCCTTTGTAGAACAAAGAACTCGCCTGCATGTAAAGGCAGATTTTACAGATCAGGTAAGTGCCTTCATTGAATTGGATTCTTATGATGTATGGGGCGAAGATTTTCGTTCGCAGAATTACATTACCGGAGTAGATGCTCGTCAAAACTCCATTGATGATGTTGAAATTTTTCAAGCATACATCGAAGCAGATGAAATGTGGGGAACGCCGTTACGACTTCGTGTTGGTCGGCAAGAGTTAGCTTTTGGTAGTCAATTTTTGGTGGGACCGCGTGATTTTGCATTCTTCTGGACAGGGATTTCATTTGATGCCATACGCCTAACCTATAAAGCAGATGTGTTTACAATTGATGCATGGGCTTCCAAATTATTTGAGGCTATGTCAGATTTTGCTGAGGATGATATTAACTTTTATGGAGTTTATGCCTCCTGCACAGCGGTGGAAAATGTTACCTTTGATGTATACTGGATGTTGTTAGAAGATGACCGTCCTATTGCCAATGATTTCCCCGCTATTCGGGGCAGAGGGGATTATGATAACACCCTGCTTCATACCGTTGGTATTCGCTCTGCAGGTAAATATGAAGCCTTTGATTTTGATGCTGAAGTCGCATATCAATTCGGTGAAGCAGATGGTATCGGAAAAGTATTTCGTGTAGGTCCATGGGGCGACAACGATGCGGAATTTGATAACTGGGCGTTGAAATTAGATTTAGGTTATACCTTTGATTTCTGGCGTCAACCACGGATATTTGCTGGTTTCCGCTATTTCAGTGGTGAAGATAATCGCGACATTTCTTTCTGGGATTTCATTAATCCGTTTTATGAACCTACTGCAAGTATTAGTTTCAATCGTCTATTCTCCAATGAAATTGCCAGTGGCTTTGTAGATTTGAATAATGAATTATCCAATGCATGGTGGGTTCGTGTGGGAACCAATAGCAGTATTACCGACAAAGTAAGAGGTATATTCTGTGTAACTTATTACGAAACTGCAAATGAGTTTGAAAGACCCGTTTTATCCCCATTATTCCCATGGTGGACCAAGCAAAACGATTCCTATTTAGGAACCGAAGTACTGTTATTCCTTGAATATCAATATTCACAAGATTTGATATTTGAGACAGGTTGGTCTCACATGTTTGTTGGTGATGGTATGACCGATGGACAATTTATCCGCTGGAATGGATTGTTGTATAGTGGTGGCTCTGATGACGATGATGTAGACTATGTTTATGCGGGTTGTAAGATTTACTTTTAATTAGATTTAATATTGTAATAGCACGAATAGGGAAGACAGATTCACGTCTTCCCTATTTTGTTTTCGTTAGGGGATAAAAACTTTTTGATATAATAAACCCAATTTGTTATCCGTAAATAGGCTTTTATGTGGGAAGTATTCATATATGAAAAAGATAGGCATTTTTGCGGGCTCCAGTGATTTAGCCATTCCTTATTTCAGAAAAGATGTGGAGCGATTGGCGGATTTATTGGCAGAGAATAAATATTCGATTGTTTATGGGGCAGGAAAAGTAGGGCTAATGGGAGTAGTATCACAGAGATATTATGAGCATAATGGCGTGTTGATTGGCGTAGTTCCCCATCACTTAAATCGTCCTGACCTTGTTTTTGAGTATTGCAGTAAATTAATAGTGACGAAAGACCTCCACGAACGAAAAGAAACGATGGAAAATCTTTCCGATGCCTTTATAGTCTTACCTGGCGGAATTGGAACTATGGATGAATTTTTAAATGTTCTTGCAGGGAAACAATTGAGATACCACTATAAACCTATTTTTTTGTTAAATTCAGATAATTTTTTTAGTTTTGTCCAGGATATGATGAGAAAAATGTGTAGTCATCATTTTATTCATGATGGGCATAAACAACTTTATCAATGTATAGACACCCCTGAAGAACTTGTTGAGGAATTAAAACAAAGTCTATAGAAATATTAAGGGATGTGAATGAAAAACAGTAAATCATCTACTTATGTATTCCGACTTGTTCTTTACATGAGTTTCTTTTTATCCGGAGGGAGTGCCTTAATTTATCAGATTGTATGGACACGGCAATGTATGCTTTTGTTAGGGTCAACCGCATACGCGGTTAGCACTGTTTTAAGCATTTTCTTTTTAGGTTTAGGTCTGGGCAGTTTTATCGGTGGAAAACTTGCAGAGCGGACATACAATCCGATGCGATGGTATGCAGGGGTCGAAATTCTGAAAGGTCTATGGGCATGGGCAATTATTGATGTCATAGGTAACAAAAATGGGATTGTTATCACACTAATAAGGCTTTTGCCGGATAATACATTGTTCTTGTTTCTCTTGAGAGTTTCTATTTCTATTTTTTGGTTTGCTCTTCCCTCGTTATGTATGGGAATGACCTTTCCATTGCTTGTTCGATATGAACAAATACTAAAAAGAAAAACTCGTCGTTATATTTCTTTTTTGTATTTTATCAATACACTGGGAGCAGTTTTAGGGGCATTTTTAGCAGGTTTTATTCTTATTCCGACCTATGGGTATGCAGTATCCTTTTATATAGCAATAGGAATAAGTTTGGGAGTGGGTATAATGGCGTGGTTAATTTCACAATTCCAAAAAGCAATGATAACGCAGGAAGAAGAAAATGAGGAAAGTGAAAAAGAAGAGGATAATGGAGAAGGATTCATCAATGAGAAGGCAATTTTTTGGGGGGTATTTATTTCCGGATTTGTATGCCTTGCTTTAGAGGTATTATGGACACGGCTTTTGATTATGATCTTCTTAGGGACAAATTATGCCTACACATCTGTGTTGATTTCTGTGCTTGCCGGAATAGCCCTTGGAGCATTATGCGTCTCTGTTTTAATTAATAAATTTCCACTGCGAATGATAATATTAGGTTGGGGATACAGTCTTACCGGTTTGGGAGTGCTTTTAACCTTGATTTTTACTTCTCATTTACCGGAATGGATGGACAAACTGCAATTAGAAGGAACAAGTCGGTTTTATTATAGTGTTTTGGGTAAATTTTTGCTTGCCTTTTTGACCTTACTTATCCCTATGTTAGGGTTTGGCTTTACTTTTCCCTATGCATTAACATTCCTGCGATATTTGAAGAAACAATATGTTGTTTCATCTATTGGTATTGCCTATGGATTAAACACAATCGGTAGTATTTTAGGTTCTCTGGCGGGAGGATTTATTATAATCCCGTTATTAGGCTGTGAAAAGGGAATTATCTTAATAGGTATTTTGCTTATTTTATCAGGTTTCTTTTTTGCTTTTATGGATAAAAAATATCATTGGTCAAATATCGGTTTTCTCCTCATTTTTTTGCCATTACTCCTTGTCGAGAATGTAATGGAAAAAATAAATCAGTACTATCTGCCTGAAAAACATCATCTTTTATTCTTTGCTGAGGGGATAGAGGGTACCGTTGCAGTTAGTGCCCCTGAAAAACCAACTCCGGAAGATGAACGGGTCTTGTGGATTAATCGTGTGCAGGCGACGACTGCTGTTGAACGAGGAGTTCGTATGAATCGCTTCCAGGGGATTATCCCATGGATGTTTAATCGTAACCCACAGCAAGTTCTATTTATGTGTTTCGGTTCGGGGATTACCTGTGGAACATTAGGTGTCGGGAATTTTGAGCATGTGGATGCGGTAGAGATTTCACCCGAAGTTTTAGATGCAGGACATTACTTTGAAGATTTAAATTTCAATGTGTTGGAAATGGATAATGTGCAGATATATGTAGACGACGCAAGAAACTTTTTAATTCGTTCTACAAAAAAATATGATTTTATTACTACTGAACCTATGCCATTGGCAATGGCAGGTGTTTCTATGTTTTATACACAGGATTTCTACCAGTTCTGCTTACAGAGGTTGAATGAAGGGGGTATGATTTCCCAATGGGTGCCTTTTCACAGTTCCAGTGAAGAAATTGTTCAATCCACTATATATACATTCTTAAAAGTGTTCCCTTATTCGGTAGGACTATTTGTTAATGCTGACCTGTTCTTAGTGGGTTCTAATAAGCCTCTCATGCTCAATCCCGAAGGATTAGCCCAGGTTCTGGAACACAACAGCACATTGAAAAATGCCATGGCTCAGGCTGGTTTTTCGGATGTAGAAGAAATTATTGCCTGCTTTGTAATGGACCGTAAGGGATTAGAAAAATTTTCGGAACAAGGAAAAATAATCACTGATAGTTTCCCGTGGGTAGAGTTTATCGCCCCTCAATATGTATATAACCGTAAAAGTGTCCCACAAAACTTAAAACAGTTAAAGCAATGTGTCTCAAATGTAGTAAATATCTTATCTCCTGCGAGCGAGGAGCGTATTAAGAACTCCATTGAGAAACGACATAATTCCCGAATAAAAGATATAGATGGGCTAATGCTTTATTATGAAGGGCTTTTAGTTGGCGATGAAGTAAGACAGTGTTTTGTTCACTCGCTCAACATAGACAAAAATAACAAACAGGCACAGTATTATTTGAGAACTATCTCTAAAACACAGATTGAGCAATACATCCGCTGGGAAGAAAAAGACAAAGCACAGCAAATTTTAGAAGAAGTAAATCCTTATCTTGAAAACGACCCTCAATGGCAAGAATGGAAAAGCCAGTTGAAATTATAAATTTGATAAATGGAAATAAAAACCATACAAAATTTTTTTTAAAGAAAAAGTAACTGTAAAAGTAGAAAGGACAAAATGCCTCTAACCTGTTTTAGGTCTTAATGATTAAGAACTGCGTAAACAGTTTATTCTTCAGTCTCTACTTCTTCTTTCGCTTTTTTTGTGGGACTTTTTTTTGTTTTTTTTTGTTTTTTTTCTACAGTTTCGGGAAGGTTACAATAGAAATATTTTCCCAATTCAAGCAGGGCCCCTAACTTCGCAATTAACTCATCATGTAGTTCAAACTGGTATTCAGAGATTTTCCCCAAGAAACCTTCCCAATCATTATGTTCCCATTCACCTTTTTGCTTTACGACAAATTTTGCCGCTTGTTCAAAAATTTGTTCGACAGAGTATTTAGCTCCCATGATTTACTCCTTATTTTAAGGTTAAATAGTACATATTTAATTAAGAAGTATTATATCATTACAAGATATAAAAAAAAAATTTTTTGAATATAACGATACAAGTTGCTCAAATATTCCCTTTTTGTGTTATTATGTTATAAGAAAATACTCGAGCAATCCGCACGCCCGGTAATCTTAAAAAGGACTTTTTTATGAAGAAGAGGATAAAAGGTTTTACACTCATCGAACTACTTACTGTGATTGCTATCATTGCAATACTTGCAGGATTTACTTTTGCAGTTTTACCCCGTGTCAGAGAGAGAGCTAAATTACGGCGGATGGACAATACTTTTCTTCAGTTTCGCACAGCAATGACCTCTTATTTTACAGATAGCAATACCTATCCTCCGGGCTATGGTTTTGTAAAATGGGACTCAAAGGATTTTCAAGTGGGACAGGTACCGGACGAACAACTATTTATGTTAAGACCTTATACTGCTCTTGTAAAGGTTCACGGAGACCGTAAGTATTTGGATGAATTTTCGGATAGTTTTGATACGAATCGTGATGGACGGATAGGTATGATGGAGTTTTTGCCGATGGGCGTAAAAAGTCAGGCTACAAACACCTATACTTTCCCGAATGAATTATATCGTGGGAATAACAATCCAGGAGGAGAATTGACCCGACTAATGGATATGGAGAATCGTCCTTTTGTTTACGCCCCTGTGAATAAACGGCAATTTCAGAAAGCCCGTCGTTATTGGATTGAGAATGGTTTCTTTTATGCGGAATCATGGGACCCTACTCATCCCTCTATACGGGACATTACATTCCCTGCATCCGTTTATGATTCGTATGTGCTTATCAGCGTAGGTCCCGGTGGTTCCACTGCAGGAGTTGTTCCCGAACCATTGGGAACAGAACCCCCGAGAGATGTATATCATATCCTTGCTTTGCGGACTTACTTCTTAGCTACGCGTGACTTGAATGATAATGGTCAGTTAGATTTTCATTTTGAATCAAGACGCAAAGGAGAAGCTGGACTTGAATATGAAGTGGAAGTTCGCCCGGGTGTGAGGCTACCCGCCTCAAATAAATTGCCCAAAGCTGATGAAGCCAACAGTTGGGGCCCTTACATTTTTGTCGTGGAATAAATTACTCAAGATATTTATTGATATATATTTATGTAAGAACAGGTGTTGGGAGATTTTGCGGTCTTAATTATCAGTGGAATTCCGGTATCCATGAACCGTGTGCTTCTATAAGGTCATCGCAAAGATGGACAATTTCATCGATGGTAAGTTCCGCTGAAGTATGTGGGTCCAGCATTGCCGCTTGATAAATATGTTCCTTTTTGCGAGTTAATACCGCCTCGATGGTAACTTCCTGAACATTGATATTGGTTCGATTTAACGCGGCACATTGCACAGGCAAATCTCCCACATAAGTGGGTGTAATTCCACTACGGTCTGCTACACACATTACTTCTACACAGCACTTATAGGGAAGATTCGTAATTAAGCCATAATTCAGGACATTTCCTCCGAAGGTAACCGGTCTGCCGGTCTCAATCGCTTCCAATATATAGGATGCATATTCATGGGTTCGCTCATGAGATAAAGGTTTATCCAGGCTGGTCAGCTCGTCGCGTATGTATTTCCATGCCTCGATTTGTGCGATACACCGTTTCGGATACTCATCTAAAGGTATATTGAATTCATCAATTAACTGTGGAGCCTTACTTTTGATAAACCAGGGTACATACTCTGCATTATGTTCGCTGGACTCGGTTACATAGTAACCAAACCGTTTCATAATTTCGAACCGCACTGTATCCTTCCAGCGATATTCCGGTAATTCTGCACGGCGTTTAATCTCCGGGTATAAATCTACACCGTTCCGTTTTATTTCCAATAGCCATGCTTGGTGGTTAATTCCGGCAATTTTCCATTGTAAATCGTCCTCCGGTAATTCCAACATCAAACATAATTGTGGAGCACAAACCTGAACACTGTGGCATAAACCAACGGTTCGCACAGAGGTCGCCTTCAGAATAGCACCGGTAACCATTGCCATCGGATTGGTATAATTGAGCAAGAGTGCATTCGGGGCGACTTTCTCGATAATTTTGCAGTAATTTAACATCACGGGGATGGTTCGCAATGCACGGAAAATACCGCCGATGCCCAGTGTATCGCCGATAGTCTGCCTTAAACCGTATTTTTTAGGAATCTCAAAGTCAATTACCGTGCAGGGCTCATAGCCACCCACCTGAATGGCATTTATAATATAATTTGCATCTTTAAAAGCCTTATCCGCATCCTCAGCAAGATAGGTCTCAATTTTCATGTTTGCCCCTAATGTCTTGTTCAGATTTTGTACCATTCTTTCTGATTCGCCTAATCGTTCGGCGTCAATATCCAGCAAAGCAATGGTTGCATCTTTTAGGGGTTCTACATACATACAATCGCCTAAAACATTCTTGGCAAAAACAGTGCTACCCGCACCTAAAAAACAAATCTTGCTCATAACGAATCCTTTTTTTAATGTAATGTTAAGTTAAGAAATGAAATTCAATAAAAACAATAAGATGTATATAATTTAAAACTTTTCGCTATGTAAGTTCAAAAGCAATATATGTCGAAACTATTATTAAGTGTTTCCGTTATATTCTTAGTGAAACCAAAAATATGTGAAAGGAATCCTTATAACATGTTAAAATTAACAACAAATTCAGAATAAGGAATAGACTATGAAACTGGTTTTCTTGAAACTCTCTGCATTGTTAGTCATTGTTATTGGTGTAGCCCTTGTGGGGCAGTATGTTCAGTGTCCATACATATGCTCCTATCTTGCGAAAACATCGGATGGTTCTCTGGATGCCCTATTCCCGGGTTCTTTTAAATTACTTTCAGGGGGCGTTCTCATCCTCATAGGGGTTTATTCATTTCTTCCCACTTTCCGCCTTAAGAAGCCCGCTCTTCGAACGATTAAACAAAATCTTGAAAATGGGATTGCAGAAATAAATCTTGCCACAGTGGAAAAAGAGTGCGAAGCAATGCTAAAAAAAGTAGCTCCTTTGAAACAGGTTACTGTATGTTTAACACCGAGTAAGGACCAGAAGAAAGTATGTGTTGAAATAAATCCTGTAGTGATTTTGAACGAAGGGGAAAGTTTACCTGATGTTCAAGAATTGCTTATTCACCGCATTGAAGAATTTTTGAATACTTATTTTGGTCTTTCTATTGCTACCCCAGTGATAATTAAACTGGATAATATACAATTAGATAGTGAAAAGATTTATGCATCATTAGGAAAATCAGCTTTTGAAGCAATTTCAGAGAAGTACGAACCTACTACCATCGAAGAAAAGCAAGCAGAAGTTAGCCCAACTATTTCGACTGTATCTACAACAACAAAAGATGAAAAACTCCCTTACGAGGATTATCTTTCCTGCAAGATAGAAGAACCGAAACAAGAGGCAGAAAGTCCTTTGTTGGAGTTGTCGGACAGGACAGAGGAGTCAGACGGGTCGGACGAGTTAGACAGGTCCGACAAGTCAGACAACCCAGAACTACCTAAATTTTAAGGAGTATCCACTGTGTTTTGTAAGCGCATCATTCCTTGTTTAGATGTGGCAGATGGGCGTGTAGTGAAAGGGGTAAAATTTTTAGGTCTGCGTGATGCAGGAAACCCAGTGGAAATTGCACACCGATATGACGAAGAAGGGGCGGATGAGATTGTTTTTTTGGATATTCGTGCCTCGACGGATAATCGGAGAACAATGTTAGATGTCGTTCAGAAAACAGCGGAACAGGTTTTCATGCCCCTGTGCGTCGGAGGTGGTATTCGAACACTGGAAGATATACGCCTTCTGCTCAGTGCCGGTGCAGATAAAGTTTCTATTAATACCCCTGCCATTCTTAATCCGGATTTTATCAATGAAGCTTCTGCCCGCTTCGGGGCACAATGTATTGTAGTTGCTATCGATGCTAAAAAAGTTGGAGGCCGTTATATTGTCAAAAGTCATGGCGGTAGGGATGGGGGCAAACCTACTGAACTGGAACCTGTGGCATGGGCTAAAGAGGCAGAGCGACGCGGTGCAGGAGAAATTTTACTTACATCTATGGATGCAGATGGCACAAAGGAAGGTTATGATATCGAATTAACGCGTGCTGTAGCAGAGGCAGTGAATATCCCTGTGATTGCCAGTGGGGGTGCAGGGAATTTAGAACATCTTCGGTCGGCATTACAGGAAGGCAAAGCGGACGCAGCACTCGCTGCATCTATTTTCCATTTCTGTGAATATACCATCCGCGAAGCAAAGGAGTATCTTGCAAAGAGGGGTGTCCCTGTGCGATTATAATATAGAATAGATAATAAATGACAGGATGAATAACTTTATGGGAAAAAGATTTGATACACATCAATTTTCTTCATGCACACAAGGATTGTGTCTTCATCCTGCCCATATATTCCGATGGTGATACCTTAAAAATCCTTTCTCATTTTCCTCTCTTTCTCCCAGAAAAAATTTATCTTTGTAGAACTATTTTAATATTATAAAGCCATAAAAAATAGGAGCTTACCTATGAAACTTAATGATTTAATCAAATTTGATGACCGTGGTCTAATTGTCGCTGTTATTCAAGATGCCAATACAGGACAGGTCTTGATGGTGGGATATATGAATTTTGAATCACTGCAAATCACACTTAAAGAGGGGATTGCTTGTTTCTGGTCTCGTTCGCGACAAAAACTTTGGCGTAAGGGCGAAACTTCCGGTAATGTACTCAAGGTGCGTGAGATACGAATTGATTGTGATGGCGATGCTTTATTACTTCGTTGTGACCCGGCAGGACCCACCTGCCATACGAATGAGACCAGTTGTTTTTATCGTAGAGTTGAACACGATGAAACCGTAGTTTTAGATGGCGATGGTGTAGCCCAAGAATAACAAAGAAAGGAGTTAAATATATGATTTACCCATCCTTTGATGAATTTCGAACCATAGCACGACAAGGTTCTATTGTACCTGTCTATAAAGAATTGTTAGCAGATTTAGAAACACCTGTCAGTGCCTATCTAAAAATATCACGAGGATTTCCCTATTCATTCTTGCTGGAAAGTGTGGAACATGCAGAAGTTATCGGAAGATATTCCTTTTTGGGGGCTAATCCCTCAGTTATTTTTCAGGCACGAGGAAACAATGTAAGTATCACCCGTAATGGAATTACAGGCTCTTTTACATCAGAGCAACCGTGGGAAGAATTGCGGAAACTTATGAAAGAATATACCCCTGTAACTGTTTCGGGACTGCCTTCCTTTTTCGGTGGAGCAGTTGGATATATCTCTTATGATACTGTTCGTTTCTTTGAGAATATCCCTGATAAGAACCCCGATAATTTAGGTGTGCCTGACCTTTACTTCATGATAACCGATACCTTGCTTATCTTTGACCACTTAAATAACCGCATTATGATTGTCTCTAATGCTCATGTCCGTTCCAATGCAGAGAATGCATACAACGAGTCCATTCGCAAGATTGGAGAAATTGAGACACGACTTCGTGGCCCTTTAGCGGTTTCTATAGAACATGTTCACCAGACCAATGGGCAAGTTGAAATTAAATCCAATTTCTGCAAGGAAGATTTCTGTGATGCGGTCGTGAAAGCACGCGAATACATTTGTGCAGGTGACATCTTTCAGGTTGTCCTCTCTCAGCGATTTTCGAGACCTGTTTATACCCGTCCTATCAATTTATATCGTGCCCTTCGACGCATTAATCCTTCGCCATATATGTTGCTCATGCAATTCCCTGAATTAGCCCTCGTCGGTTCCAGCCCCGAAGTGATGACGCAGGTAAAACAAAGACGATGTTTATTGCGTCCCATTGCAGGAACACGCCCACGAGGGAATACTCCCGAAGAGGATACGGCTCTCGAAGAAGAACTCATTGCAGATGAAAAGGAACGGGCTGAACATATCATGCTGGTTGACCTGGGAAGAAATGATTTAGGACGTGTTTGTAAAATTGGCACCGTGAAACCGGTGCCTAACCGTTTTATGGTTATCGAAAGATACTCTCATGTCATGCATATTGTCACGGAGGTTGAAGGCGAACTTCGTCCTGAATGTGATGCTTTTGACGCTTTGAAAGCGACTTTCCCCATGGGAACTGTGTCTGGAGCCCCTAAAATTCGTGCCATGGAGATTATAGATGAATTAGAACCGGAACGACGCGGACCGTATGCGGGTGGTGCAGGATATATTAGCTTTACCGGTGATATGGATACCTGTATACTCATCCGCACGATGATTATCAAAGACGGTGTTGCTTACTTACAGGCCGGTGCGGGCATTGTATATGATAGTGAACCGGAACGCGAGTACATGGAAACCGTAAATAAAGCAAAAGCATTATTCAAAGCAGTTGAATTTGCAGAGAAAGGATTGGAACTATGATTTTGTTTATTGATAATTATGATTCTTTTACCTACAATCTGGTGCAATATTTAGGTGAGATGCACCCGGAGATGAAAGTGTATCGGAATGACGAGATAACTATCCCAGAGATTGAGCAAATTAATCCCAATTATATTGTAATCTCTCCGGGACCCTGCACCCCTCGTGAAGCCGGTATTTCGGTAGAGGTCGTCAAACAGTTGGGACATAAATATCCCATATTGGGTGTCTGTCTCGGACATCAGAGTATTGGTTATGCCTTTGGTGGTGACATCGTGCGGGCAGAACGCATTATGCATGGAAAGATTAGTAAAATTTATCATAACAATAACCCACTCTTCAAAGGTATCCCTTCTCCATTTGAAGCAACCCGCTATCATTCCTTATTGATTAAGCGAGATACCTGCCCGGAAGTATTAGATATAATTGCAGAAACGGAAGAAGGCGAAATCATGGCAGTGGCACACAAAGAATTGCCCATCTGGGGTGTCCAGTTCCACCCTGAAAGCATACTTACGGAATATGGTAAAATCCTTTTACAAAATTTTCTGCTCTTAGGAAAAAAACATAGAAAGGAATAATTTATGA
This sequence comes from uncultured bacterium, assembly GCA_938014335.1. Classification (GTDB taxonomy): domain Bacteria; phylum Hydrogenedentota; class Hydrogenedentia; order Hydrogenedentales; family Hydrogenedentaceae; genus Hydrogenedens. Next base: position 101,439 of record CALLRP010000026.1, read on the forward strand.
ACCTTAAAGAACGGAAGTGGTGCGGTTGGGGACTCATTCAGGGGCCGGATTTACTCAAAGATAAAAGAGATGCCTTCTGGAATTGGCTTCGCGAGCTGTCCGGATTCGAGAAATTACCTCATACACCTTCCGTTGAAATGTTATCCATTCAATTAAATACCCCCTCAATACCATCTTCACTCCAAAAAGAATTGCAAGAAAAATTATGTCAAGGAAGAGTTACAACTGCTTTTGAAGAGCGAATTATCCACGCGCGTGGGAAGAGTTATTTAGATACTTTAGCCCTGCGTAATGGGGAACCTCTTAACGCACCTGATATAGTTGTCTACCCGAAGAACAAAGAGGAGGTTATTACAGTACTCCGATGGGCTTCCTTGAACGATATAGCCATTATCCCTTTCGGCGGAGGCACGAGCGTTGTCGGAGGTGTAAATCCTATTAAGGATGTGCACCATCTGGGAATTGCAACTATTGACCTTAGGGAAATGAATCGGCTCATAAAAATTGATGTTAAATCGCGAATTGCATGTGCGGAAAGTGGGATAGAGGGTCCCCGCTTAGAGGAACTCTTGCAGAAAGAAGGCTTTACATTAGGGCACTACCCCCAATCCTTTGAATTTTCAACATTAGGGGGGTGGGTTTCCGCTCGGGGAGCAGGTCATCAGTCCATTCGTTATGGTAAAGCGGAGAATTGGTTTGCCGGTGCGGAACTGGTTAGTCCGCCCGGCTCATGGAAAACTGAGTCTTTCCCTGCTTCAGCAAGTGGACCTCAAATTAAGGACCTTATCCCTGGTTCGGAAGGTATACTGGGCATTATGACTGATATTGAGTTTCGTATTCACTCACTACCACAGGAAAAATTTTATACCGCATATATTTTCCCATCTTTTGAGACCGGTATCGAAGCCAGTCGGGAAATTATGGAAACGGATATTCCCCTTGCTATGATAAGGTTATCAGACAGTTACGAGACCTTTTTCTATACCGCAATGCAAATGGGTGGAGGTGACCCAACAACTTTGCCACAATTTTGCCTTATGCTCATTGGTTTGGAGGGAGATACTCCCTGTGTTACAGCAGGTAGACAGGTAATGGAAGGTGTGTTCGCTAAACATCAAGCCATCTCTCTCGGCGAAGGGATTGCGGAACAATGGTTTAATCAAAGATTCTTGCTTCCCTATCTGCGTGATGAGATGTTGGATTACGGACTTGGAGTAGACACATTAGAGACAGCAACAAGATGGAGTAAATTGCTTGACCTATATGAAGCCATCCACAAAACTATTCACCAAGCCATCGAAAACAATACCGAACAAAAACCCCAATATCCAATCGTTATGGCACATCTCAGCCATGCTTACTTAGATGGGGCGAGTCTTTACTTTACCTTTGTTTTCCCGCGTTCACTGAAAGACCCTGCGGGACAATGGCAACGAATAAAAAAATCCGCATCTGATACTATACGATTTCACAACGCTACGATTTCACATCATCACGGCATTGGTACAGACCACAAGCCCTGGTTTGCAGGGGAAAAGGGCGCCCTTGCTTATGAACTCCTACGTCAAATAAAAAATCAGATTGACCCGAAAAACATCCTCAACCCAGGGAAACTTATCTGAGACTTGAAATTATTCAGTATCATTGTTTATTTTCATATCAAAATAGGTGTGCTATCTTTTAACTAAAGTAATATTCCATTTGAAAAAATTCATAATTTAAATGTATTAAATGAAAAATACCAATTATAATCCCAGAACTTGTAGAATTTAAAAAAGGTTATATAACTTCTTTTTTTGCAGTTGAAGTTCACTATACAGGAGTAGAATTAACAAAACAAGATGCGGAAGCAAGTATTAAAGAAATATTAAAATGAAGGAACCTATAAGAACCATTATTAGAACCTATTTCCAGATTCAGTCATGAATCTTATAATATATAAACTCGATTATTTTAATATTTTATCCTAAATATCGTTATCCTTTTTAACAAACACTATATCCTTCCAATGGAAAAGGTGTACAAATAAATCAGTTTTTTTTCTTGCCCTTTCTATATCAGTAGTGGGTGTTAATCCTTTACGGGGAATTACTATGATTGTTACTTTATCTTTATCTATCTGAACATTTAACGACTTAACAGAGTTCTGATGAGTGTAATCTAATCCATCCGCAATACGAAGCAAAGCGGATAGTATAGTAACAATCCTTTGTTTCTTTTCAGATAACTTAGCAAAAATTTTATGCGTCTTTTTGGGAAAAGGACCCCGATGATACCGAGCAATACAGGCAATAATCTCCCTCTTCTTTTTATTCCATCGGAGTTGAGAATTGTTTATAATGAACTTACAAGAGTGTTTATTATGAGAAATACTATTTATTATATATCCAATGTCATGAAGTAAAGATGCATTGATAAGATATTCTTTTCCCTTTTTACTTAAATGATGTAAAGAACGCGTTTCATCAAATAACTGTATAGCCAGTTTTGTAACTTGTTTGCAATGTAAGGTTAAAAAATCATATTCATCCGGATAAAATTTAAGAATTTTTTTATATTTCTTCGCCTTTAACTTCATTTCTTAAATCTTTTTATAAATGTTCCCTGAATTAAAAATATATGTATATTCTATAGGAATTTAGAAAATTGTCCCAAATTATAAATGAATTTTTCGGGAATAATCATCAGGGCAATTATCAGTTGCTCCTATTACAACACTGTTCCACATTCATTTGTCCCGCTTTTTATCTATGTTTAGAGAAAGGGTTAATCACGGATTTACACATATATACCCGCAGGTAGGATATCTGTAGCTAATTTAAAAAGAGGGGCGTCATCATGTAAGAGCCGAGGAGAGCGATTCTTATATTTTCTACTTGGCGGTTTTGGAAGGGAATGATGACGCCCAGAGTATGAAGAGAGTTTAAGGGAAGTTTTATTTATAGGGAGGGAAGGAAGAGGTAATAGAGTAAAACTTCTTCTTGAAACTCACATATTCAATTGTTAAAGAGCAGTTTCTATATTACTTTTACCTACAAAGACAAAAAATGTTACAAAAAAATTCCAAATTGTTATTTAAAAAGTGTATAATTAATACAGAAACCTAAAAATTTTACATTTACAGTAAAAAAGACAATGATTTTATTTGTTAAAAGAACATTTTATTTGTTTTTAATAGGCGGGGTAGTTTTATCGGTCTTTTTTTCAAGCCATACTTCCCATGACTTTAAGACAGGTGATTTAAACTTAGATGGAAAAATTGACATTTTAGACTTAAACCTACTTCAACACTCCCTACTTCAAAAGAATTCCCTTGCAAGTATAGGTGACCAGAATGGGGATAATAAAGTTGATGTTGCTGACTTGCAAATTTTGTTTAATCGTTTAGTAAAGAAATGGCAGGGAAAAAGAACGACTGTTCTAGTTGATTTCCTACAGGGTCCTATACAAATAGCACAGAATATTTCTTGTAAAGGGTTTGTTCATAATCTCTTTGTAAACATTATAAAAGATACGGGTTATAAACGGACTACTTTTTCTTTTATCCCTGAGAATAGAGAACATAAACTCACAACAGAACTCCAATTCCTAACAGGCTTCCTCTACCATGCCCCGCCGTTGTGTTAATATAGGATGTTTTTCCCTTTCTCTTTATTTCTTTTTTTCATTAAACTATGACGAATTAAAATCTTGTTAAGAAGGATTTCCGATATGAAACAAATACTCAAAATAAACCGAAGCAGAGAGACCTTTTTATACCAAAAATTAATAATCTTTGCTCTGCTTCTTTTCCCCTTTGTATCATGGGGAATAATAGATGCTATTCCGGGTGATGTTAATAAAGATGGGGTTATTGACATTTTGGATGTTCAGCATGGAATTAACATGGCTATTGGTATAAATGAATCTGTAACAATGGCAGATGTTAACCAGAATGATATGGTAGATGTGCTGGATGTTCAAATATTGATCAACTCTGTGTTAGGTACAGGAGGTTTAGTCCAACCTTTAGAAGGACAAGTATCTTCGCAGTTTAGTGGTGGACAACAAGGCACATCACTTTTATTCGTAGCCCTATCTGAAGATGGTAGAATTATCACATCTGAAATAAACTCTGCAAATGGAATTATCCAAACACTTCTGCCCGTAGGAACCACATGGGCTTTTGGAATTGTTGTTGCCCCCGGGGGTAATGCTAATCAATCCCTTCCTCTTGTGGTTCCCACAGGTCCACATAATTCTCTTGCTTTACCGTTACTTCAATTATCCACAGGAAGACCATTACGACTCGGGAATATAAACTTACAACAATCTATTATCCTTCTCCCCGATTTACGAAAATTGCTGGGGACTATTGCAGAGCCGTTACCAGATACAGATACCAATGGGAATCAAATCCCTGATATTTATGAACAACTTATTACGGGAATACAGACAGGACTATCTTCTATCCCGTATTTGTTAACTCTTGGAATCAATGATAATTCAATCAATAATTTACTCCAGAGTTTGGGCACATGCATCCAGCCTCAGAAGAATACATTACTAACTCCTTCACTCAATCGCATCGAAATAGATGGCTATCCCGAGATGATTTTGCCTTTGGTGCAGTGTATCCGTCAGATGATAAAGACGATGCTTGTTCAGATGAACATACCCAGCCCTGACTCCATTACAGATTTAATAATGAACCAATTCCATATGGAGTTACAACAACAAGTTCAGACATGGTTAGATAGCCTACAAGTTCCGGAAATTACAGATGCGAATCGGAATTACATTCCGGATTTTATTGAGAACCGAATCTGCACTGGAAATAATTGCACATTTGATAAAAATAACAATGAAATTCCGGATTTTATTGAGGATAACGATGGGGATGGAATTCCCAATTATGCAGACTCGGATAATCGAACGGAACAAGATTGGGATGGAGATGGTATCCCTAACGAACAGGACATTGATGCTAATGGAAACGGAATACTGGACTACGCAGAGAATCAAAATAAAGAGTAATCCATGCGAATACATAACGTTTACAAGAGTATCAGGATTATTATAATGGCACTTATGACTGGGTATATCATGAGTTTCATACCCACCTATCCAGCAACCCTATCTCTTGATAGTAGAAATGCGGAAACAGGAACACAAACAGTGATTAATACTGTTCTTACTGTATCCAGCAGTGAATCAGTAAGTGCTATTCAGTTCGATGTCTTATACGATTCAGATACTTATGAAGTGATAACTGTATCTGCAGGAGAATCGTCCATTTCTGCACAAAAACAAGTCCAGTATAATACTATTTCTTCAGGACAGGTTCGAGTAATAATTGCAGGACTTAATCAGAATATTATCCCCAGCGGGAGCATTGCCAAAATTACTTTCAAAGTATGCAGTTCTGCTCCCGCCGGGAGTTATGATATTTCATTAACTCGTGCTCTATTGTCCAGTCCTACGGGGTCTTCAGTCCCTGTTACTGTAGTAAATGGGATATTAATTGTGTCCCGAAGTGCCTATCATAGTGCCGACACAAATCGGGATTGGAAAATATCGCTCTCGGAAGTTCTACGAGTTATTCAATTATATAACTCGGGTAGTTTCTACTGTGCCTGTAATACAGAAGATGGTTATGGACTTACGGGGAGTAGTCGAGATTGTTATCCACATAGCAGTGACTATTACAATGCCCCCGACTGGAAGATACAACTCTATGAAATTTTGCGATTGATACAAATTTATAACTATGGTTCTTATCATCCTGCTGTCGGCATGGAAGACGGATTTGCTTTGGGCTCAACATAGGAAAAGTTTTGTGATTAATTTGTTACAAACATACGGACAATTAATTGGAAAAAAGAGAACAAAAATCTTTCTTCCTCTTATGGTATGTTTGCTATTGCAAAAATTATCTTTTTCTGCAATACTTGAAACCCGTCTTGAAGAAATAGAACAAACTGTCTATGTTCATATTCTCATGTCAGTTTTACCTGAAGAAGAAGTCAGCGGGATACAGTTAGAATGTGCATATAATATACAAAATTGGGAATTTGTCTCTGCATTCTCAGGAGAAACCTTATATGCAAGTGAAAAACAATTACAGATTGCTCCAGTTTATGGGTCTTTACGAATTCTTATCATCGGATTGAACAATTATCCCATTCCCAGTGGAGAGTTATTCACTTTACAGTTTAATACCTTTTCAGAAAGCGTAGATAAACCCGGATTTCGTATCTTAAATGTGAAACTTTCTTCCCCCCAAGCACTACCCGTAACTGGGATAATAAACAATAAGGAGGAAGAAACCAATGGTAATTCCGAATTTGAAAAAGAATCTAACACCGTAGATATATCAAACACTAATTCTTCTATTGAAACAACCCCTCAGAGTTATTCAAAATTACCCAATGTGACAAATTCTATTAATCTAAGACCTAATACCCGCGAAATGGGAGATAAGATTGTTACACCAACACATACTCAGCCCTCATCCTCAAAATCATATAATCCTATTTTGTCATCAGGGTATTTCCCAGAAATAAAAAATCCTTTTATCCTGAATCAGAGACAACAGGAGAATAATAAAAAAGAAATACAGGCCAATATTTCCAATCCTATTAATGTATCCCGAAAACCTCATATAATTGAAAGACAGAATGGTTTCGATAGTAGGACACTACTTACCAATCAAGTGGCTAATTCACCCAACAAGAATGTCAAGACTGCCCCTCTTCTTAGAAATGCCCAAACTCGGCAGATAGGGGGAGCAAATACATTAGATAATTCATTACCCAAAAGTAAAAAATTTTATGTTGTACAAGATAAACTTACTACACATAAACTTCCTGATAATGTAACCGATACATTACATAATACTTATCTTGCTCTGAATGTTTCTAATTTACCTTCAACAAGGGGAAGGAGCAACGAATGTACACAGAAAGCAATAAATTTAATAATAGACAATACCTCTCGGAAAGAAAACACATTAACACTTTTGGTTTCCATAATAATTACAGTATTAGCGCTCTTAATACTTCTACCGACACTATTAAAGAGGAACCCATTTCTCAGCAAAGGAAAATCAAAAAAATAAAAGTAATTTTATTTCCAATATCATGGGTTATTTTATTTATCGAACTGTTACTCCCTTTATCATCATATCCTGCTTCACTTGCTCCACTTAAAGTCAAATGCGAACAGGGACAAAAAGAAATTATTCTGCCTATTGAACTGAAAACAGAACCTACTGAACGGATTTCAGGAATACAATTCGATATAGTTGTTCCATCAGGAACAAAAATCACAAATATGTCTGTTACGGAATCAGTTCAAAAAGCCAACAAAATGGTATCTTACAATCAGATTAAAACAAATACCTACCGAACAATTATTGTGGGACTTAATCAACAAACAGTTCCCGGAGGAACTATTTTACTCGTAAATATCTCTATTGAAGATAGTACCTTGAAGGGAAAACAAATTGTAAAACTATTGAATACTGTTCTTGCTGATCCTGAAGGGAATTCTGTAAATGCTATCGTTCTCCCGGGTGAAATATTATTTTCAGGAGGTGAATCTTTGTCAGAAAAAGAAGACAAAACTTCTTCTCCCCTAAGCGTAGAAGAATCCAGTATTCTTGACTCGAAGAAAGTAGGATTTGTTATCTTCCTATCTATTTTCATGGTTTTTATCGGTGTGATAATCGTTAAAAAAGTAATTATAAATAAAAAATCCAATGTAGTCTCCCCAAAACAAAGTAAAAAACATAAAAAGTGATATTAAAGCCGTTCAAAAAATCTAATCTACTACAAGAATATCCAAGGGTTCCTTACCGTATGTATTAAAAATTGTTCCTTATTTGCCATAATTTAACTAATTATGGCATATTACATCCTGAAAAAATACAAATTTATTCTGTTTTAAGGGAGTTCTGACAGATGAGTGATTATGAAAGACCTACATGGGATGAATATTTCATGGAAGTGGCACGGACCATTGCGAAACGTGCCACATGTGACCGTGGGCGAAGTGGTTGTGTAATTGCACGTGATAAACAAATACTTGTCACAGGTTATGTAGGTTCCCCGGTGGGCTTTCCCCATTGTGATGATATAGGACATCAGATGAAGAAAGTTATTCACGAAGATGGAACTATCACACAACATTGTGTGCGGACGGTACATGCGGAACAGAATGCTATCTGTCAAGCGGCACGATTAGGTATCAGTATCCAGGGGGGAACACTCTACTGTAAAATGACCCCATGTCGCACCTGTGCCATGCTCATCATCAATTGTGGAATTGTTCGTGTCGTATGTGAAAAAAGATACCATGCCGGAGCCGAGTCTGAAGAAATGTTTCGTCAAGCCGGTATCCAGCTGGAATATATCTATCCCGACGAAGTCGAAAAATATAGTGAACAATAAAATCCTTACTTTTCAAGGGAAATAGAAAATATAATTTTCATTTGCTTTTGTTTTCTCGTGCGAATTTGCTAACTTCAGCAAGGGTATCTACAAGATAGTCAAGGGAAGAATGGGTCAAACGAGGATGAACAGGTAGCGTGACCAGGGTCCGAGCCAATTCCTCTGCAACAGGAAACTGCCCCCGTTTAAACCCGCGTTTCTGAAAGGCAGTGCTCCAATGTAGTGGGATATAATGAATTCCTAATTTGATGTTATATTTTTCCTTCATTAACCATAACAGGTCTTCTTTGCTCATACCGAATTCTTCCGGAATAATCCGAATGGGGTATAAATGAAAAACATGGGTACGGTCTGATGGAACTTTCGGGGTAATGATTCCGGGTATGGTTCCCAGTGCTTGTGATAAATATTCCGCATTTTTCTGTCGCCTCTTGTTGAGCATATCTAATTTCTTTAACTGGACAATGCCGACTCCTGCTTGCATATCCGTCATTCGAAAGTTATAGGCACAGTCATCAAAATCCTGCCACCAAAATCTCTTACCTTTGGGGAATTTATTTTCGTCTAACAGGCAATATTTTGTTGTTGGCGCATATACCCTTGTAGCGTGCGAGCGGTATAGAGATACTTTTTCAAACAATTCAGGGTCAGAAGTCGTTACCATTCCTCCTTCGCCCAGTGTAGAAATATTCTTCTGTTCATGGAAACTAAAACACCCCAAGGTCCCTATATTTCCAACTTTTTTCCCTTTATACTCCGCCCCGATGGCATGACAGGCATCTTCCACGATAGTAAAATTATATTTCTCCGCTAATTTAAGTAACGGGTCCATATCCACCGGCAGTCCATATAAATGGACCGGGGCAACTACCTTGGTATTTTCGGTAAGTTTATCTTCCATCTGTGTGACATCTATGTTATAAGTTTCAATATCTACATCTACAAAATCAACCTCTGCCCCTAAAGTAACGGCAGAGGCAGGTGTTGCAATCCATGTTATTGGTGTGGTTAATACCCTAACCCCCGGCCGAACTCCCAATGCTAACATAGAAAGGAAAAGTGCGGATGTTCCATTAGCAACCGCGCGTGCATATTTACAGCCAATATATTGGGCAAAATCCTTTTCAAATTGCAAACAATATTCTCCACAAGTAGGTGCATTTTCGCGGAGTATTTTCAGCATGATTTCTTCCTCTTCTTTCCCATACTCCGTGCCAAAACGAATTTCTAAATCATAAGGGGCCATATATTTTTTATCCTTTCTCCAAGAACTCTTTAACAAGTTTTATTCCATCGGCTATATCAAAAAATGGGGTTTTTAGTATGGATTTTGCAAGGGCATTACTTAATGAAGCATCCTTAGGACGCGGGGCACGCAGGTCGGTAGTAATCACATTGGGTTGAATTAAGGCGTCATCCCAGTTCATCTCTCGGGCAATGATTTTTGCCATATTGTATCGGGAACTCCGTTCATTACCTGCTAAATGGATTATTCCTTCAAAAGTATTTTGAGCCAGTTCCAGCAAGGCTCTCCCCGCCGTAATTACATCTATCGGTGTCCGATATTCATCTTCTGGCATGGGGACCGGTTTTCTTTCCTCTATTCGTTTTTGCATCCGAGCGAGGAATGAATTACCGACACCCAGCACCGGGAAACCCATCACAAGTGACAGTCTTGCAACAACACCTGATGTTTTTGACTGTAAAACATTCTTTTCCGCTACGACCTTCGTTTTTGCATAATGGTTCAATGGAGCAGGTTCATCTTTCTCTGTGTACATCCCTTTCACTCCGTCAAAAACGGTATCCGTAGAGCAGTAAATAAATCGACATCGTATCTCTTCTGCTAATGATAATACGGTTTGCGTTAAATCTACATTTATCTCCCATGCAAGACGGGGCTGTTTTTCGCATTCGTCAATATCTGCCATAGCGGAAGTGTGGATAATCACATCCGGTTTTATATCATGAATACAATCTGCCCATGTTTCCGCATCATTTGATAAAATCCTGACCCAATGAACATATTCCGGCAAGGCATCGGGTTTTTCCTGACGAGATAGAGCATATGCCACAACCCTATTGGGAACTTGTCGTAAGATACTCCCAGCAACAAAACCACTTCCACCTGTGATAAGAATTTTCATATCCCCTTTTCCTCTTTATATTTGGCTTGCTTTGTATGGCAACATCTCAAAATTCTTGAACATTGACAATTCTTTTCATTAAGGGTTCAACTTCTACCTGTGCTATGGGGGCTACTATGATATTGGGTTTGTAATTTCCGAAAAGAGCCCGTACGGTGCCTACCGTATAAGAACTTTCTTTCTGAGCGATGGTCGCATTCCGAACCTGATACTCGACACCTGTCTCCTCTACTAAATAGGTAATAAGACCGTTTCCCTCGGCAATGGAAGTTATAACATATCGTTCCGCCGTATGGGTAGGTAGTGAAGTCTCGGTAATTTCCCCCGCCTTTAATATCCCATCATATCGATAGGTCCTGCCATCAACAATAATCCCCGGGTTTCTTGTAAAAGGTTCGGGGCGGTCTAATTTTATCTGTAACTGTTCTACTCGCACACCATCACCGGTGTTTCGAAACACACTTTCAGCAGAAACGAGGAGTTGAACATCACTACTTTCCTGAGTATGTATCGTCTCTGTTCCAGGAAACTCAGGTACTTCGAATTTCGAAAAAATTTCATTGTATCCCTTTTCAAGAGTAGATATCCTGTCTTTCGTTTCGAGTAGCAATTTTCCATTACTTTGATAAATTCTCCAGATGAGGTATACCTCTGTTCCGACAGAATATGCATAGGCTCGGAGATGTGCCACATATTTCTCTTTAGGTACGGTTGGATAATAAGCAAATTGAGCATCTCCTCTACGCGGGGTCATTACACCCACATGCCCTTCATTAACGGAGAGCACCAAACCGGGATTATTCCATTGCCAATGGAGTTCCTTTTTGCGTCCATAGGAAACCACATCCATCGCAGGGAGCATCTTTGCCCCGGAAGGTCGTTCGCCATAAGCGGTAAAATCTGAATTTTCATTAAACCAAGCATCATCAACCCCCATGAAATATACCCTGCTTTTTACATCTTTCCCAATATAATGTCGATATACCGGTGTTTTCTGTCCGTTCCTGGATAATCCTACACCATATGCAATCGAGCTGGTTTTGTCTCTTTTGAAAGAGGTATTGAAAGAAATATACTGATTTAGATGCTTATATTTTTCATCTATTTCGTCCAAAAATTTCTGTTCCGAGCAGCTCCACGCTCTTACGAGGATACCTTTTTCATCAATTTCGAAATAAATACCGCCAATTCGTTCTCCCCCCATTGGGCTTTGTGGGGGGAAACCACCGAATCTTCCATTGGACACAAACCATTTCTGCCAGCGAGGCACCATCTCCCATGTATGATTGTGCCCATGCATCCAGAGAATGACCTGTGAATTTTCACGAAGTAACGATATAACCTCCTCCGAATTCGCCACCATACGATAGCCCGTATCATCATGGGGGGCGGTGGTCCCTTTCAGTGCATTATGACTGAGAATAATCGTTGTTTCATCTTTATGCACCTTTAAATCCAATCGAGCCCATTCCAGGGCTTCTCGGGAAATATAATTGGCGCCCATCATCTGTGGTAAAGAAACAAAATGAATACCCTGGATGCTAAAACTATAATAAGGTCGGCAGGGCAAACTTCCCATACATGCGGAACGCCATTCTCGATTCTCATGGTTATTATGAGAAATTTCATGATTCCCCGGTACATAAAAAAGGGGTATAGCACCACATCCATCCGACACAACCTGAACCCACTCTGCCAGATGCTCCTCTTTCGCTGTATTATGATGAGCATCGCCCGTATCGATAAACAAGTCTAAATCAGGGAATTGGTGTATTATTTTCTTGATGCTTTCTTTCAATTCTTCTACAGAGGGCTGTTTCGGGTTGTCCCAGCCAAAATGAGCGTCCGCAATGATAAACCCTTTTAAACTTTTTTTATCCTCCGCACCGGTATTTATAGAACGCATAAAAGCTAAAGGTCCCAGTGAAGTCATCAGAAACGATGTTGAAAGGAAATCTCTTCTTGATAAAAAATTTTTTCTCATTACAAAATTCCTTTATCTTTTGTAGGTTTAAATTAAACCCCGATAAAGTGTTTTAGTTACATAAAAATACCTTTTAATCTCGTGTCCATATGGTCAGATTTTTAAGATTCCTGGGTTTGCCTGGTAATAGGGTTATAGCGAGTATATAAGCAATCGCAAAAATGAGAATATTCCCTGTTAAGCCTGCGTAATAAGTGTCCATAGGTTGAGCCAGAAATTTACTGGCATGTTCCGATATGCCCCATTTCAGAAACAAATCTTTCGTAATAACTTTCAACTCTATTAGTGTTATATATGTAGAAAATATTACTGTGAAAATAATCCCAACAAACACCGCTCTTCCATCTCCGCGTTTAGTCATAAAACCTAATACATACAGTCCTAAAAGCCCACCCCCTGTTATCGAAGCAATTTTAGTTGCGGTATCTTGAAGCGTTTTGCTCTCGGCAATGAGAAGTAAAACGGCACCTAATATCATTATTAATGAACTAATAATCGATATGGATTTTGCTGTCCATACATAGTGTCGGTCGGTTCGACCTTTCACTAAATGTCGCTTATATATATCCACCACACTCACTGCGGAAATAGCATTGATACTGGAAGATAGTGATGACATTGCCGCTGCAAGTACGCCCGCAATAACCAGTCCTGAAAGCCCGGTCGGTAGCACATTAATCACAAAATAGGGTAAAATTTGCTCTGCTTTTGCTTGCCCTGTCAGCATCGCCTGTGCCTGAGGGTCAGGGAATATTTTATAATATACATATAAGCTCGTTCCCAGAAACATAAAAAAGCCCCAGGTAGGAACACTACACAGGCAGCAAATCCAAATGGCGCTGAAAGCATCCTTCTCGCTTTTGGTGGCGACATATTTTTGAATGACATTTTGATTACTGCTATATTCCGTGAGCCACTGAGCTACCCCCATGATAAGCAACATAAGTATGGTTTTTTCAGAAAGTGAAAATCCCCATTTTGCCGGTTCTAACGCCCCTGTGGCTGTATTTAAATCTCCTAACATAAATTTTCCATCTGCCATCGCTTCACGGATTACTGTTCCTAAACCCCCGGGTATGCTATATAACACCATGCCTAAACATACAAATCCACCTGCCCACAGTAAAAACGATTGAATAAAGTCAGTCCAGATCACTGCTTCAATCCCTCCTAATACAGTATAAAAAGATGTAACAATCCCTCCTATTAGAACACATACATAAGGATTTAAATGTGTCATTTCGTAGACAAGTAAACTCACAAGGTATAGAATTAAACTGATACGGATTAATTGTCCGATAACAAAGGCTGTCGCTGCGTAGGCTCGTGTACCGGGACCAAATCGCCCCTCTAAATATTCGAATGCAGAAACAATCTTTGCCTTACGATAGAACGGTAAGAATATCAAACTGGCTAAATACACCCCAACCGGTAACATCAAACATAACAAAAAACGAAGATATGCCGTCTTATATGCATCTGCCGGATACGCCACAAAAGTAATGGAACTGATACTGGTTGCAAACATGGATAGTCCAATGAGCCAACCGGGATAAGACCTCCCTCCGAGGAAATATCCTTCTGTGCTTTTCCCCCGATGTGCGAAAAGAGGTCCCATCGCTGCCATGGATAAGAAATATACAACCAGCACAATCCAGTCTATCAAAGTGAATTGCGACATCAATGTCTCCTTCTTAAATTTTATGGAATGATATTTTTTTCCTGAAAAAAAAAGATTTGTAAAAAAGAATATTTAATTACTTTACATAGTTTTGCTCATTCAAGGCAAATAAAAAAGTCCTCAAAGGAAGAAGCGTATTGCTTACTTATAAAAGAGACATCTATAAAGATGTTAGAAATGTATGAATAAATACATATTTATATCCGAGACTTATATAAAAATTTTTGTTTATTTTCAAATAGATTAATCTTGTGCAGTATCAATATATGGTGTAGGAAGAAATGCCATATAATCATTCAGGAAACCGCGATCCATGAAACATTCGATAATAGTCTTACCTAAGGGATGCAAGTCAGAGGTGAGATATTTCTTTAATTCTCTCTGGAAAAATTCATAAAGAATCTCTGCCCCTTCATCGTATGCATCTTCACCTACTTCCGGTTGGAGATAGGTTTCAAACAGAAAATTAGGCAGAATTTCTCCTTCAATTCTGACCATCTTTAATGTGTGTCCTAAGAGAGTGCATCGAGAATTCATTAATTGACTGGGTTTAAAACGTGCGATGCCCCGCCGAGCAAGATATTCCCTCGCTAACCATTGAGGAGCAAAACCTACTTTCCATGCCCCAATATACTGATTAGGACAAAGAATATGATACACACGAGGACTGGCTAAAATCTGGTCAAGTAATAAATTGGCATGATGAACATACTTCCCTGTAGCAAAGGGCCAATACGAACCGACTCCTTCCGAACTCATTCCTTCTGTTTTCACAATGGAGGGATTATCATGCCCACGCGGAGCGACTAAACGCCATAACCAACCCAATGCAGAAGGCAAAAGATGGAACAGTCCTATAATTCCATAAGTGGGTTTATCTTCCGTGCAGGGAGGTGTTCGCACACCAAAACTACGAATATCCACAGGCACAGGCTTATTGACGACATTAGGCATAATACGACGTGGGACAATTACCCTAGGATTAGGACACGGAACACCCGCTTCATCCTCCGTATGTTCCCAAATCATCGCACGCGAATTAGGAACTGCGTTAATGTTCAGGAACAGTAAAGGTTCCGGTGGTTGTGCAGTAAGTGCCTCAAAAGTAAGGTCCATACCGTACCTACCAATATGATTTACTCGGATAAACCACCCTTTTTCTGCATCGGTCACAGTTATTTTCCCATCACCTCTCTGGAAAGAGGGATGACAAAGTGCCATATCATCACTGACAGGACGCAAAGCACAGGCACGAGGCAATTCTAACAATATTTGCTCATCTGTTTGAATATTTGTTCCAACCAGAATACGACCATCTTCTTCACGATGGATCGATTCCAGCATTTCGCTCTTTCCTCCTCCACTCGCACCTTCATGTAATATCGTAACCACATTATCGTAGGGAGTAATTACCTGCACAGTAGAACTGTGTGTCGTTAGCCAGCCTTCCTGTTCGCCTAAATGAAGTAGATACCCATAAACCCCTTTTTTAGCACTGGGTCCGGGGTATAAATTGTAGGAGAATATCTCATAATATTCATCCCCCCGACGATGAACAACAACCTGTTTTTTATTAAAATGAGTATGACGAAAAACAGGGGCGATATACATCATCAATTTCGGGTTAAATTTTGTAGTCAATGTATCCCACGAAACAATCCCCTGTAATAAAGCCAAACCTAATGCGAAGAAACCCGCATTGGCAGGAGCAATCGCAAGAGCATGTCTCCCTAAAAAATCTCCTCCCGCCATAAAACCAAATATGATTAACTCCTGGTCCTGTAGCCATTGGAATGTCTCTTCCACAAGATTATCAAAAGGATAGCCAAATACATCTTCAAAGTAAGGTTTATCCGTAGGTTTTTTATCCCCAATAAATGTGCAGTCAGGGTCCCTTCTTCTCATATAAGGTTCTGTATAATTAACACATACGCCATTCCGAACTCGATTTACTGTGGCTTCATGGTATTTACCCATTCCCGGTACTTGATATTCAACCTTAAACTGTGCATCGGGGGCAGAAGACCCGCAGGCTATCTCTATTAATTCATTGACTGTTGTAGCAATGGAGACTCTTTTTGCCTTTGACACGATTTGCTTTACTTGTTCTGGTATCTTGATATTTTTCCAGTTTTTTTCGGTTTTACGCATATCAGGTCTCCCTACATAAGATTATTTTCGCTTTTTATTAAGGGAATAGTATATCAAAATGAAGAAACCAATTTCGCAATTTGAACAGAATCATTTATTAAAGTATTTCGACCAATCCTTTATAATTTGAAGTTCTTCATCTGTTGATTCTAAAACATATAAATCGAAAATAAACCTCCCTGTTCCCCCCAGACGGTCATCAAGATATATCGTGGTTTCATAATCATTTAAAGCGCAAGGCTGATACAGCACAAAAGGATGTAGAGGGCGAGTATTAATATTATCAGGAATTATGAGAACATCCCTTTGTGGTAATGGGAAAAACAATTGTGCCAAAATGACATCGGGACTATCCCATCGTAGATGTTCAATCCGATATTCTTTTCCTTTGATTTTCAAAAGGTCTTGCCCATCAATAAGTATCTCAAAATGCCCCCATTTTTGTAATTTTTCTTTATATGTTTCTAACACTTTTTTATAAATCTCTTGTTGTCCTTGTATCAAACGATCAATTTCTCGCTGATTTGGAACTCTTTCCAATAATCTCTTTTCTGAGTCTACACTTTCTATTGCATGGCGAGTATGCTCAATCAATACATTTACCCCATCTAATTTATAGTTAAATCCCGGTATGTTTTTAAATGTCTCACAAGAATTAGTTAATTTTAAGAAGGCAGTTTGAAGAGAATTTTTATTTTCAATGCAACTATTCTCCAAATAATCAAAGAAACAAAACATTGAATCAATATAATCAACATGTGTTTGTATCAACGACTGGGTCATTTTCAATTGATTTCCCACTTTCTCCATCAATTCTTGTGATTTGATTTTCTCTTTTATCTCTTCATATTTCTTTACCATTTCATTCGCCTTGTTCAGTCCGAAATAAAGTTGTCTCCGTGTAAACTCACGCCAAGGAAGACATTGTAAATATATGTTTTTCAAAAACTGAATATGCCCCTTACCTAAATCTATCAACGGATATCCTTCTGCAATGAAACTGCCAACACGCATGTGAGGAAACGAACTAAACTGACCATACGCAATCGGTTCAATAAACAACCCATATTTATACGCATTACCCGTATCCATAAGAATATCTGCCATACCCATTGCCACTTCAGGACCAAAATTTATTGCACAGTAATCATGTGCTACCTGACGAATATCTACATTCGGTTCCCATGTGAGACGATATAGCGTATAAACATACAAACTCCTTGTAGACCAGTCTTCCGCTGAAACACCTCCCAGATAAGACAATCCAGAAACATTCGTATTTTCCACCGACAAAAAGTATTTTAACCCATTTTGAAAGTATTCTCCCGAGAAGGTAGGAAATAAGCTCGCATCAGTGCCCTCATAATAGTTCATGGGTTCAAATATAACGACTGTTCTATGCGGACTTAAATTAAAAGTGCGATTGTAAGGCTGAAACCACCATCGGTCTGCACGGGTTATTTTTATTTTTACAAATAGATTTTCAATGGGGATTTCATCCGTAAAGACCTTTCTGAAAACATCAGGTTGACAATGAATTTCGTGGTCTCTTAATCCCCAATTTTTATTAAAATAAATCTTCCCAAATTCGCCCACTACTACCTCATGAATACTTCTTAATAGTTTCCTATAGCGTTCCTCATAACTCATTGCACAATCAAGACAATCATGAAGTATATCAAAAGGTTGATAATTATCCCAGAACCCTGAAATATCGTCCGAACATATTTCTACCCCATCTAATTCTGGAAGGGCTTTCAATAAAAGGCGGTATTTCTCTTTGACTCGTTCCCAGAATTCCGGAAGACAGGGATTAAGAAGGTCAGGATTATTGTCAAACAGTGAAGGATGATATGTAAGTTCATTGCTAAATGCAAAATAATGCATACCTAACGAATGAACCAGTTCAATAAGCGGTCTTATTCTTTCTGCATGTTCTCGATTCTTTATATTTTCGGGCTCTGTGTTCCATGGAACAAGATCTAATGTATTCATCCCCGACACCCAGTTGATACCATAACGAAAAGAATTTTTTATTTGTTCTTCTGTCGCACCCCCGTGTAAATCCCTGCCCCACGAACCTGCAATACGAACAGGAAAAGCAGGCTCTCGTTTTGTATTTATCTCAGGAACAGTGCGATATACCTCCACACGGTCCAATAACCAATAAAGTCCATGAGCGGTTCCTATTTCGCTTCCACCAACTACTACAAGTATTTTTGAATTACTCGATTGTATTTTTGTTTCTATTACAAAACCCTCCGGAGAAATTTCAGAGGATACATTTTTTTGAATTTCCTCCGGAATGTTTTTTAATGAATCCTCCCTCGTTTTAACTTTTACAAAAATTGTGTTTTTATCTTTTTCAATTATATCCTCCGTTAATATATCCATTTGTATAGCATATTTTTTGCAGGTATTTACGAAATCATTCAAAGCCATCACAATAGGTTTTTTCTCCCTCAATGGAGGAGAAATATGAATATTCCATTCTTCCGCATAAATGGAAGAAGATGTTATAAAAAAAATACTTATCAGGAAAATCTTATTCATGCAAGTACCCTTATGAATTAGAAAAAGTGACTATTAAATCCCTGCTCATATTAGCATTAAAATCCGACTTCTGGAAATCTCCATAAACTGACGATACAGACAAACCGTTTCCTTCCGCTATGCTTGACAATTCATATAAAGAAAACTTATGTAATATATTTGTTTCACTGGCCGTTTTATATATTCCTTGAATCTCTGCAAAGTAGTTGATAGAAAGAAAAAACACATCTTTTCCCGGTGCTAATGTTTTAATAACAGTAACTTTGTTCCCCCTCAATTCTTTTGTCACAGACTTTGTTTGCAGTTGTTTAAGGTCTGAATGATTGTAATTCAAAATTTGCAAAATAAAAATGCCAGTGTCCGTAAGTAAAGATTTAATTTGAAAAAAAAATTCTTGAACATCGTCACGATGGGGTATCAGACAAAGTGAATTACCGAGGCACAATATAAAATCCCATTTCCCCCTTATAGGAAGATTAACAAAATCGGCTACAATGTAATTTATATTCCGCTCTATCTGCTGTCTTTTTGCATATTGAAGCATTTCCACACTCAAGTCCACAGCAGTCACATCGCATCCCTGCTTTGCAAGAAATCGCGAATGTACACCCGAACCACAACCAAGATCCAAAACTCGAACGAGAGGCTTATACTGTTGCACAATTTCCAATAACAAAGGTCCTTCTCGTGCTAACCTTACCTGTTCATCAAACAACAGCGGATAAAATTCCGCAATACTATCAAAACCCATACATATAACCTCAACAAAACTTTCCTTTTATATATCCACATTTTATCAAAATCAACAGAAGCCCATTAAAAAAATAGCCAAGCACTCTTACCTATGGTTTAAGTATCGTTCGCATCCTGCCGATGAAAAAGATACACACGCATTCCTGCCTGTATGTCTTACAATAGAACAACCCAAATGAACACGGAGTAAAATTTGATGCGTATAAAGTATTCTTCAGTTTATCCTCGACATGGAAGGGAAAACCATTACTAAAAATGGGAATAAACATTGCTTCCCGCATATATCTCTGTGCTTCTCTGTGCCCTCTGTGGTGAAGAAGAAAAAAAAAATTTAACCACAGAGAACACAGAGAAACACGGAGAGAAAAAAGAACACGGAGAGAAATGAGATGCGGAGAAAACTCGTTTCTCTTAATTTATCCTCAACTCGGCATGCAAATCCGTGTTTTAAAATGGCAATAAACATTTCCTACCGCATATATCTCTGTGCTCCTCTGTGCCCTCTGTGGTGAGAAAGAAAAAAGAAATTCAACCACAGAGAACACAGAGATACACGGAGAAAAAAAAGAAGACAGAGTAAGGTTTGATGCGAATAAAGTATTCTTTTCTCAGTGCATCCTCGATCTGGCAGGGAAAACCATTACTAAAAATGGGAATAAACATTGCTTCCCGCATATATCTCTGTGCTTCTCTGTGCCCTCTGTGGTGAGAAAGAAAAAAAGAAATTTAACCACAGAGAACACAGAGATACACGGAGAGAAAAACAGGGAGAGAAATAAGATGCGGATGAAACTCGTTTCTCTTAATTTATCCTCAACTCGGCATGTAAATCCGTGATTTAAAATGGAAATAAACATTTCCTACCGCATATATCTCTGTGCTCCTCTGTGCCCTCTGTGGTGAGAAAGAAAA
>CALLRP010000027.1 GCA_938014335.1 uncultured bacterium
AGATACCCAGTTTTACTTAGCAAAAGGGAAAGCCATGATTGCATCCTCTCTTGTTTGTGTTGTATGGAATGCAACAAATAGAGAGCCCGTGCTTAATGCAACTGTAAGTATAACTCCATCTATATATCCTCCATTGACGCAAAATACAAACGGGGTATATACATTCCCCTCCATTCCTAATGGAACTTATACAGTAAAAATTGGTGCTCCTAATTTTGATACACGACAAATTATTACAAATGTTCCCGAAGGAGAACTCAAATCAGAATCCGTCGCACTAAAACCTACTACGCCTACAGAAGGGGAAGGTTCCAGTGATGGGGAAGGGAATGTGGAAGGTAATGTTGAAGGTGAAACAGATGTAAAAATCCCTGATGTAAGGGGAAAATCGAGAGAAGAAGCAACACAAATATTGGTCAATGCAGGACTTCGTGTATCTTCCACAGTTAAAGAGGAATATAGTAATGAAATCTCTAAAGGAAAAGTAGTGAGAACAGAACCTGCTATCGGAAGTGAGGTAGCTAAGAATACTGAAGTTGTGTTGGTAATAAGTAAAGGTGCTAAGAGACGATTTATTATCTCATGTGGGTCCAGTTATAACAGGAACTCATATTGGGACGATATTTTAATTTTTGTTTCCGTTTCCTCTTTGCTTTTATTTAAGCGTCATCGAAAAGATTACATTCACAACTAATATATCACTGGTTTTTAAAAGTCTCTGTATTATTATCTTGTTTCTTTTTTATCGTTTTACGATATTGAATAACCGCATCGGTGTGTGTATTTATATCTTTACTGAATGTATGTGTTTTCCCATCTGCATTGGATACAAAATAAAGATATTCCCCCACTTCAGGGAATAATGCGGAGCGTAAACTGGGTATTCCAGGATTAGATATAGGGGTAGGAGGCAAACCTTTGTATTTATATGTATTATATGGAGAATCTACTTCTTTATCTGTATTAGTAAGTAATATGCCATATTTTTGAGTGGCATATTGTAATGTTGCATCAATTTGTAAAGGCATATTTTTTTTCAAACGATTGTATATTACCTGTGCAATTAAAGGTCGTTCTTCATCTACTTTTGCCTCTTCTTCTACCAATGAAGCAATAATAACTTTTTGATACTTCTCCTCATTGGAAAGTTCATATCCGATTTCGGTTATTAATTTTTGCCATTCTTTTTCAAATTGGCCAATCATAACATCTGCCAGTGCTTTAGCATCAGGAATGTTCTCAAATAAATATGTCCCTGGCATTAAAAAGCCTTCAACAGTGGGTCCAGGAATATTTTTTTCTTTGGCATATTCGGTAGAATTAACTAATTGCAGGAATTGCTCTGGATAAAGAGTTAATTCAGATATTTGCTTGTTAGTTAATCCTTCTGGAACTGTTATTTTATATTCATAGATAGGCCTAATGGGTCCTTTGAGGAGCAATTCATATATTTGTCTCGGAGAATAACCTTTAGGTATTGCATACACACCATATTTTATATTTTTATCTCCTCCCATTATTTTTATATATGCTAACAGAAACAATTCATGTGGGATAAGCCCCTTACTTTTTAAAAGCGTGGCAACATCCTTTGCAGAACTACCTTTATTTACCTTAATTTCAGTAAGTTCTCCTGCGATTCCTTCTCTTACAACATAAACATACCCACCAACAAGCAAAACACTACTTAATAAAATTATACAAATAATTACCAATAAAAATAGGATGGTTAACCTATATATCACTTTTTTCATAACTTATTTTTGATTATTTTTTCTTTTTCATTTCTAAATATGTTTCTAATAATTTTGAAGCAGCAACTTCATCAATAATGTTTTTTTGTTTTTTACGGCCTATCCCAATATTTGTTAAAGAACGCTGGGCTATTGTAGTAGTTAATCTTTCATCAACCATTTCAATTTCAATTTCAATTTTCTGTTTTATTTCTTCTACAAATCTTCTCACTTTTTCTGCCTGTATACCTTCGGTGCCATCTAATTTAAGTGGGTAACCGATAATAATTTTTTTTACTTCTTTTTCTTTAATGATACTTTCTATAGATTTTATAAAGTCAGGTATTTTTCTTAAATCTATTACCATAAGTGGAAATGCAAAAATGCGTAGTGGGTCACTTACTGCCAGACCTATTCGCACTTCACCATAATCTATTGCAAGTATTCGTCCTTCTTCCAATTCATCTTCCTTTTTATTTTAATAGTAAAACATTTTATTTTATAATTGTATAAATTTATTAATTGTTTAGAGAATTATAACGCTTTTGGGAGTTTTACATGCATATTGAAGATAGACCCATTCATTTTTCTGCTGAACTTATTCACCACCCAACACCTATAAATAAAGAAACTTTGCAGAGACTTTATTACGATTTAATAGGCTCGCCTGTTTCCTATGATAGTATTGATTTCAGTTTTCCTATGCAAACCCGATTTTACTCTACACGGGGTAATAGAAGCCAATCTATTGTTCTTTTCCTTTTAGACCGAACAATCATTATAGAAGAATGGACATCTATAATTTTTGATGAATTTTTAAATAAAATAAAAGAATTAGGTCCCAAAATATTGCAAGTTAGGAATCAGTCCGTTTTTTTGGCACATACAGGGACATTACGCTCAACATTTGCATTAACAAGATATGATGATGCAAAAATTTTTATAATGAAAAAACTATTAAACCAATCGCAGGAATTAATCATAGACCATTTTGGTAGACCTTTAGCCACGACAGGAATACGATTTGTATTTCCCGAATCGAATGATACTCCGGGTATATATCATGTTCTTATTGAATCTTTTCGGCATAGTAGAAAAGAACTTTTTGTTGAGGTAAGAGGAATTTTTGGGAGACAACCTGTTGCCTCACAAAATATAGATTTAATAATCGAAAACCTTAAAGAAATGCGTGAATTCTTGACGAAACGGTTACAGCCATATTTAGCTCAATACGATTAGTGAATTACCATCCTCTCAAACGATAAACCTCAAGAGGTTCCCTATCCGTAGGTAACGGTGGTTGATAAGACAAATTTGATATTTCTTCCCATTGTTCTGGTGAAAGTTTAAAATTAGTACATTGAACGACCTCTTTAAATTGTTCTAAAGTTCGTGCCCCTAATAGAATGGATGTGATTGCAGGATTACTTTTTACCCAACTGGCTGACAATACTGCAGGAGAGTAACCTCTTTGTTCTGCATATTGAACAAATTTTCGGGTAATCTCCTCATACATGGGATTGCTATACCGCTGTTGGTACATTTTATTTTCATTTAATCTACCTGTATTCCCTTTCAAATACTTTCCTGTTAACATTCCCGCTCCTAACACATTATAAGGGACAACAGCAAGATTTTCCTGCTTTGCTAAGGGTAAAATTTCTACTTCTACTTGTCTTTTGATAAGACTATACATAGGTTGGATACATACAGGAGGAGCCAAATGATATTCTCGAGAGACTGCAATTGCTTTCATCATTTGCCAAGCAGAGAAATTGGATAAACCTATATATAAAACTTTACCGTGCATAATGAGAGTATGAATTATCTCCAGCGAATACTCTATGGCAGTGTGTTCATCCCAATGATGAAGATAAAGAATATCTAAATAATCTGTTTTTAATCTTCGCAGAGATTCTTCTACCGACTGTATTATATTTTTTTTGGATAAACCCTCGTTATTAATACCTTTTTGTGAAGGGAAAAATACTTTAGAGGCAAGAATAATATCTTTCCGTTTATCCCCTAACCATTCTCCAACGATTTTTTCTGTTTCTCCCTTATTATAATTATGAGCAGTATCAAAAAAGTTGATACCATTATCATAAGCAAAATCCATGAGTTTAAAACTCGTTTTTTTATCCGCTTCATTGCCAAATGTCATTGTTCCCAAACAGATCTCCGAGACCTTCAGACCTGATTTTCCTAATGGGACATAGTTCATATAATTATCTCCCTCATCAGAACCTATATAAATAGAAAGTGGCGGCGCAGGGATTCGAACCCCGGACACGCGGATTATGATTCCGCTGCTCTAACCAACTGAGCTACGCCGCCATAGGGAATATTATTATAACAAAAGGAATTTTTATTATACAACAGATTGAATAAGGTCGGACCTGTACGACATATTCGACCTTATAATATTTCCAACTCGTTTTTTCGTAAAAAACTCTCTTATACTAAATATACATTTACAATAATTTAGAGGAATAAAGTATATGACAGTTGTCCTTTCTTGGAATGTAAACGGATTTCGTTCTATCCTGAAAAAGGGTTTTATTCAATGGTTGGAGGAAATATCACCGGATATTATTTGCTTGCAGGAAACGAAATTAAAGCCTTCTGATGTAGAAGGGAATTCTTTGCTTATTCCTAAAACATATCAACCTTATTGGAGTTTTGCTAAAAAGCCCGGTTATAGTGGAACTGCGTTCTTTTCTAAGACAAAACCCAAACAAGTAATTGAATTAAATGAACCGGATTTTACAAATGAAGGAAGGGTGCAGGTTGCTGATTTCGGGGATTTTCTATTGATTAATTCTTACTGGCCTAATAGTCAAGAGGAAAAGAAACGCCTCCCTTATAAACTTAAATTTGTTGAAAAATTGCAAGAAACACTACTTGATTTTGTTAAAAAAAAGAAAAATATTCTTGTTTGTGGAGATTTTAATATTGCCCATACCGAAATTGACCTTGCTCGTCCTAAGGAAAATGAAAATCATGCAGGTTATTATCCTGAAGAGCGGGAAGCCATAACAAAATTTTTAGACGCTGGTTTTGTAGACACTTTTCGCATGTTTTGTAAAGAGGGAGGGCATTATACATGGTGGTCTTATAGAACAAATGCAAGAGCACGGAATATCGGCTGGAGAATTGATTATCATGTTGTAAATGAAGCATTCAAAAAGCATGTAAAAAGGTCATGGATACTTTCTGATGTTTTTGGCTCAGACCATTGTCCCATAGGTATAGAAATTAAATAAAAGGTTTATCACTATGCAAAAATCCTATGTTACAACTAAACAAGGTGATACGGGAAGAACAAAACTCCCAGATGGTCAATGGGTATCAAAAGATTCGGAAATTATTGAATGTCTCGGGACATTAGATAGTCTTCGTGTTCATTTATCTTATCTCCGATTACAAATATTTCAATCAGATAATCCTCACAAGGTATTTCTTTCTGATTCGCTCTTTTGGCTTATCCACTGCTGTTTCATTACGGGGACACAGATATCAGACCCAGCAGGGACTTTAATACCTCCAGACCACCCACGACTAAACAAAAAACATTTAGAACAATTAGAACAGTGGCAAGCAAAGTTAGAAGAACAACTACAACTTCCCAGAAAATTCTTTGCTTGTGCGAGTAATCCCGCTTCTGCTTTTGCTGATATAGTAACTACCGTAGCAAGAGAATTTGAGCGGAAATTGATTTGTTTATTGAAGAATCATACCCACATAAACAATGAAATCTTTATTCCATTTTATAATCGTTTGAGTGATTTTCTTTTTATTATTGCAAGAGTACTCGATGATAACAAGTATACCACTGTGGACTACACAATTATTGAGTAATAGAGCCTTCAGAAGGAGTGGAATTAAGAACTTTTTCTATAAAGTTTTTCAAACCATTAAAATATCTATCGCCTGTAATGATAAACCCTTCATTATGGTCTCCTATAATTTCTAAAAATTCTTTTTCACACTCTAACATTTCATATATCTTCTTGCCATGATAATATTTTATGACTGTATCTTGGGGACTGTGGATAACTAGAACGGGCACTTTAATACTCTTAATTTTCTTTTTGGTATAAAATTCATTTCCTCGTGCAAATCGTTCCGGAAACCATGAGAATACATCCTTCGCCACATCCACTGTGGAAAGAAAAGTACTTTCAAGTATTACTCCGGCAGGATTCACCTTTGTAGATAAATCCGCAGTTACGGCACCTCCTAAAGAACGACCAAAAAGAATTATATCCTTCGGAGAATAACCCTTTTCATTTAATAAATACTTCCATATTGCTAAAGCATCATTACAACATCTTTCTTCAGAAGGCTTTCCCATAGACTTTCCATATCCACCATAGTCATAAACTAAAACACTTAGACCTAATTTGCGGAAAATTTCTACAGATTCCAATCGGTCAGCAATATTCCCTGCGTTCCCATGCGAGAAGAGAACGACTCCTTTAGAACCTTCGATAGGAATGTACCAACCGTGTGTCTTTTCTTTACCAACGGCAACAAAAACATCTTCATACTTCCAATTGTAATAATCGGGTGTTCTGTAGATATAATCTGTTCTTTGATAAAGAATATTTGGAAAGATATATTTAGCAAACAATGAAAATTTATACATCATAAAAACAATAAATAAAATTATAAATAAATACAAATATTTATATTTAAATAATTTCATTCAATAAAAATATATAATGCTATTTTTGCCCGTAATATGCATCTTTTCCCCATTTTCGTTCATAGTGCTTTTTTAAATATTTGTCTTCTAATTCAGCCATTTTCCCATTATTTAACATAATTGTGTGATATGCCATTTCTGCTAATTTCTCCAGAACAAATGCTGTTTCAACAGATTGTTCGACTGTTTTTCCCCAGACGAACGGACCATGTCCCGGGACAAGAACTGCTCGACATTGTTCTTTATTATTTTTTTCTATACATTGAACCACCTTTTCACCAATGGACTGTTCATAATCTTCTGTATTGGGCAAATCAGTCAAGGGAATTTCTCCAAAGAAATAATCCGCATGTGTAGTTCCTAAACAGGGAATGGGTTTTCTTGCTTGAGCCCAGCATGTTGCAAAATGAGAATGGGTGTGAACAACTCCACCTGCACTCAGGATATTTTTATATATAGTAAGGTGAATGGGCAAGTCAACCGATGGTTTCAAATCCCCCTCTATGATTTTACCATCTATATCTACAATAACCATATCCCTTGCCTTAAGTTTGTGATACGGTACACCACTGGGTTTAATCACCACCCAATTGCTTTCCCTATCTATTCCACTTGCATTTCCCCAGGTCAAAATAACAAGTTTTTCCTGAACTAATTGTAGATTTGCCTCAAAGACTTCCTTTTTTAACTTTTCTAACATTTTTTTAATCCATTATATTTGTATGAATTATTTTATCCAGTTCTTCTGGATTTTCCATAATTGATACTAACATTTCTTCTATTTTATGAGCAGATTTTGTGTTCATAATTTCTGTGCGTATTTTACCTATATAGGGGTAACCATGTAAGTAGCCATTATAAAACTTTCTAAATGTAGGGACACCTCGTTGCTCACCATAATACTCGATATGCCTACGAAAATGTGAAAGACACCATTGGATTCGTTCTTTTATATCTGGTTCCGGGATATACTCTCCTTTTTCTAAAAATATTTTACATCTTTTAAATATAAAAGGGTTGCCGATAGCACTTCTCCCTATCATGACTCCATCGGCACCTAAATTATAACATTGCTCGACATCCTGTGGGGTTTTAATATCTCCATTAATGACAATGGGTATTTTGGATTTTTCCTTTATTTTAGGTATCCATGTGCGGTTAACCTCACCCTTTAACCCCTGTTGTCGTGTTCTTAAATGCACTGTGACAAAATCAATCCCTATTCTATAGGCAGTTTCTAAGACATCAAAAATTGCAATGTTATTATCATCCCAACCTAACCGTGTCTTTAATGTAACAGGTAAATTCGTATTTGATTTTACTTCTGATAAAACCCGTTCCAATTTTGTTAAATCTTTTAACAAACCTGCTCCCTCTCCACGATTTGCTATTTTCTTTACCCAGCATCCCGCATTAATATCAATAAAATCAGGGTTGAAACTTTCGGCAGTTTTACTTGCATTTGCCATTGACAATTCCACACTGCCATATAATTGGATACCTATAGGTCTTTCTTTTTCGCTAAAACTCATTTTTTTCAAAGACCGGTCTACATTTCGAATTACTGCTTCCGCACTAACAAATTCAGTAACAACCACATCAGCGCCCCACTCTTTACAGATATTCCGAAAGGGATAATCAGTTATATCGTCCATAGGTGCAAGGAAGAGGGGCTTCTCTATTTCATATTTTCCAATTTTCATGTTAGTGGATTTTATTCTTTTGTTTTTGATAACTTCATCGCACAGAATTTAGGACCACACATTGTACAATAGTTCTGGTTAATTCTTTTCTCCCCGTTGTCTTGCACACAGGGGTTACTTTCAAGAAACATTTTTAATGATTTTTCGGGGTCTAATGCCAGTGCAAATTGGTCTTCCCAGGAAAATTTAACCCTTGCTAATGCCATTAAACAATCTCGAAGAAAAGCAGATGGCAATCCTTTGGCTATATCGGAGGCATGTGCTGAAATTCTGTATGTAACAACACCTTCTCTGACATCTTCCTTATCGGGCAAGCCAATATGTTCCTTAGGGGTTACATAGCAGAGCATAGCAGTTCCTGCAGAACCTATAACTGTGGCTCCGATAGCCGAACTTATATGGTCATAACCTGTAGCAATATCTGTAACCACAGGACCTAATGTATAGAAGGGAGCAGAACTACACCATTCTTTTTGGATCTCAATATTTTTGATAATTTTGTCCATAGGGATATGTCCGGGACCTTCATGCATTACCTGAACATCGAATTGTTCTGCTCTTTTTGCTAATTCACTCTGGACTTTTAATTCTGCAAATTGAGCCTCATCATTAGCATCATAAATACAACCAGGTCTTAAACCATCCCCTATAGAAACGGCTACATCATAAGTAGATAGAATCTCACAAATTTCATCCCAATGTGTATAGGTGAAATTTTGTTGCTTGTGTTCCTCCATCCAACGGGCCATAATGGCACCTCCACGGCTTACGATACCTGCAAGCCTTTTCTCAATCATAGGTAGATGCTCTTCTAATAACCCTGCATGGATTGTAAAGTAATCTACTCCCTGTTCTGCCTGATGAATTAAAACATCTCGATATAATTCCCATGAAATATCTTCAGGTTTTCCCTCCACTTTTTCTAAAACTTCATAAATTGGAACAGTCCCGATAGGAACTGGAGAATTTCGGATAATGGCTTCTCGTATAGCGTTAATGTCCTCTCCAGTACTTAGATCCATAACGGTGTCTGCACCACACATAATTGCCCAGAGCATCTTTTCAACCTCTTCATTTATTCCGCTTCGAATAGATGAATTACCAATATTCGCATTTATTTTTGTCCTCAAACCTTGCCCAATACCCATAGGTTCTAATTCGGGATGATTGATATTAGAAGGGATAATGATTTTACCTTCTGCTACTTGCTTACAAATCCATTCAGCAGAAAGTACACTTTTTTCGAGAACATCCTTAGCCTTTTCTTTCCACAACCATTCAATCCATATTTTATTCTGTGATATTTCAATACTCTCTCTATATGCTACATATTCCATTTCGGGGGTAATGATACCTTTTCGTGCATAATACCTCTGTGTGACTCTTTCTCCGTTCGTTGCTTTTCTTATTGTTTTATTTCCTTTGTTATAGCTCTGTATTTCTGTCCTTGAATTTAGCCATTCTTCTCTTACTCTTTTTATTCCATTCTGAAAATTAGATAAATTATCTACTTTTTCATAAGGTCCTGATGTGTCATAAATATAATATTCAAAATTTGTAGTTCGTTTTTTTATTTCTTCAGGGACTATGTGCTCGCTAATTTTTATTACCTTTACAGGTATTAAAAAGTTAGAAATGTTTCCTCTGATGTTTATATAATCCTTATGGATTTTTTTCTTTAAAATGCTATTTTCAACGAATTCTTTCATCTATTTTCCCTGATAAATGATTAAATCTGATGTTCTATTTTATTATATACGACTAAAAAGATTTTAGTTATCGTTTAGATATGAACAAGTACTTCTACTTTTTCATTTCCTTCTGAAATATTATATTCATTTACATGTAACATGGAAGTAACATCTTTGAGAAGTATCTGGCAGATTTCGTTTAACCCAGAGGGACATTTGACTTCTATCTTTGAGACGGGAGCAGCAAGACTTATATTTGCTTCTGCTTTTGCCTTTCTTATCGGATTGACGAGTCCTATTAGTACTTCATATAGTTCAGGATATTTTGTTTCTGGAATCCCCTCAAATTCATTAACAGAGGGCCATGGACTCTTATGAACAGAGGAAGCCATATCCCCATCGTTAAAATATTCCCAATTCCAAATTTCTTCGGTGATATATGGTAGATAAGGAGCAAATAAACGAACAATAGCACGATGGATAATCCGTAAACTACTACATGCGGAAATGCGTTCATCTGTTATTTCTGTTTGATAAACACGGGGTTTTATAATTTCCAGATAGTTATCGCAAAAAACACTCCAGAAAAATTCTTCTGTTAACATTAACGCCTGCGCATAGTCAAACTCTTCAAAACTTCCAGTGGCTCTCTGTATAGTGGCCTTCAATTCATTAATGATGGCAATATCTATGGGATTTTGTACCGCTTCCCTTTTTAATAGTCCTTTATCTATATTTTGGAATTGCATTATAGCAAATTTACTGGCATTAAATAGCTTTGTGCATAATTTACGGCCTACCTTGAAAGCCTGCTCATCGTACGCAGTGTCTACGCCCAATCGTGCTTTTGCAGACCAATAACGGACACTATCCGCTCCATGTTGTTCAATAAGAGGCTCTGGAGTTACCACATTCCCATGACTCTTTGACATTTTCTTACGGTCAGGGTCTAAAATCCAACCACTTAAAACTACATTTTTCCATGGGATTTCACCATCATGGAGATATGCTTTTACAATCGTATAGAACGCCCATGTGCGTATAATGTCATGAGCCTGAGGGCGTATATCCATAGGGAATAATTTTTTATGTCGCTCCGGATTTAAGAACCAATGTGTAGCTATTTGTGGAGTAAGAGAACTCGTTGCCCAGGTATCTAAAACATCTGGTTCGCCAGTAAAACCATCAGGTTTGTCTCTTTTCTCTTCCGTATAGCCCGGAGGAACATCAGATAATGGGTCAACGGGTAAATCTTTAATATCAGGTATAATAGGCTTACTATATATGATTTCTCCCTCTGAATTTATTGGATACCAGACCGGAATAGGAACACCAAAAAATCTCTGCCTGCTTAAGCACCAATCTTGATTTAATCCTTCAACCCAATGCTCATACCGCTTATACATATAATCCGGATACCATTTTATCTTTTTCCCCTGAGCAATGAGGGCTTCCTTTTTATCGATTATTTTTGTGTACCACTGTCGAGTGGGAACGATTTCAAGAGGACGGTCACCTTTTTCAAAGAAACGAACCGCATGGGTAATTTGAGTTTCAGGACGGTCAATCACCCCCTCCATTTGCCTTGCAACTTCGACAATAACTTTTTTGGCATTCCCTGTGTATAATCCTTGCATTTTAGAATAAATTTCATTAGCTTGTTCAGGATTCTTCGAAGGGACTACCAGATGACCTTTATCAGAAGGAACTGCTGACTTATCATCGAAACTGATAAATTCGACATGCATTAGAGTCCCGTTTCGAGCTACTATTTGTCGCATTGGTAGATTAAACTGTTTCCACCACTCCACATCGGTTTGGTCGCCAAAAGTACATACCATTACCACTCCTGTCCCTTTATCAGGCTCTGCTTTCTCATCACCCATTATAGGGACAGGAACATTAAATAACGGTGTAAGTATGGTTTTCCCAATGTATTTATTATATCTTTCATCATCAGGATGGACAAGAACTGCCACACAGGCAGGGAGAAGTTCAGGGCGTGTAGTGGCTATTACAAGGTATTCGATACTATCAGGAAAAGGAAAACGAAAATAGTAGAATGCAGAAGGGACCTCTTTATCAACAAGTTCCGCCTGAGCAATAGCAGTTTGATAATCTATATCCCATAAAACAGGTCTTTCTTCCTGATATATTTCACCCTTTTTATATAGTTCTAAAAAACTTGCCTGTGATATTAATCTGCAATGTTTATCAATCGTGGCATATTCAAGGTCCCAGTCATAACTCATCCCAAGTTTCGTCCATAAATTGCGAAATGCTTTTTCATCCTCGACAATTACCTGGTCGCATAACTCTATGAAATTTTTTCGACTAACAGAGAGGGGAGGTGTCCCTTTTTTGCTTGGCGATACTTTAAGATTGGGGTCATACGACATAGAAGGTTCACAACGAACATTAAGATAATTTTGCACTCTTCTTTCTGTGGGTAAACCATTATCATCCCAGCCTATTGGAAAGAAAATATTTTTCCCTCTCATTCTTTGATAACGGACTATAAAATCCTGATGAGAATAGCTAAACATATGCCCTACATGCAAAGAACCGCTTACTGTTGGAGGAGGTGTATCTACGACAAAAGTTTCTTCACGAGACTTAGTAGAATCCCAACGATATATACCCGTTTCTTTCCATGTTTTTATCCAATGTTCTTCCATCTTTTTAACATCGTAGTTCTTCGGCAATTCCATATAAAAACCTTCCTTTAAAGATTTAGACCATTATAAATACAGAGGAAAATCGAATGAGTAGATTAATAGTATACTAAATCAGGCTATTCTTTGGAAAGTTATCTGACAGGATGGGAGTTGTCTTATATCAAAGTAGATTAAAACCTGTTAAGCCATAGGTAAGCAAAAAACCTGCTATATATTGCAGAGGGGGTGATATGATTCGGGAACCTAAGGTTATGGCAATAATTAATCCGAAAGGTCCCATTTGTTGCAGGAAACGCTGTCCTTCTGGGGGGAGGAAATAATTTAAGACATGATGCCCATCCAGAGGGGGTAAAGGAATACAGTTAAAGAGAAGTAAGACAAGGTTTATCATTACAATGGATATAGAAACCAAACAGGCAGGTGAAGAAAACATTTCATCAGGGGTTGTGATACCATTCATAATAACAGTAAGTCTTAAAACAAAAGTGAAGACTAATGCTAATAAAAGATTTGCTGAAGGACCTGCTATTGCTACAAAAACAGAATGAAGTTTGGGATTACGAAGATTGCGAATGTTAACAGGGACAGGTTTTGCCCAACCGAATAAAAATGGGAATTGAGTTATCATCATCAATAAAGGCAAGATAAAAGTCCCTAATGGGTCTGCATGCTTTATCGGATTTAATGTCAGCCGTCCCAACATGCGCGCAGTGGGGTCTCCAAAACGGTCTGCAGCTGCTGCATGTGCCGCTTCATGGGCAGAGAGACAGAATAAAAGACATGTATATTGAACTATAATTTGTAAAATTCGGTCAGCCACTTAATTAACCCTCGTATAATATGGAGTAAGTATACTTTATATATAATATGACAAGTCAAAAAGGTATAATGTTTCCTCAAAATCGGTTAATTTTGAAAGTTTTATATGTTTGATAAATTATTGTTAAAGACATACCTTTATACTCTATTCAAAATTTCAAAAGATACTGAAAACTTGTCAGGAATCCAATTAACTCTTAATGATTTTCTTTATCTATTTCTCGTTCCCAATCTCAATCCTATAGAGATAAGGGACTTATTTAAACAGATAGAAAATTATTTTGGATTTCATACAGAGATAAACAACAAAGTTCAAATAGATAGAATCAATATTGATAATAAAATTGTTATAAAATCTCTTTCACTTATTCTTAGACCTACTGAAAAAGATATCTTTTCCATTCATTATGAAGAAACACAAGAAGGCGGATTTCTTATCCCTAACCTTATCGTTATTTCTTCAACAAATATGGAAAAAATTTCAAGATTCATTTTATTAGATGATTTTTTACCTGTGGAAACTGCTTTAATTAATGAGCAGTGGACAAGAGCTACAAACGGAGGAAAAATACAAATCAAAGACAACCGAATCACTTTCAGGCTTGCAGGGTTAAAACTTCCAGAGAAAAAGAAGAATTTTCTAAATGAAATAATCCCTGATGCTTCTTCAAAATCTACCGATGAACTTGAAAGTATTATACAAAACAATCTACAACGATGGAATTCAAATAAGATAATTGATGTCCAATCATCTTTTAATTCTATATGGGACAGTATGAAGTCTTTTGTTATAAAGAATGAGAAATTTGAAATCAATATAGATTCTTTTTTGCCTGTTGTTGTATTACCCGAACTTACTTTTTCTTCCGTAATCCTGTGTGCTATTTCACCCTTGTTTACCTGTGCTTATCCAAAATCAGGAATATTGGATATGGGTTACGACACAAAAGATAGGAATCTCTCTATGGAAATCATATTAAAGACGGATGCCCCCTTCGAATATTCTGAAAAGGTATACAAAATACTTGGATATCTTATCGAACAACTAAACGGAACATTAATTACTGAAAAAAAACAGATAAAAAATGAATATGTTTTCGGAATAAATATTCACATCCCCGATAAAATAGGAATATATTTGGACAAGGAACTTCCTGGTTGGGATTGTCTCTCCTCGGAAAGTAAAGACCTTCTCCGCCGATTATGTAACGATTTTTCCATCCCCTATGAGAATCATTTTATTTCTGAAATTCTAAAATATGAAGTAGAAAACAATTTTAATCATATTTTTTCTTTATCTTTATTTATAAACCTTGCACATGAAGTATTAGAGCAAAAACAAAAAAGTATCAATTCTACATTAAGATCAATATTAACAGACATAGAAAAAGGTAAGGTAAAGAAGAAATTATTAAATCCTGTAATTGTTGGACAAATAATAGAATCTTGCTTAAATTTGCCAAATGGAGAGGAACGAATTTTTAAATTGTTCAATAAAGATAAAATTCAAAATAAACAATTGCTCGAATTAACAAAGGCATTAAAACAATTTCCCCAATCAACCCAACAACTTCTGCCTTTGCTTGTTTCTTTTATTCAAAAAATAGAAAGACCAAAATAACAATACTTATATTTCCAATACTCTAATAACCTCGTTTATTTTATTTTCAATTATCGGATATATCTTTAAATCATTTTTTTCTGTAAATTGTTCGTATAATTCTTTTGTGCTCAATAAAAGTCTTGTACAAGTATTATGAATAATTTTTATTTCTATATTAATATTGGGATTAGTAACAGCAATTCCCGCTATTGAATTACCTAAATCTCCCATAGGAACTCTATCAATGTGTGACAGAACAAATGTTAAATTAACTTTTGCTCCTCCTAAATCCTCACTTCTTCCTATCGTAACTTTCCCCCCGGCCCGTTCTGCTGAACTTTTTGCTAAACTTAGCCCCATCCCTGTTATTTTTGATAACTTCGTTGTATAAAACGGGTCAAACAACTTTTCTTCATCTACACTAAAACCCTTACCATTATCTTCAATTATCAGCACGAGTAAATCCTTTGTCGCATCAATATCCAAAATAATTCGTATTTCGTCTGCCCCTGCATTGATGGAGTTTTCTATCAAGTCGAGCATGTGTAAAGAAAGTTCAATCAAATTCAACAACCTCCAAAATTGCTTTTTGTTTTATTCCTACTTTTATACTTTCAAATGATAAACTGTCAACCGATAGAATGGTTTGGACATGTCCAATTTCATCTAAAGAATGGGCATCGGATGAGGTAATAACTGGTATATCGTCAGGTAATGAGTAGATAATATTTCTCAAAATAAATTCTTTGTTTTCATTAACTCTTTTAACAGATATGGGTGAAATTTCCAATACATCAAAAAGTTTATCGGGAATAAAACCTAACTGACTGGTTACAGAAAATGAAGGTCGGTCTATATGACTGGCAATAACAATTGTATTGTATCTGCGTAATAGTGAGACAGCACTTTCTAAATCTAAGCCAGAAGAAAAATACAAAGGCTTAATTTCCTCCTTAAAAATATTCCCTTCCATATCTAATACTAATTGTGGTTCTAAAAACGAAGTATTTTTAACACCCTTTTTTATCGAATTCTGTATAAGTTCTCCTACTTGGTTTGCATCATCAATACTTTCAAAAATACCTATAATATGTACTTCTTCTTCAGTCGTGATTTCTATTCCGGGTAGGAATAGAATTTGAGGAAACCACTTTTGTCCAAATTCAAAAAACGATTTAACATTTTTTGTACTATTATGGTCACAGATAGCAAAGACATTTATCCCTTTTTCAAATAATCGCGGATAAATATTTTGTGGAGTCATCATTCGGTCTGCACAGGACGACAATACGGAATGAATATGTAAATCAGCACGTATATTGTGCAAGTTATTATCCTCTTATGCCCATTTCATATAATTTTCCGACAATGTTGAATGCAGATTCAGAGGATGAAAATAGTAGAATTTTTTCTTCTTCTGCTTTTTTTATTACATTCTCTTCAGGCATACGATTTTGAATGAAAATAACAGAAGAAAGTTCGGCATGAACGCATACTGCAATAACATTAATATGTGTTTGTAATGTAACCAACATAGAACCTTTTGGTGCGTTTGCTAGTACATCACTTAACAAGTCAGAAACATATCCCTCGCTAATTTCCCTTTCTAATAAATCACCAATTTGTGGGGTCAGTAATTCCAAATCTAAGGCATTACATATTTCTCGTAACTTTATACCCATGATTTATCTCCATTTTATGGTTTGTTTATATAGGGACAATTATTTATATTATATTGCCTAACAACAATATCTTCAGCAAAATTTAGACATGTGGGGGCACCACAAACACTACAATCATACCCGGGCAATGTTTTATTTATCTTTTCGATCTCCGAGAGTTTCATAATAGCAGTTTTAACATCCTCATCCAGCCGAATCCCTTTCCTTGATTTTATGGGAGATACCCTGAATATGGGTTCAAAATCTTTACTATATCCTTTCTCATTTTGTCTGTTCCAGAAAGAATCAAAAATTATTTTAGATACGGTGGGCTCTTCTATCCAATAAGGGGAACCAAAACACCCATTATAACAAGCGTATAACTCAACTATTTTAACAGGAACAGCCAGTCGTCCTTTTTCTACATTTTCCAAAAATGCCCGTACCTGTTCTATGCCAGATACCGATATAATATACTCTTTGTTATTCTCTTGTTTATAGACATTATGTGTATCTATTACTTGTCTCCTTTTATTCTTATCCTTATACATATTCATAACCATTTCGAGAGACTTTTGCGGAGAAATAATACTAATTGATGTTTCTGAATTTTTATTACTCTTTATTGCACAAATTTGAGCAGGACATGATGGAATAAAAGAAATTCCCTTTTGTTCAGAAAAACTATTGATAACTGTTTCTATAAGTCCCAAGTAAGGAGAGATGTTTTCTATTAGTGCTGGAAATTCTGTTTGAATCCAGTAAATTACTGCAGGGCAAAAAGGTAGTATTACAGGATACTTGACTTTTCGATTATTTTCTATGTATTTCAGAGTTTCTCTTTTTATTGCATCTTCCCATGAGGCTAATGGGTATATTATTAGATTTTTTTTCTGTTTTAATTCCTCTTCAAATTCATCCCAGGGAGAAAACTGTAATATTGATGTAATCCAAGGAGAAGGAACTATTAGTACAGATTGTCGCATCGGCTTTTCATCATATTTTAAATCAAACACTTTTGTGGGACATGTCCTAATACACTCATTGCAGTTAATACAATGGTGGGACAATATATACAAATCTTTTTTATATAATCGTATGGCTTTTGTTGGACAGCGTGTTATACATCTCAAACATTGTTTGCATTTTTCTGCCTCTATAGAGACATAGCTATCTATTTTTGAAAAATCTTTATCCGATTTGATGAATACAATGATTTTCAATAAAGTTCCTGATGATTCGCTTTGAATGAGAAAATAATCGGAATTTTTTTTGATATTGGGTAAACCCATACCTGCACCAAAACCCATCTCCCGTGCTTCATCCGGGGCAGTAGAATAACCTTCTTGTATAGCAAGGTCAATCCGAGAAATTCCGGGTCCCGTATCTTTAACTATAATTTCAATTTTTTCATCATCAATAGAAAAACATATTTCCCCTCCATGTGAATGAATAATAACATTCATTTCGGCTTCATAAACAGCAATCATGATTTTTCGGATTATGTCAGAAGCAATTCCTAATTTTCCTAATACCTCTTTTATTCGTGAAGAAACTTGCCCCCCATTTAAATAATCACCTTTGTTTACCTGATATGAACCTGTTATCATTTTAGATTATTTCCTGCTCAAGTGTTTTATATACAACTCCGCAGGTTTCATACATTTCAAAGGGGGATACAATGAGATAAGCGTTTTTTTCTTCAGCACCCTTGATTAACTCTGAAATTGGTTCTGATTCGGAAATTATACATATAGCAGGCACATCAAAAATTTGATATAACTGAACCAGTGATATTTGGTTTAAATGAGTAATTATCAAAGTTTCGTCATCAGCATGATGAATTAGGTCACTCATTCGATCCCCTGCAAAAACCCTTTTAATTTCTTTCCCCTCACCTTTCACAATTATTTCCGCATCTAATACTTTTGTAATATTTTCTATATTCACAAATTTGCACTCCAAATATATATCTATTCTACCAAAGATTTAATTTAGAGTGTATATGTAATCTTATAATTATTGTTCTGTTTCGTATTCTTTCTCTTCTTTATCTTCACCATTACTTATTTTCATCTTATTAACATATTCGTTTAAACTCAGCCCTTGCTTATTGATTTTCTTTA
The DNA here is from genome assembly GCA_938014335.1 of uncultured bacterium. Lineage (GTDB taxonomy): Bacteria > Hydrogenedentota > Hydrogenedentia > Hydrogenedentales > Hydrogenedentaceae > Hydrogenedens. The sequence continues at coordinate 18,726 of CALLRP010000027.1, forward strand.
TATATTCTGAAACTGCTTCAAAATAATTGAAATCACATTTTTTTAGTCCCATCTTTATTTCACCGATATTATTCCCTTCATTCCTTTCTAATGAGCGTAATAGACGATTTTCGAATTCCATCTTCGCTAATACCACCCTATACTGTTTCTCTGGTATTAAATCAGTTTTAATAGAAACTTTATCCGGTGGAAAAGTTCTTTCATATTCTGCATTTATTCCTGCCCACTCGGTTCTACTCCAATTATGTTTTACTAAATCAATAAGATATTGTTCGATTTGCTTTCCTGTTAAGGTTATTTCTACTAATTCTTTAGCACGAGCCCCTGCGGTTAGGAAAACTGCATTGTAGTCCAATTTTGTAGGAGGAAAAGTACTTCGAACTAATAACCTTGGATGAAATAGTGCAATATCAGCGTTAGATTTTTCCTTAATTGCATTAGCTGCTATTACACCAATTTGATGAGTGCTTATAGTTTTATCATTATCTATTATAAATTCAGAGGCGATAGGGCATACCCTTTTTTCTTCGGAAACAATCCAATTCATAATTACTTCATCAGGTTTGATTTTATCATGGTTCATTTCTACGACCTGATTCTCATAATGGATTATTTTTTTTTGTTCTGTATCGAAAATCAATTTCAAATGCCCTGCCCATATGGCATACGAACCTGCTTGAACGATAATAGCATTTGTTCCCTTTTGAATTCTTGCTTCTTTTAACAGTTCATGGGTGTGTCCAGATATAAAAACAGAAATTTCGGGTATGTCTTTTGAAACAAATTCGCATGCATTACTTCCCAGGTGAAACAGACCAATTACAAGATGACAACCCTGATTTTTTAATTCCTCAACCGCTTTTTTTAGTTCAGGTAGAGCTTCTTTTGCTACTTTTTTTTCTTCTCCACCTAATTTTACAACCCCAACAAAACCAATAGACAAATCTCCCACTTTTTTAATAACCCACGGTTTATAACAATTATCCAGTCCTTCTTTATAATTTGTGCCTACGAATTCAACGGATGGGGCTAGCTCTCTTAATGTACAGAGTTTTTCAATACCTTTATCATAGTCATGGTTTCCAATAACCATCACATCATACTTCATCATTTCAATTGCCTTATAAATTACTTCGCCATCTGTCAAATCTGCCACCATATCGCCCTTGTCTGTTAAGTCTCCTGCATCAAGTAATAATACATTTGGACTTTCTGCCCTTACTCTATTTGCAAACCCTGCAATGTAAGGGAGTCCCCCTGTGCCCATATAACCCGGACGGACATGGTCATGAATATCATTAGTATAAACAATATTTAATTCGACCTTTTCAGCAAATATACTTACAGAAACCAGAAAAAATAAACTGATGTATAATATAGAGCGTAGGTAAGTATTTTTATTATTTTGTGTCAACATAAATGACTCCTCGGGTTGTTTTTACATTAGAGTAGTGTTCATATTTGACTATAATTACTCTTTTTAGGTTTAATTTCATATTAATTTTAGATAATTTTCAAAAGGAATAAAAATGCAGTTTTCTATTGATAAATTTGTTTTCGTGTGTATTTTTATATTTCTAATCTCTTGTTCAAGTTCGGTTGTGCAAGAATCCAATTTGAAGGGTGAGTTTAAGGTTTTAGAAGTCCAACCCATTTCAGGACAAATAAATAACATTATAAAAAATGGTTCTTTTATAGAATGGCTATCTGGGTCTCGAGTCCCTTCGGGTTTTTTACCTCCTTTTTCCCAATATTCGTATGTTAACAAAAGAGATAAAAAAGGGACTGGTTATGAAGTTGTTCAAAAATGGGTAAAAGCAGATGTGGGAGCAGATATTAATAATCTCTTTCGCATTTCGATATCCGATTTACAACCTAATAGTTATATTTTCTCTATAAATGCAACATTAATAAAAGGACCCCAAGTAAATATAGGGATATGGAAAGTTAGTGAACCTGGAAAAACGGAGCCTTTTGTTGACCCTTTAATAGAAATTACAGGTGAATTAAACAAACCTCTACATTTTGAAAAAACTTTTATTATAGAACAATCTGACATTTATATCATTGGTGCGTATGTACCTGAAGGAACACCCCAAATTATCTGGTCAGATTGGATATTAACAACATCACCTGCAAGTAATCCGTAGAATCTATTCGCCAGTAACTAAAATCCTTTTACCTATTGATACAGATTTTTTAGGAAGAGTTACTTTAAGTAATCCCATCTGCATTTCTGCATTTACTTTGTCTTCTTCAATTTCATTAGCGAATTCAATTACTTTTTCAAAACTACCATCTAAACATTCAGAAAATACTATTTTTTCATCATCCTCATCTATTTTTTTCATTTTAACCCCACGGATACTCAATTTGTTTTTGTCAATTGTCAATACAATATCCTCTTTTTTAACTCCTGGTAATTCTATCCATACATAATAATTTGTATTCGTCTCATGAACATCTGCAAGGGGTTCCCAAGGTTCCCCCTCATTCAATCCTGTATTAAGTCTACGCCATACTTCCATCATTAGTTTTCGGGGTAATATCCGCAATGTATCAAAAGGTGAAATAAACATAGTTTAATCTCCATTTATATTTGTGGTTTCCTAAAAAATTATACAGTAAAAGAAAGAAAAAATTACTTAATTATATTGTTAATAATGCGATAACAAATCACTAATTTATTGAGAGACAATATCTTATACGAAATTCTTAAATTGAAGAAAATTTATTAAAAAGTATGTTTTTAAACAAATGAACTTATTTTTGAGCTGTCTCTAATTTAGATTTTATTTTTGCCCATTCGTCTTTAAGAGTTACGGTGCGGTTGAAAACCATATTTGTATCAGTTGTATCGGGGTCAACACAGAAATATCCCTGCCGTTCAAATTGGACTTTTTTACCTACTTTAAGATTTTTTAATTCAGGCTCTAATTTGCAATTTGATAGTATAACCAACGAATTAGGATTTATATTACTTCTCCAATCAGAGCCTTCGGGAACATCATTGGGGTCAGGTTTTAAGAAAAGATAATTGTAAAGACGGATTTCAGCATCAAATGCATGTTTTGCAGATACCCAGTGCAAAGTGGCTTTTACTTTTCTTCCATCGGGGGCATTCCCACCCTTGGTATTTGGGTCATAAGTACAACGTAGTTCAACAATGTTCCCCTTTTCATCTTTTATTACATCTGTACACTTAATAAAGTATGCATATCTTAATCGAACCTCTTTACCAGGGGCTAATCGATAAAATTTAGGATGGGGATTTTCCATAAAATCATCCTGTTCGATATAAATCACTTTTGAGAAAGGAACTTTTCTTGTTCCAGCGGAAGGGTCTTCTGGATTATTTATTGCATCCATTTCTTCAACAAGGTCGTCGGGATAGTTTTCAATAACTACTTTTAAGGGATTTAATACTGCCATGTATCTATTGGCTTTTTTATTCAAATCCTCTCGAATACAATATTCAAGCAAAGCAATATCGACAGTATTATCCGCTTTTGCGACACCAATAAGTTTGCAAAATTGGCGGATGGATTCTGGGGTATATCCTCGCCTTCTTAACCCAGAGATAGTGGGCATTCTTGGGTCATCCCAACCCCTTACATAGCCTTCTCTAACAAGTTCAAGAAGTCTTCTTTTACTCATTACTGTGTAAGTTAAATTTAATCGAGCAAATTCAATTTGTCGTGGTGCATATATTCCTATTTCTTTGATAAACCAATCATAAAGAGGACGATGGTCTTCAAATTCCAGTGTGCAAATAGAATGTGTAATACCCTCAATAGAGTCGGATTGCCCATGAGCAAAGTCATACATGGGATAGATGCACCATTTATCACCAGTTCGGGGGTGTGTCGCACGAATAATACGATACATTACAGGGTCACGCATGTTTAAATTTGGAGAAGCCATATCAATTTTTGCACGAAGTGTTCTTGAACCATCGGGGAATTCTCCCGCTCTCATTCTCTGGAATAAATCTAAATTTTCTTCAATAGACCTGTTCCTATAAGGACTTTCTTTTCCTGGTTCTGTTAATGTTCCACGATATTCCCTTACTTCTTCAGGAGTTAAATCACAGACATAAGCTTTGCCTTTTTTTATTAAATCAATTGCCCATTCATAAAGTTGTTCAAAATAATCTGACGCGTAATATTCGTGTTCTCCCCAATCGAATCCCAACCATTTCACATCTTCACGAATTGCGTCAATATATTCCTGCTCCTCTTTTAGTGGGTTTGTATCATCGTATCGTAAATGACATCTTCCTTTATATTCTTCTGCGAGACCAAAATTTAAACATATTGATTTAGCATGACCAATGTGAAGGTAGCCATTAGGTTCAGGTGGAAAACGAGTTACAACGCCATTATACCTCCCAATTTTTAAATCTTCATCAATTATTTGGTGAATAAAATCTCTACCAAAACTTTCCTTATTCTCTTCACTATTCACATTTACATTATCGGACATAAAAAATACTCCATCAATATGTTTTTTTGGTTGTCTATAGCGAAATGAGTAATTTAAGAAAAAAACTTAATCTATATATTATCTCTTTTTATAAGGATATTTCTCAACTGAATAGCATTTTTTTGATGTTAATAAAATGAAAGTATCTCGTTATAATATAAATTAGAAACTAAAAGATAAATAAGAGTATAATAATATTTGAGAATAAATTTGATTTAAGAAACAGCAACCTTATTAGAAAGGAACAAATATATGTGGATGCCAGGAATGGGTGAATTATTTATAATTCTTATCATAGTACTTATCATCTTTGGTGGAAATAAAATTGCTGGATTAGGGCGTTCTTTAGGAACTGCGATTGCAGAATTTAAGGATGCGGTTAAAGGGGGAGAAGAGGCTAAAAAGGAAAGCATTGAAGAAAACAAAAAAGAAGAGAATTCATAATTTTTTGTGTTTTTTGGGAGAAAGACTATGATTTCACAAGAACTACTAAATATTTTAGTTTGCCCCGAAACTAAGCAACCTTTACAGTTAGTGGATGAAGAGTTACTGAAAAAAATTAATAAATCTATTCAGCAGGGAAAAGTAGTAAATAGAGATGGGGACCCGCTAAATGAAAATTTAGATGGTGGATTAATTAGAGAAGATAAAAAAATCGTTTACCCTATTATTAATGACTTGCCCTATCTCCGAATTGGAGATGGAATAGAATTAGATAAGAATCATATATCTTAACATTTTAATTTATGACTCCTTCCTTAAAAATAAGAATACTTATATTATTTAGGCGGTTTCTTAAAGGTTTAAAAAATTCTATAATCAATCGAATCTTCACAGGGTTAATAGTTATTATCCCTCTGGGTGTAACCTTCTATGTAGTTCAATTTCTTTACCTACTTCTATATAACAAATTAGGTCCACTTACTAAAAAAGTATTTTACAAAGTTCCTGATTATTTTGTGCCGGGGGTCTCTTTGTCTCTAATTGTATTAACTATTTTCCTACTGGGAATATTAACAAATATGTATATTGGTAGGCGATTATTTTACTTTTTTGAAAGTATTTTAGAACAGATACCATTTATAAAAACAGTATACAATGCTACAAAACAAATAGTTGCGGTATTTACAAAAACAAAGGAAGAAAAGAGTCAATCAGGTCCTGCTATATTTATTGATTTCCCATTCCAGGGGGTAAAAAATATTGCTTTAGTTACAAATAATATAGAGGTTGAAGGATTAGGTTCATTTAAATCAGTATTTGTTCCAACTACTCCAAACCCTACAAGTGGATATTTTGAATTAGTTCCACAAGATTCTGTGAGTAGTGAAGTGGAAATTCCTATGGATGAGATCGTAACAATGCTTTTATCAGGGGGAGTAGTTACACCGGAAATATTAAAAGTAAAGTCAGATATGTTATCAGAAATAAAAAAAGATAATGAAAAATATGAAAAATAATATACAAATAAATGAAAAAAAAATACCTAAAATATTAGGTAAATTAAGAAGATACTTCTTATCGGGTGTATTAGTAATAGTCCCGTTAGGATTGACTTTTCTTATTTTAAGATTTCTTTATTACTTTACTGTGGGACGTATTACTCCCTATGTGAATCAATGGTTTCCGGAATATCCCAACTATTTAATTGCTCCCATATCGATTATTTTAATTGTTATCTTCTTTTATTTAGTTGGACTATTTTCAAGTTTCTTTTTGATTCGTCAATTTTTATCTTTATTTGAAATGATTATTAAAAAAATACCCCTTGTAAAAACAATTTATAGCTCTACCAAACAGATGACGGTTAGTTTTATAGAACAATTTTCATCTAATCATACTCGTTCAATCGTAATAGTTCCTTTCCCTCACGATAGTATTTATACCATGGGACTTTTATTAGGAAAAATAAGGCTTCCCGATGGGAAAGAATATTATCGAATATTTATTCCTACTACACCCAATATAAGTGTTGGTATATTGCAATTTTATCCAGCAGAAAAGATTTATAAATGCCCTATTACAATGGAACAGGCAATCGAGATTATTGTTTCTTCAGGAGCATCTATTCCCACAAAACTCTCTGTAGAACCCCTCAAAAAGTAGTAAAGTGTTTTGGCAATTTTGGTTCAAGTAATTTTATGAAAAGCGGATCAGAATGATATATATCTATCTTCCTTTTATCATTTTCTATATGATAAAAATACATAAAAATAGCATCTTCTGGGATAATACGGATTATTCTATCAGCCCATTCTATAAGACAAACTAAATTATCACTGAGCCATTCCTCTGAACCCATATCAATAACTTCTCTTTCATCTTGAATTCTATAGCAGTCAAGATGAATGATTTTAGGAGGGGTCCCATATTGATTAATTATAGTAAAAGTGGGACTGTGTACCCAGCAATTTCCACAGAGTTCTTTTACTATACCTTTTACAAAGCAAGTTTTACCTGTAGCTAAATCTCCAATGAGGGCTACCTTTGCATTAGGTTTAAGACAATTACCAAAAATGTAACCTAATTCCTCTGTTTCATTAGGTGAAGAGGTAAATAAAGTAAGATGATGCTTATTCATTTTATTAGTGGAGGCTATCATAAAGGTTAAGATACAGGTTTGCTTGCTTTTCCCATGAAAAGTTTTGCTCCATTCCATTGATTCTCAAATCATTAAAAACATCTTTATTGTGATATAAATCAATCGCATTTTTTATACTTCTAATAATGCTTTTGGGAGTAAGTGGGCGAAAAGTTACTCCTGTAGCAACTCGTTTTCGAATATTTTCAGGGGTCGTATTCACAACCGAGTCTGCTAATCCTCCTACTTTGCGTACGATGGGAACCGTTCCATAAGCAAAAGCATATAATTGTGTAAGTCCACAAGGTTCATATCGGGACGGCATAAGAATAAAGTCACTTCCTGCAATAATTTGATGTGATAATTCTGTATTATAACCGATTATTGTTTTTATCTTTTCAGGGAAATGGGATGAGATTTCCTTCAACTGGGATTCATATTTGGGGTCGCCTGTCCCAAGAATAACCATTTGTACATCAAGTTGGAGTAGTTCAGGTAAAGATTGAATAAGTACATCGATTCCTTTCTGCCAGTAAAGCCGACTGGTAATCCCAATAAGAGGTACATCTTTTTCGGGTAATTCTATTTTTCTCTTTAAAGCTGATTTACATATGTTTTTGTTATTCAATGAATCTTTATTGTAGTTAATTTCAATATATTTATCATTTTGGGGGCTCCATATTGAGTAATCTACTCCATTTAAGATACCAGAAAGATCATTTGAACGAAAGCGTAATACATTATCTAAACCGAATCCATATTCTAATGTTTGTATTTCAATAGCATAAGTTGGACTTACTGTATTGATTTTATCTGCAAGAAGAATACCCCCTTTTAACAAATTCATATCGCCATAATATTCAAAACAATTAGCGTTAAAAAATTCGGTGGGTAATCCTGTAGAATTATAACGAGCTCCCGGATATCTACCTTGAAAAGCAAGATTATGAATTGTCAAAAGAGTATGTGTATTGTGCCAGAAAGGATTATGTTCGAGTTGTATAAGAAGAAAGGGTAATATAGCAGAAGTTGCCCAATCATTACAATGAATAATATCTGGTTTCCATTGGATGCGTTCCATAGCGTCGAGAATAGCATTACAAAAGAAAGAAAATCTTCTCGGGTTATCTTCATATTCCCAATCACCATATCCATAAATATAATCTTTTCCAAAAAGTTCTGCATGTTCAATAAGATATAATGGAATATCTGTTTGAGGAACAATACTTTCCCATAGCATAGATTGGAATGAATTTTTTGAACTATCAAATAAACAAGGTGTTAATGGACAACAAGTTTCGGATGTATTTAATAGTTTATATTTAGGTAATCCTACACGAATGTCAATGCCGTTTTTTCTTAAAGATTTAGGTAAGGCATAAGCAACTTCTGCTAATCCTCCAGTAGATACTAATGGAGCCAATTCAGAAGTTAAATACAAAACTTTCATTGGAATCCTCTCTTTTTATTTGTAACTAAAAGGGTCTTTTTCTTCAGGTATTATCGTTTCTAATAAAGGAAATTTTTGATTGATATAGTTAACAATTCCCTCTACAATAGGATATTCTGTTCCAAAATGTCCAGCATCAATTATTGCTAGTCCTCTGTCAACCGCTTCTAATGCTTGGTGATATTTAACATCACCAGTAATAAGAGCATCTACATTCCCCGGGATATTTTTAATTTCGCCTCCACCGCTACCACCTATAATTGCGAGATTTTTTATCTTTTGAGTAGGTATTCCAACTACTCTTATATAAGGGAGATTTAATTTGTTTTTCACAAGTTGAGATAAATCGTCAAGGGATATATTGTTATCTAAAGTTCCTTTTACACCCAATGATATTTTATGTCTTTTATTATGAAGTGGATAAATATCATAGGCAACCTCTTCATAAGGATGCGACTCTAACAAGGCTTCTACCACATTATCTAAAATTTCCATAGGTACGATTACTTCAAATCGTTCTTCTTTTTCTTCATTAATTTTACCTGCTTCTCCTATGAAAGGATTGGCTTTGTCTGATGGTAAAAATGTTCCTGTTCCAGATGTATTAAAAGAACAATATGCATATTCTCCAATTATCCCTGCCCCACAAATACATACCGCATCTCTGACTTTTTTAAGGTGATTTTTAGGAACAAATGTTACTAATTTACATAATTTTGCATGCTCTACAGGAAGTAAACCTGTAATATTTGAAAGCCCTAATTTTTGAGCAAGTATATAATTCAGTCCTTTTTCAGCAACATCCAGATTAGTGTGACATGTATAACATGCAATTTCATTAATTAATAATTGGTTTATTCTCTTCTGATAGGGGGTGTCATGAACTATTTTACGGAGGGGCTGGTAAATCAAAGGGTGGTGTGAAATGATTAATTTTACTTTTTTTTGTATTGCTTCTTTTACAACATCATCTGTAATAGTTAAGCAAATCATTACTCTGGTGATGTCCCAATCTCTTGAACCTAAAACAAGTCCCACAGAGTCATCGGGATAGGCTAACTTTATTGGAGCCCATTCCTCTAATATAGAACAAATATCGTGAACACGAATACCTGTCATCTACACATTCCTGCCTTATGTTATATTGCCTGATTATTGAAATTTGCTTTATTTTACATTTTCGTTTCGTTTAGTTCAAAACTTATAGATGCATAGCCAACAACAGCACTGTAGTCACCCGAAGTTTTTCCACTTGTCGAGTAATTTAGTAAATGAGTATCATAATTACCAAAATAGGAGGCATATCCCATAGCGAAGACCACTGCAGACGCTCCACACATAGAGCAGGTTTCATTTTTTATCCCATTAATAATTTCCCTCGGATCTTTCCCTAAAATAGTATTGATGGTATTTGTATCTATCTTATTTGCTTCTTCTTCAGGAAGGTAGTGGGATAGGTCAGTAGATGCTATAAGTAAATCACCATTTTTAGAGAGTGATGCAAGTATCTTCCCACTCTCAAAATGTTCTTGCGAAGGTTCTTTACCAAGTAATATGGGGACAATAGGAACAGTCCCAATACTTCCGAATACAAAAGGTAACATTACTTCAAGACAATGTTCATAGAGGTGGGAATTATTGGTACAACAGGGTAAATTTTTCACAAGTTTTTCGTAAAACTCTTTATCAACAGGAAATTCTCCTAAAGGAGTTAAGAAAGCATCATATTCGCATAAAGCCAGTCCGTCAAAAGCATAGCGATGAGATCTACCTATTAAAATGACGCGATTTACTTTCTGACCACGGATCCGAGAAAAGGCGAAACCAGCTATAGGTCCAGAGTACATATACCCCGCATGAGGAGCGATAAGGGATAATACACGGTGTGTAGAAGGACTGATCCCGGATTGCTCTATATACATACTTACCTGTGCAAGAAGAGTAGATGGGTTGGACGGATAAAACTGTCCACTTACTGCGGGATGCCTTTTGGACATGAATTATTCCTTACCTTAAATGATTAATTATAATAATATTATAATATAAAAAATAGGGTTAATAAACATGAATGAGAAAACAAAATTATATAATAAAATAATAAAATATCCATATGGATTTCTGCTTATTATATTGGGATGTAATGCCTCACATTTTGATTTGGCTATAAAAGGAGATATTGTAAATTTAGAAAAACAATTATTAAAAAAACCTACAATAATTAATAGTAAAGATAATTTAGGCAAAACAATGTTACATTATGCCGTATGTAGTGGAAATAGAGACATATTGGATTTATTATATATATATGGAGCGAAGTTGGATGAACAAGATATAACGGGAATGACAGCTTTACATGTATGTGCCATGTGGGATTTAAGGGGACCGGCTCGTTGGTTAATTTCTCGAGGTGCAGATATTAATGTAAAAGATAAATTTGGGGATAATCTACTACATACCTCAGCTATATTTAATACAGTCCATGTGGGTAAATATTTAAAAACATTGGGAATTTCAATGACAGAAAAGAATAACGAGGGTTTGTCACCGGTGGAGTTAGCGAAAAAGCACAGAAATCATGATTGGATACGAGAAATAGAAGGGAAGGAATGTGAATGAGCGTAGTAAACAAGATGGATTACCTTTAGTAAAAATTTACACAGATGGAGGTTGTGTCCCTAACCCGGGAAAAGGAGCATGGGCAGTTATACTTCTTTATGAAGATAAAGAAAAAATATTAAATGGATTTGAGGAAAATACAACAAATAATCGTATGGAATTAAAGGCAGCTATCGAGGGGTTGAAGGCATTGAAAAAGAAATGTAAAGTGATTATCTATACCGATTCCGAGTACTTAAAAAAAGGAATGACAGAATGGCTCGATAGTTGGATAGAGAATGAATGGAAAACTGCAAATGGAACAGTAAAAAATATTGATTTATGGAATGAATTGGCGGAATTGGTAAAAAAACATAAGGTCACCTGGAAATGGATTAAGGGGCATAATCAACATCCCCAAAATGAAAGATGTGATAAGATTGTGAGAGACATAATTAAGAAAAAGAGGAAGTTAGAAGAGGATACCAAATGATAAGTTCCCGTAAGTTGACTAAATTCCAAAACAAGATATTAAATTTAATCGTTCCTTTTATCTTTGGTTTTGGCGGTTTATTTATATCTCAGGAAATAATTCATTCCCCTGATTCGAGATTTGTTATCGCTTTGTTTTCCATTGCTTTGCCCTCTTTTATTACAATTACCATGCTCAATAAATACCATTTTTCTAGAAAAGAAAAATCGGTCTTAGTAGGGGGTATGATACTTTTATTTACTTCTGGAATATTGATAATTTCAAAAACTTCTATAAATCAGTATTATTACGACACATTACCGGAAGAGGTAAGAAGACTATCCGAACTTATAGGTTTGGGAAGTTTCCTTTTAGGAATATTATCATTTGTAGTTATACTTATTCGTCGAGAAGAAAATATAGGGGAATTAGCGGAAAGATTTAAAACACTTGCTGAACATATTTCCGAAGGATATGTGTTAAGTAATCCGCAAGGAATAATAATAGATGTGAATGAGCAGTTTTGTAGATTTATATCTATAACGAGACAAGAAATTATAGGCTATTCGGTTGCGGATGTGGTGCGTAGATTTAATATAAGTGCGATAGAACAAAATTGGTTAATGCTGAGTTATGGTATTAGCGGTGAATATGAAATTGAATTAGAAGTAAACAATCAAAAAAAATATTTCTGGATTCATGGGACCCCTATATTTGATAAAAAAGGAATACATAGAGCAACTCTTGCAACCGTAAAAGATATTACAGATCTAAAAGTATTATCTATGAAAGTACAAAAATATGCAGAAGAACTCGAAATAAGAGTTAACGAACAAACAAGAAAATTAAGGGAATCCGAGGAGAATTTAAAGAAATTAATCATGACAATGAACGAAGGGTTTTTACTATTAAATATACAACATCAAATCGTGATGGTAAATGAATGCTTTTGTAAAATGATAGATAGAGAAATGGAACAAGTTGTAGGACATTATATATTTGAATTTTTAGAAAGTACCGATTTGATAAGATTACTTTCTCTGTTAGAAATAACCGAAAAAGACCGTAGAAAAGAAATTACTTTTTGGGGCCCAAATGGGAAAGAAATAACGACACTCGTTTCGGTATCTATTATTCCGAGTGAAAAAATAGAAGATACTCGCTATTCTCTTGTAGTTTCTGATTTAACTCAACAGAAAAAAATGCAGAATGAATTAGAAGAAAGAACATACCAATTAGAGCAACTTAATGAAGAATTAAGACAATACGGAAAAAATAAAGATGCATTTCTTTCCAATGTAAGCCATGAATTAAGAACTCCCATAAGCACAATACAAGGATATATAGAAATGCTGATTTCAGGGAGTTTAGGTCCCGTGACGGATCAAGAAAAGAATGCCTTGAATGTTATGCTCCGAAATATAGAACGATTACTTCGTATGGTTAATGAAATGATAGAGTTTAGTAGAATTGAAATTAAAGGACTACAGATAAAGAAGAAATTATTTCCTGTAAAAGATATTATTACAGAGAACATTTCTTTTAATAGTCCTAAAATTATTGCAAAACAGTTAAAACTCATAGAAAATTATCCCAATAAGGATATTTATGTATGGGCAGATAAAGAGAAAATGAGCCAGGTATTAGGAATATTACTTGATAATGCAATAAAATTTACCGATACAGAAGGAACGATAGGAATACATGTATCTGTTAATAATGAGGACGCATTGGAAATATCTATTTCGGATACAGGGATAGGAATTCCCTCAGAATATAAGGACAAAATTTTCGAAAAATTTTTCCAAGTAGACGGTTCTCCTACAAGAAAATATGAAGGTACAGGTATCGGCTTAGCAATCGCAAAAGGTATTGTTGAATCCCATAATGGAAAAATTAATGTGGAGAGTACTTTCGGTGTTGGGAGTACGTTTACAATACACATACCTCATTGTGTATTTTATGATAGTCGAACAGAAAGAGCAGAAGAAAAAAATAAAATAGGTAATATATTAATTGTTGATATTGAAACAGTCTTATTTGAAGTATTACGTAAAATATTTATCTCACGAGATAAAGAAATAAGATGGACAAAAAATATTTATGAAACCATTAGGTTGGTAAATGAAGTAGAACCAGAAATTATATTGATTAATACTTATGAAAAAGAGCTCGAAAATATTGGTACTATAATAAATGTTATTGAGCAACATCATATTTCTGAAAATATACCTATCCTATTAATTGTTGAGGATAATGTGAATATAACAAAATCATTTATCAAAAGTAACCCCGAAAATATTTATTTTATAAAAAAAACTTTTTCATTAATTTCTTTGTTTGAAATTATTAATAAAATAAAACATGGGGAAAAAGTAAATAAGATGATAAGTATAGAGAAAAAAGATAGAGAAATTAGAAATGTAATTGTAGTTTATGAACCCGAAAGTACCCTCAGAGAGTTTATAGGGTTTATGATGAACTTTTATAGAATCCCATGTATTATTTTGGATAATTTTGAAAATGTCATTTCTTCAATATTTAAATTCTCCCCTACAAGTGTAGTAATTGATATGGATTATTTAAATCGCTTGGATTTCGAAAAGTTAAAAGAAATAAGTGAAGAAAAAAAGAAAATAGTATTACTTTCTAATAATCGGTTAAAAGAAGAAATAGAAGAAATGAATTTGAATATAATAATATTAAATAAACCATTCCTCTTTGAGGAATTACTTCGTCTGTTAGATATAAAAGAAGAAATAAAAGCAGTAATGAATTAGAAAATAAGCAAAATGCAGGAAGAGAAAAAAGAAATTGGTCGTAGAAGTTTTATTTTTCGATCTTTAATTTATACCGCAACAGTTAGAAAAAAAACTCCAATTATTACTTCGCCCTTACCTAAAAGGGTTATCAATAAACTATGTGTTGATGCCAATAATGGAAAAGTAATATTCGAAGAGGGGGCAAAACAAAAATCTCCCCCTGCAAGTCTGGTTAAACTAATGCTTATGTATTTAGTTGCATTAAAAATTAATATGAAAGAAATAAGATTAGAAGATGATATTCCTGTTAAAAGGACAATATATCCAAAAAATAATTCAGATATTTTATTGTCAGCAGATAAAAAATATAAATTGGGTTATTTGATGGATGCGATTGCTATTATTTCATCGAATACGTCTGCTGTAGCAATAGCAGAATGTTTGTGGGGCTCGGAAAAGAAATGTATAGAAGATATGAATTTGATGGCAAGTAAATTAGGGATGACAGATACAGAATATTACACCGTGAACGGATACCCCATTAAAAGTGGTAATGATTTGGATAGGACAACAGCAAAAGACCTTTCCATTCTTGCTTTGCAATGTTGTAAGTTACCCATATTGCTTTCATGGACATCAAAACAAAAATTTGTAATACAGGATGAAAATATAGAAAGAAGCAATACAAATGATTTGCTATCTATGTATGTTGGGTGTGATGGATTGAAAACAGGTTATACAAAATTAGCAGGACATTGTATCGTCGCAACAGCAAAAAGGGCTAATTCAAGGATAATAGCAATAGTTTTAGGAGCCGAGAAATCATCAGAAAGATTTCGTGTTGCTACAAATTTGTTAGAGATTGGATTTTCAGAAACATTATAAATTATTGGATAGAACAAAAACCATCTTCGGTATCTGTGCAAGAAGTGTATCCGCCTATATTAAACAGTTGAATAAGTCGTAAAAGTTCATGAAAAGTAATAGACCAATAGGGGAGAGAGTAATCCGAACTATGACGGTCGCAGTTCGTGTCACCGACACCCAAGCTAAAACCATCTTCACCATTTTTATCGCAATGATAACTGCCAAAATTAAAAATTTGAATAACTCTCAACACTTCAACAAGCGAAAAAGAGTAGTCTTTGTTTGTATCAGCGGAATGAAAAATAGGACTTCCCCCCCCTTCTTGAGAACCTTCTTCTGGACATGCATATGTATTAAATAGTAGTTTCCATGATTCAAGATAGCCCCTACCACCTATTTGATTATCTACAATTCTTAACAACCATGTGCCTTGCAAACTTTCTCCCTTCAGGACACTCAGATTACCAATGGGTTTATAATTGCCTGTAAATGGACTTACACCTTCCATGATACTCATTTCTGCATTATCGTCAAAATATGTATTTACCAAAGCATTTCCTCCCTGTGAAGGATAAATGATAAGAAACATCTCAGTCCCTTGAGGAGAAACCAATTGAATTAGGATTTGCCTCAAATCATCATGTGTTAAAGATATGTTAACAATCACATCATTTATAGAACCTTCATTGGGAACATTAATATAGTATAGATTTTGAGCCATATCTTTTAGGAGACTATGTGTTTCTGTTCCATTCACCTCAAATCCGCAGGGATAAAAAGCCCCCTCTCCTTCTTCATTCCCTTCAATAATCCCCTCACCTTCAAATATTCCCTCAGGAGGACCTTCAATTTGTCCTTCAATTGCTCCTTCTAAAAAACCTTCTGCTATACCTTCACTTATTCCCTCAAAAATACCTTCTGTGATTCCTTCATTAATCCCTTCTACAAAGCCTTCCGATACTGTAATCAAAGATAACTTAAATGGGGAAGAGATGACCGTCCCTAATGTATCACTTACCCTACAACGATAAAACCCTGCAGATGTAGTTTTTATATTTCTTAATGTCAACATAGGACTATTTGAATAAAGTATTGGAACATATTCTTCTCCGTCAATACTCTTAAATTGCCATTGATAATTGACTGTTCCTATATAACCTGAAATGCCAACAGTAAAAGTGGTGGTACTTCCTTCTGTTACTGTTCGTTCGATAGGGGGAACCAACCATACTCTTAAACCTTCCCCTTCATAAGCTCCTTCCGTTGTCCCTTCAACAACTCCTTCCATTTGCCCTTCTCCCTCTTGTACAGGTGAAGATATATCTATACATGCCAGAAAACCGTCCTGTGTCCCACCACCAAAACTCGTTTGAAAAGTTCCTGATGTGATAGGTAATAAACTCGATGCGGTTTCTCCAACCATATAGAGTACATTTGAACTGGAAATGTAAATAGATCGGGCTTTTTCTTCGCCTTTACCTCCATAGAAGGTACTATATTGGAGGGTGTTTCCATTTGGATTTAAACATGCAAAAAAGGCATCCTGATTACCACCATAAGCAGGTTGTAGTGTCCCCGGTATGACAGGAAAATCTCCAGAATACGTATAACCTACAACATATATACGAGATAAAGAATCGAGTGCTATATCCAATCCCACTTCCGTTTTACTTCCCCCTAAATATGTACTAAAAATTATTTGACTTAAATCAGGAGAAAATTTGGTTATAAAAGCATCCCTTTCCCCTCCTCCGTATCCAACCTGAAATGAAGAAATAGTTACAGGGAAATTATTAGAAGAGGTTTCTCCAGTAATATATAAATTCCCATAATTATCACAAGTTAATGACTGGCAGAGATCCGTAAGACTTCCCCCTAAATAAGAAGAAGATAGGACAGAAGCATCGTTTGAAGAGAGCCTCATAATAAAGGAGTCATAATTTCCACCTCTGTATGATGTCTGAAATGAACCTTGTGTTGTTGGAAAATTTACCGAGGATGTGTACCCTCCTACAATTATTTCATTTTCAAAATTTTTTATTGTTTTACAAATATCGACGCCACTTGTCCCTATAAATCCACTCCAAACACATTCAAATGTCGGTTGAAATTTAATCATAAACCCATCCAGTCCACCTCCACTGAATATTGAATTTAAAAAAGAATTTCCCTGTACTGGAAAATCAGTAGACTGTGTCCATCCTGTGAAAACTATATTATGGTCAGGTAAAAATGTAAAGTCCATAATACTTTCATCATAACTCCCCCCTAAATATGAACTGTAAAGTAGTGCAGTTCCATTGGAGTTAATTTTTGAAAAAAATGCATCACGGTTCCCTAATTTTATAGATTGAAAAGCATTCATTGTTATAGGAAAATCAGGAGATGAAGTAATTCCTGCTAAATATATATTTCTTTGTTCATCTATTTCTAGAGATGTTGGACTATCATCGCCTGTTCCTCCTAAAAAGGTAGAAAAAATAAGAGTATTAGCAAGGGAATTAAGCTTTGTTATAAAAATGTCTCCTGTTATATCCCCACCCATGTAGTTAGGTTGTAAAGAACCACTATTCGTTGGAAAGTTGACTGATTTTGTTTCTCCTACTAAATAAATGTTCCCTGCATTATCTGTTTTTACATCAATAATTCGGTCTGTATTGTTTCCGCCTAAATATGTTCCTGATAACAAGGTAGGATCAATAAGTAAAGTATGGGCAGGGTTGTAAGAAGACTTGGGGATATTAAATTTAACACCCTCTTTATAATATAAGTGTATTGGGATTTTATGAGATATCCCTTCGATCCATTGGTAGGCACATGGAGCGTGAAAATATAAAATGGTGTTATCTCGTGAAATACGAATTATATTGTTTTCTATCTCGGGAATAACAGATGTCCACTTTTGATTGACTGTATCTAACCTTTCAAAATTAAATGAAATCATTTCAGGTTCTGCTTGTGGATAAACGATAAAATCGAACTTAAATTTATATTCCTTTTCATACAGATAGAGATCAATGCCGGGATATATATCCCGATAGAGGACTGCTTTATAATGGGGAATTATTTGAGGGGAAGGATTTTTGCCTCTAAGGTAAATAGAACGGGAGGGGAGAGGGATACTTCCTGTTATAGACAGGGGATGACTTTTAGAGAAAATAACTCGATAATATTCATGTGTATTATGCATAAAAAAAACAAGAGCGTTTTCATAACATCCTAAAGATATAGAGTCTCCTTTTGAGAAATAATGTATATCTGAAATCAAATGATTTTGATTAGGTTGAAAATATAAGGGTAAATTATGAATATCTTTTCCAAAAGAGTAAAATTGTATAGTAAATATTCCTATAAAAAGAACAAATATCAATCTGAAATTCTGCATATTCGAAATCCCTGATCAGGCATTGTTAAATCGGGGGCATTCCATGAGCGAAAAGCAGATCTGCAACGGGCAGAAGTCCGCAAACATGTGCCCCCTCGTAATACTTTATATCTTCCTTCTGCAGGACCTACAGGGTCAAAAACAGGGGAGTATTGGTAATATTCTGAAGCATACCAATCCTGACACCATTCCCATACATTTCCATGCATATCATATAACCCCCATGCATTAGGTTGTTTTTGTTTTACCGGTTGTGTTTGATAACCACTATTATAGATATGCCATCCATAATTATCTAATTTTTTATCATCATCTCCGAAACAAAACTCATAGATTGAACCAGCCCGACACGCATATTCCCATTCTGCTTCTGTAGGTAAGCGGAAAGTCCCCTTGCCTAATTTATTTATTTTTTCTATAAATCTTTGGCAATCCTCCCATGAGAGATTCTCGACAGGGAGCGTATCCCCTTTATTATTAGACGGATTATATCCCATTATGTTTATCCATTGCTTTTGTGTAATTTCTGTTTGACTCATCCAGAAACCTCTGGAAATGGTTACCAAATGTTGTGGATATTCGGATGAATATAAAGACGGGCTTCCACCATATATTTCAGCTAATTCCGCTGGAGATTTTGTTGTTCCCATGTAAAAAGAACCCGAAGGAATCCAGACAAATATGATGCCTAAAAAAACTTGTTGTGTTCCAGGAGCAGGGTCATTTGTATTGGCAGGTTTGAAACCATCTTCAGTAGTTGGGTCTGAAGAATAGGAATCTGATTTATAAAATTGTACCAATCTTAGCACTTCTAGAAAAGAAATTACCCAATCCTGAGGGTTATAATCTGATTTGTGAGGGAAACAATTGGTATCACCACTTCCAAGAGCATATCCATCTTCGGAAAGGTTATCACAATGGTAGGAGCCGTAATTATAAATTTGAATTAAACGAAGTAATTCAGGTAATTGAATTACAAAATAAGGTTCTAAAAAATCTGCGGAGTGATATTGGGCTTGTATTAATGGACAAATAGAAAAGAATAAAATAAAAAATAAGAAATAATATTTTTGTTGGGACATAGACTTAACTGATAATCTACTCCATAATAAAAAAATGTGACCTAAACACAAATTGTTCAAGTCACATTTTAGATTTTCAATTTTAGTTTACCACAGATCTATAGAACCACTTGTCCATGGTAATGGGTCGGAGTAATCCTGAACACCTCTATACAAAAGTTTGCTGGGACCATTCCAATAAAAGCTCTTCCCAATAATATTATGCCCTAATACGCTTAATCCTGCATAAGCACCAGCATCAACTCCACCAATAACCTCTATACTTGCCGGTGATGGGAATACATGTATATTAGATTTGAGATAGGGTTTTGCAAAGATTTCTGCTTCAGCAGATTCGTAAAGAGTAAGTTCAACTATTGCTTTAATATAAGCTTGAGCTGTTCCACCAATATCTATATTCCAGGTAAGAGGATGCCCATCAAATGTAAAGTTAAATAAATCGGCTTTTGAACCATCCCAGCTCCCTGAATCATATACTGCTTTCAGAGTAAAATTATCTTTAATATCAAAACCGGATTTAATACTTGTATCACCCGTCATTTGTCCAAATAATCCAAATGGGAAGCGGAGCGTTACTCGGCCATAAATTGGAACAGGTCCTATACTTGCGGCGAATGGATGAACTATTGGAGGGATAATATCCCATTCTTGAGAAATGGGTGTTGAGTTATCTAATGCGACTTTAACACTTAAAGTAAGGGTTATAGTTCCCGTAGTTGTTAAATCAAATTTTCTTAATTGAAATGCTTTGTAATCTGCCACGATAGCGACCTGAGGAGTACAATCTAAAATACCCTTATCTACGGTTATCCGTATTCCATTCCCTTTATATATTTCTTTGCCACTGAAATCTACTATAGTTGCTTTTGCATCTTTGGGTAATGCACCTGCTTTGATATAATCATTTACATCAAACTTGACGCTTGTCATTAACATACCTTCTTGAATAGCATCTTCTAAAGAAGCAGGTTCGGTTACTGCAACTACTTCGGTCCCTTTTTGTCCTACCGCCGTAACCTTGCGTAAATAACCTGTATCTCCGTACTGCCCAATAATGATATCTCCTGTGGTAATGGGAACTGCCCCTTGTGAATGGAGTACCACTTGTCCAGGTGAAACATTAGAAACAGTTACGCCAGGCAACTGGTCTACGACTACAACTCCATCTTTTATGACACCATTATTTGGACAGCCCAGGATAAGGGTTGTAATGATGAGTGTCACAGCCAGCAAACATATTCTTTTCATAATACCACCCTTCTTTTTAGTTTATATTTCACTAAAAACTATAAATATAATATACACCAATAAATATTAAAAGTCAAATAAAATTTATACTTTCTTTTAATTTTTTTATGGATGCTTTATATGATGAATTATTAAACACATAAGAACCTGCTACTAAAATATTCGCACCTGCTTTTATGACTTCAGGTGCGGTCCTTTCATCAATTCCACCATCCACTTCTAAATCACGGTCTCCTATCATGGCACGAATTGCTTTAATTTTCCGAAGCATATCCGGAATGAATTTTTGACCTCCGAAACCGGGATTAACAGTCATTACAAGCACCATATCTATATCTTCAACCAGAAACTCAATACGACTTTCTGGTGTAGATGGGTTCAAAACAACCCCTGCTTTACAACCCATATCTTTAATATGTTGTATCAGCCTATGGGGATGATTTGTTGCCTCTACATGGATAGTTATAATATCGGCCCCTGCATCTGCAAAAGAATCTACATATTCTTCTGGATTATCTATCATGAGATGGACATCCATAGGCACAGAACAGTGTCGGCGTAATGATGCAATAATAGGAGGTCCTATTGTTATATTAGGAACAAAATGTCCATCCATGACATCAATATGAATGTAATCCGCTCCGGATTCAATCAGTTGTGTAATCTCTTCACCCATTTTGCTAAAATCACACGATAAAATTGAGGGTGCAATTTTGATATTTTTGTCTTTGCCTATCATCTTATTTTAACTCCCTATAATTAAAAACGATATATTATAATACTTCATTTTCAAGGCTGTAGTAACCGCGGAGGATTTCCCCCTTCTAACTCAAAGGAAGCCATTTTAATCTCATCTACAATAATTTCTACGGTTGCCTTGCTTATATAAGTTACCTTTATATTTAATGGGGTCCCTCGTACATATCGTATTTGTGAGAGGGTATCATATAAACGGGGTTTTTGCCATAGAATTTCACGATTCCCATGACGGTCTATGAGTTCTACACGTACCTCTTTAGTAGCCCAATCATCATTCATAGTGTAGGTGACTTCTGTTTGATACCGTGCATCGGGTAGAGGAGAAGTCCCTGTAGATTTAATAGTATAAACAACCATTTGCCCCCGGGTTATTGGGGTATCCGGTGGTGGGTCTTGTTCTAAAACTACATTTTCGGGAGAATCGGGTGCATCTATAACATTAGGAACTAATTTAACATCATAGGTCTTTAAAAGAGATTCTACTTCTTGGATGCTTTTACCTATTATATTTGGCATTATAATCGTTTCTGTTTGGGTCCCTGCACTTACAAGTAAGTTAATAAGTGTACCTTGATTGGCTTCTGTATCAGGAGGGGGGTCCTGGGATATAACCGTTTCAGGTGGCTCTTCACGATTAATACGAGCAATATTACCTAATTTAAATCTACTGCTATACTCAATAATTTTTTGAGCCTCTTCGAGTTTTTTACCTCTCAAATCGGGTACTTTTTCGTTTGGGGGACCTGCACTTACCACAGGAAACACTTTCCTCCCTAAACGTACCACCTTACCCGCCTCGGGTTTTTGACTGATTACATAGTATTTAGGAATAGTATTATGTGTAACTGGGATGTAGGGACCTAATTCAAGCCCTGCTTCGAAAAGTTTCTTTGATGCTTCCATAACAGGTATATCTGTAATTTTGGGAACAATAATATATTTTCCACCACTTAATGCTTGCGTGTAAATATAATATCCAGACCCAGCCATGACGGCTATAAAAACAAGTAAAGCTAAAGACCATTGAATTAACCACAGAATAAGATTAAAGAAAAATAGAACTGTGTTAACTATGGCTTTTGAAATACCGTCAAGAAGAAGCCGTCCCAGAGATTTTTTGGAATTGTCTGATACTGTCCTGTCTGAATTGTCCACGGGTCGAGTAACTCCGGTGCTTTTATTGGAATTAGTTTTTTCTCATTGATAAACTCATTTGCTACATCAATAGTTTCATCTTTGGTAAAAGTACATACAGAATATACAATAATACCACCTTTTTTGCATACTCTACACGCCTCTTCAAGTATTGCTTTTTGTAATTTTGATAATCGTTGTAAGGCTTCCCGTTGAATGTTATATTTAATGTCAGGGTTTCTTCTTAAAGTTCCCAATCCAGAGCAGGGAGCATCTAATAAAATTCTGTCAAAAGTTTCATCCGGGAAAGGTAAATAGGTCCCACTTGAACAAATAGGAAAAATATTCTCACATTTAAGTCTATGTATGTTTTCATAAATGCGTTGTATTCTTCCCGGATGAATTTCCACAGAATATATTTTAGATTGATTACGAGTAAATTCTGCAATATGGGTTGTTTTGGTCCCTGGAGCCGAACAAATATCAAGAATAATCTCGTTGGGTTGTGGATTTAAAGCATGGACACTCAGCATTGATGCAGGATCTTGTATTGTATATAGCCCTTGCTTCATTAATGGACAGTCTGTTAATAGATATGTAGAATTTAATGACAATTCTTCGGGAATAGGAGTGAGATGTTGCGCTTCAATCCCAATTTTCTTTAATCTTTTTTCTAATTCTTCTCGACTAATTTTTGTTAAATTTGTCCTAATAGAAAGAAAAGGGATTTCGGATACAGACAAAGCAAAGTTTTCAAGTTGATTTTCACCAAATCTTTGAGAAAATTCTTGAAGAATCCATTTCGGTATAGAATAACGGATAGATAAATAATCGAATATATTTTCATCTTTAGGTGGTAATTGAATATCTTCAAATTTTTCGGGTAGTTTACGAAGAACAGCATTTACCATACGAGCTAATCCCACATGCCCAAATATTCTTGCGAGGTCCACAGATGTATGTACAGCGGCTGGAGTAGTAACAATATCACAAAAATAAATCTGAAAAATGGCAATTCTTAAGATATAAAGGATAGGGAGTGGAAGTGATTCCAAAGAATTATTAAAATATTTAGAGATAATATAGTCGAGTAAATCAAGGTTACGAATGGTTCCATAAACAAGATGGGAAAAAAATCGGCGCCCTCTTGTGCTATAAGCTTTTCTTTTTAGCGTTCTAGAAATACACTCATCTATGGGTAATTTGCCATTTTCCCATCGTAATAAAGTATTAATAACTGCAGCACGAACGATATCTACACTAGCCATTTTCTGAAGCATCCTCAAAAGTATCACCTATATGGATAGGTTTACCATTTATATATTCACGAAAAGTTAGAGGTTTCCGATTCGGTGCCTGAAGCACACAAATTCCAACCAATCCTTTCCCTGTTTTTACTATACATTTATCCTTCAAAATATGTACAACAGTTCCGGGTTTTACCTCCGTATAATTATAATTAAGACTTTCAGGAATTAATTCAGTTTTATGTATTCGAATAATTTCATTTTTGAATTTTGTAAAAGCAACAGGCCAGGGAAGACATCCTCTAACACAATTATGTATAGTTAGTGCAGGTTGATTCCAATAAATAATACCATGTTTTTTCTCTATGAGATGACAATATGTGGCTTTTGAATGGTCTTGAGGTACAAATACCGCTTTGTTGTCTTCAATTATACGAATAGACTGAACCAATAAATCTGCCCCCATCAAAGATAATCTATTGGCGAGATCTACAGCAGTTTCATTAATATCGATAGGTGTCTTTTCCTGTAATAAAATATCCCCAGCATCCATTTCCATGGAGATTTTCATAATAGTAATACCCGTTTCTGTGTCACCTTCTAATATAGCAGTCTGAATAGGGGAAGGCCCTCTCCAACGAGGCAATAGACTTGGATGTAAATTTATGATATATCCTAATTTAGGGAGCGATAACACTTCTTCCTTCAAGAATCTCCCATAAGCAACAACTACACCAAGGTCAGGTTGTAGTTCTTTAAAAATTTGAATATATTTTGGATCATTTACTTTTTCAGGTTGAAAAACAGGGATTCCTAATTTTTCAGCTTCAATTTTAATAGGTGGAGGTGTTAAATGAAGATGCCTTCCACTAGGCTTATCGGGCTGGGAGACTACTCCAACTACAGAAAAATGGGTATGAAGTTTCTGTAAAGATGGGATTGCAATTTCGGGTGTTCCAAAAAAAAGTATTTTCACTAATCCATCAATCCTGGAATTTCAATACCACCTGCAATTTCTTTCATTTTCTCCTTTGCAAGAACACGAACCTTTTCAGATGTAATATTAAAAGCGGACAGGGTAAGTGCTTCCAATAACGATTTGTCCGCCATACCTTCTGAAAATAACTCATCTGATATAGATATATTTAGGACTTCGAATTTCCCATTCATTTTAATTTTAACCATACCACCACCCGATTCGCCTTCAACCACCTCTTTTGCCAATTCTTCTTTAAGAGTTTCAATTTTTTGCTTTACTTGCATGGCTTCTTTTAATAATCCACCTAACTGTGAAATATCTTTAAAATTAAACATTTTTGTATAAAATCTCCTCTTTAAGATTAGGTCATAATTTTACATGAAAAGAGATAAAAAAATCAAAGTTAGTGAGAAAAAGTAGTATACAGAATGACAAAAAATATTTTTTAAAAAAATAGGGAAAAATTTAGTAGAAACATAATAGTATTACTAAATAGATAAAAAGTAATACTATTTATTTAGGTAAAAAAATGACCGGTACTTCATTAAGGCCTCAATTTATGCGTTTCAAATTATACTTTATCAATTTTAACAAAATAATTGAAAAGTAGTCGTTAAATATTGAAATATAATGATAAATATGATATAGTTTTATAAGTGTTTACTTAACGGTAAGTTAATAAGTAAGTCAAATCTTTGTAGGAGTATTGATGTTATGACCCACCATTACCGAGAACAAATCAAAAACATTGCCAGTAAGTATGGCAATGACCGTGGTTATCTGATGAATATAGCCCATGATATTGTGAATGAGTTCGGCTATATATCAGATGAAATGGTCTCCAATTTAGCAGATGTCCTGAACCTACCTGTGGTGCAAGTTCGGGATATGATCAGTTTTTATGCATTTTTCCCAAGAAAACCACTTGGAAAAAATGTAATAAGACTTTGTAATGCAGTTATTGAAAGGATGAAAGGTGCAGACGAAGTAGGAAAGGCATTCGAAAAGGCATTAGGTATTTCTTTTGGAGAAACTACAAAAGATAATCTATTTACACTACTTCATACGCCATGCATTGGACTAAGTGACCAGGCACCCAGTGCATTAATTAATAAAATCCCATTAACTAATTTAAAACCTGCTGATGTTCCACAAATTATTAGTGAATTAAAGGCGGGTAAAGATGTATCCGATTTACCACAGGCGAGAGTTCAGTTAAATCTCAAAAAAGAAGGCGAGGTAATCTGTGCTCCATTAGACAGTGGTACAGCATTGCGAAATGCATTAAACATGAAACCCGAAGAGGTAATTGGTGAAATAAATAAATCGAGATTACGAGGAAGAGGTGGTGCGGGATTCCCAACGGCTATGAAATGGGATTTCTGTAGGAAACAAAAATCACCCATTCGTTATCTTATTTGTAATGCGGATGAAGGGGAGCCCGGCACTTTTAAAGACCGTGTTATACTTACAGAATATCCCGATTTAGTTTTTGAGGGCATGACTATTGCGGGTTATGCTATTGGTGCCAAAGAAGGTATCATGTATCTTCGTGGAGAATATGCTTATCTATTGGAAAACCTTGAAAAAGTATTAGCGAAAAGAAGACATTTAGGTTTATTGGGTGAACATATATGTGGTAGAGAAGATTTTAATTTTGACATCCGAATTCAGTTAGGTGCGGGTGCTTATGTATGTGGAGAAGAATCGGCACTTATTGAATCTGCTGAAGGGAAGAGAGGGGCGCCCAGAGATAGACCTCCGTTCCCTGTTCAAAAGGGATATAAAGGGGAACCTACATCGGTAAATAATGTAGAAACACTTTGTTGTGCTGCTCGTATTTTAGAAAAGGGCGGTGAATGGTTCTCAAAAATTGGAACCAAAGATTCAACAGGGACAAAGATGCTAAGTGTTTCAGGTGATTGTGAACATCCAGGAGTATACGAAGTCGAGTATGGAATAACGATCGAAAACCTGTTAGAACTTGTAGGAGCAAAAGATACACAGGCAGTTCAAGTAGGGGGGGCATCTGGAAAATGTGTTGCACCCAAAGACTTTGGAAGACGTATTTCTTTTGAAGACCTTCCTACGGGCGGTTCCATCATGATTTTTGGTAAAAATAGAGATTTATTAGAATGTATGTATCAATTTGTAGAGTTTTTTGTAGAAGAGTCCTGTGGGTGGTGTGTCCCATGTCGTGCAGGGACTACCCTTCTTGAAAAGAAATTTAGACAAATACTCGACGGAAAAGGTACGGCACAGAGTCTTGCTGAATTGAGAAGAATTGCGCAGACAGTGAAATCAATGAGTCGTTGTGGATTAGGACAAACATCTGCAAATCCAGTTTTAACCACAATTTATGACTTTGCTGATTTATACGCAGAAAAAATTAAGGAAGAAAATGGAAAATTATTAACCTTTGATTTACAAAAAGCCATGAAAGTTGGAATTGAAGCAAGTGGAAGAACAAAGGAAGGAGTAAAATAATGAGTACAAATGTAGTTACTTTTACAATTGATGGAGTAGAAATAAAATCTGCTCCGGATAAAACAATTATTCAAGCGGCGGATGATGCTGGAATTTATATTCCAAGATTGTGTTATTTAAAGGACCTTCCTCCGGGTGGACATTGCCGGGTTTGCACAGTTAAAGTGAATGGGAGACCTGTGAACTCCTGTACCTATCCTGTCGCAGAAGGAATCGTTGTCGAAAATGATATAGAAGAATTGAATTCATTTCGAAGAAATATTATAGAGATGTTGTTTGTAGAGGGAAATCATTTCTGTCCTTCATGCGAAGTAGCCGGGAAATGTGAACTGCAGGCTCTGGCATACCGTCTTGGATTACTAACACCTCAGATGCCATATCTATACGCACAAAAAGAACTGGATGCTACTCATCCTGATGTGTATTTAGACCGCAATCGTTGTGTTTTGTGTGGTCGTTGTGTTAGAGCGTCTATACATCTGGATAAGAAAAATGTATTTGGCTTCGAAAATCGTGGTATCAATATGAAAATTTCTGTCAACTCTAATGATGGATTACAAGATACTAATTTATCGAAAGAGGATAAAGCAATGTCTGTTTGTCCTACGGGATGTCTTGTAGTAAAACGGCAAGGCTATTTAACACCTGTGGGTAAGAGACTGTATGACAAAAAACCGATTGGTTCTGAAATAGAAACGAAAAAAGTGAAATCATAAATAGGAAAGGAATGGAGTTATGAGTAAACCGGTTATTGCAACTGCCCATTTCACGGGGTGTTTTGGTTGTCACATGTCCATTCTGGACATTGATGAACGTATATTAGACCTTGTTGAATTGGTTGAATTTAATAAGTCCCCAATAAATGATATAAAGAATTTTACAAAACCTGTTGATATAGGAATTATCGAAGGTGGCATAAGTAATGATGAAAATGCAGAAATCCTTATGGAATTTCGTAAACATTGTAAGATTCTGGTTGCCATTGGCGCATGTGCTTTGACAGGAGGAGTTCCTTCAATGAGAAATTTGGTGCCATTGAAAGAGTGCTTGGAAGAAGCCTATTTGAATGGTCCCACCGTAAAAAGTGAGAACACAGGAATTATTCCAAATGACCCCGACATTCCCGTGTTATTAGACAGAGTATATCCCTGTCATGAAGTAGTAAAGATTGACTATTTCTTACCGGGTTGTCCGCCATCGGCGGATACCATCTGGAATGCACTGGTTGCCTTATTAAAAGGTGAACCGTTAAATCTTGACTATGAACTTATAAAATATGATTAATTTTAGGAGGCAGTATCTATGAGTACAAAAACAGCAGGAAGAAAAATAGTAATTAATCCCGTAACACGGGTAGAAGGACACGGGAAAGTTACCATTCTTTTAGACGAAAAAGGAAATGTTCAACAATCCCGTTTCCATATTATAGAATTTCGAGGATTTGAACGATTTGTTCAAGGACGATTTTATTGGGAAGCCCCTACGATTGTCCAGAGACTATGTGGAATTTGTCCTGTAAGTCATCACCTATGCGCGGCGAAGGCTACAGATATGATTGTAGGAGCCAAGACGCTTACTCCAACTGCGGAAAAAATGAGACGGCTTATGCATTATGGGCAAACTTTACAATCTCATGCTCTTCACTTTTTCCATCTTTGTTCACCCGATTTATTATTTGGCTTTGATGCCCCCGTTGAACAAAGAAATGTGATTGGTGTTATAAAAGCAGACCCGGAAACTGCAAAAAAAGCCGTTTTATTACGGAAATATGGTCAGGAGATTATTAAAGCTACCGCAGGTAAAAAAGTACATGGAACAGGTGCTATCCCCGGAGGAATTAATAAAAATCTCTCTAAAGAGGAAAGAGATGTTTTCCTCAAAGATATAGATACCATTCTGCAGTGGTCTGTTGAGGCGTTAGAACTATGTAAAAAAATTGTAAAAGAAAAATTGGACTTCTTCTTAAAATTTGGAGCATTTGATTCTAATCATTTAAGTATTGTTCGTAAGGATGGATGCCTTGACCTGTACGATGGATTACTACGAGCCAAAACAGCAGATGGTAAGATAATCTTTGACATGGTAAAACCTGAAGATTATCTTGATTATATTGCGGAAGAAGTTCGTCCATGGAGTTACATGAAATTCCCGTTTATTCGCAGTTTGGGAAAAGAAAAAGGATGGTATCGAGTAGGGCCATTAGCACGAATTAACAATTGTGATTTCATCGATACTCCTCTGGCGGAGAAAGAAAGACAAGAATTAATGTCTTTATCGGGTGGAAAGCCAATAAATGCCTCCATGGTTTATCACTGGACGAGGTTGATAGAAATGTTACATTCTGCAGAAAAGATAAAAATTTTATTAAATGACCCCGATTTACAAGGGACAAATTTGATAACTCAAGGGACGAAACAAAAACGGGGTGTCGCATGGATAGAAGCTCCGCGTGGGACTTTATTTCATCATTATGAGATTAATGACAATGACCAGATTGTCCTCGCCAATCTTATTGTATCAACAACGAATAATAATGAACCGATGAACCAAGTTGTAAATGTCCTCGCAAAGGATTATTTACAGGGGAAATCGGAAATAACGGAAGGTTTGTTAAATACCATAGAAGTAGGTATCCGTGCATATGACCCCTGTTTGAGTTGTGCTACACACGCAT
Source organism: uncultured bacterium (assembly GCA_938014335.1). Classification (GTDB taxonomy): domain Bacteria; phylum Hydrogenedentota; class Hydrogenedentia; order Hydrogenedentales; family Hydrogenedentaceae; genus Hydrogenedens. Next base: position 48,933 of record CALLRP010000027.1, read on the forward strand.
TAGGACAAATGCCTTTGCAAGTTCAAATTGTAGACCATAAGGGTGAACTTGTTCATGAACTTATTAGAGGGTGATAAAATACTCATCTTTGGATATGGCAACCCGGGGCGTCATGACGATGCCTTAGGTCCCCTTTTTGCTCAGCGTGCACAAAAGTTGAAACAGGAAAACATTTATGTGGATGAAGATTATCAGTTAAACATTGAATTAGGTGCTGAATTAGTATATTATGATAAAGTACTATTTGTAGATGCGTCGAAAGAAGGTGAAGAACCTTTTGAAATGAGAAGAATATTTCCTTCCAAAGACATAACCTTTACTACACATTCTGTTAATGCAGAGTCAATTATAGCAATATGTGAAGAATATTTCAGTTCTGCACCGGAATCGTGGATGTTAGGTATAAAAGGTTATGATTTTTCGATAGGGGAAGGAATTACCGAAGAAGCACAAAAGAATCTTGAATTAGCGTGGCAATATTTTAATAATAATATAATAAAACAACAAAGGAGAAGGGAACATGGAACAAAAGAAAGTTATACTTATTATTGATGATGACCCTGATATTCGTTCTGCATTGAGAGTTATGCTGGAATCCGCTGGTTTTGTAGTTGGTGAAGCAGCAAACGGCGAAGAAGGATTGAAAGCGGTTCAGAGGATACAACCCGATGCTGTCATCATAGATTTGATGATGGAAAATGTAGATTCCGGAAGTCAAGTTGCAATTAAACTAAAAGAAGATAAATATCCCGGTCCTATGTACATGTTAAGTTCTGCTGGTGATGCAGTTCGTTACAACATTGATGCCCGTGAGTTAGGCCTTGCAGGAATTTTCCAAAAGCCTGTTGACCCAAAAGTTTTCATTTCAACCTTAAAAGCAAAATTAGGTGTGGCATAAGAAAAACTTTATTAAAAAATAAAAAAAACGGAGCAAGTGCTCCGTTTTTTTTATACAATTATTATCAGAACATTATATACTTTATTCTGAAGGACAAAAATGGCAGATTCCTCCGGGAAATATTCTCAATCAGTTTTATCTAAGATAATCCGTTTTTTTCTTCGGGATGAAGAGGGCTCTTTCCCAGTCTTTTTACATAGTTTACGATTAGAAGACCAGTTATACGACTTTACAATTGTTCGTTTCTCTGTTGCTTTTTTAATTATTGCCGGCTCGTTATTTGCAAAATATATATTAGAAATTTCACAACTTAACCATTATGCTTTAATCATATTAGCTATTATTCTATTTTTTGCTAATACAATAAATTTTTTAATAGCATATCCAGCGAGAAAGAAAAAGGAAAAATCGTCTGCATATCGTTTTCTGCTCATTTTTATATTACATTTATCTATTGCTACAGATTTTATTTTTTTGACGATTGCATTATGGTTAGTGGGCGGTGTTTATTCTCCTTTTCAGACCTTTTTTATTTTCCATGTAATTATTGCGAGCGTTTTATTCAGTCCTTTGATATCTTTTGCATATACGATATATGGTTATTTACTTTTTCTAACATTAGCCATTGTCAGTTGGAAACAATGGCTTCCACCCATATTCCCTATAGGGGCCGTACCATCAGATGCTCCTCCCACAGGAAAATATATTATAACTGTGGCAGTAGTTCAGGGATTGTTATTTTTCCTAACAGCCTCGCTAACGACGCATCTGATGTATTTTTTAAGAGAAGGTCAGAGGCAAATTGTAAGGATAAATAAAGATTTAGAACGATTATGCGACCAGAGGAAAGGATTTTTACAAATCGCATTACACAACTTAAGGGCACCTATTTCAGCTATTGCTATGCATTTGCAGAATCTGTTGTATGGATATGGTGGTGAATTAAATGATAATCAAAAATCATGGGTTCAACGCTCATTAACACGAATTGATGAATTAATATCCTTCTTACATGATTTAGAAAATCTCTCTGTAATGGAAAATGCAGATTTACTACGAGAAGCGAATGAATTTGGATTAAATGACCTTATAGAGAAGATTATAGAAGAAAATCAAGACTTGATATTAAGTAAAAATCATGAAATTAAAATAGAACTGCCTGAAGGAAAAATATTTATATTAGGAATTCAACGACTGATACGGGAGGCTATATTAAATTTCCTAACAAATGCCATCAAATATACGCCACCTAATGGAAAGATCATTGTCCGTGCTTATAGATATTCTTCTTGTGTTCGGGTAGAAGTGGAAGATAATGGCATCGGTATCTCAAAGGAGGATATTCCAAAACTGTTTCGAGAGTTTGTTCGACTGAAAAATCAAAAGAGGGAAGGAGTTGATACAACGGGTTCAGGATTGGGATTATTTATTGTCCGTCAGGTCATAGAAAGTCATGGGGGGAAAGTATTTGTAAAAAGTGAACCGGGAAAAGGAAGTATATTCGGATTTGAACTACCCATCCATATAAAAAAATGAAACATTATTGTGTGGGATTAAGTCTACAAACCAAACTTTTTAATAGAAATAATAGCAATTTTTATTCATGCCGGAAGAATGTTTTTTTTGTCTTCAAAAGTAAAAATGAAAGGGAATTGTCGTGAGTATTTATAGACCCCTTCTCCGATTTATTATTTTTGCATTATTCGGTTTAGTTTTAGAGGTATTTATGTCAAGTACAGTCAATCTGATTTTTCATGATAATGTAAATTTGAGAGGACACACCTCTCTGTGGATGATATTTGATTATGGTTTGATGGGAATTTTAACGCCATATTTCAGAAATCCGATGAAAGCAAAAAAAATACCATTTCCTGTTCGGGCTTTTGTATATATGATAATGATTTTTATTGTAGAATATGTATCAGGAATACTTTTTCATAAAGTTTTAGGTTTGAGTATATGGGATTATTCTCAATTCCGCTATAATCTGCATGGACAAATCACATTAGAATTTGTTCCTGTATGGTACACATTAAGTTTGACCGTAGAAAAATTATATGAGTGGGTAGACAAAGCTTCCTGGGCAATTCTTACAAAAGAACCTGAAGGTTATATTCCGGGATGAAATTATAAACAGGGTATGCTTTTTCTTTGAATAAAAAATAGACGCACTTTCTTTTTAATCCGGGATAATATGAAAATACTATATCCAGTGTTATCTTGCTGATATCTCATATCCCTGGAATTCCTGCATGGGGTTTAAATATCGTCGGCATCCTACCGACGAACAAAGGGAGCTCAGGCTGCTTCCCAATACTTAAAATATTCCTAATTGTGTATGAAGTGATTTCTATATCTTACGAGTTTCTTATAAAAGATATATAAATCATACGCGTTACTATTTGGCATCGAAGGAATTTTTATTTATAAATTTATTACTTTTTTACGGATAATAATAGATTAATAGAACAATCATGAAAGTATCATGGTTAGAAACCATACAACAATTACTTGTTTTGCTATATAATACACTCAAAATTTTGAGGAAATTTTTATGAGTAGCTCAGAGATAGAAATCATCAATGAATTTTTTAAAGAAATAAAGCCATATATAGTGAATAGTTATGAAAAGAAGGAGGAGGTTACTGTAACAACAAAAAGGGATGCTACTGACTTTCTGACAGAGGTTGACCTTTTTGTGCAAAGTTCTTTTGTAAAGAAAGTAAAAAAAATTTTCCCTGATGACCTTATTATTGGTGAAGAAGCAGGTTTATCCAAATATGAAGAAAATTATCAAGGGCGTGTATGGATAATTGACCCAATTGATGGAACTGCAAATTTTGTAAGAAGTTATTTCCCCGCATTTTCCGTAGCAATAGCGTTTGCTAATTATGGGGAGTTAGTTTGTTCCGGTGTTTTAGTCCCAATGATAAGTGATATTTTTATTGCCGAAAAAGGTCGAGGGGCTTGGCGAAATGGCAAAGTAATTAAAGTATCCGATAAGAAAAACTTGGATGAGGCATGTGTGCAGGTGGATTTTGGTAGAAAATCATCAAGAAAAGATAGAATCCCTTTTTTTGTAAATCCAATTATTTCTTTTGGACAAGTTCGATGCATAGGGTCTGCTATTTTAGCGTTGGTTCAGGTTGCTATGGGGGTCGCAGACGCTTATATCCATTCTTCATTACAGCCATGGGATTTCTTAGCTGGAAAATTAATTTTAGAAGAAGCAGGGGGAAAGATAACCCAAATAGATGGTTTGCCGGTAAATCTATTCTCAAAAAACAATGGCATTATTGCTACAAATGGGAATATTCACAATGAATTGCTAAAAGTTCTTGGTGAGAGGTTGGACTGATTATTAACCACATTAAGGAAAAATATACAAGAATAACTTATCTTTTAATACCTGTAGAAGTGGACAAAAATCTCTTGATAGCTTCGGGTTTAGCATGAACAGCATCATAAAAATCGGTGGAAACACAGTTACATTGGGTAGCATCATAACTTCCATAAACGGGAATATCAAGTGAGTTGAAAACATCCCTCATATATTTTTCTACATCAATAATAATCTTGTATATTTTATTCTGTGCAAGGATTTCATACGACCGAGGATGAATAGGTATAAAAATTATTTTTACTTCAACACCGTCTTCTTTTATCATTTTTAAGAATTTTTCAAAAATAAGTTCACGGGTGGGGTCTATGTATCTATAATTAACCAATCCCTCAGGATGTTTGAATGCATATCGTTCAGCTTTTAATTCTATTTCCTGTTGTGTTCTTTGGCGACGAGAAGATTCATATATAATACTTCCATCCGGGCGGATAACCTTTTCTTCTGTTTCATAGTATTCGATAGGTTGGGGACGGGGTATTTTACCTACAACCCATGCAGGAAAGAATCGAATAGATTCTTGAAAATAACCGGGCGAGAGTATTTGAAAATAGCGTGGGTCAATCCATTTAACTATAAGATCTGTCAGCGTTATATTTTGAACGATTTTCATTCTTTGTAGTGCATTTTCATATTCTTGAAAAAGGTGAAAATTACTTTTAGCATAAGCATTGAAGTAGTGCAAGTCAGGGCAGAGGATAAGTTTTTCAGGGAGTTTATTGGTTTCGTAAAGGACCTGATAATTGGCGATAATATCTTCTAAATTTGCAGAAGGGAGGCTACAATTCAAGAGATGTCGGTCCGGGAAAAAGGATGAGTCTATTATCATGGCACGGCTTGAGCCCATAACAATAATATCAGGTTTCTTTTCAAGTAATGCAATTCGTTCTTTTACAATTTTTCTATAATCTACATTAATTGCATTAATAACACCAAAACCATCGTTTAGCCATTGTGCTATTTGTTTTTCCTGTTTTTTCCTTAATAAGCCCGATGGGTCAATAAACACATTTATTGCAATAAAAAATAAAAAGAAAGGGACTAATAGGATGATGGGTAATAAATCTTTAGGTATAAACCTTTTCATAACTATCCCTTAAAATTGGAAATAAACAAAAGGTGAACTGTTCCAGATGCCATAAAAAGCAATGATGAATAAGAAAATATAATAACAAGCCCAGCGTAAAGCTATGTTTCTTTGTTCAAGTTTTTCCCGTAAAGAAACGCCATAAGCCTGAAATGCTTCTACAATAATTAAAAATAGCAGGGCAACAATAGCGGAATTAAATTCTTGCTCTGTTGGCATGCCTAAACTAACAACGAAATCATCAAAATCCAGCCCCCGAGTAGGATTAGACCAACCTGTTAATAGGTGAGACCAGATATAAAATACATCACCTATCTTCTCTGCACGGAATGGAACACCAAAGAATAAAAATATAGAATATGTTATTAACATTTGTAAGCCTTGATGAATTTTTGGAAAATGCGTCAAACCTATTTTTTCAACTATTACTTTTCGTATATCCCGTGTTATTAAAGATAAGACAAGACATACCCCCATTAGAAATCCCCAGAATATATATGTCCAGTTGGCTCCGTGCCATACACCGCTTAAAGTAAATACAATGATTAAGTTTTTGCATGTATTTAAAACGCCATAACGGCTACCACCTAATGGATAAAAGACATAGTCACGGAACCAATTCATCAATGAAATGTGCCATCTTCGCCATAGTTCCGGGAAAGAACGAGAAAAGTAGGGTCGTTCAAAATTTTGTATTAGATTAATTCCCAATACTTTTGCAGAGCCTACCGCTATATCAGAGTAGCCTGAAAAATCACAATAAATTTGCCAGCTTGAAAAAATCATGGCAAAAAGTAATCCGGGACCTTCATGAGATTGAGGATTGGCAAAGACATAAGCAGACATCATTCCTAAACGGTCAGCAACGACTACTTTTTTGAATAAACCCCAAGCCATTAGCTTTAAACCATCACTTACTCTTTTTATGTCAAAATTATGGTGTTCTTTGAGTTGAGGTATGAGGGAATCAGCTCTTTCGATGGGACCTGCTACTAATTGAGGGAAAAAACTTACATATAGAGCGAAGATACCTAAGTGTTTTTCAGGTTTCACTTTTCTACGATAAACATCGATAGTATATGCTAATGTTTGAAATGTATAGAAAGAAATACCAATAGGGAGTAATAACGATGAATAGTGAATATTTAAGGGTATATTTAAATAAATAGATAATTTTTCAATGCTATCCATAAAAAAATTATAATATTTGAATGTAAAAAGTATCCCTAAATTAACAAATAGGCTAACTCCTAATATTAATTTTCTTTTATATTCCTTTTCTGTTTTATCTAATAATAAACCCCCAATATAATCAACTATAGTTGAGATAATTAAGAGCAATACATAGATAGGTATCCAAGCCATATAAAAGTAGTAACTGGCAATAAGCAATAAAATCCAGCGGAATTTATGGGGTAGTAAAAAATAAAGAGTTACTACAATAGGAAAAAAAATAGCAAAATGGACTGAATTAAACAGCATAACTAAAATTTATTTGTATTTGTTTTTATTCTTTTGTGTTGTTATAATAATATTTTCTTCTTTATCTGGATATATTTCTAACATAAATTCCCACTTACCACCTGCGTTTTCAATCTTCAGAAGGAGTGTATTATATCCTTTCTTTAATTTTGAGGTAAAAACATCCGTTCCAGGTTCACAAACCATCCCATCCTTTGAAAACCTTGAATAGACTTCTTTTCCATTTAAGAAGACTTTTCCACCATCGTTCATCCCTAACTCAAATAGTGCATGTTGTTCTTCTTTGGAATAAATATATGTAAAAGCATAAACAACACCAGGTTGTAAACCATATATTTCATGAAGTCGAATTTTTGTATTTTTAATTTTGGATAGATTAAAAGGTACCAGTTTTATATCGTTATATGTTTTTTTTATATTACTTATATCTGTATTTGTTGTCAATTCTGTCTTTTTTTCTCCTCCCATTTCTTCTAAGAAGTCTACATTAAAGCCATCGCGGATAACTTCTGATTCAGATGGCTTATTAATAGATATATTAGGGAAGGGACCTAATAGGGTCCAATCTAATACGAAATTTGTTTTAGGAGCGGATAAATTATCTTTAATTATAATATTTGCTGATTTTAGGGTATTATTTGTTATTTCAAAATTTCCATGACTTATATTAGAAGTTATTAAACCCGAACGGACCCGAGTCCCTAATTGTATAATAGGTCTTTCAATTGAGTTCCCAATGAATTCACAGTTAGAAATGATAACATAGCGATTATTTACATTAATGCAAGGGAAACCCTTTGATACTCGGTCCCATCCACTAAAATGACACGCACTAAATGTAACGCTTCCCTGACCTTCTGTAAACACTTGATAATCAGAATCTTTTGTCCCCCAGAAACCACATCCAACAAATTTTACAGGTCCACGGTTAGAGGGACTAACAATAACTTTTGCCATAAAGGATGAATTCAAAAAAGAAACCCCTGCATTTTCCATAGCACTATCTATTTTTACAGCACAAGGGGTAATATCCATGTAACAGTTGGTATAGGTTCCACTACCGGGTAGATTTTTTGTGATCTTTCTATTTTCATCGTAGATAGGTCCAGCAATAAAGTGCATTCCGATAGAGTAGAAGATGCTAAATAAGTTATACCCCATCTCTCCATCGGTTTTCCCGATAATATAAGCAATTCCCTCTCTCTGGGTGAATTTCCAAAGGGGACTGTTTGGATTTAAATCCCAAAAAGGCCAGAAATGGATATCTTCGATTCTTCCTACATCATAACACTGATTAATATACAATCCACGATATAAAGGATATGCATGAATATTTTTTATTTTATGTCTGCCTGCGGGAAAGGTTCCAAAATCTATGGCTTTGTAGGGATTGATGAGGGTTAAGTCGAGGAGAGAGACATCGTCTGCAGGACCATTACATTGGATTGTCCATGGGTAGGGGATGGGAGGGTCTGTTTTGGTTTGTTCTGGGTAGAATATTGCGAAACCTTTTAATATAGAACTTGTGCTGACACGGATAAATGGAATTCCATCGGGTTCCCCTTTTCCAGAAACAGCAAGTAGAGTACTTCCTGCTTTGTCAGGGTCACCACGAAACGGTGCACGCCATATACCTTCAAGAGTTACATTTTCAGGGATAATCAAGTTGCCTTTGATAAGATAAGAACCGATGGGCAGGAAAACAATACCTCCTCCTTTGTCTCTTGCAATATTTAGGACTTTCTGGATGCTTTCTGTATCATCTGTAATCCCATCACCTTTTGCTCCAAATTCCTTTACATTATATATATCCGAAAATGGAGTATTATCTGCATTCAGTGGGAAAATAGAAGAGAAAAATATAATTAAAAAAAACAAATGAATATAAAATCTCTTATAAAAAAAAGACTTCATGTTATGAATTTTCTTCAGTTATCCCTTGACAACAAAGTTTATTAGTTTTCCCGGAACATATATTTCTTTTACAATTTGTTTCCCAGTTAAGTGAGAAATGATTTTTTCTTCTTTACGAGCTTGTTCAAGAATTTCTTTATCACTCAGATTTACAGATATAGTAATTTTACTTCTTAACTTGCCGTTTACCTGAATAGGTATTTCTATTGTATCTTCTTTTATTAAGTTGGGGTCATATTCAGGCCAGGGTTCATAGGCTAATGTTTTATTATGTCCTAATCTTTGCCAGATTTCCTCGGCGATATGAGGAGCAAAAGGTGAGAGTATGAGAATAAATTTTTCACCTATATGTAAATCTATTTTTTCTATTTTATTTGCTAAATTGGCAAATTCCATCATTTTCGCAATGGCAGTATTAAATTGGAGATATTCAATGTCTTCTGAAACGGATTTGATAGTTTTATGAAGTTCTTTTTCAATTGTAGGGTCTCCACCTGAGGGAACAAACCTGGCGGAGATATTACCGCTTTCATCGATAAATAAAGACCATATTCTTCTCAGAAACCTATAAATACCTTGAATACCCTCATCTGTCCAGGGTTTATCTCTATCTAAAGGTCCCATGAACATTTCATACATACGCATGGCGTCTGCACCATATTTTTCTATAACCTCATCGGGGTTTACCACATTATAACGAGATTTACTCATCTTCTCGATTTTTGTTTCCACAGGGATGTTTGTACCTTTGATGAACCATTGTCCATCTCTTTGTTCAACTTGATGGGGGTAGTAATACTTGCCGTTTTTATCTTGATAGGAATAGGCAAGAATCATTCCTTGATTGAAAAGTTTTTTAAAAGGCTCTTTTGTGGAAACATAACCTGCATCATATAAAACTTTATGCCAGAACCGAGAGTAGAGAAGATGCAACACAGCGTGTTCTGCTCCACCGATATAAAGATCAACAGGCATCCAGTACTGTTCTGCTTCTTTAGACCAAGCCTCCTTGTCATTCTGGGGGTCAACAAATCTTAAAAAGTACCAACAAGAGCCTGCCCATTGTGGCATGGTGTTTGTCTCCCGAGTAGCCGGTTGTCCCGTTTCGGGGTCAGTAGTTTGAACCCAATCTTTGGCACGGGCAAGAGGGGGCTCTCCAGTTTCTGTAGGCTTGTAATTATCCAATTCTGGTAAAAGAACAGGAAGGTCTTTTAATGGAACCACTTTAACAGTACCATCGGATAAACGAATAATCGGGAAGGGTTCACCCCAATATCTTTGTCTTGAGAAGAGCCAATCCCGAAGTTTGTAATTTACAGTCGCTTTCCCTAATCCCTTTTCCTCTAACCATTTTGTGATTTTCTTTTTTGCTTCAGGTACAGTTAATCCATTAATGAGAGGTGAATTAACAAGTATTCCGTCACCGGTATAGGCTTCTTTTGAAATATCTCCTCCGGAGACGACCTCGATTATGGGTAAATTATATTTCTTTGCAAAATCATAGTCACGCGTGTCATGAGCAGGAACTGCCATTATAGCACCGTAACCATATTCAGCCAGAACATAGTCTGCAATCCAGATAGGAATTTTTTCGTTATTCACGGGATTTATTGCGTAGGCACCGGTGAATACACCTGTTTTTTCTTTCTCTTCTTTCATTCGTTCCTGAGCACTTTTTCGTGTTGCCTGTTCTATGTATTTTTTTACTTCATTCATATATTCAGGTTTTGTTATTTGCAATACAAAAGGATGTTCTGGAGCTAATACACAATAAGTTGCACCAAATAGGGTATCAGGTCGGGTTGTAAATACTGTAAATTTCATAGGGGTGCCATCTATTCCGAAATCTACATCAGCCCCTTCACTTTTCCCGATCCATTCTCTTTGCATGGCAATTATTCCGGGAGGCCAGTCTAAATCATTCAGGTCTTCTAATAACCTTTCTGCATAGGCGGTAATTTTTAGCATCCATTGTCTCATTAATCTTTTTTCTACGGGGTCACCTGTTTCTACATACTTACCGTCTTTTACTTCTTCGTTGGCTAACACTGTGCCTAATGCAGGGCACCAGTTTACGGGGGCTTCTGTTTCATAAGCCAATCCTCGTTCAAAAAGCACTGTAAATATCCACTGTGTCCATTTGTAATAGGAAGGGTCAGTAGTATTTATTTCACGGTCCCAATCGTAAGAAAGACCGAGTGCTTGAATTTGTTTGCGAAATGTATCGCAGTTTTTTTTCGTTACTACTGCGGGATGTTCTCCCGTTCGGACGGCATGTCTTTCAGCAGGTAATCCAAAAGCATCCCAGCCCATGGGATGTAGAACATTAAACCCCTTCATTCTTTTGTATCGAGCTACAATATCTGTGGCTGTATAGCCTTCGGGATGTCCCACATGAAGTCCATCACCGCTGGGATAAGGAAACATATCTAAAACATAATATTTGGGTTTGGTATAGTCTATTACTGATTTAAATGTCTTATTTTCGAGCCAATACTTTTGCCATTTTTTCTCTATTTCATTATGGTTATAAGTTCCACTCGACATATAAAAATACCTCCTTCAGGATTGATTATGGCGGAAAATCAAACGGAATAGTAAATTATAACAATTTTTTACTTTATATCCATAAAAGGAACATATAAAGGATTATAAAGAAATTTATTTATTTACCGGAAAAACAATATCAAATACTTGTTTAATATTTTCAACGAAGTGAAATTGGAGTTTTTCTTTTATTTCCTTTGGGATTTCCACCAAATCTTTTTCATTTTCTTTAGGTAGAATAATTTGTTTTATCCCTGCCATATATGCAGATAGTAGTTTTTCACGAGTACCGCCAACAGGCAATATTCGACCTGTCAAGGTAATTTCCCCTGTCATAGCAATATCTTCAGGTATGGTGCGTTTCAGCAAAGCAGAAAGGAGCGAGACAGCAATTGTAATACCTGCGGAAGGGCCATCTTTAGGTATAGAACCTTCGGGAGCGTGGATGTGTATGTCCATGTCTTTATAAAAATTGGGTGGGAGATTAAATAATGATGAATTAGCTCTAATATATGTCAAGGCTGCTTGTGCTGATTCTGTCATGACAGCACCTAATTGTCCTGTGCAAAGTAAATTCCCTTTTCCTTCCATGATACTCGTTTCGATAATTTGAATAGTCCCCCCATAAGGTGTCCATGCTAATCCGACTGCCATTCCGTATGCGAGGTTCTTTGTCATCTGAATTCGAGAATAAATCGGTGTCCCCAGAATAATTTCTACCTCATTAGGGGTAATGGAAATAGGCGGTTTTTTTTCTTTTGTCACGACCCATCTTGCTGCTTTACGAACAATTCCCGAAATTTGTCGTTCTAACTCTCGAACACCTGCTTCTTCTGTGTATTTTTTGATAATGTAAAATATAGACTCAGACTTAAAATAAATATCTTTTTTCTTTAATCCGCTGAATTTTATTTGTCTTGGTATTAGATGTTTTTTAGCTATCTCATATTTTTCAGTTGGAGTATAGCCGGAAATTTTTATAACTTCCATACGGTCAAATAAGGGAGGAGGAATATCATATTCATTATTAGCCGTAGCGATGAAAAAAACCTCAGATAGATCAAATTCAACATTTAAGTAATGGTCTATAAAATATTTATTTTGTTCCGGATCTAATACTTCGAGTAAGGCAGATGCAGGGTCTCCACGAAAATCTGTACCAATTTTATCTACTTCATCGAGAACAAAGACAGGGTTTTTAACTTTGGACTTCTTAATGTTTTGAATTATTTTCCCAGGCATGGAAGCCACATAAGTACGGATGTGACCTCTTATTTCTGCTTCATCTCGGATTCCACCTAATGACATACGGATAAATCTGCGATTAAGTGCCGAGGCGATAGATTTCCCTAAGGATGTTTTGCCCACTCCAGGGGGACCTACAAGACATAATACGGGACCTTTAGTTAGGTTATTACTAAGAATGCGTACTGCAAGGAAATCCAGTATGCGGTCTTTAACCTTTTCCAGACCGTAATGGTCCCGATCTAAAATTTTTTTAGCACGGTTTAAGTCCATTCGGTCTTTTGTCCTTTTATTCCACGGAAGACTGCATAGCCATTCTATATATTCCATGATTGTTGAATATTCAGGACTATAAGATTGAACTTTTTCCATGTGCTTGATTTCCGCATTGGCTTTTTCAAGAACATGTTGTGGAAGATGTGATTTTTTGACAAGTCGTTTTAGTTCATCAATATCAGATGGATAATCAGAAATACTTTGTATATCTAAGGGAGGTTCTTCAGTATCATCTAAAATCCAGGGCTTTATATCTTCATCGAAATAACCCTTGAGACGATTCATCATTTTCTTTTCTTTAAGATAATTTGAATTTTCGCGTCGGAGTATCTTTATTAAAGAAATAAAAATATCTTTTAATAGCGTGAGTTTTAATAAGTCCTGTTTTTCATAAATAGAGATATTAATGTGTGTACTAATAATATCTGCAACTTCTTCAAAATTAGAACATTGATGAATCAACTTTAAAGTTTCCATAGGTATTTTTGTATTCTCTGATGCATAGGTCTCAAATTCTTTTATCACTACAGATTTAAGAAGATTAAGTGATTTTTTATTTTGTTTGTTAGAGTGATGTGTAGACTCTAATGAAAAAGGTTGTATTTCTGCTTTCGGGAAAGGTTTCTCTTGAACCCAATTAAGAATTTTTGCACGGGAGAGTGTTTCAATAATGATTTTGATTGTATTATCGGGTAGGATAAGGGCCTGTTGAATTTGTGCTACAATTCCAATTTCTAAAAATAAAGGTTCTTTTGTTTCTTGTTTTTTAGATAAATCTTGATAGGCTAATAGGATTGTTTCAGATGTTTGCATGGCTTCTTGGATAGTGTGTAAAGAAGGTTCTTTTGAGACCAAAATAGGAATTGTGTTTTTGGGAAATAAAACGATATCGGATAAAGGAAGAACAGGGAGTACCTTTTGAGGATTCGAATTTTTAGTGGTTTTTTGTTTTTTTATACCCATGAGTTATTTTCCTAAATAATACAGATTTTAAGAATGATTAAATAGGATAGCATAAAAAGATAGAATAGATGTATTGAAATAAGGAAACTCTTTAAGAAAAGATATTAGATAAAGTTATGCAGAAGCAGAATTGCGATTTTTAACTTCTGTTTTAGAACGAACATCCTGTTCATATACGAACAAGGGCTCTTCTGATTTTGTAATCACACCTGGAGTAATTATACATTCGCGAATATCTCTTCTTGAAGGTAATTCAAACATAACATCTAACATAACTTCTTCTAAAATACTCCGAAGACCTCTGGCTCCCGTTTCCTTCTTTATTGCAAATTCAGCAATGGCTTCTATGGTTTCTTCAGGAAAACGAAGTTTCACATTTTCAAGTTCAAAAAGTTTTTCATATTGTTTTGTAATAGCGTTTCTTGGCTCAATAAGAATTCTTTTCAAATCGGAGACCGTTAATTCATGAAGGGTAGCTACAATCGGAATTCTACCTACAAATTCAGGAATCATACCAAAAGAAATTAAGTCTTCAGGTTTGACCATAGCTAGTAATTCACCTATCCCGAAGTCCTTTTTCGATTTGATATCCGCCTTAAACCCTATAATGTTTTTACCTACTCGCTTCTGGATAATTCTCTCCAATCCATTAAAAGCACCACCACAAATAAATAAAATGTTGCGAGTGTCTACCTGTATGCATTCCTGTTGAGGATGTTTACGTCCTCCCTGTGGTGGAACATTGGATGTTGTCCCTTCTAAGATTTTCAAAAGAGCTTGTTGTACCCCTTCGCCTGACACATCGCGAGTTATTGACGGGCTATCGCTCTTACGAGCAATTTTGTCTATTTCATCAATATAAACAATTCCTGTTTCCGCACGGGCAATATCAAATTCTGCATTTTGTAAAAGTTTTAATATAATATTTTCAACATCATCACCGACATATCCTGCTTCCGTCAGTGTTGTAGCATCTACTATTGCAAAAGGGACATCTAACATGCGAGCTAATGTTTCTGCAAGTAATGTCTTACCACTTCCAGAGGGGCCTATAAGTAATACATTTGATTTTTGAATCTCTACTCCCTGTATCTCTCCACCATACGCTATTCTTTTGTAGTGATTATGAACGGCAACAGAAAGTATTCGTTTCGATTGTTCCTGTCCAATTACATATTGATCTAAAAATTCTTTTATCTCGCGGGGAGTAGGGACCTTAACGGTTCGTCTATGTTTTTTACGGTTTTGGTCATCGCGTATTATATCAGCACAGAGACGAACACATTCATCACAGATGTTAACATCCGGCCCTGCTATAAGTTTTGATACCTCATTGTGTTTTTTGCCACAAAAGGAACAGGTAGGGATTTCTGATTTAATTCTTTGATGATTCATAAACTACTCCAAGTAAATTATTAATAGTATAATACCATATTTGTTTGTTTAGTTTACATTATATAGTGTGAGTAAACATTATATACTATTTTAACACTATTGTCAAGAGTTTACATAAAAATGTTTAAAAAGAAAAATGGCGTTCCCGGAGGGAGTTGAACCCCCAGCCTCTTGGTCCGTAGCCAAGCGCTCTATCCAATTGAGCTACGGGAACACCGTAGAAAGTAAATTTTAAATTGGAAGCTTATTATATCAATTTTTAGTAAAATATTGCAAGCAGAAAATTATAATTAAAGGATTTATCGGACAGGTTAGAATTGTAAGACTGTTTTCAGAATGAATTACATTTTACCTTCATAATATAATAAACTTTGATGGATGCAGAATATCTAATAATAAAAGATAAGGATGTATGCATATGGTTACAAAAGAGCGTGTAGAAAAACTTTTAAAAGAAATGCAAAATCATTTGTTTAATGAATTATTACCTTTTTGGGAAACACACGGTGTGGATGAAGAATATGGCGGGTTTTTAACCTATCTTGACAGGGAGGGCAGACCTACCGGCGAAACAAAAAAGACACTTATTTGCCAGACAAGAATGATTTATACCTATTCATCGGCGCATCGAGCGAATTTGGGCGATGGGAAGTACTTAAAGATAGCTCAACAAGGTGTGGAGTTCTTAAAAAAACATTTTTGGGACAATCAATATAAGGGTTGGCTCTGGATTACTGAGAAAGACGGTACTGTCGTCGACCCAAGCAAAATTATGTATGGACAGTCTTTTGGTATTTATTCTTTGAGTGAATATGCAATGGCATCGGGCGATGAGGAGGCTCTGGAATTAGCAGAAGAGACATGGAGAACAATTAAAGCACAGGCGGTGGATATTGCACATGGTGGTTTTGGTGAGTTTTTTGAAAGAGATTGGACACCTAAAAAACCAGGAGTGTATGGGGGAGACCGTAAGTCCTTTGATGTGCATATGCATCTTATGGAAGCTTTTACAAATTTATATGAAGCAACAGGTTTATTAAAACATAAACAAGATACATTAAACATAATAAAACTTATTTTTGAGCGTATGGTACATCCTGAATATGGCACGGGTATGGCACAGTTTAGTTTTGATTGGAAGCCCTTACGAGCAATCATATTTAAAAATGTGTGGGGTTCCGATCGAGATGCAGATGACTCCGAGGGGAGACCGCTAAACAATACGAGTTTCGGTCATAATGTGGAGTTCTGTTGGTTATTAATACATACTTTAAATATTCTGGGCGAAGATGTCGAGCCCTACAAAGAAAAGATGAAGAAGATGTTTGACCATTGTCTAAAGTATGGTATCGATTGGGAGAAAGGGGGCGTATATTGTGAGGGACCTAATGATGGGCCTGCCCGTGAGCGAAATAAAGAATTCTGGCAACAAGCCGAAACACTTGTCGCAATGTTAGATGCATACCTCCTTTTTGGTGATGAGAGGTATTTTGATGCATATGAGAATGTGCATCGTTTTGTTATGGATTATGTAATTAACCATGCGGTAGGGGAATGGTTCCCATTGTTGGATGAGAATAACAATCTGTTATGGGATTATATGGGTCATGCATGGAAAATCAACTACCATACAGTCCGTTCGGCTATACAGTCAGAGAGAAGATTAACAAAAATCCTTGCACAACTTGGATAATAAAAACAGTAAGATATACCTGTTGACTGTGTTTTTATATTCAAAAGTTTTATAAAAGAGTTTTTTTCTTTGAAAGACTATACCAACAAATACAGGGATTTATTCTTAGTAACAATTCTTATATTTATTGCAATAGTATTAAGGGTATACAGGATTACAGAACAATCTATCTGGCATGAAGAGTTTGTTTATGTAGCCAATATACAGATATGTGATTTGTGGACAAATATAAAATTACTAATTGTAAATGTTCCGGAATATGGCCTATCACCGGGAGGGTTAGTTTTATACTACTTTTGGATTCGCTTCTTCCCGGATGCAATTTGGGTTTGGCGGATACTACCTATTTCATTCGGAATCTTTTCTATCGTTCTACTTTATTATTTTGGCAAATGGTTAAAAGATTGGCGGATTGGTTTTTTTGCAGGGTTATTGATGGCAATTTCGCCATTAAATATCTATATTCATCAAGAATTAAAAAGTTATTCTTTCGTTTTATTCTTTTCTGTGTTATCCTGGTTTGCTTTTCTTCGTTTTTTGTTTAATGATAAGCGGAAAATCTGGTTTTGGATAAATGTATTGTCGAATTTGTTACTTCCCTGGTTCCATGCATTGTATATTGTTATCCCAGTAGTTCAGTTTCCTCTACTAATAATAAATAGAAAACAATTGAAATATAAGGACCTTTTAAAATGGTGTATCCTAAACATTATATTTTTTGCATCATTTTTTAGTTGGGAATATTGGATAAGTCCCCCTGCATATAATCTCACATTAACGGTTAAGGAACAATTAAATCCCAAATTTATTATCGCGAGTTTATTTGGTGTTGATTGCGTGGGCATATCTAATGAGTTGTTACCTCATTGGAAAACGAATTTTATTGATATTATTTCTAATCCTTTTTTGAGAAGTGTACTGAGTAAATGGATAGTTATAGACTTATTCTTGTTAGGTTTAATAATTTTTGGTGTTGTATCTATTTGTTTTAGCATGGTTAGGGAAGTGGTTAGAAGGAAAGGGGAAATAGATATAGGAATTAAAAAAGAGTATGCATTACTATATATGTTTTTCCTGTCTCCCCTTCCTTTCCTGTGTATAAGGATTGTAACGGGGGAGCCTTTCTTTTTGCCATTATATTTCTATCATACTTTTGCATTTTTATATATTTTAATTTCGTTTTTTATTGTTAAAAAAAGTAAGTATTTTACAAAGATGGTTTTGTATGCTTGTTTTGTTTTCCTTTTTTCAATGCAAAGTTTAAGTATCATTAACTTTACCACAAGACCGGATTACAAACATGCAATATCATATTTAGAACAAAGTGTAAGCAAAGATGATGTTGTTCTGGATTTGGCTTTGGGTGCCAATGTGTTTGAACCCTGGAAGGTATATAGAGAGAGAGAAGATTATGAATTTAAAACGGTATTTTCTTTGCAGGCAATTGCGGACATCGTATTAGGAGAATTGTTGGACAAGAACCACAACACGGAAGTCCCTCGTGTCTGGGTTTTGATGGAAACCACTTTTATTACATGGATATACAATGTAGACCCAACCTATCTCTTAGTGAAATATCTGTCTCCCCTGGGTATAAAGATAAATATAAAGCATTTCCCGGGTAAGTTCAATTTATATGTTCTGAAAATAGAAAGAGATGAAGGTCGTATAGCAGAAAGGCGAGAGATTATAATCCCGCCCTTTAATGATATTAACTATGTTGAACTGATGGGTAATTTTACTATGTATACGATTGAAGAAAATGAAAATATGAGCAGAGAGAATATTCTTCGCAAATATTTTTCAATTTATCCCCCTTTCTTTTCATATAACTATATTTTGGTTATAAGCTCAATGATAAAGAACGGAGATATAGATACAGCAGAGAAGATATGTTCTTATTTAATTAAAACCATACCGAATTTTTATCATGTAATGTTCCTCAATGGTTTAATATTGTTCCATCAAGGAAAAGAGAAAGAAGCAGAGGAAGAGATGCATAAATTATTCAAGAGAAATTATATTTTTAACATGTTATACCATAAAATATGGGATAGTCGAAAAAAAGAAACAGCCGATAAAAAAAATATTATTCCGTTTATAACCGAATTAGAAAAAAAAGGCCATCATCTATTAAATAAACCGATTATTACCCTATTATTAAAAGATGAGATATAACCCAATTCCCTGTATGTTATATAAAATAGAAAATAAAGTTGAGAAATGCGATTGGATTTTAATTAGTATTCTTTTTTGTATTTCACTTTTATTGAGGTGTTATAAATTAACGGAACATTCCATATGGCTTGATGAATATGTGATAATCGGAAATGCTAAATATTTCGACTTAAAAGATTTTCTTTCATTTTTATACATAAATATTCCAGATTATGGTGTATCTCCCGCCTCTGCTTTTATTTTGTATTTTTGGGTACATTGGTTTCCAGAGATAGATTGGTTATGGAGATTGATTCCTATTACCTTTGGAATTTTGACAATTATTTTTACTTACTTTTTATTTAAAGCCCTCAAGAGACGAGAAGTGGCGTTTTGGGTATGCATAATCTTTTGTCTTTCCCCTTTTAATATTTGGTTTCATCAAGAACTAAAATGTTATGCCTTTCTTCAATTTTTAGTTATTTTATCTTTTGTGTCTTTATGGCAATACTTTTCTTCAGAAAATAAAAGCAATGGGACTTATCTTTTTATTGGCTTTTTCTCTAATATGCTTACACCCTGGTTCCATATGATGTATATCGTTGTACCCTTATTTCAAATACCCATTCTTTTTCTTAGTTTTTGGTATTCCTCGTTGAGGAAAAAAATGCTCTGGACGATTATGTCAGGGTTATCCATCATTCCCTGGATAGTTTGGTATCGAATAATGTCACCCTTTTTCCTCAATGTTATGGATAGGGGAGGAGACCATACCCCCCTATGGAATATTTTAGTGCGGTTATTGGGGATTGA
The DNA here is from genome assembly GCA_938014335.1 of uncultured bacterium. Classification (GTDB taxonomy): domain Bacteria; phylum Hydrogenedentota; class Hydrogenedentia; order Hydrogenedentales; family Hydrogenedentaceae; genus Hydrogenedens. Next base: position 68,803 of record CALLRP010000027.1, read on the forward strand.
TAGTGTAGGTATATCTGAAGAATTAATCCCTCCCTGGAAAACAAATACTATGGTAATAACAAACCCTTTCTTAAAGATGACGATTGATTACATAAGTTTTTTTGACTATATTATCGTCGGTGTCTTTATAACAGCCATCATATGGTTTGTAGTCGATGTTGTATGGAATATTATGAAAAATCAAAAAGAAAATAACAAAAACAATATCTTTATACTTTTATTTTTTTTGATACCGACTGTTTTTATGTTTTCAGTTGAATTGAAGATTAAAAAACCTATCTTTCATCCTTTGTATTTTTTCTATGTTTTACCCCTGCTATATTTTATGGTTGCTGATGCTATTTTTAAAATACATTTCAGATGGGTCCGAAATAGCATAATTTTTGTAGTAATATTCATCTATCTTTTGCAATGTTTCAGTTTCATTTCGTTCCCAAATAGAACCAATTACAAAGAAGCGACGAAATTCATAGAAAGTCATGCAGGAATAAATGATATTATTTTAGGACAACGGGTTATAACTTTTTGGGATATCAATAAGTTTTACATGAAAAGAAATGATTTGCATTTTCAATCGTTTTATACATTATTGGGTATATATGATGAAACAAAACGATGGTTAGTAGAAGATGGGCGGGACCATATCTGGGTAATCATTGAACCATACACTTTAAAATTTGTCTATAACTCTGACCCAATAGCAAAGATAAATGAATGTTTTCATAACAAAGGATTTGATGTTTTCTGGAAGATTTTTCCGGGGCACTATAATTTATATGTAGGGTATATATCTAAAACAAAGGGAGATAATATAAGTGACGGGGATTCATGTAATAACCTTATAAATCGCTATAATTATATTATCGACTACGATAATGTAATGAAAGAATTGTACTTTGATGATTCAGAAAAGAAAGATGAATATACATACATTATTTATAAGTATATTTCACATTGGCCTATTGCTTCCTGGATTAATATATTTACCATATCTGAATTGATTAAAGATGGTCATTACGATCTGGCTGAGAGATTATGCGATTACCTTGAAAAGAAGCATCCAAAGTTTGGTGATATTTACTTACTTAAGGCAATAGTCTGTTCTAAGGAGGAAAAATTTGAGTGTGAGAAAGAGAATATGAATGTATTTAAAAATTTAGTATCATCTCATGAATTTGTAGAAAAGGTCATTAAGATTAAAAAAAAGTATCATGGGAAGAATAATAAATATTATGATATGTATATCAATAACATTAGCAAAAAATGCTTTTTTCTGCTAAATGATGCGATAATTGCTTATTAATTTACATATATAGACTAACAAAGAATTTATTTAACATTTAATATCTATTCATTCTGTATAACAAATAAACTCAGAATTATTTGTTGCAAAAAGAAAGCAAAGCTTTATCCAATAATATAAATCCGCTCTTATCCATTTCTGATATATATTGACATATATTTGAATGTACCGATTCGTTAGCAGAAGTTAAATCCCTCATTATATTCGCGTAAAAATGCTTGAGCGGAGGGGTTATATGAAAGGACATATCCATATACTTTTGTGCATCGATTTTATTCCCTTCTTTAGATAATAATATACCTTTGATTAAATAAAGTGTCCCGAAATTCGGATACTTTTGAATTAACTTATCACAAATTTTATTCGCTATTTCTAATTCATTCTCCCAGATTAAGTTGGAGAGGATAAGTGAATAAAATACAGGGAAATGAGGGTAGATATAGAAATTATTCCTTAACACATTTAAGGTATGGTTTCTTTCTGTTATGTCCGTGAAAGTAAAACCAAATTCTTGCAAAAGGTTATCATGAATGGCTCCATTTGCTAATGGAATGTAGTCATTCATGTTTCTGGGTAGATTGTTACTGTTTCGGGTTACTTTCCCAATATAAAGATTAAATTGTCCCGGAAAATATGTCCAGTGGACTTTCATATTATTCTTTTCAAAATATGGTGTTAAGAACTCTTCAGGTTTTTCTATCCCAAATACCTTTATAGAAGAAGGCTCCATCAAGAGAAACAAAGATGGATGTCTGTTTTCTTCAGAAAATAATAGATTATACGATTTATCGATAAATGCATTTAGTGAAAGTATCGGTATATATTCAATATCGTCTCTTTTCATGTATATTTTACCGACATCATACACAGAAGAGAATCTTTGCCCTAACAGAATTCCATGGGGGGGCATTTCCTTTTCAAGGTATTCAAAAGCACTCTTATAATCGGTTCTATTCTTAAAGCAAATCAAACTGATTGCTTGGAAAATAAAACAAGTTATCAACATAGAAATAAGGATATTTTTAGTATATTTGTTTTTTATTTTTACAATCTGTGCAGAAATACAAATATATAAAGCGGATAGCGTATACATGAAGTATTGGACAGTCAAAAATGGGTCTCCTCTTAAAAATTGAAGAAAAATGAAGGGAGCCACGGGGATGATTAAAATGAGTAGAATGAATAAGGATTTATCCTCTCTTTTGCGTGTGATAATACTGAACAAGAGGGAATTGATAATAAAGAAAATAGTTAAAATAAAAATCAAAAACGCTAATAGATAATCAAATATATACCCATAAGGAAGAATTAACTTCCATACAGAATTTTCGATAATGGATAAATCGTTTGTTTTCCATACAGGTAACAGGTCTGCTGATAGACCTACACTATCATTACAAAAAAGAGATTCAAAAATTCGATAGACAGATAGACTTTCCTTGTAGGGTTCGTTAGGTATATACAAAAATGATTTTTGGCTAAAGAACCATGCAGTCCATAAGATACAACTGATAAAAGGAGGAAATGCCCTGACAAAAAAAGTTTTTAGTGTTTTCGAATAAGACAAGATAATAATAATTTGTGATGCAGGGACAAAAATATAGGTAGGATGTAGCCAGGGAAGTATCAAATTAGATACGGCACCGATAAGTAACCACTTCAATTTTTTTTCTTCAAATATATGATTCATCAGAGAGTAGAAAGAGAGAAGAGAAAAAAATAGGCAAAAAGAGTAACATTTAATTTCTTGTTGAATCCATATGTTCATCGGAGAAAAACAAAGAAGCAGAGAGGCTATAAGTCCTATCTTTTCATTAAAAAGTTTCTTACCCATTGCATATACGATAAGGATAGAAGCGAAACCAAAGATAATTGGAATCATTCTGATTGCTGGGATTGAATAATTGAAGATGTAAGCGAATGTATAGATAATAATAGGAGTTAAAGGAGATAATCCGTAATCGGGGTGTTGGGCTAAAAATAAGTTTAGGTATGTGGGCAGGTTGAAAATATTTGTATTGGAAATAAATATGAACTCATCAAAAGTTACAGATTGTTTATGGAGATTGTAAATTCTCAAAATAAAAAATAAGAAGATTATGATAATAAGTAGTAAGTATTCTTTTTTCATTATTAATTAAAATAAATTTTAGAAGAGTGCGTTTATTTATATTTTTTGATTAAGAATCATACCATTTAGGTTTCCAAAGTTTTTGGATACCCGCGTAACCCTCATATTTTTTCTTACCCAATAAGGAAAGGACAAAATCTCGAGTATACAATTTAGCGAAAGAATAAGCGAGCCACCAATGGAGTCTTCTTCGTTGAGTATGAGGTGATAATAAGCCTTTTAGGTATTTAATTTTCTGGCTGGAGACAAAACCCATTTGTATTCGTTTAATATGAGAAGCAATTTCTTCGCGTGTCATGTATTTAGTTCGGATAACAGGATAAAACATATCCCATTTGGAAAAGTCCCACTCCTCTATATATTCTTTATATTTTTCGAAAGAAGGCGTTCCGGGATAAGGCATAATGGCATGGACGGGAGCAAAATCAACGCGACTTTTCAAGATATACTCAAAAAGTCTGTCGAAGTCTTCCGGTTTATCATCCGGTAGTCCTGCAATGAAAGTTGCCTGTCGGAACACTTGAGGATACTTCTTCTCTAACATATGGCAACATTCAATAAATGTGTCTACGCTAATACCTTTTTTCCCTATTTTTTTTAAATCTTCATCAGTTGCCCGCTCAGGACCGAATAGACAGTGGACAAGCCCTGCTTTTACCATTTTATTCAAAACCCCTGCTTTTTCTTGTTCTAATAACAAATCGGCTCGTGTAAAAGCGAAAGACTTTATCTTGTATTTCTTCTTTAATATTAAATCAGAAAATGTATCTTGCCATTCCGTGCTGAAATTCCATGTTCCATCGCACCAGAAGAAGAATGGAACGCCCCACTTTTCATGAAGATAACCCACCTCTTCTGCCACTCTCTCGGGACTTTTATACCGTATTCGTGGGATAAATTTAAATTCTCCTTTCTCATCTAAAAAATGCTCACCTTCTGTGTGGGACCAGGTGCAATATTCACATCCGAATAAACAGCCACGACTTGCTTGGGCTGGCATTGCTTTTCGTAAGAACATACCAAAAGAACTGTAGTTATTAACATTTAGTAAGTCATAAGCAGGATAGGGGAGTGAATCTAAATCTTCAATAAGTGGTCTTGGTGGGGTTTCTACAATTTTACCGTCTTCTCTATAAGCAATGCCTTGTACCTGGTTTACATCCTTCCCCTCTCTAAGATATTCAATGAGTTCTCTAATCGTTTCTTCCCCTTCATATCGGACAATAAAATCAATATAGGGGAAATTATTTAATGAATATTCCACTGTATGCGAAAAGAAAGGTCCTCCTGCAATTGTAATACAGTTAGGATTGGCTTTTTTAGCCAATTCTAATGTCTTTGCCCCCTCTAAATGATAACAAATCATGTCTCCAACACCGACAATGTCCGGTTTTTCCTCCTCCAGAATTTTGTATAGTGTTTTAAATCCGATTTCCTCGTTGCAACAGTCAATAATTTTTTGTGTAACATTGGGTACTTTGGCACGTATGTATCCTGCTAATGTAGCGAGATTAAGGGGTGCTAAAACATTATCCGACTTATTTAATAAGGGCCACAAATGATAGGGGGGTCTTATAAACAGTATATTTATTTTGTCTTTACCTTTTATAGTATTGGTGAACATAGCCAACATCCTTCACTAATCGTTATATATAGTATATTTTGTGAAAAATACATAATTCATTTGTATTCCTTGATTATAGATATCCTAAACTTTTGAGTTGATTTATCCTATCTTCTGTAGGAAGTTTTATTTTATCTTTTACATCGATATTATTTCCATTTGTTTCCGGAGACAAAGATTGTTTTTCTGTTATATCATCAGTAGATTTCTTCTGTACCAATTTGATACCCATTACATTACCCCATGTGTTTTTATTTCCCGGCTCAAAAGATATATCCAGTTTATTGGTTTTATCTACTTTTGCTAATCCGACTTTTTGGTACTCAATCTCCATATTTTTACAATCGCTTTTGTCAACGAGAATAGGCGGATTATTCGCAATAGATACATAGATGGATGAGAGAGGATGACCGTAGAAGTTTCTCATACAAGGGGTCTTTATATAAACTTCATATTCTCCTTGTTGAATATCAAAGGTTAGTTGCAGTGGATTAACCATTTCCTGCCAGGGTTGCGTCCATATAACAAACCCATCTGTATCAAACCCCCATTTATGGTCTGATGTATATTTTTCATATTCACCGCTATGAGAAACAATGTCGTTTTTATTCACGACATATTTAGGTATCGTGAATGGACTAAAAGGAATATAGTAAATTTCGGGAGATTTTTCTTTGTAATTTTTATGCTTGGGAAGAATTATATTCTGCAAGTACATTTTAGCGTTATTATATTCATTCGGAAATTTTTCAGATAAATTAAGATTTGGAAATTTCTTTTCTTTTGAAAACATCTTATCATTAATAAATTTTTGTTCATTTTCCCTTGTCCAGAAGTAAAACGCATTATTAATTTCATGATATTCCAATTTGAACTTCGTATCGGTAAGAATAAACATCTGGTGGGATTCATAGCCTTTTTCTATCGACATCAAGTTTAAATATGCCTCAGGTTCAAGATAGAAACATTTTGAAAATGCGTAAGTGCGGTGTTCAGAAGGAGAATTGTTATTAAGCATATAAGGAAGGAGGCTTTTCCCATCAAATTTAGCATCTGTTTTTAGTTGGAGCAATTCGGCAATTGTGGGTACTATGTCTACATTTTCCGTAATCTCTTTGATTTTTACATTTTGGGGAATCCCTTTACCGGAGACAATTAATGGTGTTTTTAACATTGTGTCATAGGCGATGGGAGGATGCCCCCACAACATACCATCCTCACCTAAAAGTTCCCCATGGTCCGAGATAATAAAAAAGGTAGTATTATCAAAAATATTGATTTCTTTAAGTTTCTGAACAAGAACAGATAGTTGGTGGTCTGTATACAAAAGAGAACCATCATATATAGCATTTAGAAAACCAACTTCATAAGAAGTTAGTGGCTTTAATATATCTCTCTCATTTATTCCAAGAGCGAGTTCTTTTCTTCTATTTTCAGGAATGTTGTTCTTCAATTCTTCCGTAACCCATTTATCGTAGGGAGGGGAAAGGAGATGTGGAAAGTGAGTATCTACCACGTGGATATACACAAAAAAATTCTCATCTTTGTTTTTCTCTAACCATGGAAATAGGTGTTTATTTAGGTCTCCAAAACTTGGAACTGCATCCGAATCGGATTGAACCAGGATTGACTCATCAAATGACCGCACTAAAGGGCTGTCCTTTGAAAACCAAGAATGTGTAGTTATAAACAGAGTACGGTAGCCGTTGTCCCTGAATATTTCTGTTATGAGTTTTTCATAATTATCCGGTTGTCTTCTACATTCGATTGAATCAAGGGATTCATGTAGCATAGGGGGGAAGTATCTTGAATACAATATCGTCGGTATGGAAAAAAAAGTAATAAGCCCCTGAGTATAATGATTTTCAAAAATAACGCCATCCGAAGCTAATGTATCTATGAAAGGTGTAGTTTTCCTATCATAACCATAACAGGACATGTGGTCAGGACGGAGTGCATCAAAAAGAATTATAAAAACTTTTGTTGGTTTCTCCTTTGAAGACACTACACCGATAGATTTTGGGGGCTCCGAATAACAATAAGTAAGCGAAAAATACAGTAGAATAACTGAAACATTTAGTAGTTTAAGAACACGATATGTCATAGAATACTTATTCCAATGTAGTATCTTTTTGAGAGTGAAAGTGCCCAAAAATATGAAATGCTCTTATATCAAAAAATAATGGAAGCGATTTCAATGTTTTCGTGAGAGAATATCTATTAAATCGAAGTAACATCCAGATGTATAACAAGGGCTGGAATATGTATAAACCAAAAAAATTACTTATTCTTATGAGAAATTTTGTATAAAACGAAGAGGGTTTTTTTAAATAGTGTGCCAATAGAAAATCTAAATAGGATTTGGGATAAATGGTAGCTAAATGTTTAAGTATATTGATAGGGGTGGGCTTTGTAATTAGGAAATCCCTCTGTGTGTCGTCATGAAGATATTCGGGAGCCACTTTTTCAATATCTTTTCTTAGTTGAGTGCCTTCATACAAAGTTAGTGAGAAAAGAAGGAAAAAATAAGGTTTGGGTAGTTCTGATAACATTTTAATAGTTTGAATTTCATCTTCTTCTGTTTCAAGAGGATTATCACAAATAACATCATAGTAAGGCACAATAGGATACTTATGAACTAATTCAGCCATATGTTTATATCGTTTTGGCGAGCCTATTCGTTTGTATATTTCTTTAGCAGACCGTTCACTACCTGTTTGAAGTCCTACATGTATAGAGGCTAAACCCGCATCCACAGCAATTGATAGTTTCTCGTCAGTTATAAAATTAGGAGAACTGAACGCTATAAAAGGTTGGTTGACTTTTTGCTTATATAGACTAAAGAATTTTTCTAAGTACTCCATTCTATGAGCAAAAAAATTATCATCCATAATAGACACAAATGCTAACGGTAAATTTTCATTTACCCCTGCATATATCTCATCCACGATGCGTTCCGGTTTAGGCCAGCGTGTCTTCCAGCAGGAATACAACTGTGGGAATATCGAATTGACACAAAAAGTACATTGATAAGGGCATCCACGAGAATTGACAATTCTATAAATTCCCCCTCGAAATGCACTATGCTTTATGTAAAGTTTAGGACTTAAGGGTTCTACCTTGTCTTTAAATAGCAAAAATGAATTAGGAGCCAATCGGGGAACGAAAGGGAGTGAGTCTAAATCGTCAATTGGTGGATTGAGAGGATTTTTTACTATTTCCTTACCTTCCAACCAGGCTAAATTGTTTACACTTTTAAGTGATTTTTCAGTTGTAAGTGCTTCACAAACATCTACAACTGTTTTTTCGCCCTCGCCAATACATAAATAATCCGCAAATTCAGCACATTTATGAGGAACGCATGTAGGATATATCCCTCCCCAAATTACCGGAAATGAATCAAATTTGCTTTTGAGAAAAAGAGAAATATCTCGAGCAGAAGTGAACTCCGAAGCGGTTAGAGTAATTCCCACCCAGCTCGGATTTAAGTCTCTAACGAAACTTTCTAATGCTTGAAATAACTTTTTATTTTCAGGCATGAAGCGATTTATATATAGCAAAGTGGAATCATAATTCTTGCTTCGGAGTAGACTATGCAAAAGTTTTAGATTTAAATTGTTAAGATTTTTTTGGACACTAATAAGAAGGATTTTCATGTTTTCAAAACATTTCTAAAAATAAAAAAATTTCATTTTGTTCTTTTGAAATATTTACATAATTATATAACATTTAACACAAAAAGCCAATAAATGTTTTTTTGAGAGTTTAAGTCAATAATAGAAGTAAGATGGTAAAAAGAGTAAATTTTTAAAGTTTTGCACAAAATTTAATATAATAAAACCTTTATAATATTTTTTGAAACTTAAAGTGTTGTACATTTGGAGTAGTATTTATGAAGAAGTTAATGTTTGGGAATGAAGCAATTGCGTTATCGGCACTTCATGCGGGCGTTACTTTAGGAACGGGATACCCCGGAACCCCATCGACTGAAATTTTAGAGTATTTCTCAGAATTTGGGGGTAAAGCACAATGGTGTCCAAATGAAAAAGTAGCCCTGGAGGTAGGTATAGGTGTCGCTTTTGCCGGAGGAAATGCTCTGGTTACTATGAAACATGTAGGGCTTAATGTGGCATCAGACCCACTTTTTACTGTAGCCTATACGGGGGTAGAAGGGGCTTTAGTGATTATTTCAGCAGATGACCCGGATATGCATTCCAGTCAGAACGAACAGGATAATCGGAACTATGCCCGTTCTGCCGGGGTCATGATGTTAGAGCCCTGTGATAGCCAGGAATGTTATGATTTCTTTTGGGAAGCAATACGACTTTCAAAAGAATGGAAATTACCCGTAATTTTAAGGCCTACTACGAGGGTTTGCCACTCAATGTCGATTGTAGAATATGATGAAAAGGAGTATACCCCCATTTTACCTGTGAAATATAATCCTGATAAGCCCGGAAGGGTTATGATACCGGGATATGCAAGACCAGCTCATAGAAGGTTACGAGAAAAATTAGCAAAAATAAAAAAGTGGAATGAAACGAGTAATCTGAATAAAGAAGTAATAAAATCTGGAAAACGGGGTATAATAACCTCCGGAGTTTCATATCTTCATGTATTGGAAGCCGAACCCGGTGCATCGGTGTTAAAAATTGGGATGTGTTACCCGTTCCCTGAAGAAAAGGTTCGAAATTTTGTTCAAAAACATGAGAAATGTATAGTGATTGAGGAGGGAGATCCCTATTTAGTTGAAAATTGCCGATATTATGGTATCCAGGTAGAAGAAAAACCGGAAATGTATCGTTTCGGGGAACTTAATGTGAACAGAGTACGAAGGATTTTAAGATGCGATACATCCCCAGAACCACCTATAAAGAGAGGTCGTCCGCCGCGACTATGTGATGGATGCCCTCATAGAGCCACATTTACTTTATTAGGAAAGATGAATTGTATAGTAACAGGAGATATTGGTTGTTATACGCTGAGTGTATTACCTCCTTTCCAGGCGATGGATTCTTGTGTTTGTATGGGAGCAAGTATTACCGTCGGTTTGGGTTTAAGACATTCCTTACCACCGGAGGAAGCCAAAAGAGTGGTAAGTGTTATTGGAGATAGCACCTTCATTCACAGCGGTATTCCCGGAATTGTAGAAATGGTTTATAATCCGCCTGCCACGGGACATGTTGTGATTGTTCTTGACAATAATACTACTGCCATGACAGGTATGCAAGAACATCCAGGGACGGGGAAGAAATTGAGTCATGAACCTACAAATCAAGTTGTTATTGAAGAAGTTGCACGAGCTATCGGAGTGGAAAATATTGTTGTTACAGACCGTGTCTCAGTTCTTGAAAAGGCTATAGAAGAAGCACTTGTAAATAATAAAACGAATTTAATTGTCATTCGTAAGACATGTGCATTGTTAAGAAAAAAACAACAAAAAAGTGAAGTTACACAATCAGTAGGAGAGCAATCAAATGCACCAACAGGATGTAATTAATATTGTATTAGCCGGTATCGGTGGAACAGGCGTCATATTATCTTCCAATATTGTAGCAGAAGCCGCTTTTCTTGCGGGATATGATGTTAGAAAAAGTGAAATCCATGGGATGAGTCAACGAGGAGGGTCGGTATCCAGTGATGTTCGTTTTGGACTAAAAGTATATAGCCCTATGGTCCCGGATGGTGAAGCTGATTTCCTTGTGGTTATGCATCCCGATGAAATTGAAAATAATCTATACCGTTTAAAACCTGTAGGTGTGGTTATAGATACTTCGTTAATTATAGGTGAAAGTAACGATTTATCCCTTTTAAATGAAGAAAAATATTTGCCTGTTAATCAGAAAAACTTTAATATTTGCCTGTTAGGTGCTTTAAGCAACTATCTGGATATCCCTTTTGATTGTTGGCAGAAAGCTATATATTCTAATTTGCCTAAGAAAGTACATGAACAAAATAAAGGGGTATTTGAATATGGAATGAAATTGACTGAAATGGTCAGAGCAAAATAGTATTTTTACCCCTCTCATTGTTTGTATAATTAATAGTACATTTAGTTAATAATCCACTTAAATATTATAACAAGGATTAAGTTATGAAATCAGATGAATGTATTGTAGGTATAGACATTGGAGGGACAAAAATACTTTCTGTTGTTGTTAATAATAAATTTGAAATTGTTTCAAGATGTAGAAAAAAAACAAAGGGTTGGGCAAAGGATATAAAACCTGCGGAAAGAATTATCGAAACGATAGAAGAATCCATACAAAAAGCAGGAAGTCCCAAAATTATCGGTATTGGTGTAGGTGCTCCAGGACCTGTGGACACAAAAAATGGAATTATTATAAACACACCTAATCTTGGTTGGAAAGATTTTGCAATTGTAGATATATTGATGGAACATTTTTCAGTACCTGTTTTTTTAGATAATGATGTGAATTTAGGAACCTATGCGGAATGGCTTTTAGGTAATAATAAGGATGCAAAACATGTTGTTGGTGTTTTTCCGGGAACGGGCATTGGGGGAGGGCTAATTATAAATAGAAAAATTGTACATGGAGCAAGTGGTGGTGCGGGTGAAATCGGACATATGACAATGCAGATAGATGGTCCGTTATGTGGATGTGGTAAAAGAGGGTGTTTAGAAGCATTAGCTTCGAGAATTGCAATAATGAAAGAGATATCTGCACTAATTTTGAGGGGGGAATCAGAATATTTATATGAGAAAGTGGGAACAGATATATCCAAGATTAGAAGTAGTATCATAGCTGAAGTTATTGAGAATGGTGAAAAGAAAGTAGAAAATATAGTTAGAAAAGCGGCTTATTTGACAGGTGTTGCTATTGCCAATCTCATAAACATATTGAGTCCGGAATTAGTTATTTTGGGGGGTGGGCTTATAGAAGCCTTAGGGAAAATATATGAGGAGGAAATACAAAAGGCTGTTAAAGAACATGCTATGCCCTTTTTGAGGAAAAAAGTAATTATAGAGATTGGTAAATTAGGGGATGATGCTGTGGCATTAGGTTCTACTCTTTTGTGTTTAAGAAAGTTGGAGAAGATAAAAGAATTTGGAAATGAAAATGTAAATAAAGGAGATGGGAAATGAATTTGGATTGGATGTTAGTAAACCCCAAAATTATACCTTCTATGGACCCTAACTTTATTCCTCCAAAATTAGTGAATGACCAGTTCAAAAAGAAAGTTGCAGAAGCAAAAGATGCGGAAAAGGTTATTATTGCTTTAGAACGATTGAATAATTCTGTTTCTTGTTTTGAAACAAAAATTTTTTCAGAAGAACATCCCCTATTTGAATCAAGTTTTTTCTATATTGAAAGGATACTAAAGTTTTTACTCTGGCAAAAAGGTGGATGGAAAATACATATCTATGCCCCGCAACCTTTAATAGAATACCTAAGAAAGGTTTATTCGCCCCAGGGAGTCAGAGCCTTTGATTATAAATTTATGGGAGAGGATGTTTATGAAAATGAGTTTACAATAGTATCCTATAAATCAGAAGAAGAAGTTCCTCCGCCGAGTGAGACATCTCAGCGTTTGGGCCGTCACATGGATGGTTGTCGGGTTGGGTTTGATTTGGGAGCCTCGGACCGCAAAGCTTCCGCAGTTATCGACGGAGAAGTGGTATATAGTGAAGAAACTATTTGGGAACCTCGTAAACAATCCGACCCTAATTATCACTATAATGAAATTATGACAGCGATAAAAACCGCTGCATCAAAAATGCCGAGATTAGATGCTGTTGGGGGAAGTGCTGCGGGCGTATATGTTAATAATCGGGCTATGATAGCCTCTTTGTTTAGGGGAGTTCCCAAGGAACGCTTCAATGAAGTTCATGAATTGTTTAACCGAATGTCTAAAGAATTAGGTGTTCCTCTTGTAGTCGTAAATGATGGAGAAGTTACTGCGTTAGCCGGTTCTATGTCTATGGGTGATAATGCAGTTTTAGGTATTGCCATGGGGTCAAGTGAAGCGGGTGGATATGTTACACCGGCAGGGAATATTACCGATTGGCTTAATGAACTCGCTTTTGCTCCTGTGGATTATAATCCAGAGGCTCCCGTAGAAGAATGGTCCGGAGATAGAGGTGTAGGGGCCAATTATTTTTCACAACAGTGCGTGTTCCGACTGGCTCCAAAGGCAGGTATAAAAATTCCAGATAATATAACAGATGCAGAGAAATTAAAATTGATACAGGATGAGTTAGAAAAAGGCAATCCTGAGGTTGTTAAAATCTGGCAAACAATGGGCGTTTATTTGGGCTACACACTTGCTCATTACAGCGATTTTTATGATATAAAGCATGTTCTTATTTTAGGACGCTGTACCTCCGGCAGTGGCGGTCCTATCATGTTAGAGGAGTGTCAAAAGGTATTAAAAACAGAGTTTCCAGAGATAAATGAGAAGATTAATGTACAATTACCTGACGAAAAGAATAGAAGAGTGGGGCAATCTATTGCAGCGGCGAGTTTACCTGAAATTAAAAGATGAATTAAATAGATTTATTTTTTTTCTCGGCTTCTTTTATCTTGTGCCAAGAATTCCATGCTTCCTCTTCGGTAACTGCCTTTTTTTCGCCGAAAACATGCTCATGCCTGCGTATCATTTTTCGATGGGCACTTTTTAATGCTTCGGATAACCTCATTTTCCCTTCTGCTTCACCTGCAACAGCTGAAGCAATGAGTATGAATAATGTATCCCCAAACTCTTCATTAATTTCCTCAGATTTACCATTTTCCAGCGCTTCTATGAACTCTTCACATTCCTCTTTTGCATATTTTGCAAAATCCAGGCAGGTCTGTTTTCGGTCCCATGGGCATCCCTCGGGACCTCGTAAATAACGAGCCAGATTAATGAGTAATTCAAAAACATCGCCCTCTTTGTCGATGTTAAAATCAAGCAATTTATCTTTATTCATTCGTAAAACTCCAATTATAAACTTGAATATCAATAATATAAAAAATTTTATTAAAGTTTTATATTTAAGATGCCGATACATTATATAGAAGGAACTAAAAGATTTACAATGACAAGGAAGTCTACTATGGTTACTCAATGTTGTGTATGTAAAAAAATATTCGACCGTGAGACAAATGAATGGATTAAAACGACAAAAATTTACACACAGGTTACACATACCTATTGTCCCAAATGTTTAGAAATCTCCCGTCAAATTCTCGGTTTAAAACCTCGTCCCGCCAATGTATCTTCTAATTTATCACGGTAAGGTTATACAAATTTAATTCAGCCCCACAATGCGGAATACCGTAAGTGTCCATTCTATACTACAATTAATGGATTAATCTATCTCTTTTTTTCCCCCTTAGATGGCAATAAAATAGGAGCATATTCTATACTAATACACAAAATAGATTTTTATTGAAGGTATTTGTATAAATGGCAAAAATACATTTTATAGGCATAGGGGGAACGGCTATGATTGGGGGTGCCTATATCGCAAAACAATTGGGACATGAAATAAGGGGTAGTGATAATCCATTGTATCCTCCAACATCTATATTGGCTAAAAAATTAGATGTTCCGATTTATGAGGGATTTAACGCTAAAAATTTAGAATGGAACCCCGATTATGTGATTATAGGAAATGCTTTGAGCAGGGGTAACGATGAAGTAGAGGCAGTATTGAATAACCATATTCCATATTTCAGTTTGCCGGAGTGGTTGAAACAGAATGTTTTATTTAGGAGAAATCCTATTGTGGTTACAGGGACACATGGGAAAACAACGACGACCTCTTTGATTGCATGGATTTTGAAATATGCGGGTTATGATCTGGGTTATTTAATTGGAGGTTTTCCTGTAAATTTTGAGATTCCCGCATATTTGGGAAAAGAAGGCTCATATTTTGTAATAGAAGGTGATGAGTACGATACTGCATTTTTTGATAAAAGGGCTAAATTTTTTCATTATCTGCCCCAGATTTTAATTGTGACATCTCTCGAATATGACCATAGTGATATTTATAGTAGTCTACAAGAAATAGAAAAATCTTTCCAACTATTACTAAGGAGTGTTCCTTCTAACGGAGAAATATTATTGTGTGGAGAAAATCATGCTCGTATTTTAGAAAAATATAGTTTATCTCCGTGTCAGTTATATGGGCTTTCCGAAGGGTTGGATTGGAGGGTTAAATTAGAAATAGATGAGACACCAGAGAAAATGAAGTTGTATATTTTCAAAAAGGAGAAAGAATTATGTGTTTTACGAACGGGTCTTTTTGGAATTCATAACGCATTAAATATTCTATGTGCAGTGGCAGTGACCCATTCTTTGGGTGTATCTACAAAAAGTATTGTTGACGGGGTGGAAGGATTCCAAGGTGTTCGTAGAAGACAAGAAGTTTTTTTAGAAATAGAGAACAAAATATTTATAGATGATTTTGCGCATCATCCAACTGCTATACAGGAAACATTAAAGGCATTAAGAACGAAATATCAGGGTAAATATCTCATAGTTATATTTGAGCCTCGTTCCAATACTACTGTTACAAATATATTTCAAAATGAAATTATGGAATCCCTTTCTGTTGCGGATGAAATTTGGTTAACGCCTATTTATAGAGAGGAAAAAATACCTATTGAAAAGAGATTAGATAAGGAAACCTTAATACGAGAATTAAAAGAAAAAGGCAAAAAAAGTCATCAATCAAAAAATTATGATGATATATTGGAGTATTTAATTACAAATGTTAAAGAAGACGCTGTAATTACACTGATGAGTAATGGAGCATGTGGAAACTTGAGAGAGAAATTAGTTACTCATTATAAGTGAGAATAAAAAATGCTTTGGCTCCAATTCTTAGATGTATTCTTGACTATCATTCATGGGAGTTTAATACTATTTTTTATTTTAGGTTGGATTTCCAAAAAGACAAGGAAAGTACATTTTATATTAGTATGTATTATTGCTATATCATGGTTTGTTTTAGGATTATTCTATGGATTTGGATATTGCTTTCTTACAGATATTCATTGGAGGGTAAAAATGTCACTACAGGAAGAGAATTTACCCATATCTTTTATTAAATATATATTTGATAAAATGACGGGATATGATTTTAACGAACTACTTATAGATTATATTACTTTGGCGGTTTTTATATGCATCTTGATGATTTCTATATTACTCTATATAAAAGAAAAATTTAATGTTAGGTTTGATAAAAAGACTTTTTAGAAAAATATTAATGCAGAGTAATATAATATCATCACAATTCCCAAAAAAAATTAATAACAAAGAGGTTTTTTTATGCCATTAGTTAGAGGATTTCGGGCGTTGAGATATAATGCGGGTAAGATAGTTGATTTCAGTGATGTTATAACTCCGCCTTACGACATAATAACCCATGAAATTAGGGAAGATTTAGCAAAAAGAAGTGAGTATAACTTTGTCCATATAGATTTACCCGTAGAAGATTTATCGAAGACAAAATATGAAAAAGCCAGTGAATTATTAAAAAAATGGCAGAGAGAAAATATTCTTGTTCGAGAAAGACAAACGAGTGCTTATTGGCTCAAACAGAGGTTTACAGATATTCGAGGTATTCAAATGGAAAGGTTGGCTCTTTTAGCTCTTACCAAGATACCTGAAGAAAAGGAAAATAGTTCACAAATTTTACCCCACGAAAGAACATTTAATAAACCCGTAGAAGATAGAAAGGCTTTGATACATACAACGAATGCACAACTAAGTCCTGTCTTTTTTATTTTCTCGGATAAAGAAAGAATATTACAACAATGTTTTATAAAATATGTTAAAAATAACAATAAACCACCGGACATTAGTGTTGTAACAATAGATGGAGTTTTAAATGAACTATGGCAAACAGAATGGAACGAGGAAATAACACAACTATTTGAAAATAAAACATTATATATTGCAGATGGGCATCACCGTTTCCAAACAGCGAAAAAAGTGTTAGAAGAGAAGAAAAAGGAAGATATAAATATTGAACCGTATCAATATGTATTAACAGGTTTTGTTGCCTTTGAAGATCCCGGCTTACTTATATATGCACCTCATCGTGTCATTAATAATATTACGGATATAGACTATGACACATTTTTTAGTGAGATGGGAAAATATTTTAATATCACACGTGTGGAAAATAATCCTGTAGATTATGTGTTACAAAAACAGAAAGAGTGTGAATATAACAATAATAAAAAATATTCACATTGTTTTGGACTGATAATTAAAAATAAAGGCAGGTTTTTAATAGAAATTAATGAGGAAGGTTATAAAAAGTTATGTAGAGAAAAAACGAGAGCTCTACATGAGGTGAATGTTTATATCCTCCATAAAGTTATATTTGAGGAAATCTTAAAATTAGAACCCAATGTTCAATTGATTTACGAAACAAATCCTTTTCGTTGTATAGAAATGGTGGAAAAAGAAAAAGCGGAAATGGCATTTTTAATAAATCCTATATGCCCTGAAATTATTAAAAAATGTGCAGATAACGGAGAATTTATGCCGCAAAAAGCTACTTATTTCTTTCCTAAAATTCCAAGTGGTCTTGTTATGTATGAACTCACAAAAGAAAGTTTATAGAATGCTAACTACCCATTAATTTTTTTACAATATTACTTAACACGGGTATATTCCATCCTGCCATAGTAGCACCTACACCTGCCATAATGAGGACAAGCAGAATAGCCACAATTGCTGCGATTACTTCTCGCACTTTTGTCATTGACATAGTCTATTCTCCTTATACTTAATTATTGTCAAAAAATTATTTTTATAGATTACTCATTATAGTATTAACTATTTCCATTAGTTTTTTACCATATTGAATATATGAGTTATATAATTGTTCTTCACTTTCAGCCTGTTGTCCTGTGTGAATAATTGCTGCAAGATGAGGTTCAATGGAAAATCCTCCATCATACCCTGATTGTAATAAATCCATAATAATTTCAGGAACATAACCATCACCCTCACCACAGAGGCAATATATATCCTCTCCATTTATCTTTTTCGCATCTTTTATGTGAACATATACAATATCCTTTTTTACATTTAAATAATAATCCCATGCATCCTGTCCATAAGTAACGGGATTTCCGGTATCAAATACTACTTTTAACGCCGGGCTGTTAACTTCTCCCAGCAGGATATTACTATTCTCCGCAGATAAACCTCCCCAACCACTACAGTTTTCATGAACGAGAATAATTCCTCCATCTTCTGCCATATGGGCTAATACTTTCATCCTCCGTATCGCTTCTTTTCTCCATTCATTTTCATCAAGAGGATGTTTCGGGTCGTTTGGATAGCTCATTACACGAATAAATTTTGTGTTAAGTTGATGCATTCGGGGTATTGCATTTTTTAAATCCTCAATGTCAACCTGAGGGTCGCATGTGATAGGACGAGCCCAATTAGCAATGGCGCTTGCAAAGCACGATACCTTCATTTGATTTCTTTCCAATTCATCTTTAACAAATTGAAAGGTTACCTCTGAAACTTGCGTAAAGTTAATTCCATCTACCATACGCAGTTCCATGTGAGACCAACCCAATTCTTTATGGGCTTGTATTTGTCTTTGAATGGATTTCCCTGCTTCATCACTGATACCTGAATAGAACATAATATTCCCTTTCTTTGTTTCCTAATTGTTATTTTTGAATGATATTTTTTATTATCTCCGCTGAGTTTTTAATGTAATCTAATTTTTCAATTTCAGTTTTTGTTTCATATTCCATCTGAATAGAGATAGGCCCTTTGAAGTTACCTTGTTTAAGTATTATATCCAGTAGTTCTTTTACAGGTACCCATCCTTTTCCTAATGGGACCCAAACGATTTTATTTTTTTCCACTATGAAATCTTTTACGGCTACCA